>JAGDVP010000012.1 GCA_023255735.1 Halothiobacillus sp. | reverse complement strand
CAAAGATCAAGCGCACCTAAAGCATAACCTGATGCCAATACCCTCGGTAGGTGGGACGGCTGGATGCTTACGGTCTTCAGGGGTTTTTTATGCGTGTTTCTTAGGCGGGCGCAAAACATGCAGGCAAAAAAACCGCCCCGAAGGGCGGTTAATATCAGCAACTTTCGAACAGGGTTCGATTAGAACTTATACGCGTAGCCTACAGTGGCTTCGTATTGCTTCATGCTGATTGATGTTGTTGTGGCGGGCACAGCACCAGCAGCAGCAGCAGCTTGTGCTTGGGTTGCGCCGCTCATCAGCGCACCCTGATATGTGAGCGCGGCTGGAATTGGGTTGGCTCCAGTGACAGTTACTCTGGGCGCATACATGAACGCACCGCTGATTTCTTGATGTTTGTCGATTGCGTACGTGAAACCGGCAGTGAAATGATTTTTCATCACACCCGGAGCCAATGCGTTAAATACCACATCTTGGGAGCCAACTGGGTTGGTGCCATGATTGAAACCCGCACGCAATTGCAGGGCAGGGCTGAACTGCCACTGAGCGCCAAGTTTAATCACGCTCACATTGCTCCAGCCAAAGCCGGCGCCATTAGAGCCGCCGAGGCACTTAGTTGTATCACCACCGGCACAACCATTGCCGGGCATACCGTTGCCGAGTAAGTAAGCGGTTGAAGGGTTGCCGATGGCGGCTACATTCGCGTAGTTGATCCGTTGATAATCAGCGGTTAAGGTCCATGCGGGTGCAACCCGGAACGCAGCGCCAACTGTCCATGTTGCGGGAATATCAAACTTGCCACCATCAGAGAACAAGCCAGAGTAATCGCTAAAACGGCTCATAGCCATTTTGGTTTGATAGCTACCGCCCAGCGCAAGTGCGTCTGTTGCGTGGTATAAAATACCAATTTTTCCGCCCCAACCGGTTGAGCTATCAACGTTGTTGCTCGTTAAACGAGTGGGGTCAGTTGAGAAGCCTCCAAAACCGTTAAGGCCTTTAACTTGAATAGTTTGGCGGGCGAACAATAAAGAGGCACCTACAGAGAGTTTCCCATCCATGAACTTGTGCGCATAAGTTGGAGCGATGAACATCTGCTTGAGGTTAACGCCACCTTCACCACCTGTGCCGGGGGCAGTTGCAAATGCGCCGGCGGCTTGTCCTGTCGCCAGTGAGGTTGCATTGGGTGCATAATCTGTATTCAATCCGCCGTTACCGTAAACCGCTATGCCTACTGAGTTTGCATCGTTGATTGCATAACTAGTTGAAAACTCAGGGATATAGAAGTTTTTGCTGCCGCTGTCGGCAGAGGCGGGAACGCCGGTTTGATCGTAGCCGCGCACAGGATGGAACCAAGACACATCAAAGTTAATCTGTGTACCAGTTTCGGTGATGCCGGCGGGGTTCGTTGCCATAATCATGGCGCTATCGTTTGGCAGCGCGACACCACCGCCACCCATACCGATGCTTTTCACACCGAAACCATGCGAGAAATAACCATTCGTTGCGTGCGCTGCGCCGGCGGTGAATAACGTAGCGGCAACCGATGCAGCAATAAGTGAGCGTTTGAAAACCATGTTGATCCTTTCTCCTGTCGATTGTTGTTCGCAGTCTGCGGATAGTTTAAATAGCCGCAAAGCCACATTTTGTTTCTTCCCTGACTTCTCGGGAATATCCCTGATAACCCAAGAATTTGTGCAGAGAGTGCAATGAGCGAGGGAAATGTAACAGAAATGCGACAGGTGCAAATCCAAGAAATTTAAGGGCGGGGAAGAAAATATTAATTAAAGGGCCGGTTATATATTAGAAAATGATAATTTATTAATATTAATACTGCGGTAAAGTCGTGATTTCTACGCCGATTTCATAAGGTTAATCTGGCGCTATTTTTGATAATTAACCGGTTTGATTTGGCAGGCCAGTCGTGCATAACCTATGCGGGTGGTGTTTTGCGTGTTTTTCCGGCCTTTGCATCGTTGTATTTTTGCCAATGGGTGTCGTTTTATATCTGCAACCGGATGCAGCACGCCAGACAACCAGTTGCTGGGCATTGGTGCCCATCCCGTCGATGTGCAGGGTGCTGATTTGTTCCGGTTGGGTTTTGCCAAGATTTTGTTTTATTCCCGGTGCATCGTTCAGCCAGTGCCAGATGCCGCTACTGATTTTCTGACTCTGACCGTCGATCTGGGCGATTGGTGCGGTGTCGTCCCACACGTAGTCTCGTTCGCTGTCAGACAGGTTGAATCGCCCCGTGTTTCGAGGAGGCCATTGGGTTTAAGTCATGCCGCGATCTCGGACTGACTGGCGTGGCGCCGGTAGTAGCTGGCCAAACGCAGAATCTCGTTGGCCTGACGCAGTTCCTTGTTTTCGCGTTCCAGTGCCTTGATCCGCTCACGCTCCTGGGTGCTAACACCATCACGTCGACCCGTGTCCACTTCGACCCGCTTGACCCACTCGCTCAGCGTCGCAGACGAACAGCCAATCTTCGGAGCGATTGACTCGATGGTCGCCCAAAGCGAGGGATATTCACCCCGATGCTCTTGTACCAGACGAACCGCTCGCACCCAAACTTCAGGGGAATATTTGTTTGTTGTCTTTGTTTTCATGGCTTCATTCTCTCAAGAGTTGAAGCCTCCTCATATCCCGGGGCGATTCAAGTCCCCGTGCGCACCAAAGCCAAACTGAAGGCCGCTACCACCGAATACATGCAGACACTGGAAGCTTCGCCTGAACGAGTCAAAACATATTTCCAAGACCCGCGCGTGAAATATGCCGCTGGATACTATTTGCTGGCCGGATCAATAACTAAAAAGCTGGGGGCAAATCTTGCAATGCCCCTTCTTGAGTGGACGTGAGAGAGGATAAAAACCGGTTCCCGATTTCGTGTTAACAAGCCAACCCCGTGGTCAAAAGCAAATTATGGCGCGGCCACACCTGGCATCGCGTCAAGCTCGGATTTAAGCGCTGCGGGCGAACAAACCGATTGGATAGATGCAACAACGCCCGCGTTCAACTTAAATACATCGGCGCAATCTTTGGCGGGTGTTGGCAGGCTGGCAAGGGCTTTTTCTTCATCATTGCGAATCAAGGCGGCTGAATAATTGCGCTCACGCATTTGCGGCAGGGCAATCATTTTGCTCACCATCCAGGGCATGCGGGAAATATCGGATAAATAAATGATGTGTTTCGCGCTTAAATTTGCAGAACCCATGTCCGTCAACACGGGGTTAACCCATTCGTCCACCGCTTTTGCGTTGGCATACACGATAGCATGCACGGTGCCGGGCAAGGTGACGGGCTTATCGTGCTGATCGGTAAGCGACAAAGCCGGAAAGGGGCTGCCCTGCGCTAGGGGGGCGGGGGCTGTTGCTGGCGCCGGTCGTGTTTCGGCCCAACCGGAAGAGGCATTGAATGCACTGAGCGCCACCAAGAGGGCAGCACTGAGCGCGCGGAATTGAGTGAACAGAGGCATAAAAATCTCCAGCAATGAGTTGAACCTAGCAGCCTGTCGGACTTGACCATTCGTCACGAAAAAAAGTCCAGTTTGAGGGCTCATTCACGATTTTGAGGCGAATGGTTGTTCCATTGAACGAAAAATCAGGGGAAATAGAGCCAAATCTGGCTTTTTTGTCGCAGAACTGCGTTAAGTCCGACGGGCTGCTAGGGATTCTAGCGGAATAAATAAAAGAATTTAGGCATTTATATTTCAAATAGCTAAACGGGCAGTAAGCCCCACTAAATAGTTGCAAAAAATGCCTTCGCTCCGCCGCGCATAAACCAATATTGGGTCGTGCCCGCCTCTTGCAAGAAATACTGTAGCCATTGCACTTGATGGCCGGTTTCATCAATAAAGTAAATCGCCTTATGTTCGGCGTTGGCCTTTTTAACCCAATCGGCCAAACGGGTATTATCAAGCGGCACATGAATATCGCGCATTTGAAACAGCGAAACGCCCGCACGCTGGGCGGCATCCCGGATATCGAGCACAATCGCATTGGGATCAGCCAAGACCTGTTCATAAAAATCGCGCGGGCTGAGCAGATGCGCTTCAAAATTAGCTTTATCGATCAATTGGCTCGCTGACACCATGCGCTTGCCCATTAAATCCGTTTTTGTGGGGTTCGCTTGCGCCCAAGCCAAAATGCCCGCATCGTAAACCCAAACCGATTTCACGCCCGCCTTTAACGCACGAGCCGCCGCATCATAAGATTTAGCGCAGGTTGTACCATTGCAATAAAAGACGAGGGTTTTATTAGTTTTATCACTTAGCGCCCTAATTTTTTGCTCAAAATCGGCATCAGAAAGTGGCACCGATTGCGCGCCTTCGATATGCAGGGTTTGAAATTCATAGGCTGAGCGCACATCAATCACGACGCTATGGGCGAAATTCGCGGCTAATTCTTCGGTGGAAATGGGTTTTACGCCTACCGTTTCATACTGCGCGCGCAGTGGGAAGGCATTATCGGCGGCCATTGCGGGCGCGGCGGTAAGGATGCCCATCAAGCCGAGCGATAGCAGTAAAGCCATTTTATTATTTTTATTAATCATAATTAACCTCATGATTTAATTATAGGCACCGCCTAAAAGCTGATTAAAAACACGCTATTGGCACACAATTTTATACCCATGCCCATGGATGCTTTCGCGAGAAGACACCCCGCTTGCGCCCCGCATCTGCTACATTGCAGCCACATTCTTATGCCGTATTCGAGATCACGTCAATGTTGCAAAAGCTAACCCGTCCTTCCCTTCGCGCCCTGCGCCAATTCGGTTTCGGCGCTTTTATCGCGCTTATTCTTGCTGCGTGCACCAGCAAAGCGCCCGATCACCCGTTTTTACCGTGGGATATTACGCTATTCCCCGATGGTACCAGCGCGGTGTTTGGCGCGCACTTGGGCGTGGATTCGTTGCTGGATTTCAAACGGCTTTATAACCAAAAGGCTGATTTAGCGATTTTCAAAGATCCGGATAAAAAAACCTCTCTAGAGGCTTATTTTGGCCCGACCGATGTGGGGGCGCTATCGGCTAATGTGGCGATTGTGGCCAGCGTGGACGAAAAATTACTCGATAGCTGGATTAGTACAGACCACGCCAAGCCTGACCCAACCCCGAGCGGTGCCTGGAAATATCCCATGAGCGATGAGCAAATTCGCACCGCCCAAAATTTCCCCATTGAATCGATTACCTACAAGCCTTCGGCAGATTACGCTGAAAGCCTAATTGAGCGACGCTTTGGCAAACCCGAATCGATACGGCATGCGAATGAGGCGAGTGCGTATTGGTTGTATCCCACCAAGGGTCTGCTAATTATCGTGAACAAAGAAGGCCGCGATTTGTTCCAGTACATTGCCCCTAAAGATTTTGCCAAGCTTGTTGCCAGCATTCCGCCCGATGCGCCTTCAAGCAAATAACCCCGGGTTCAAGCAAATAACCCGGGCGTTATTCCACGAGGCTTGTGTAATCGCCATGCTCGCGGGTGGATAAAAACCGCACATCTTTCCAGCGCTCTTGCGCCATTTGCAGGTTGACCCGCGTGGGCGCCACGTAAACCAAATCGCCCGCGTGATCGAGCGCGAGGTTGAGCTCGTTTTTGGCTTTGAATTCTTCTAAGCGTTTGGGGTCATCGCACTCAATCCACCGTGCGGTAGTGACGTTCACCTGCTCGAACTGGCAATCGACTGAATACTCCGTTTTGAGCCGTTCAGAGACTACTTCAAACTGCAAAACTCCGACCGCGCCTAAAATTAAATC
The DNA here is from genome assembly GCA_023255735.1 of Halothiobacillus sp. Classification (GTDB taxonomy): domain Bacteria; phylum Pseudomonadota; class Gammaproteobacteria; order Halothiobacillales; family Halothiobacillaceae; genus Halothiobacillus. Next base: position 296,290 of record JAGDVP010000012.1, on the reverse strand, counting down.
ATTATTAATTAATGGCTTGTAGAGCTGGGTGGCGCCCTCTTCGCACAGCTGGCTTAAGCCTTTGAGCAACTGCTTGGATTTGAGCGGATCACGCAGGCGGGCACGGCGAAACAGCTCCGGCGCAAAATTCGGAATCCCAGTAAACGCCAGCCGCTCGCCTTCGGTAAAGGTATCGCCAATACGGATGGTGCCGTGGTTGTGAATACCGATGATGTCGCCGGGGTACGCTTCCTCCAGCCGCTCACGATCAGAGGACATAAACGTTAGCGCATCGGGGATTTTTATATCGCGGTTCAAGCGCACATGCCGAGCCTTCATGCCGCGCGTAAATTTACCCGAGCACACCCGAAAAAACGCAATGCGGTCGCGGTGTTGCGGGTCCATATTCGCCTGAATTTTGAATACAAAGCCGGAGAAATTCTCCTCATCGGGCAACACATCTCGGGCGGTGCTGGGGCGCGGCTGGGGGCTAGGGGCTGACTCGACAAAGCCATCGAGTAACTCTTGCACGCCAAAATTGTTCATGGCCGAACCAAAATACACCGGCGATTGTTCACCGCGCAAATACGCCGCATGATCGAAGCGATCGGCCGCGCCCTGCACGAGCTCAATTTCCATGCGCAATTCATCGGCCTGGCTGCCCAAAAGTTCATCTAACTCCGGATTATTCAAACCGTGCACTTCGGTTTTCGATTGGGCGCGGGTGGGGAGCGAGGGGCCATATAAAATCACCCGGTCTTCATAGAGGTGATACACACCCTTAAAGCGGCTGCCCATACCAATCGGCCACACAATGGGCGCGCAGCGTATTTTTAAGACCGATTCCACTTCATCGAGCAATTCCAGCGGCTCTTTCCCTTCGCGGTCCATTTTGTTGATAAACGTAATAATCGGCGTATCGCGCAGGCGGCACACTTCCATCAATTTAATGGTGCGCGCCTCAACGCCTTTGGCCACATCAATCACCATCAACGCCGAATCCACCGCCGTGAGCACGCGATAAGTATCTTCAGAGAAATCTTCATGGCCGGGGGTATCGAGCAAATTGATGATGCGGTCTTTATAGGGAAACTGCATCACCGAGCTTGTTACCGAAATGCCGCGCTCTTTTTCCATCGCCATCCAGTCGGAAGTGGCATGGCGGGTGGATTTTCGCCCCTTAACCGTGCCGGCCATCTGAATGGCACCGCCGAATAAAAGGAGCTTTTCGGTAATCGTGGTTTTACCCGCATCGGGGTGAGAAATAATCGCAAAGGTGCGCCGACGTTGGGTTTCAGCAGCAAAATCAAGAGCAGTCATAGCATGGGTATCCGCTAGCGGAAAAGAGTAAAGGCTGTGCATTCTAGCAGCCTGCGCAGGTTAACCGCACCAGTGCCGAACTGCGTCCCTGTAATTCAATCAAAAATAACCCTATACAGACTAAGTATTAACCAGACAAAATACCGTACTGCCTCAAACTTATCGGAGACTCTATGCCCAAACGCGTGCGTATTCTGATTGTGCCATTGGTGCTGATTTTAGGCGGGGCTGTGGCATGGTTTTTTTGGGACAAGCCCGCCACAACCCCGACGACACGCCACTTAACCTTGTATGGCAATATCGATTTAAGGCAAGTCAACCTTGCGTTTAATGATGCCGCGCGCATTGAACATATTTTGGTGCAAGTGGGCGATAAGGTCGCGCCTGGGGAGGTGATCGCCACTCTGGATGCGCGGCGCTATGCGGCGGCGCTGGCGGCGGCCATTGCGCAACGGGCGGCCAATCAAGCCCAGCTCGACAAGCTCATTAATGGCTCGCGCCCCGAAGACATCGAACGGCTGCGTGCCCTTGTGGCAGCGGATCAGGCCGATTTAACCAATTTAGAATCCACCTACCGCCGTATTGCTAATCTGGCCACCCAAAAGATGGCCGCAGCCCAAGAGCGGGATACCGCACGAGCCGCACGCGATGCCGCCAGCGCAAGGCTCAAAGCGGATGAAGCCTCGCTTAAACTCGCCATTATCGGCGCGCGGGTAGAGGACATTAACCAGGCTCGAGCCGCCGTAGATGCCGCCAGCGCCCAAGTGCAAACGGCTCAAATTAATCTGGATGACACCACGCTTAAATCACCCTCGGTGGGCATTGTGCGCAATCGGATTATTGAGCCCGGGGATATGGCCTCGCCCGCACAGCCCGTTATCACTTTGGCATTAACCGATCCAATTTGGGCGCGCGTGTACCTCTCAGAGCCCGATTTGGGCTGGGTGCGCGAGGGGATGCCCGCCACACTCAGCAGCGATAGTTTCCCGGGCAAAACCTTTACCGGCTGGGTGGGTTATGTATCACCCACCGCCGAATTCACCCCTAAAACGGTCGAAACCCCCACCGTGCGGACCGATTTGGTTTATCAAGCACGGGTATACGCCTGCAATCCCAACCACGAATTGCGCCTCGGCATGCCGGTAACGGTGCAGATTGCCCGTAGCGCCAAGCCCATTGCGAGGGGCGAAACCCCCTGCTCCCCGCTCGACCCCGCCCACTGAGTGCCTATGACCTCGCATTTGGTCGAAAACGATACCGATGCCATCGCAATCCAGGGCCTGCATAAATCATTTGGCAAAGCCCCCCACGCCACGCAGGCGGTCAACAATGTCTCGTTGCACGTGCCGATGGGCACGGTGATTGGGCTAATCGGCCCGGATGGCGCGGGTAAAACCACCCTCATGCGGCTCATGGCCGGGTTACTTACCCCGGATGCGGGCAGCGTTCAGGTTTTGGGCGTTAATGTTCAAAAAGACCCGCTCACCGTGCAGGCCAGCATAGGCTACATGCCACAACACTTTGGCTTATATGAAGATTTAACTGTTCAAGAAAATTTAACGCTCTATGCCGACTTGCAAGGCGTGCCATTTGCTCAACGCCCCGACCGCTACCAACAATTGCTCACCATGACGGGCTTAGGCGCGTTTACCGATAGGCTCGCTGGAAGGCTATCAGGCGGTATGAAGCAAAAGCTGGGGCTGGCCTGCACCTTGGTGCGCCCGCCGCGCCTCTTGCTGCTCGATGAACCCACGGTAGGGGTAGACCCAGTTTCACGGCGCGAGCTCTGGGCCATTGTGTATCAACTGGTGAAAGAGGACGGCATGACAGTGCTGCTTTCCACGGCCTATCTGGATGAAGCCGAACACTGCGATCAGGTTATTTTGCTGCATGAAGGCCAGATTTTAGGCCAAGACACCCCCGCCGCCTTCACCCAGCATTTAGCGGGACGCGTATTTGGCGCCAAACGCGCTCAGGGTTTGCGCCGACATTTGCAGGCAGAGCTCAAGCAACACCCCCACATCCTTGATGCCGTCATTGATGGCGATTGGGTGCGGGTACTCTTAACCGAACAAGCGAGCCCCCCAGCTTTGCCCGATGGGGTTTGGCAGCCCCTACCCCCGCGATTTGAAGATGCCTTTGTGCTGATGTTGCACGGCCAGCGCACGGCGCAAACCCCGCCAGCCTTAGCACCAATAACCCCGCCCCATTCTGAGCCAACCGCGCATGCGCGCCCGTCAGAGGTGATTGCCGTTCATGCGTTAACCCGCCGTTTTGGGGCATTTATTGCGGTTAATACCGTCAGTTTTTCTGTTCAGCGCGGGGAAATCTTTGGCCTGCTCGGCGCCAATGGCGCGGGCAAATCCACCACCTTTCGGATGCTCTGTGGCTTGCTGCCTGCCAGCAGTGGTGCGCTCTCGGTGGCGGGTGTCGATTTATTCACCGCCGCCGCCAAGGCACGCGCGCGCATCGGCTATATGGCGCAAAAATACGCGTTATATGAGGTGCTGAGTGTGATGCAAAACCTCAAATTTTTTGCCCGTGCCTATGGCCTCAAAGGCGAGCACTTAAGCCGGCGACTCGCTTGGGCGTTAGCGGAATTTGATCTCGGCCATTACCGCGATACCAACAGCGGTTTGCTACCACTGGGTTTTAAACAGCGGCTGGCCATGGCCTGCGCCTTAATGCACGAGCCAGACATCTTGTTTCTCGATGAACCCACCTCAGGGGTGGATCCCATCGAGCGGCGCGCATTTTGGGGGCGGATCAACAGGCTTGCCGATCAGGGGGTGACCATCATGATTACCACGCATTTTATGGATGAGGCGGAATACTGCGACCGGCTGGTGATTATGAGCCAGGGGCGTATTTTGGCGGCAGGCACGCCTGCGGCGATTCGCGCACAAGCTCAAACAGAGGCTGCGCCCAATCCCAGCATGGAGGATGCATTTATCGCACTCATCACGGAGCCAACCCAGCCCATGGGTGCGATAGCATGAACCATCCATCCGCGCGACGGGGCGGCAGCTTGATGCGCATTGGGGGATTAATTCATAAAGAATTTCTGCAAATTCTGCGCGATCCCTCCAGCATTGCCATTGCGTTTTTATTGCCGGTGATTTTATTACTGATTTTTGGCTACGGGGTGTCGCTAAATGCCAAACATATCCCGCTGGCCTTCGTGGCCGATGCACCCGATATTGAGAGCGCCGCACTCTATGCCTCGTATAATCATTCAGCCTATTTCAGCCCCCAAATCGCCCCTAATTTACCCACCGCCGAGCGTTGGTTAGTCAATCGGCAGGTGGATGCCATCGTGCATTTGCCCAGTGATTTTACGGCCAAGCTTAACACCGCAAGCCAGCCGGCCCCGCTGCAATTGATTATTAACGGCGTGGATGCCAATCAAGCGAGGCTAACCCAAGCCTACATTCAAGCCGGCTGGCAAAGCTGGCTTGCCGCACGCGCCCAAGCGGCAGGCTTTGAGAACAGCTGGGCAGCTGCGCAACCGGTTGAGCTGGCTGCCCGAATTTGGTTTAACCCTGAGCTGCGCAGCCGCAATTACCTCGTGCCGGGTTTAATCGCCGTCATCATGACCCTGATTGGTGCGCTGCTCACCGCGTTGGTCATGGCGCGCGAATGGGAGCGGGGCACATTGGAGGCGCTGATGGTAACCTCGGTGCACATAAACGAGCTACTCATCGGCAAGCTTGTGCCCTATTTCGTGCTTGGCATGGGCGGCATGACGCTCTCGGTGGCGATGGCCGTGTGGCTGTTTGGCGTACCCTTTTTGGGTAGCTTATGGCTATTGGTGCTAACTTCCGCCCTGTTTCTACTCACCGCGCTCGGCATGGGGCTGTTTATCTCCATTGTGGCGCGCAATCAATTCGTGGCGAGCTTGATTGCAATTATCACAACCTTTTTACCGGCCTTCATGTTGTCGGGTTTTATTTTCGATATTGGCAGCATGCCAGGCTGGCTACAAAATTTAACTTACCTAGTTTCGGCACGTTATTTCATTGTGATTTTGCACACGCTATTTTTGGTGGGTGATGTACCCGCCGTCCTGTGGCCAAACACACTAGCCATGCTCGCGATTGCCGTTTTTTTTATCGCCGCCAGCCGGCGCAAAATCCGAAAATCACTGGAATAGGCCGAGGTTCAACTCATGTGGCAACGCATCATCGCCCTTGCGATAAAAGAATTTCAGGCGCTATTGCGGGATCCCAAATCCCGCTTTGTGATTGCAGGCTCGCCGCTGATTCAACTGCTGGTATTTAGTTTTGCCGCCACCTTTGATCTCTCAAATATCCCTATCGCTATTTATAACCAAGATGGTGGGCAAGCGGCGCAGGCTTTAGTGGCGCGCTTTGAAGGCTCAGGACACTTCAAAAATGTGGCGAATATCCGCCGTGAATCCGACATCGCTCGCGTCATTGATGCCCAGAAGGCCCTTATGGTGCTGACCATCGGCCCTCGCTTTGAAGCCGATTTACGCACCAATCAACCGGCCACCGTGCAACTCATTATTGACGGGCGCAATTCTAACACCGCCGCCATCGCTTTAAGCTATGCCAATACCCTCATTGCCGACTTTAATACCCACTGGCAAACCAGCCACCAGCTGCGCGCGCCGCCCTCTGTTATCAAAACCCGCGCATGGTTCAACCCAAATTTAGAGAGCCGCTGGTTTATTGTGCCGGGCATTGTGGCCATCTTGATGCTCGTGGTTGTTATGGTCGTGACCGCCTTATCGGTCGCGCGCGAACGGGAGCAAGGCACCTTCGATCAACTACTGGTAACACCCTTGCGCCCCGTGGAAATTCTGATCGGCAAAGCCATTCCGGGCTTCGCGATTGGTTTACTGGAAGGCAGTATCATTATTTTTTTAGCGGTGAACGCCTTCGCCGTGCCGTTTGAAGGCCATTTACTCACGCTGTATATCGGCATGGGTTTATTTTTGCTTTCGGCCATTGGCATCGGCCTTATGATTTCGGCTTTAGCCACAACCCTGCAACAAGCCGTTTTAGGCGTGTTTTTATTTCTGGTACCCGCCATCATCCTATCGGGCTTTGCCACGCCGATCGCTAATATGCCGCCCTTCGTGCAGGATTTAACCCTCATCAACCCCATGCGCTACTTTATGATTATTTTGCGCGGCATTTTTTTAGAAGGCAGCTCGTTTCAAAGCCTGCAAAATCAATTTTGGCCACTGGCACTGATCGGGTTGGTTACACTCGCCACCGCCCGCTGGTTATTTCGGCATCGAATGAATTAAGGAATCAAAAACTCCTGAATGGGCACGGGTTTGGCCACACCGTAACCTTGATGATAATAAACCCCAATTTGCCGCAAAACTTCCATTTGCTGGATATTTTCAACAAACTCCGCCACGGTAATGGTATTCATCTCAAAGGCGATGGCTTGAATGGATTCCACAATAGCCCGATCAATACGCGACTCAGTTATATTCCGAATAAATTCGCCATCGATTTTTAAATAATCGAAAGGAAAACGCTTTAAATAGGAAAAAGTAGATAACCCGGTACCAAAATCATCAAGTGATATTTTACAGCCCATCGCTTTAATCGCTAAAACCGCTTGCCGAGCGGATACGGTATCGGCAATTACCATGGTTTCGGTTATCTCAAAACAAATTTGCTCCGGTCGGCAACCACTGTTTTTTATCGCGCTCGCAATATCTCGCGCTAACGTGGGGCTCACTAAACTCATCCCCGACAAGTTAATGGATACTTTGCTGATTGCCGCCATCCAAGGCGAAGCGGCTAATAGCGTTAACGTAGTTTGCAATACCCACAAATCGATTAACGTCATTAAGCCATACCGTTCAGCAATCGGCAAAAACCCTGCGGGCGGGATAATCTCACCATCGGGCTCTTGCCAGCGCAGCAACACTTCAAACGATTTTGCATCCGGCTGGCGCGTATCGCGAATGGTTTGGGCATATAAAATAAAATGCCCATTTTTCGTATCCCCATTTAAGGTTGCCCGCATACGCTGCACCCAAGAAAGCTCTGCTACGCGCTGATCGAGCAGGCCTGCGAGGTCATCTTCCACATGCACCGGGTGGTTGCGATGCGTGAGCGACAGCTGGCATCCAGCCAGCACCGCCGAGGTAAGCAAACCAATATCCCGTGTGGTTGACCTGTGAAACACGGTTAAGCCCACGCGCAAATGCCGCAATACATCACCGGCTGAATTGCGCTCTAACTCGATGCTGTCTTTAAGTTTTTGAGCCAGATCCGCCCCGCGCGAGCCAATAATCACCGAAGAAAAACACGCGACAAATAGCCCAGGGCGCACCCGCGCGACCGATGAGCGCATACCCTGGCTCTCGAAAATGTGGGCGATTTGTTGCTCAATGCGATTACTCCGCTCGTGGCCCATTAAGGCATCAATCTCCTCAAGATCCGGCAGATGAATACCAATAACAACCATCGGTTGCATGTCACCATGAGCCTCTTTTGGCCACAACGCCAACTGCTTGGCCAAACCTAAATCATTAGGCAAACCGGTGAGTGGATCGGTGTGCAGTCGCTGGGCGAGCTTTTGCTCCGAAAGCCTATAGGCCTGTACCATTTCGATGGCAACGACCGCCAACAAAGCCGCCACGAACACCAAGGCCTGATCGCCCAGTAACTGATTGGATTCCCAGCCCGCACGGGCATTAACCAGCACATTCAGCACGCTCCAAATAGACAAATACACCGCGATTAAAATGCGCGAGACTAAAATGGGCAGTGAATGAGCCGCTAAAACCACCACAACCAAGCCCAGTAAGCTTGGCGCATTAAAATCTAAATCTGCCCAATGGCGCAGCCCAGCAATAACCGCTAAAGATAACAGCGCCAAAATCAACCAACCCACAAGCCAGGCATTATCTCGTGCCTTTTTTGGCAATTGATTAATTAACGGCTGGCAGCCCTCATGCAAACAAGCCATGACCAGCGGCGTGAATGCGAGCAAGGCTATGGATTCTGCCAACCAAAATAAACCGATTGTTTGATAATGCGCCGTCCATTGCGGATTTTTCCAAACACCCACAACCGTTATCACGCTCGATAACATCAATACCGTCAGCGGAAAACCCATTAATCGGCGGCCATAATCGTTGGGGATGAGGCGTTGAAGCAGGTGGCGCATAATCAAAGCCGCAACGAACCCCAATCCGAGTGCGATGGCACCAAGCAGCGATGGCAACAAGGCGTGATCGACCACAGACCAATTCCAAACAAAAATCACCATCAATAGCGGTGCTATGACCCGATACCCCAAAATCAGTACAAAGCCTAAGGCAATCGCATCGGCAGGCCAAATGGGGTAAACCGATTGATTCGGCATAAAAGCAAATAGCCACTGGGTCAGCCACGCGCATAGCAGCCACAGCACCGCCACACCCGTACCACGTAGCCATTGTTTATGTAGCAATTCACCTAAAGGTTGACTCTGGGGCACTTGAACACTCATCCTTAAAAAACCTTAAAAAAATCCCGCGTCCCTGTACCAAAGCGGGGCTTGGCTAGTCTATCAAGGAAAAAACGTCTTATTTCACCCATTTTTGATTTTTTGATTACAATCGAGGCAAATGCCCTACTGTCGTATTATTTAAGGCATCTTTGTGCGAGTAAATCATCATGAATCAGTTTTTAATGATTGCGCCGCCCGATACGCTGGATCGTTTGCCACTCAGCGTCATTATTGTTATCCACGATAAATTTGTTTATGCAAATCCGGCCGCTTTGCGATTAATGCAAGCCAAAAAACCGGCCGATTTACTGGGGCATTCAATTAATAAATTTTTGCATCCGCTCGATCAATCCCGCGTATTGGCGCGCGTGCGGCGGGCAGAGCGGGATCATGTCACCAATCCTGTCAGCGAATACCGAATTTACACCTGCCAGCGCACGCTCTTAGTCGTGGGCATGATGAGTGTGACCTATCAATTAAATGGTGAGATTGGCCTTCTGGCTGCGTTTATGGATTTAACCGAGCGCAGTGCCTTGGAAAATCGGCTGCGCGAATCAGAAGAACACTTTCAGCGCATGATGAACACCATGCAAGATGTGTTTTATCGCACCGATGCCGCCGGCATTACCCGCTATGTGTGTCCGGCGGTGCGCCAAGTTTTAGGGTATGAGGCCGATGAAATTATTGGCAAAGCGGCAGCTGATTTTTACCCCGACCCTCAAGACCGAGAGCGGTTAAAACAAACCATTCTCAGCCAAGGCTTTGTGCGCGATTTTGCCGGTCAAATGAAGTGCAAAGATGGCCGTATCATCGATATTTCGATCAGCAGCACCGTTATCCTCGATGAAGAAGGCAAATATGCCGGCGTTGAAGGTATTTGGCGGGATATTACCGAGCGCCGCAACTTGGAGCGTGAGCTTGAACGTAGAGCCACCACCGATGAGTTAACCGGCATTGCGAATCGCCGCACCATTTTAGACAAACTCGATCACGCCCATAAACGCTTTTTACGCCTGCAGCAGTCGCTGGTGGTTTTTATTCTCGATTTAGACTTTTTCAAACGCATCAACGATGAATTTGGTCATGTGGCCGGCGATAAGCTCTTAAAAGAATTTATCAAAACCGTGCAGCAACAAATTCGTGAAATAGATCAACTTGGCCGGCTGGGGGGTGAAGAGTTCGTACTCATTTTAGACGACACCCCGCAAAACAAAGCCAGCCAAATTGGCCAGCGCATTTTAGAGGTTGTGCGGGAATCTTTTTATGATATTGGCGCCACCACGCCGGTGCAAATCACTGTGAGCATTGGCGCCACTTGCGCGCTACCCACAGATTCAACCCTAACATCCTTGCTGGAGCATGCCGATTCAGCGCTGTATGCGGCCAAAGCGCATGGTCGCAATCAACTCTGCTGGTATTGCGGTTAAACGCCCTTGAAATTAACCCAAAAATAAATTCCGCCGCATTAGGCACGCCGTACAGTCGGCTAAAGCTGGCTTTCTAGGTCTTTTAAAATTTGCTCTAACGCTTGGCGCACTTGAGTTAATGGGCGCACGCTGGGTGAGAAAAGCAATGGCTCAGCGGTAAGCTGCGATTTAAGCGCGGGTAAGGCAACGCCGAGGTTAAGCGGGGCGCCCTCCAGCGGTATGTTTGGTGCGGCAGAGGGTAAGCTTGAGTTCAATTTAGGCGCCAAGCTTGGCTCTAAACGAAGCGGCACCATAGGCTCATCAGCGCGCACAACCAGCGCAGGATCTAATCGCGGCGCGGGTAATGGCTTATCTTCGGGCAATGCAGGCCAATCGAGAATCGGCTCACGGGGCGCGATATTCGTGTCGGGGGTATCGCCTTTTAGGATATTTTTCTGCGCTTGCACCAATTGTTGGCGTGCGCCGGCAATAGTAAAGCCTTGATCGTACAAAAGGCTGCGAATGAGCCGAATCAGCTCAATATCATGCCGCTGGTAATAGCGCCGATTGCCCCGTCGTTTGGTCGGTTTAAGCTGAGTAAACTCCTGCTCCCAATAACGCAACACATGCGATTTCACATCGCACAAGCCGCCCACTTCACCAATAGTAAAGTAGCGTTTATTGGGAATCGGCGGTAGGGACGATTCAGGAAGCGACTGAGCCGTCATAGGCCTCGACCATGGCTTTAAGCTTTTGCCCGGCTCGGAAGGTGACGACGCGGCGCGCTGAAACGGGAATCATCTCGCCGGTGCGCGGGTTGCGCCCCGGGCGCTCGTTTTTATCGCGCAGTTGAAAGTTGCCAAAACCAGAGAGTTTAATTTCCTCGCCTGATTCTAAGGTGGCGCGCAATTCTTCAAAGAAAATATCAACGAAATCCTTGGCTTCACGTTTATTTAAACCCAAATCCATATGGAGTTTTTCGACCATGTCGGCTTTAGTTAAGGCCATAAAATACAATCCTTCAGGTGCGCAATTGAATGTGATGTTGCGCTAAATTAGCGCGTATGTTGCTGATTATACCGACGATTTCATCATCCGTCAGGGTACGCTCAGATTCTTGGAAAATAAGTTTCACGGCAACGCTTTCAAAGCCGGGCTCAATGCCCGCGCCGGTGTAGCGATCAAAAATAGCGACCGACTGCAATGAGGCAGGGCTATCGGCTTCAATTAAGGCAAGCAGCGCGGCGGCCGGCATTGCCACGGGTTTTAATAAGGCAAGATCGCGCCGAATATAGGGAAAGCGTGAGCGCGGCCGATTGGCGGGTAATCGGCGATTTTTAACCGCATCCAGATTGAGCTCAAGCACAAAAATAGCGCCGGTTAAATCAAAGCGCTCGGCCACCAAGGGATGCAGAGCACCCAATCGGCCGCACAGTTGACCGTCAATTTCAATGTCGGCACTTTGCCCCGGGTGCAAGGCTTTGTGGCCAACTTGTGTCGGCGCGCAAAATGTCACCACTGGGCGTTCATAGGACGCATCTTGGGGGGTTAACGCGAGCCCCAACGCCTGTAATAAGGCTTCACAATCGCCTTTTAGGTCAAAAAAATCCACGGCGGTAGATTGCTCTGCCCATTGCTCAGGTAGCCTTGGGCCACAAATTACAGCGGCTAATTGATCAGTTTCTTGCACGCCATCTAAATTTTGCCCTGTTAAATCGCCGGTAAAAATACGCCCCAGCTCAAATAAACGCACCCGCGTTTGCTGCCGACTTTGGTTGTATTTAACCGCGTTCAATAAGCCCGGCCAAAGGCTTTGACGCATCACAGCCATCTCACTTGAGATGGGGTTAGCCAAAGCAATCGAAGGTGCATCATTAAATAGCGACGCGATTTCAGGATCGATAAAACTGTAGGTGATGGCCTCAAAATAACCGCGCTTAACCATAAAGTCGGCAATTTGCGCGGCGCTATTTTCGGTTTCAGGCCGCGTGCCGATGGTGAGTGGCGCACGCCCCATGGGGGAGCGGAAGGCATCGTAACCAATCAGGCGCGCGAGCTCTTCTAATAAATCTTCAGGGATTGATAAATCAAAGCGGTGGCTCGGCGGCGTTACTTGGAACACGCCAGACCCTTGTGCCACAAGACCGCATCCAAGCCGGGTGAGCAATTTTTCTGCAAGCTCAGGCTCAATCGCCAGCCCCAATCGGCGCTCAGCCCACGCCATATCTAATTCAATGGCAGGGGGTTTGGGTATCTCACCACCGGCAACCTGTACGCTGCCGGCTTTACCACCACAAATCGATAAAATTAATTCGGTTGCGCGGGCAAGGGCGCGGGCGGGTAAGGCGGGATCAACGCCGCGTTCAAAGCGATGCGCCGCATCCGTGCTTAAACCCAAACGGCGCGCGCGTCCGGCGATGACTTCGGGGGTGAAATGCGCCGATTCCAGCACGATGGCCGTGGTATCGCTGCGCACGGCAGAATTTTGCCCGCCGATTATCCCCGCCAGCGCAACCACGCCGTGGGCATCGGCAATCACCAGGCATTCGGCATCTAAGCTTAAGGTGTGTTTATTCAAAGCCAGTAATGGCTCTTGCGCCGTGGCGCGCCGAATGTGTAACTCGCCCTGCAGCTCGGCGCGATCAAAGGCATGAAGGGGCTGGCCTAATTCCAGCATCACGTAATTACACACATCAACAATGGGGTCAATACTGCCCACGCCGGCACGGCGAAGGCGCTCACTTAACCACAAAGGGGTGCTGCGCGCGGCGGGAATCGCCTCAATCACTTGGGTTAAATAAGTTGGGCAATCGTCAAGCGATTGAATTTTTGCCGGTTGGCTGACCACGCTTGCATCCCTCTCAAAGGCGTTGGGCACGGGCGGGGTCATATCCAAATCGAATAGAGCGGAGCAATCGCGCGCTAAACCGAGTATCGATAAGGCATCACCGCGATTGGGGGTAATACCGAGCTCAATCACGGCATCATCAAGATTTAACCAATCACGAATATTTGCACCCAAGGGCGCATCATCTGGCAAAACCCACAGGCCATCCGTCGCGCTTGGCAACCCCAGTTCGGCAGCCGAGCACAACATACCCTCGGAAGGCACGCCGCGTAATTTAGCGGATTTAATCACCAAACCATCGGGTAATTGCGCCCCGATTGTGGCCAATGGCACCCGTATTCCGGGGATGACATTGGACGCACCGCACACAATTTGAAACTCTGCTGCGCCATCGCTCACGCGGGTAATTTTGAGTTTATCGGCCTCAGGATGCGGCTCAACCGACAACACAAGCGCCACAACAATGCCTGAAAACATCGGGGCGGCCAGTTCAATAGCATCCACCTCAAGCCCAATCATAGTGAGGCGATGCCCCAATTGAGCGGTATCAACCGGGGGATTGATCCATTCACGCAACCAAGACTCTGAAAATCTCATAACATTCTCGCGATTTTAAGCGGTAAGGAGTAACGGCGCAGTTTTAAACAAACTGTTCAAGAAACCGCAGGTCATTATCAAAAAAGGCGCGCAGATCATCCACGCCATAGCGCAACATGGCGAGTCGCTCGACCCCCATGCCAATGGCAAAACCGCTCACCTTCGCCGGATCATGTCCCACCGAACGCAAGACGTTGGGGTGCACCATGCCACTACCCAAGACTTCAATCCAGCCGGTTTTTTTGCACACCCGGCAGCCTTTGCCGTGGCAGTGGACGCATTGGATATCCACCTCGGCTGAAGGCTCAGTGAACGGAAAAAAAGAGGGGCGCAAGCGGATGGGTAAATCATCTTGCTCAAACAGCGCGCTCAAAAATTGCTCCAAGGTGGCGCGCAAATCGGTAAAGCGCACCGTTTCATCTAAATACAACACTTCAATTTGGTGAAACATCGGCGAATGCGTCATATCGGAATCACAGCGGTACACCCGCCCCGGCGCAATCACCTTAAGCGGTGGCGTATTGGCCTGCATGGCACGAATTTGCACCGGCGAGGTGTGGGTGCGCAATAACCGCTCAGCATCAAAATAAAACGTATCGTGCATCGCGCGCGCAGGGTGGGTAAGCGGAATATTGAGCGCGGTAAAGTTATGCCAATCATCTTCAATTTCAGGCCCTTGCGCTACGGTATACCCCATGGAGCCAAAAATATCCGATACCCTGCGAATCATGCGATTAACCGGATGAATCGCACCCGGCGGATTACCGCGACCCGGCAAGGTAACATCAATGCGCTCGCCAGCCAGCCTTTGCGCCAAAGCCGCCGCCGCTAACGCATCTCGACGCGCGGTTAAAGCGGTCATCACGGCCTCTTTCAAAATATTGATGTCGGCACCCCGCGCGCGGCGTTCCTCTGGCTCAAGGCCACCCAACTCTTTCATCATTTGGGTAATTGCGCCTTTTTTGCCGAGATAATGCAACCGCACGTCTTCGAGTGCGGCTCCGTCGGCGGCCTCTGCAATGCGTTTTTCTGCTTCAGCTTGGATATTCGCCCATTGATCTGTCACGCGCCCGCTCCTTGTCTTATCGGTCGTACCGTTATTCTTTTGCCCACATTTTGGCAAACTATAGGCTTGCCATGCCCGCAGGGTGCTCAGTACGCACCACGGGCATTGCGCACCCCGCTTTTATTTAGATAATTAAGCCACAGGCTTAATTAAAAAGGCGCTCATGTGAGCGCCTAATTGTATCCAACTCTCATCCGCTCAGTTGATAAAGCTTACAGCCCCAACGCGGCCTTGGCTTGTGTTGCAATTGCAGCAAAAGCGGGCTTATCAAACACAGCCAAATCAGCTAAGACCTTGCGATCAATTTCGATGTTGGCTTTGTGAATACCATCCATCAAACGGCTATAGGACAAGTTGTTGTTGCGCGCTTCGGCGTTAATGCGGGTAATCCACAATGCGCGGAATACGCGTTTTTTAGCGCGACGGTCACGATATGCATATTGGCCGGCTTTAATAACCGCTTGATGCGCAACACGGAACGTGCGTGAGCGGGCACCGTAATAACCTTTTGCTTTCGCTAAGACTTTTTTATGTTTTGCGTGGGCGTTGACACCCCGTTTTACTCTGGCCATGGTTCAGCTCTCCTTACGCGTAGGGCAACATGATGTGAATTGAAGGAACATCACGCTCGTGCACGAACGCGGGTGAACCCAACTGACGTTTACGCTTGGATGACTTTTTGGTCAGAATATGACGCATGTGCGATTGTTTACGCTTAACACCGCCCGCAGTGATTTTAAACCGCTTAGCAGCGCCGCGATTAGATTTGATCTTCGGCATGATCGACTCCAGTTTTACCGTGATGTAAGTAAGGCCCAATGCGTCGGAGTTAATGAACGCAATTGAGGCTAATTTCCCAATCCTTGAGCTATGAATCAAAACAATTCAAAGACAAGTCAATGACGAACAAGGGCTACACCCCTAACGCCACGGGGAAGCGCACAAATTAAGAACCGCTTAGGCAAGCCCAAACAGCACATAATTCAGCGGCGCGAAACTATAAGCACAACCTCAAGAAAAATCAAGTGATTCTCCTGCTCTTGGCGCGTTAGTTCGTCTTTTTAGGTGCCAATACCATCGTCACTTGACGGCCTTCCATTTTCGGTCGCTGCTCTACGACTGCCAGCTCAAGCAAATCTTTTTCGATTCGATCGAGCAGCTCGCCGGCAATTTCTTTATGCGCCATTTCGCGTCCACGGAAGCGTAAGGTAATTTTTGCTTTATCGCCCTCTTCCAAAAACCGAATAATGCTGCGCATTTTGACCTGATAATCATGGTCTTCGGTGCCTGGGCGGAATTTAATTTCCTTCACTTCAATTTGTTTTTGTTTTTTGCGCGCTTCAGCGAGTTTTTTGCTCTGCTGATATTTAAATTTACCGTAATCCATGATTTTGCAAACAGGGGGATTGGCGGTTGCGGAAACTTCAACCAAATCAAGGGCGACCGCCATGGCTCGATCCAACGCATCGCGCGTTCGCACGATGCCGGCCTGCTCGCCATTTTCATCGACGAGTCGAACTTCACGGGCGGTGATTTCACCATTGATACGCGGTTCATCGGAATCACGCGTGGCGGGGGGCGTTTGTGCACGGAGCTGAGCTATGTTCTTATCCTCAAAATACTAAAAATGTAATCTTCAATCAGCACACCCATTAACCTTGGGGCGCGCGATGATGAAGATCGCCTTAAAGACTCAGCTTGAAGCCGAATCTTAGAAGATGGGCATGTTAATACGCATTGCCAACCATTGAAACAGGCAATTGATGCGCACCCGCTATAAAAGCCGGCAAAACACCAGCTTTTAGCCATGAGATAGCGGTAGTTTTAGCCAGATTAACCTTGCGATTGCAGGCGCACCTCGGTGGTGAGTCGTTCCAGCAAGGCATCCATGGTTACCACGCCTAAATCTTGGCCTTCCCGGGTGCGCAGCGCAATCGAGTCGGTTTCCATTTCCCGATCGCCAGCCACCAGCAAGTACGGTACACGCTCTAGGGTATGTTCACGAATTTTAAAGCCGACTTTCTCGTTGCGCAGGTCTTCCTCAACCCGCAAGCCAACCGTCTTCAGTCGCTGGGTGACTTCTTTAACATACGCGGCATGCTTGTCAGTAATCCCCATGACCACGGCTTGCACGGGCGCAAGCCACAAGGGCAAAAACCCGGCATGATGTTCAATCAATATCCCGATAAAGCGCTCCATTGAACCGACAATGGCGCGGTGTAGCATGACCGGATGGCGACGCTCACTGTGTTCATCGACATAAGTGGCGCCCAAACGCTCGGGCATCATGAAATCAACCTGAATGGTACCAAGCTGCCAGGTGCGACCAATCGCATCTTTGAGGTGGTATTCAATTTTAGGACCGTAAAACGCGCCCTCGCCGGGTAATTCAGTCCAACTCACACCCGCCGCCGCCAAGGCACCGCGCAAGGCGGCCTCGGCTTCATCCCACACCGCATCGGTGCCGAGCCGCTTGTCAGGGCGCAGCGCGATTTTGACCTGAATATCGGTAAACCCGAAGGTGGCGTACACCGCCAGCGCTTGCGCGTGGAATGCCCGAACCTCGGGTTCAATCTGGCTTTCCATGCAAAAGATATGGCCGTCATCTTGGGTGAATCCCCGCACACGCAAAATGCCGTGCAGTGCGCCCGAGGGCTCGTTACGGTGGCAGGCACCAAATTCACCATAGCGAATCGGCAGATCACGGTAACTATGCAGGCCGTGATTAAACACTTGCACATGGCCGGGGCAGTTCATCGGTTTAACCGCAAAAGTGCGTTTCTCCGACTCGGTGAAAAACATATTTTCTTGGTAGTTATCCCAATGACCGGATTTTTTCCACAGGCTCACGTCTAAAATTTGCGGGCAACGGATTTCGGCATAACCGGATGTTCGATACACGCCGCGCATGTGTTGTTCAATCACCTGCCATAAAGCCCAACCCTTGGGATGCCAAAACACCAACCCCGGCGCTTCTTCTTGGAAATGAAATAAATCTTGCTGCTTGCCAATGCGGCGATGATCGCGCTTTTCCGCCTCCGCCAGCTGCGTTAAATGCGCTTTGAGCTCTTTGTCGGTTGCGAACGCGGTGCCATAGATGCGGGTGAGCATCGGGTTTTTTGAATCCCCTCGCCAATAGGCGCCCGCCACTTTCATTAATTTGAACACCCCCAATCGATTGGTATTGGGGACATGCGGCCCTCGGCAAAAGTCGATGAAATCGCCTTGGGTGTAGAGGGTGAGTTCCTCATTGCCGGGGATACTTTCGATAATTTCCACTTTAAAGGCTTCGCCCAAATCATGGAAATAGCGAATCGCCTCGGCTCGATCCACCACCTTGCGAACGAGTACATCACCCGTTGCGGCCAATTCGTGCATGCGCGCTTCAATCGCCGCCAGATCGTCATCATTAAATGGCCGATCAAAGTAGAAATCATAATAAAAGCCGTTGTCGATCACAGGACCAATTGTCACCTGCGCTTGGGGGTATAGCTGCTTGACCGCTTGAGCCATGAGATGCGCGGTGGAATGACGAATCACCTCCAAGCCTTCAGGGTCTTTGGCGGTGACAATAGCCACCTTGGCATCGGTTTCAACCACGCGAGATAAATCAACGAGCTTGCCGTCAATTTTTCCGGCCAAAGCAGCTTTCGCTAAGCCAGCGCCAATATCGGCAGCAATTTCAGCCAAGCTGACGGGGTGATCAAAATAACGTTGTGAGGAATCAGGCAGGGTAATCGTCGGCATGACGCTCTCCTTTGGCAGTGGCGGCTCCTACAAAAAACCGCGTGTTTCAGGGGCGATACGGGGTGGGTTGCCATCGTGCGGCAGCGTGTTCCGAATCTGGAATTATTCGCTCATCCCGCCCGGATACTGACCCGGCAAGGGAAAAAGCCGACAAATAATAGAGCAAATCAAAACCTGTGCCCAGCCCCGCGCTACAATAATCATCCACCCAACACAGGGGTGAATAAAAATGTTGAATTAGCAAGGCGGCTTATGTGATATTCATGACATGAATATCGCTCGATTGTTGTTTGTAGCCCTGTTGTTGTTTTCCCTGAACGCCTGCGGCGCTCTGGCGCAAGCGGCGCAGGTTTTTGGTACCTACAACATCGAGTTATCACACACCCAAACCACAGCATCCGCCCTAATCGATATCGAACCCTTCGATCATGAGCTGGATCTGCTGGCATGTATTCCCCCTGCGCACGTATCGACCGTTCAATCAATCGCGCGCGCGCGCAGTCTCACGCGCACCACCTTCCGCCCCAATCAACTCAAACCGCCGCCCGATCTCGCCTAACTCATCGTACCGGTACGAAAATGCCCTAGGGTGCTTTTGTGCACATTGTTTTGCGCGGGCGATTTAAACCTGTCCCGCACAAATTGGAAAGCGGCGTGATTAGTGAGGCGGAATTGCAACGCCGCGAACAAACTCTTGAGGAACTGCGCTTTGATGTCAGCGCCTTAGCCGATCGGTTGCGGGTGCTGGGCATGAGCGATAAAGCGATGAGCACGTTAGCCAAGACCCGCAAAATTGATTCCAACGCCCTCATGACGGCTGGTATCGACGGCACGGTGATTGAGCGAAAAATCGCGCCCGGGCAAGTGCTGCAACCCAGCGATGATGCGTTTACGGTAGCCGATTTATCGCATGTGTGGGTGGTGGCGCAAGCCCCGGAACAGGCGGCTACCGATTTAAAAATCGGTCAAACCGTGCGCATTAACTTCCCTGCCTTGGATGAGGATGCGCCGCGTGCGGGCAAGGTGATTTTTATCAGCCCGACGGTGAACCCGCAAACGCGCACCGTGGCAGTGCGTAGCGATGTGGACAATGCCGATGGCCGCCTCAAGCCCGACATGCTGGCCGTGATGGAAATTCAAGAAAACGCGCGGAGCCTGCCGATTGTGTCGGCGCGCGCGGTGGTGCGTGAAAATAATAGGGATTACGTTTTTGTTGAGCAAGCCAACGGCACGTTCCGTTTAACCCAAGTGGCGTTGGGTGCCGAATACCAAGGCCAGCGCCCCGTGCTGGGTGGCTTAACCGGGGGCGAGGTGATTGTGATGGACGGCGCGTTCCATCTCAATAACGAACGCCGCCGTACGGAATTGGAGTAATCACATGATTGACGCTCTCATCCGCTTTTCGCTGCAGCAACGCTTGCTAACGGCGGTTCTCGCCTTAGTTGCATTGGCGTTTGGTTTGCACGCGGTGCAAAACCTTTCGGTGGATGCGTTCCCCGATGTGACCAATGTGCAGGTACAAATCGCCACCGAAGCCCCGGGGCGCTCGCCCGAGGAGGTGGAACGCTTAATTACCGTGCCGCTGGAAATTGCCATGACCGGTTTGCCGGGCTTGGAGGAACAGCGATCACTGAATAAAAACGGTTTGTCGCTGATTACTTTGGTCTTTACGGACGCCACCGATGTGTACTTTGCCCGTCAACTCGTTATGGAGCGCTTATCCGAGGTGCGCCAAAAAATGCCGGCCGGCGTCACGCCGGTATTAGGCCCGCTGTCCACCGGTCTAGGCGAGGTGTATCAGTACACGTTGGAGCGCGCCGACGATGGACAACGCGAATTAACACAACACGAGCTGATGGAGCGGCGCATTGCACAAGATTGGGTGGTTCGCCCCTTGTTGCCCGGCATATCTGGGGTGGCGGAAATTAACTCGCAGGGCGGTTACGTCAAACAGTTCGAGGTGTTGGCGCAACCGTAACGCCTGCGCCATTACGGTTTAACCCTGAATAATGTGATGGTGGCGTTGCAAAATAATAATGCCAATGCCAGCGGTGGCTTGCTGCCACAAGGCGCAGAGCAGTATTTAGTGCGCGGTTTTGGCTTGGTGCGTGATATTGGCGATCTGGAAAACATCGTGCTTAAAGAGGTGAGCGGCACGCCGGTGTATTTGCGGGATGTGGCCGAGGTACGCATTGGTCACATGGTGCGCCACGGCGCGTTGCTGAAAAATGGCGAAACCGAAGCAGTGGGCGGCACGGTGCTGATGATTCGCGGCGGTAATGCCAAAGAGGTGGTCAGTAAAATCCAAAATCGCGTGGCCGAGATTAATGCGCAAAACTTAATTCCCGGCGGCTTAAAAATCACGCCGTTTTACGATCGTAGTGAATTAGTTGATGCCGCGTTAATTACCGTTGTCAAGGTGTTACTGGAAGCGGTGCTGTTTGTGATCATCGTGCTGGTGTTATTTTTGGGCGATTGGCGCTCGTCGATCATTGTGGTAGTCACGCTGATTCTCACGCCGCTTATTACTTTCATCATCATGAATTACATGGGGTTATCGGCTAATTTAATGTCGCTGGGCGGCTTGGCGATGGGCGGCTTGGCGATTGCCATTGGTTTGATGGTGGATGGGGCGGTGGTGGTGGTTGAAAACGCCTACGCGCATCTCGGCCGACCCGAAAACAAGGGCGAGAGCCGCCTGCGGGTGGTGCTTCAAGCCACGCGTGAGGTGAGCACACCAGTGGTTTTTGGGGTGAGCATCATTATTTTGGTGTTCTTGCCGCTCATGACCTTGCAAGGCATGGAAGGCAAAATGTTCGCACCGCTGGCGTTCACCATTGCGATTGCCTTGACAGTCTCGTTGTTGCTGGCGCTCACCCTTACACCGCTGTTGGCTTGCTGATTGTCGCAGGAGGGCTATTTGGCCAGCTCGGCACCTCGTTCATTCCAGAAATGAAAGAAGGTTCGATTGTGCCCAACATCATGCGCGTACCGAGCATCAGCTTGGATGAGTCGATCAAAATCGAACACGAAGCGATGAAGCTTGCAATGGAGGTTCCCGGCGTGAAGCTGGCCGTCTCCAGTCTTGGACGCGGTGAAAGCCCAGCCGACCCGCAAGGACAAAACGAATCAACCCCGATTGTGTCGCTCAAGCCGCGCGACGAATGGCCACAAGGCTGGACGCAAGATACGATCGCCGAGGCGATACGCGACAAACTCAGCGTCTTGCCCGGCATTCAATTAGTGATGGCGCAGCCAATTTCGGATCGGGTGGATGAGATGGTCACCGGCGTGCGTGCCGATGTGGCGGTGAAGATTTTTGGCGCTGATTTAGACACGCTCAAAACCAAGGCCGAAGACATCGCCCGCATCGCGGCGCAAGTGCCCGGCGCACGCGATATTCGCATCGAACGCATTAGTGGTCAGCAATATTTGAACATTGATGTGGATCGCAACGCCTTGGCGCGCCACGGCTTAAATATCGCCGATGTGAATGACATGATCGAAACCGCCATCGGCGGGCGGATTGCCACCGAGGTCTTCGAGGGAGAGCGGCGCTTTGGGGTACAGCTCCGCTATCCTGAAATGTATCGCGATAACCCAGAGCATATTGCCCGCCTGCAACTCGTTTCGGCCGAAGGCGCGCGCGTGCCCCTAGGCGATGTGGCGCACATTGCGGTAGAAGATGGCCCCTATCAAATCAGCCGCGATGATGCCAAGCGGCGTATTGTGGTGGGCGTGAACGTGCAAGATCGCGATTTAGGCGGCTTTGTGGCCGAGCTGCAAAAAGCCATTGCAGCCCAATCGCCCATGCCCGAAGGCTATTTTTTGCAATGGGGTGGGCAGTTCCAGAATATGGATCGCGCGATGAAGCACCTCATGGTGATTATCCCCATCACCGTTGCCGCGATTTTCTTCTTACTGTTTATGTTGTTTAAATCGCTGCGCATGGCAAGCCTGATTATGCTGGTGTTACCGTTTGCCTCGATTGGTGGCGTGATTGCCTTGCTCATTAGCGGCGAATACCTCTCCGTACCCGCATCGATTGGCTTTATCGCCTTGTGGGGGATTGCCGTACTCAATGGCGTGGTGCTTATTTCCTACATCCGCAGCCTACGCGATGACGGTTTATCGCAGCTTCAAGCCATATCCCAAGCCTGCCAACAACGGTTTCGCCCGGTCATGATGACCGCCACCGTCGCCATGTTGGGCTTGCTGCCGTTTTTTGTTCGCCACAGGGCCAGGCTCTGAAGTGCAACGACCCTTGGCCATTGTGGTCATCGGCGGTCTTATTACCTCAACCTTACTCACCTTGGTGGTGTTGCCCACGCTGTATCGCTTCTTTGAGGAGCGCCGCATCGAGGCCTAAAACCCATTCGTCACGCCCACACCCACGGCGTGACTCTCATCACCCAATTTAAAGAGAACACACAATGAAAGAAATTAAAGCCATCATTCAGCCGCACCGGTTAGATAAAATCCGCAGCACATTCCGGCATATCAAAAATTTTCCCGGCATGACCATCACCCGAGTAGAAGGTGCTGGAGCCAACGAGCGCCGACAAAGCCTCAGCGGCAAAGATGAGCTGACCGACTACAGCCCCAAGGTACGGATTGAAATTCTTTGCCCGAATGATCTGGTGGAAGGCGTACTGCAAGTTTTAGTTGAGGTTGGGCATACCGGCAATCGGGGTGATGGCATGGTCTGGGTCACCCCTGTGGAGCGCATGATTAAACTCACCGAGCAAGTGGAAATGGTTGACCTGCCGCCGCTGCACTAGCCTAGCAGCCTGTGCAACTCATTGCAGGTCTGGGGTATTAGGGTTAAGGTTCTACAAATTTGTGCTAAAAAGATAACTAAACCTTAAAAAACATGGATCATGATGACTGAAGCCACCGTCCGTATCCGCACCCCAGAGCTTGCTGACATCAAATTGCCGGATGCGCCAACTTTGGCGGCGTTTTTAGCCGCTCACCCTGATTATTTCGCCTCACTCGGTGCCGCGGAATTATCCCCCGTGCTGCAGGCTTTGCTCCACCAACAGCCAAAGCTTGTGGCCGAATTGACCTTACCCCTGCCGCCGGCAGGAGTCACCTCATTGCCGCACGCGCAGTTACAAATTTATCGCGAACAACTGGCAAGGCTAAAATCGACCCTGAATGCGCTGCGCGCCACGGCCGAATCGAACGCCGCCCTTGATCGGGTGCTGCATGAATTTGCCTGCGCCTTGCTTTGCGCACCGCAACGCACCGCCGAACAGGTAGTGACGTTGTTGCATCAACATTTTGCCGTGGATACCGCGCAGTTAATCGCTCTGCAAGCCCTCAATCCCGCCACCCAAGGCCTACTCGAAGGCTTTTTAGCCAGCCGAACGCCCCTATGTGGTCGCTTAAGCGAGGCGCAACGCCATGCGCTGTTCGGCGCCGAATTACCCGACACCGGTTCTGCGGCGTTAATCGCCATCGGTGCCAATTTGGCTCAACCGCGCTGGATTCTCGCGTTAGGCCGCATCGCCCCCGATGGCTTTAACCCAAGCCAAGGCACCTTATTTTTAACGCAAATCGGTGAGTTAGTGTCGACCTTTTTGCCTGATGAGCGCCCTCTCGCACCATGACCAATATGGCACTGCTGCCCGCCTGCGCTGAATTTTCTGCCGCTATGGCGCAGGCACGCGGCGCCCTACTTCAAAACGCCCGGCTCGCGCCAAAAACCCGTTCGGCTTATCTCATCGATTGGCAACAATTAGAAGATTTTGCTTGCGCGCAATCGATACCCTCACCCGCCACACTCGATGATATTCGCTTGCGCGGCTATCTTGCGCACTGCCGTGAAACCGGACTTAGCAATCGCAGTATCGCGCGTAAATCATCCGCGCTGCGCTGGCTTTTGCGCTATTGGCGCAGCGAATTTATTCCCTGCCCCGCAAACCCCGAGGCTTTAAAATCCCCAAAAGCCAGCAAAAAGTTACCCAATGCCCCCGCGATTGAAACGCTCAACCAACTCCTCGATCAACCTTTGGCTGAAAGCCTTTTGCTGCACCGCGATCGCTGCATGTTTGAATTGCTCTATAGCAGCGGCTTGCGGGTGGCCGAACTCGTCAGCTTAAATTTAAGTGATATCAATCTTGCCGAGGGCATTGCCCGGGTCACCGGCAAACGCAATAAAACAAGGCTCGTGCCGGTCGGCAGCCAAGCCATCAGCCGCATTGAAGCTTGGTTACCGCTGCGAAGAAGCTTGCTTTGCGATGCCAGCGAACCGGCCTTATTTGTCAACCGGCTGGGCGCACGGCTCACCACCCGTTCGGTTCAATATCGCTTAGCGCGTTTATCGCAGCACACCGCGCTCGGGCAATCCTTGCATCCCCACCAATTACGCCATTCGTTTGCCACCCATGTATTGGAATCTTCGGGCGATTTGCGGGCAGTACAAGAAATGCTGGGGCACGAAAGTTTGGCCACCACGCAAATTTACACACATCTGGATTTTCAACGCTTAGCAGCCGTTTACGAAACCGCGCACCCGCGCGCGCAACGCCAAAAAACAGCGCCTGACGCCGAGCCTGCAATAAAAAATTAAGCCGAGCGATTGATATTTGGCACAAGCAACCCACACTAATCAGTGTTAATTCCACCTAATCCGATAAACTCCAGAGCAAAGGCTGTACATGGAAAACTTTCACGGCACCACCATTTTGTGTGTGCGCAAAAATAACCAGACCGTCATTGGCGGCGATGGTCAAGTTACCCTCGGCAACACGGTTGTCAAAGGCAATGCCCGCAAAGTGCGCAGGCTCTACAATGGTGAGGTTTTAGCGGGGTTCGCCGGCGCGACCGCCGATGCCTTCACCCTATTTGAAAAATTTGAAGCCAAACTCGAAAAATACGGCGGTAATCTTTTGCGCTCCGCCGTGGAACTTGCCAAAGAATGGCGCACCGACCGCGCCATGCGACGGCTGGAGGCGATGCTCGTAGTGGCGGATCGCACCCACATGCTCACCATCAGTGGCAATGGCGATGTGATCGAACCGGAATCCGATCTGATTGCCATCGGTTCCGGCGGTGCGTTTGCCCAAGCTGCCGCCACCGCCTTACTGCGCCATAGCGCGCTTGAGGCGCGCGGCATTGCCGAAGCCGCCCTCAACATTGCGGGCGATATTTGCATTTATACCAATCACAACCTGACTATTGAAGTACTCGACGCATGAACTTAACCCCCCAACAAATTGTAGCTGAACTCGATAAACACATCGTCGGCCAAGCCGCTGCCAAACGCGCCGTGGCAATCGCCTTGCGTAATCGCTGGCGCCGCCAACAAATTCCCGAGCCTCTGCGCGGCGAAATCACGCCTAAAAATATCCTCATGATTGGTCCCACTGGTGTGGGCAAAACTGAAATTGCGCGGCGACTGGCCAAACTCGCTGATGCCCCCTTTCTCAAGGTGGAAGCCACTAAATTCACTGAGGTGGGGTATGTGGGGCGCGATGTGGAATCAATCATCCGCGATTTAGCCGATGTGGGTTTGAAAATGCAGCGCCAAATCGCCCTCATCGACGTGCGCGATAAAGCCAAATTAGCCGGTGAAAATCGGGTGCTGGATATTTTACTGCCCGCCCCACGCGGGAGCGACTGGCCCCATGAGGGCGATTCTCGTCAAGACGAGGCGTATCGCAATACTCGAGAGAAATTTCGCGACAAACTCCGCGCGGGCGAACTCAATGACCGCGAAATTGAGATTGAATTGCGCCAAGCCCCCGGCAATATCGACATTCTCTCGCCGCCGGGCATGGAGGATATGGCGAGCCAAATTCGCGGCATGTTCCAAAATATTAACCAAGGCAAAACCAATAAACGCCGTCTGCCGGTTTTAGAGGCGCTAAATTTGCTCATCGAAGAAGAAGCCGGCAATTTACTCAATGACGAGGAGGTGCGCGCCGCTGCGCTTGAGCGCGTTGAACAGCACGGCATTGTGTTTATTGATGAAATAGACAAAGTAGCCAAGCGCGGCGAACACGGTGGCGGCGAAGTTTCCCGCGAGGGCGTGCAGCGCGATTTACTGCCAATTATCGAAGGCTCCACCGTGAATACCAAATTGGGCATGGTGAAAACCGACCATATTTTATTTATCGCCTCCGGTGCGTTTCATTTAAGCAAACCCTCCGATCTCATCCCCGAGCTCCAAGGCCGCCTGCCCATTCGGGTGGAACTCGAAGCGCTGTCGGCTCAAGATTTTGTGCGCATCTTAACCGAACCCGATGCTGCCCTCATCCGCCAGCACACCGCGCTGCTGGCCGCCGAGCAATTTGCCGTGCGCTTCACCGATTCAGCCATTGCCCGAATTGCCGAAATTGCGTTTGAGGTGAATCGCCGCACCGAGAATATCGGTGCGCGAAGGCTGCACACCGTCATGGAGCATTTATTGGAAGAATTAAGTTTTGCGGCCGACAGCAAAGCCGATGCAAGCGCGCTGATTGATGCCGATTTTGTCGATAAAAGGTTAGGGGCTCTCGCGCAAGACGAAGACCTCAGCCGGTTTATTCTCTAGACTCAGCCCATGATTCTTTTAACCGACATCATTTGGCACAAGCCACAAAATAGCGTCACGCTCACGTTCAGCGATGCAACCTCTGGCACGCTGACTGCCGAGTATTTGCGCGTGTTCAGCCCCTCAGCCGAAGTGCGCGGCCACGGCGGCGGCGAGCCTATGCTGGTGCTCGGCAAAGAGCAAGTCAAAATCCTGGCGATTGAACCCGTTGGCCGCTACGCACTCAAATTCACCTTTGATGATGGCCATGATAGCGGCTTATATGATTGGCGCACCTTGCACACCCTTTGCCAGCAACACGGTGTGCTCTGGCAAGGGTATCTTAATCGATTAGCGCAAGTCGGTTTTGATCGCAACGTTGCATTAAAACCCCAAAACACCCCCATCATTGATGTGCTTGCCGCATCAAAACCCGCTCAAGGCACACAGGGAGCCGCGCATGACTGAAAAAACCCATTTCGGCTACACCCAAGTCCCGCTCGAAGACAAGGCCAAATTAGTAGGCCAAGTGTTTGATTCCGTGGCTAATCGCTATGATGTAATGAACGATGCCATGTCATTTGGCATTCACCGCCTCTGGAAGCGCGTGGCTTTAGAGCACACCGGTTTGCGCAGGGGCATGCACGCCCTTGATCTCGCCTCGGGCACGGGGGACTTAGCCCTCAAGATGGCCGGTTTAGTCGGGGAAAAAGGTTTTGTGGTGCTCTCCGACATCAACCAAAGCATGCTCAGTGAAGGGCGCGCCAAACTCGATAATGCCGGCGTGGTCGGCAATGTAGATTATTGCCTCGCCAATGCCCAGTATTTGCCCTTTCCCGGCCATCATTTTGATTGCGTCACCATCGGGTTCGGCCTGCGCAACGTCACCGACAAAGGCATGGCGCTAAAAGAAATGGCGCGGGTGCTCAAACCCGGCGGTCGGGCAGTTGTTCTGGAGTTTTCAAAACCCATCTCCCCCCTACTTAGCAAGGCCTACGATCTCTATTCGTTCACCGCCCTACCCGCCTTGGGCAAAATTTTGGCAAAAGATGCCGATAGCTATCGGTATTTGGCCGAATCCATCCGCATGCATCCCGATCAAGAAGCCTTAAAAGCACTCATGCTGGAAAGCAGTTTTGATCGTGTCGATGTGATTAATTTAAGCATGGGCGTGGTCGCCCTGCATATTGGCTATGTGTATTAAAACGCGGGTAATTCCTGCACGGCCCATTAAGCGAGCCGATTTGCCGTGACAAGCCCGCCAGAACCGCTGCCAGCCAGAACAACAGCACCTTGGTGGCTACGCCTCTTGGGCGTCGGTAGCCTTGTGATTGTGCCGCTGATTTGGTGGCTTACAACCTATCCGCCAAGCGTGCCCAACATCCAAAACTCAGCAGCGGAACTCAGCCAATCGTTTACCAAAACACCCCAGCTTGAGCAAATCCAAACGCGAGGGTATCTGCGAGTCGCCACGTTAATTAGCCCCACCATTTATATACCCGATAAAACACGCCCTCAAGGGCTTGAATACGATCTGGTGACCCGTTTTGCGCACTATTTAGGGCTCGGCGTGCATTTTATCGTGGCTAAAAATATCGATGATGCCTACGCCCTAGTTGCCAGTAATCAAGCGGACTTTGCCGCGGCCGGGTTGGTTGTTAGCCTCGGGCGCGAAGCACAATTTCGGTATGGGCCGAGTTATTTATCGGTTCGCCGGCAGCTTATTTATCGTCAAGGTGTTGAAAAGCCTAAATCTTTGCAAGATATAGGCAATGCCCCCTTAGCCGTTGAGCAAGGCTCCAATAGCCAAAACTGGCTCACCGAGCAATCCAATAAGGGTCTGCTCAATGTGCCTTTCAGCAGCATTGAGCAGGCATCGCCCGCCGAAACCAGCCATGAGCAGCCTGATTATGCCATTCGCATTCAACTCGAAGATAGTGGCATTAATACCTTGCAAGCCCTCGAAAATGGCACAGTCGATTATGCCGTTGTGCTCTCACACGAGGCCATGCTGGGGCAAAAAATGTCGAATAAAATCCGAATTGCCACCGATTTAGGCCCACCTGTTTCCTTTGCGTGGGCATTTTCTCGCATAGCTGATCGCTCGCTCTACACCGCATCGGTTAAATTTTTCACTGAAATCCGCCAGAACAACGAGCTCAAAAATTTGATCGACCGGCATTACGCGCAATTTGAGCAACTCGATCAAAAGCTCGCCCAGCAATTTGTCGATGATGTCGATCAACGCATCTCGCCTTATTTAAGCGCTTTTAAGGCGGCGGGCAAAAAATACCAAATCGACTGGCGGCTCCTAGCCGCCATGGGCTACCAAGAATCCAAATGGCAGCCCGATGCCCAATCCGAGCAAGGCGCCTACGGCATGATGCAAATCATGCCCCCGACCGCTGCTTATATTGGCTTAACCGACCCCGGCAACCCGGTACAAAATATTACGGCGGCAGCAAAATATCTAGATTACCTGCGCACCCAGATCAACGATCAAGCATCCGAACCCGATTTAACTTACCTTGCGCTTGCCGCCTATAACATTGGTCTTGGGCATTTAAACGATGCAATTGAACTCACACGCGAGCAAGGGGGCGATCCGAATCGTTGGCGGGATATTCGCGAACGCTTAACGCAGTTATCTAACCCGAAAATTTACGCCAAATTACGCAACGGCTTTGCGCGCGGCGAGGCCACCATTCAGTACGTCGAAAACATCCGTGCCCTGCATGATTTAATGATTTGGGTTGAAATCCATAACCAGAAAATCAATGGCGCGTTCGACCTTGACTCAGCCGTAAGCGCCCATGAATTCGCCCCCAATTAAATCAACCAAGCCCGCAACAAAGAGCCGGCACATTCCGAATGTTGAAAATAAGCGCTTGGGCAAGATGAACGCTTGGCTCATCAAACCGCCCGCGAAGATATTTAGCGCAAACTTGCTAGAATCGCTTGAACCACGGCCGAAGGATCGCTTGCGCGTGTAATAGGGCGCCCCACAACCAAAGCGGTGGCACCGGCCGCCATGGCGTCAGAGGGAGCCATCACGCGCGATTGATCATCTAAGGCAGAGCCTGGCGGGCGAATACCTGGCGTGATAATAACGGGGTTTGGCCGATCAAACAGGGTGCGCATGGCCCGAGCTTCCCATGCCGAGCACACAACCCCATCTAAACCCGCATCAAAGGCCAAACCCGCTAAGAGCTGAACTTGTTCGGCCAGAGGGCGAGCAATACCCACCTCAGCCAGCGCAGTTTCATCCATTGAGGTCAATACAGTGACGGCAATTAAGGCGGGGGCGCCCGGCGTTTGCGGTACCGCATCGCGCGCGGCATTCAACATGGCGCGGCCACCGGCGGCATGCACATTCACAACCCGCACGCCTAAATCACAAGCCGCTAAGCACGCTTGTGCCACGGTATGCGGAATATCGTGAAATTTAAGATCTAAAAAAACATCAAAACCGCGATCGACTAAAGTGCGAACCAAGTTAGGCCCGCCGCGCACAAAGAGCTCTTTGCCTACCTTTAAGCCGCAACTTTGTGCATCTAATAGATCCGCAAGTGTCAGGGCTTGGCTTGGATCAGAGAAATCTAAGGCCACATAAAGCGAGGACATGCGTCGGCTCTTATTCGCTGCGAATGATTTGGCCAGCCTTCTCGTTCACCCGTTCACGCAGCTCTTTACCGGGTTTGAAATGCGGCACATATTTTGATTCAAGCGATACGCTTTCGCCCGATTTGGGATTTCGACCAATCCGCGGCTGGCGAAAATTCAAAGAAAAACTCCCAAAACCACGAATTTCAATCCGTTCGCCGCGCGCCATGGCGGCGATCATTTCTTCCAGCATCAGCTTCACCGAGGTATCGATATCGCGGATCGAAAGATATTTTTGCCGATCAGCCAATCGGTCAAT
Source organism: Halothiobacillus sp. (assembly GCA_023255735.1). Classification (GTDB taxonomy): domain Bacteria; phylum Pseudomonadota; class Gammaproteobacteria; order Halothiobacillales; family Halothiobacillaceae; genus Halothiobacillus. The sequence continues at coordinate 265,396 of JAGDVP010000012.1, read as the reverse complement.
CAATTCAGATTTTGTCATGCCAGTCATCCCATTTTATTGATTTTAGTGACTATAAATAGTTAGGAGCGCCGGTTGCGGCTCGTCTTGCTGTTGTGCTTAAACCAACCCAGAAAAAACACGGCACTGCACCCTGCATTTTCGATGTTGTTTTATAGCGGCGGCGATTAACCGCGTCGATAGAACAAAAAACGCCATCTCGAATGATGGCGTTCATTGCGCACTCAAACGGCCAATTAATCCGCGCGATTGAGTTGTTCTTTCAGCAAATCACCTAAAGTTGGGTTGCTCACCGTGGTGCGGCTCATCTCTTCCATCGCTTCAGATTCCTCTTGTGAATCTTTAGCGCGAATGGACAAGCTCACCATGCGGTTTTTACGATCAACACCCATCACTTTCGCCTCGATCGCATCGCCTTCTTTGAGCACGGTGCGGGCGTCATCAATACGATCACGCGAGATATCCGAAGCGCGCAAATAGCCTTCAACGCCATTGCCCAAATCAATCACCGCGCCGCGCGCATCCACTTCACGCACGGTACCGTTGATGATTTTGCCCTTTTGGTTATCCGCAGAGAAATCACCAATCGGATCGCTTTCTAACTGCTTGAGACCCAATGAAATGCGCTCACGCTCAGGGTCAATGGCAATGACAACCGCTTCAATCTCTTCACCTTTCTTGAATTGGCGCACGGCTTCTTCACCGGATTCATTCCAAGACAAATCCGATAGGTGAATCAGGCCGTCAATACCGCCTTCAAGGCCGATAAACACACCAAAGTCGGTGATAGATTTAATCTGACCGCTGACTTTGTCACCTTTCTGATGGGTAGAAGCAAACGCATCCCAAGGATTCGCTTGGCACTGTTTCATGCCCAAAGAAATACGGCGGCGTTCTTCATCGATGTCCAAAATGACAACTTCAGTTTCATCACCCACCGACACCACTTTGCCTGGGTTAACGTTTTTGTTGGTCCAATCCATTTCGGATACGTGCACCAAGCCTTCAACGCCATTGTCGATTTCAACAAAGCAGCCATAATCGGTTAAGTTGGTGACTTTGCCGAAGAAGCGAGCACCAATCGGGAAGCGGCGCGCTAAATCGCTCCAAGGATCTTCACCCATCTGCTTCATGCCCAATGATACGCGGTTACGATCACGGTCAAATTTCAATACCTTGACATCCACTTCATCGCCAATCGCGACGACTTCAGAGGGATGTTTAACACGCTTCCACGCCATGTCGGTAATGTGGAGCAAGCCGTCGATGCCGCCCAAGTCAAGGAAGGCGCCGTAATCGGTGAGGTTTTTAACCACACCGCGCAACACCATGCCTTCTTGCAGTTGATCGAGCAGCGCATCGCGTTCGGCGCTGTACTCCTGTTCAACCACGGCACGACGAGAAACGACCACGTTGTTGCGTTTTTGGTCGAGTTTGATGATTTTGAATTCGACATCCTTGCCTTCAAGGTAGGTGGTGTCACGGATCGGACGCACATCGACCAATGAGCCCGGCAAGAACGCGCGGATTTCGCCCATTTCGACGGTAAAGCCGCCTTTGACTTTGCCGGTAATGCGACCGGTGACAATTTCTTCGTTTTTGAAGGATTTTTCGAGGGTGGTCCACGCGCGGGCACGCAGGGCTTTCTCGCGGGAGAGCTTGGTTTCACCAAAGCCATCTTCAACCGATTCGAGCGCCACATCGACTTTATCGCCGACTTTAACGGTCATTTCGCCGTTTTCGTCTAAAAATTCGATGGCGGGGATCACGCCTTCAGATTTCAAACCAGTATCAATCACGACGTAATCGCCGTTAATCGCAACAACCGTGCCTTCGATAATGGCGCCCGGTTGCATCACTGCATTTTTTTGACTTTCTTCAAAAAGATCGGCAAAGCTTTCAAATTGAGCTGACATGTAAACATCGTTCCAAAAAATACGACCAGACGCTCCGAATGACTGTCTGTCGTGGTGGTTAAAAGGCTGGCCAGTCCGCATCCTTGGGTTGGCAGTCCGAAAAAAACATCTAAAAAAACGTCAGGTGATAACACCTTTGGCGCGAATGAAATCCATCATCTGCGCTTCGACGGCCTCAATCGTGAGAAGAGTTGAATCAATCACCAAGGCATCGGGGGCGGGAATCAATGGCGCAATCGCCCGATTTCGATCCCGATCATCTCGTGCTTGTATCTCTTCGATGAGGGCGGCTAAATTAGCACTTAAACCATTCCCGATCAACTGTTTATAACGCCGCTCGGCACGAATTTCTGCACTGGCATCTAAAAAAAATTTTGCTTTAGCATCGGTAAAGACAACCGTACCCATATCTCGGCCATCGGCCACTAACCCCGGCGCTTTGGCGAATGCGCGTTGCCGCGCGAGCAGAGCGGCTCGAACATCGGCTCTCGCGGCTATTTGTGACGCCATGGCGCCGGTTTGCTCGGTACGCAACACGGAATCGATACAAACTTCATCTAAAAAAGCCGCGCCATCGGCATCGAACCGCACGTTAAGCGCCTCTGCTATCGCAGCGACTTGTGGCGAGACGAGATCAATCTGTTGTTTTTTTGCCGCAAGTGCCGTGAGCCGGTACAACGCGCCTGAGTCAAGCAAATGAAAACCTAGACGCTGCGCCAGCCTGCACGCCAGCGTGCCTTTGCCGGAGCCACTGGGGCCATCAATGGTAATAATGGGAATCATGCGCTCACCTCATGCGCTACGGTATCTTGCAGCCCGCCGCCACAACCCCGAAACAGCGCGGCAAAACCCGGAAACGACGTTTCAACAAACTCGCAGTTATGAATCGTAATCTCGCCATGCGCACGCAAGCCTGCGACCGCAAAGGCCATGGCGATTCGGTGATCCCCTTGGCTCCAAATTTCAGCCGTGCCAAAGGGCAGCGCTGCCGCGCCCTGCCCTTCAATCACCATGCCATCAAAGGTTGGCGTGGCGTTAATGCCGAGTTTTTGCAAACCATCGGCCATCACCGCAATGCGGTCGGATTCCTTGACGCGCAGCTCTTCTGCGCCTGTGAGCACAGTGCGTCCTACCGCGCAGGCCGCAGCAATAAACAGAACCGGAAACTCATCAATGGCCAAAGGTACCAAAGATTCAGGAATATCAATCCCCTGGAGGGCTGCGCTTTTAATTTGAATATCCGCAACCGGCTCGCCGCCCACATCACGCGGATTGTGCAGGGTGATATCCGCCCCCATGAGTTTTAAGATGTCGATAATGCCGGTGCGAGTTGGGTTGATGCCCACGTGCAACAGGGTAAGATCGGCCTCAGGCGCTATGCTGGCGGCAACCATGAAAAACGCCGCTGAAGAAATATCCGCCGGCACTTCAATCTGTCTTGAAGTTAGGCGCCCGCCACCCTCAACGCAGGCGGTTGCTGTGCTTCGGTGCACGGTATAACCAAACCCTGTGAGCATGCGTTCAGTGTGATCGCGCGTGGGCGCAGGCTCGGTGACACAGGTGGTGCCTGCCGCATAAAGCCCAGCCAAAAGCACACAAGATTTAACCTGCGCACTGGCCATGGGCAAGACATAATTGATGGCCTTGAGCCTGCGCCCGCCGCGAATGGTGAGCGGGGATCGCCCACCCTCGGCTGATTCAATTACCGCGCCCATCTGGGTTAACGGCTCGATGACGCGGCGCATGGGCCGACGTGACAACGACGCATCGCCCTCAAGCACGGTATCAAAGGCTTGCCCGGCCAAAATACCGGCCATCAAACGCATGGAGGTGCCGGAATTACCTACGTACAAGGGATGCGCAGGCGGGCGCAAACCCTGTAAACCCACCCCGAAAACTTGAACAAAACCTTGGTTCGGCTCGGTAATATCAACGCCCATTGCCCGAAAACATCGCAAGGTATTTAAACTATCTTCCCCTTGCAAAAAACCACTAATTTCGGTGACGCCATCCGCCAGCGCCCCCAACATAATGGCGCGATGAGAGATGGATTTGTCACCCGGCACACGCAGGCGCCCTGTTAATGGCGCCCATTGGGCTTGGGTGCGATAGATGACCGCAGACGTTGCAGTATTCATAGAACAACTCAATTAGTAAAATTAGTCAGGATGCGCTTGTGCGGGCTGATATAAGGCCTCGCGCACCGCTTTGGCATCCACAAATAAACGCTCAATCCCTGCAGAATCGCCGGCATCAATTAAATGGCGCAGGCGCAACAGTTCATCTAAATAATGATCGAGCATGGGTAGTAATTCATCACGATTGGCAACGCAGATATCGCGCCACATCTGCGGATCAGAGCTGGCGATGCGGGTAAAATCGCGAAAGCCGCCGGCCGCATAGCGAAATACTTCGTAGCGCTCTTCAAGCCGCGATAAGGCCGAAACCATGCCAAACGCCGCCAAATGGGGCAAATGGCTGGTTGCAGCCAGCACATGATCATGATGCTGCACAGCCATTTGCTCAACCACCGCGCCGACCGATTCCCAAAGCGCTACAGCACGCGCCACAAGCGCCGCTGAGTTTTCAGGTAATGGCGTCAAAATGACGCGATGATCGACAAACAAGCTCGCAAAAGCGGCATCAGGACCACTGCGCTCGGTGCCGGCAATGGGGTGCCCCGGCACGAACTGCGCCCACTGCGCACACGGTAAAGCGGCTTTTGCTGCCGCCACCACGCTGCCTTTGACACTGCCGCCATCGGTGACTAAAGCGTGCGGCTCAAGGGCTGTGGCCATCGCTTGAAACACAGACCCCATGGCTTGAACCGGGGTGGCAATAAATACCACATCCGCCCCACGCACCGCCTCTGCCACTGAATCAGCCGGGCGGTCAATCAGCCCCAATTCCAGCGCACGCAGGCGGGTTGGTAATTGCCGGCTGTAGCCCACTACCTCACCGACCAGCTCATTTTTTTTGAGCGCCAAACTTAAAGAACCGCCGATCAGGCCAAGCCCGATTAATGCCAACCGCTCAACTTTAGCCAAATCTAGCGCACCTCTGCTCGAAGTTGAGCCAGCACCTTATCCAAAGCCACAAGCACACGCTCATTTTGCGCTTGAGTGCCTACGGTGATGCGAATGTGGCAAGACAGCCCGCCGGTGTCGGTTTTCCCGCCCAATGGGCGAATAATGACCCCTTCTTTGAGCAAGGCATCGAACACAAGCCCCGCCGGAACACCCACCGCCACCGTGACAAAATTAGCCATCGAGGGAATCACCGATAAGTTTCGCGCGGCAAACGCGGCCTGCATAAACTCAAGCCCTGCCGCATTAACGGCGCGGCTGCGCTCAATAAATTCATGATCACCGAGCGCAGCTTGCGCAGCTTTAAGGGCTAAGCTATTGACGTTAAAGGGCTGGCGCACCCGGTCAAGCATGGCAATTACCGCAGGCGCACCAACCGCAAATCCCACTCGAAGCGCGGCCAGCCCATAAATTTTGGAAAAGGTGCGGGTTACCAACACATTGGGAAATTCACGCGCCAACTTTAAACCATCGGGGAACCGCCCATCTGCGTACAGGCTGCGATCGACATATTCGCTATAGGCCTCATCCAGCACAACCAACACCCGCGGCGGAACTGCATTTAAAAAGGCGCGCAATTGCGCCTCTTCTACCCAAGTGCCGGTTGGGTTGTTGGGATTGGCCAAAAACACGACGGCAGTGTGGTCATCAATCGCCGCGGCCATGGCGGTTAAATCGGCACCATAAGGCATGGTGGGGTGCGTTGCGGGCAGTGCTGGCACAATTTTGGCGCTTGCGCCCGTGGCTTGGGTTGCTAAGGCATACACAGCAAAAGCATGTTGCGAAAATACGGCATTGCGACCCGGTGCTAAAAAGGCGCGCGCAACAAGCTCTAACAAATCGTTGGAGCCATTACCCAAAATAATACCGACGGGTGCCCAATCAAATGCGTGGGCAATCGCCGCTTTCAAGGCAAAGCCACCGCCGTCGGGATAAATATGCAAATCGGCTAAATCTTGAATCGCTCGGCGAGCACTCGGGCTGGCACCGAGGGGGTTTTCATTTGAGGCCAGTTTGAGAATATCGGTTAATCCAAATTCGCGCGCCACCTCATCAATTGGCTTGCCAATGACATACGGGGAAATAACCTGCACATAATCTAATGCAAGGGATGCAAGCTTCTGGCCATTAAGTTCAGACTGATGCACGCGTGTTTACCTTAAATCTTAAAGTGAAGAGGCTTCAGAGACGAGGGCGCGCGGGTAGGAGCCCAAAACACGCAACGACCCACAAAACGGTCGCATACGCGATAGGGCTTTTTGCACACGCTCATCGGTTTGATGGCCTTCAAAATCAATAAAAAAAACATAATCCCACGCCCGATCACGCGCAGGGCGCGATTCAACCCGGGTGACATCAATGCCAAAATCCGCCAAGGGCGCTAACAGCCGCGCCAAGGCACCCGGTTCATTGTTAACCGACAAAACCAAGGAGGTTTTATCCAAGCCCGATGCTGGCACCGCATCCCGACCAATCACCACAAAGCGGGTGGTATTAAACACGCTATCTTGAATATTCGCAGCCACCACTTGCAAGCCGTGCAGCGATGCCGCAAGCAAGGGACCAATCGCAAATACCTCAGGTGACGCAGCGGCCAATCGTGCCGCCTCGCCATTGCTTTGTACGGCCATTCGCTCAATGCCGGGATAATGCCCATCTAGCCATTCCCGACATTGCGCCAACGATTGCGCATGCGAAACAATGAGTGAAGGCGGCAAGCCTGCCGCATCGGCGCGAGCCAGTAATTGTTGATTAATTTTAAGCGAGAGCTCGCCACAGATTTGCACATCGCCCGCCGCCCAAGCGCTGGTGGCCGAACCGAAAGCCAGCGCATCTAAGGTTTGCGATACGCTGCCCTCCGTTGAGTTTTCAACCGGCACAACACCAAAATCCACAGACCCTGCTGCCACGGCTCGAAACACTTCAGGAATGCCCGGCTCAAGCACCAATTGCGCCCCATGACCAAAGGCTTGCAAGGCGGCTTGCTGCGAGAATGTGCCCGAGGGCCCAAGGCAAGCCACATTGAGCGGTTGCTCTAGAGCCAAGCAGGCGGACATGATTTCCCGAAACAACCAAGCGATGGTGTCATCGGGGAGCGGGCCTGGGTTTTTTTCACGCACACGCGCTAATACCTGAGCCTCGCGCTCGGGGCGATAAAACGAGGATAGCGGCTCATGGTTGGCGGTTTTAATTTGTGCGACGCGCATCGCCAAGCGCGCACGTTTTGACACCAGCGTTATAAGCTCGGTGTCAAGCGCATCAATTTGTTGGCGGACTTCAGCCAGTGTGCCGGGCGGCGGGCTATCTTGCCCGCCACCTGCCGCATCCGCAGAATCAGTCATTGCGCGATCCTTACAGAACGCGGATGCGCAAAATACCGTTGATTCCGCGCAAGGCGGCCAAGGTTTGCGCGCTCACAGCCGAATCGACATCAATCAAGGTGTAGGCCAGCTGCTTGCGTGATTCATTCATCAAACGCTCAATATTCACATTCGATTGACCCAAAATGTGCGAAATTTGGCCGACCATATCCGGCATATTACGATTGGCAATGGCCAAACGTTGCACGCCAGAGCGCGCCATGCGCACTTCGGGGAAGTTCACCGAATTACGGATATTGCCATTTTCAAGATAATCTTTGATTTGATCGGCCACCATAATCGCGCAGTTATCTTCTGCCTCGCCGGTTGATGCGCCCAAATGAGGGAACGTCAAGCAGCGGGGATGGTTTTTAGTTAAATTACTTGGGAAATCAGAGACATACGCATGCGCTTTACCTGCATCCAAAGCGGCCACCATAGCGGCTTCATCCACAATGCCTTCACGGGCAAAGTTCAGCACCACGACGTTTTCTTTCATAAAGGCTAAGCGCTCAGCATTAACGAGGTGGCGCGTCGCGTCAATCAAAGGCACGTGGAAGCTTACAAAATCCGCCTTGGCCAGCACTTCATCGACGCTACTCGCTTGATGCACTTCTGGAGATAATTCCCATGCACGCTCAATGCTGATGCCCGGATCAAATCCAATCACGCGCATGCCTAATGCTTTGGCCGCATTGGCAACACGCACGCCAATGGCACCCAAACCGATCACACCCAAAGTGCGCCCCGGTAACTCAAAGCCCACGAAATCTTTTTTGCCCGCTTCAACCGCTTTGTGAATTTCTTCATCCGTACCAGAGAGGCCACGGGCAAAATCCCAAGCTGCGCCAAGGTTACGAATGGACATCAGCATGCCTGCCATGACCAGCTCTTTGACCGCATTGGCATTGGCACCGGGCGCATTGAACACCACCACGCCCTGCTCGCTCATTTTTTCGACAGGAATGTTGTTCACACCGGCGCCCGCGCGGCCAATCGCCAACACCGAGGCGGGCAAGGTCATGTCGTGCATTTTGGCTGAGCGCACTAAAATCGCATCAGCCGTATCGATGGGCGCACCTACGGTGTATTTATCGGCAGGCAAGCGATCAGTGCCTTTATTAGAAATCGCATTCAGAGTATGAATCTTGAACATAATTGAGCCTCTTAAAAAATATTAACCGTGACGCTGGGCGAAATCGTGCATAAAGGCGATCAAGGCATCAACCCCGGCCTCAGGCATCGCATTATAAATACTGGCGCGCATGCCACCGACCGAACGATGGCCGGCCAAAGCGGATAAGCCCGCTTTTTCAGACTCGGCAAGGAACGGTTTATCGAGCGCTTCATCTTTCAAAATAAACGGCACATTCATCCATGAACGGGCATTAACCGCGACCGGATTGCGGTAAAAACCCTGACTTTGATCGATGGCGGCATAGAGTTTGGCCGCCTTGCGCTCGTTGATTTTTGCCATGGCCGAAATTCCACCGTGCGCAAGCAAACGTTCAAATACCAAGCCTGCGATATACCAAGCGTAGGTGGGCGGCGTGTTGTACATAGAGCCGTTGTCGCTGTGGATTTTGTAATCGAACATGACGGGCACGTCCTTGCCCGCATGACCGATTAAATCGTCACGCACAATGGCAATGGTTAAACCCGCCGGCCCAATATTCTTCTGGGCGCCGGCGTAGATAATGCCAAATTTCGACACATCCACCGGACGTGACAAAATAGTCGATGACATATCCGCCACCAAGGGCACCGCCCCCGTATCGGGCACATAACCAAATTCAACACCCGCGATCGTTTCGTTCGGTGTGTAATGAGCGTAAGCGGCGTTGGGGTTGAATGTGAGCTCATGAGCCGCGGGCAGCACGGTGTATTTGCTCGATTTGGTATCGGCAACCACATTGACTTTCATAAACCGTTTGGCTTCTGCCACGGCTTTTTCAGACCAGTGGCCAGTATTTAAATAGTCGGCCGAACCATCGCCCAGCGCTTTGAGATTCATCGGGATCATCGCGAACTGCGCCGAGGCACCGCCCTGCAAAAACAATACCTTATAATTTTCAGGAATTGCCATGAGTGTGCGCAAATCAGCTTCTGCTTTTTCGGCAATTGCGACAAATTTCTTGCCGCGATGACTCATTTCCATCACCGACATGCCCGTGCTATCGCAATCGAGCATTTCATCCCGCGCCCGCGCCAACACATCTTCAGGCAATACCGCGGGTCCCGCGCCAAAATTAAATACACGCGCCATGTTCACTCCCGATCTCTATTCAAAACAAACGGTTAAATAAAAAGCTTAAAACCTTCGCGCTCACACCGAATCGGGCGTGGCGGCATCATCATCCTGCGGCAACACATCCTCAACTGGCGGCATCGCATCAGACCATGCCGCATCCGATCCTTTTAACTCTGGTGCATCCAACCCTTCAACCGCCGTAACCGCGGCCAATTGCACCAATTTTTCGTTATCACCCAAACGAATCAAAATCACGCCTTGCGTATTGCGTGACACCGATGAGATTTGGCTAATTTCAGTTCGCACCAAGGTGCCCGCATCGGAGATAAGAATGACCTCATCATCATCCTGCACCAACGCTGCGCCGACCAAATGGCCATTGCGTTCACTCGTTTGGATGGCAATCACGCCCTGCCCCCCGCGGCCTTGCAAGGGGAAATCATCAATCGGCGTGCGCTTGCCGTAGCCATGCTCGGTAGCGGTAAGCACTTGGCCTGCACCGACCACAATTAAAGATACAACTTTTTGCGCGTCATCAATGCGAATCCCGCGAACACCGCCCGCTGTGCGTCCCATCGACCGAACATCTTCTTCCGCGAACCGAATCGATTTACCCGCGTCACTGAATAACATGAGTTCTTTTTTGCCATCCGTGAGCACGGCGCCCACCAAGCGATCATCATCGCGCAAATCGATTGCAATAATACCGGCTTGTCTTGGCCGTGAAAAATCATTCAATGGGGTTTTTTTCACTTGCCCGGTGGCAGTTGCAAAGAAAATAAAGTGATCATCAACAAAATGGCGCACCGGCAGTAAGGCATTCACGCGCTCGCCTTCCTGCAATGGCAGAATATTCACGATCGGGCGACCCCGAGCACCGCGCGCGCCTTGGGGCAACTGATACACTTTGCGCCAATAAACCCGCCCCAAATTCGTAAACATTAATGCCCAAGCATGCGTGCTGGCCACCAGCAGTTGCTCGATCACATCTTCATCTTTCATCCGCGTGGACGATTTGCCCCGGCCACCTCGGCGCTGACTTTGATACTCGCCTAAAGATTGCGTTTTGATATACCCTTCGCGAGATAACGTCACAACGCGGTCTTCTTCGGCGATTAAATCTTCAATCGACAAATCTTCGTAATCAAACACAATTTCCGTGCGCCGCGTATCGCCGTATTCATCAAGCATCGCGGTCAATTCATCGCGAATCACCTGCATTAAGCGGGTTTCGGAGCGCAAAATATCCAATAAATCAATAATTTTATCGAGCAAGCCCCGATACTCATCGATAATTTTATCCTGCTCAAGCCCCGTTAAACGGTTCAAACGCATCTCTAAAATGGCTTGCGCCTGCTCGGTTGACAACCGATACGTGGTGGCATCTTGCTGCATGCCAAATTCGGCGGGCAAGGTCTCAGGGCGCGAGGCCTTGGCATCCGCACGCTCAAGCAAGGTGCGCACCAGTCCTGAATCCCAATCTTGCGCCATTAATGCTGTGCGCGCTTCAACTGAGGTGGGCGCGGCTTTAATCAGCGCAATCATGGCGTCGATATTTGCCAGTGCTACCGCCAAGCCTTCTAAGATGTGCGCCCGCTCACGCGCTTTGCGCAAGTCAAAAATGGTACGCCGCGTCACCACTTCACGCCGATGACGCAAAAATACCGTCAAAATCTCACGCAAACCTAAGGTGCGCGGCTGGCCATCCACAATGGCCACCATATTAATGCCGAACACGCTCTGCATTTGGGTTTGCTGATATAAATTATTAAGCATCACGTCCGGTAATTCACCGCGCCGCAATTCAATCACAATCCGCATGCCATCTTTATCAGACTCATCACGCAACTCGGTGATGCCTTCAATTTTTTTCTCACGAACCAGCTCAGCGATTCGCTCAATTAACCGCGCTTTATTTACCTGATACGGTAATTCCGTCACGATGATAATGGCTTTGCTCGCGCGTTCATCTTCCTCAAAATGCGTGCGCGCCCGCATCACAACCCGCCCGCGACCCGTGAGATACGCCTCACGAATACCCGCCGCCCCATTAATAATGCCCGCCGTGGGGAAATCAGGGCCGGGTACAAAACCGAGCAAGGTTTCATCGTCAAGGTTGGCATCGTCAATCAAGGCGATGGTGGCATTTAAAATCTCATTCAGATTATGCGGAGGAATATTCGTGGCCATCCCCACGGCAATTCCCGATGAACCATTGACCAACAAATTAGGATACCGGGCAGGAAAAACCGCCGGTTCGCGCTCAGATCCGTCGTAGTTTTCTACAAAATCAACCGTTTCTTTTTCCAGATCCGCCTGAAGCTCGTGCGCAATCTTGGCCATCCGCACTTCGGTATACCGCATCGCCGCAGGCGCATCACCATCGACGGAACCAAAGTTACCCTGGCCATCAATCAGCATGTAGCGCATCGAAAAGTTTTGCGCCATTCGAACCAAAGCGTCATAAACCGCCGTATCGCCATGCGGGTGATATTTACCAATCACATCACCCACAACACGTGCCGATTTTTTATAGGGCTTATTCCAATCGTTACCCAGATCACGCATGGCATACAGCACGCGACGGTGCACGGGCTTTAAACCATCGCGGGCATCGGGCAGTGCCCGCCCGACAATCACACTCATCGCATAATCAAGATATGAACGGCGCATCTCATCTTCGAGATTGACCTTAAACACCTCTTGCGCAAATTCAGACATTATTAATCCTTAAGATTCCACACACCGCTCAATCCGGATTGAGGGCATCGACATGCTTGGATGTACACCAAGAAAAAAGAGCGCAAAGTTTACCACAAGATAACAAGTACGCACGCCAAGAGCGGTTCAAACGGTATAGATACCCGCTAAAGCCATCCGGCCTATGGGGTGCAGGTCGATGAAACACCAAGCCGCGCTCAACCACTGCACCCGCATGAAACATTGTGCGTATCGCAATTGCCACGCTTGTTGCTACAAGACAACAAACCCAGCATCCACAGAACCCGAAGGCAAAGCTTTATCCGTGCTTTGAGTTTTTTTAATAAAATTCAGATACTTAAAAAAATTTTAGCGCCAAATATACTCCATCAGCACACCCAAATTGGGCGAACACCTCCTGAATAATCACGACAAAACCGCCCATTTGAGCGACACCAGACAAAAACTCAACACGCTGTTTGCGCTTAATAGCCGCCAACCGCTACTATTCGTTCTTGAATCGGGCATAATAGTTGGCGCATCATGCTTAACATTCTCATGAGTCCATTTTAGAGAAAGGAGACCTTACAGATGAATAAATTTACCGTAGTTGCCGCGAGCGTCATTGCTGCTGTCGCAATGTCTAGCACGGCTTTCGCTTCTGGCGCCGACAAAAAATTCGGTGACCTGCCTTTGTCGCCCTATGTTTTTGACAGTGCTGGCAACCCAGTTATGACCCCTTATGGCAAATGCGTCCATAACGGTGTGGGCAAAGTCACCCCAGAAACCGCCATCATGGCCTGCGATCCCGACATGCTGGCTAAACCTAAAGAAGCGGCACCTGCGCCTGCTTTAGTTGAAGCACCACCAGCCCCTGAAATGAAAACCGTCACCTTAACGGCTGACACCTATTTTGATTTCGACAAGTACAACTTGAAGCCTGCTGGCAAGCAAGCTCTGGACAAGTTAATTTCTGAAATGGGCGATATGAACTCAATCGCTAAGATTAAAGTCGTCGGCTATACCGATAGCATCGGCACCGAGAAATACAACATCGGCTTGTCACAGCGTCGTGCGAACACAGTCGCTAAGTACTTGACTGCGCACAACATTCCAGCAAACAAAATTGAAACCGTTGGCATGGGTGAAGCAGATCCCGTTGCAACCAACAAAACTGCGGCTGGCCGTGCGCAAAATCGCCGCGTAGTTGTTACTACTGAAGGCGTTGGCAAATAATCAACTGATTTATTAGCGCGCTAACCCGCGCTTTGTCGAACCAAAAACACCGCCTCTGCGGTGTTTTTTTTAACTTAAATTTCTCAGCCGGCTTATTTGATGAAGGCTTTGCGTGGGATTTTGATAAGGCTATTGACTAATCTGCACAGTTTTTGGCTTAACTTAGGGGTTTTAAGACGCCAAGTGCCCATTGCGCCGCAATCAGTTGCGAGCAGGCACCGAGATTGGCAAATAGCAATCAAATCGCACCCGCCCACTTTCTATCACCAGTGCCGGGGGCTCAAAATTAAGCGTGGGCGCCTGAGGGGGACGTTTTACGATCCAGCGCGAGCCGGGATTGCTTCTCGCCCAGTTAAATAGCTCGTCGGCATCGAAATCTTCACCCACGAGGTGATGAAAAATCCGCATATCTTTTTTAACTAAGGCCGATTTGCTGCGTTCAGGAAACATCGGATCCAGCAGCCAAATCGGGGCGGTTAGGGCGTTGTTATGATCAATGAATGATCCCTCATGCTGACGCGCATCGCCGAGGTGAAGAGTAATGCGCTCTGCAATAGCACGCGTTTTAGGATGCGCGCGCGCGCGCGCCAAACCATCATTTAATAAAAAATGCACCAGTGGGTGCCGCTCAAACGCCATAACACGGCAGCCTGTGCTGGCCAACGCCCAGGCATCTCGCCCTAAACCCGCAGTCAAATCAATCACCAAGGGGCGCTGATTGGCGCGCAAGCCGGCGGCTTTTGCCAAAGGTTCGCGCAGTAACAGCGTTTGGGCAAATCTCGGATTATGAATAAAATCAACCCAAAGCGGATGCTTGCCCAAGCCATCGCTCTGCACGGGCGGAAATAATTGCCAAGCATCCATCGCATAGGTGAGTTGATAGCAATCTTGGCTTGGTCGCGCATGCGGCGTGTGTTCATCGCGCACCCCCCAATGCCGAACAAATGCAGCCGCGGCCAATTCCACCGGACAAGGCGCGCCGCTGGGTAAGTTGAGCTGAACTTGAGTCTGCCAGTGCGCCGGCTGAGCGTGGCTTTCTGCCACAGGGGGGCTCAAAGGCATTTTTTAAATATTTTTGAATTGCGCTTGAAGTTATAGAGCGCTTGGCGTTCGGCGGGCAGGCGCGTTAATGATTCCTCAATAAAGCCTTTTTCTTTAAAAAAAGCCATTGTTTGTGTGGATAACAAAAATATTGAGCGCAATTGCGCGGCGCGGGCGCGCAATTCCAGAAAACTCAGCAAGCGCCCTGCGCGCCCCCCACGTTGGTAAGCGGGGTGCACCACGAGGGCGGCAAGCTCCGCCGTTGATTCTTTGGGGTAGGGGTACAGCGCGGCGCAACCGATCACATCGCCATCGCGTTCAATCACAACGAATCGATCGAGCTCTAATTCCAGCTGCTCGCGCGAGCGACGCACCAAAACACCGGTTTGCTCAAGCGGTTCAATTAATGCCACGATGCCGCCAATGTCATTTAAACTCGCGGGGCGAATCTGTTCAAATGGCTCGCTTGAGATGAGGGTGCCGCTGCCATCGCGGGTAAATAGCTCAACCAATAAAGCACCATCATCATCGCGATCGACTAAATGCACCCGATCCACGCCGCGTGAACACGCGCGGATTGCACTCTCTAAATGCAATCTAAATTCGTCCGATAGCGGGCTAACTGGATGATCGAGCAGATTTTGCACGTCATTGAGCGCCATAACATTCGGCAAGTTATCGACGGGATCCGTGAGAAAAATTAGTTTATCAGCGCCCAAACTCACCGCCAAAGCTTCGGCCACTTCTTCGGCGCGCAAATTATATAACTCGCCCGTCGGTGAAAACCCAAGGTTACTTTGCACTACGATTGAACCATCGCCCAGTGCATCGCGAATGCCCTCCACATCGACACGCCGCACCGAGCCGGTAAAACCCAAATCGACCCCATCAATAACCCCCATGGGTTTGGCGGTCACAAAATTCCCCGTGAGCACCCTTTGAGCCAAACCAGAACCGGAGGACATGCTTAACCGGGTCGACAACCAAGATAAGAGATCAAACTGCAGCGCACCGACCGCCTCAGTCACCGGATCAATCATGTCAAAATCGGTGATCCGCAGGCCTTGATGAAATTTTTGCGCCATGCCGGCTTGGGTTAAGCGCCGATTTATCTGGGGGCGCGCGCCGGGTACCAGCACGAGACGAGCCCCCAGATCGGCCAGAAGCACCACATCCCGCACCACTTGCGAAAAGCGCTCCGGAGCATCAAGCGCCTCGCCGCCAAAGGCCAGCACAAATACTTTGCCATCATGTTCGCGAATGTACGGCACGGCATTGCGCAAACCTTGCACTAAAATTTGCTGGGAGCTTAATAACGGGCTTGCCACATCCATGACGCGTTGCCTCCTAATGCGGATTGGATAAATCAGCCGAAACATCGCCCAAAATTAAAAACTCAAGCAAAGCTTTTTGGGTGTGCAATCGCGCTTCTGCCTCTTCCCATACGATACTTTGAGCGCCATCCATCACCTCGGCAGACACCTCTTCACCCCGGTGCGCAGGCAGGCAGTGCATAAACAAGGCATCGGTATTTGCTTGTTCCATAACCGCCTGGTTAATCGTGAAGCCAGAGAAATCGCGTAACCTGCGTTCGCGCTCATCTTCTTGCCCCATGCTGGCCCAGACATCGGTGACCAATAAATCGGCATTTTTGGCCGCTTCCAACGCCGTGGGCACCAGCCGAATACGCGAGCCTGCCGCCGCGACAATTTTCGCATCGGGTTCGTAGCCCGGCGGCGTGGCAATCACAAGCTCAAAATCAAATACTTGGGCTGCATTGATGTACGAGTGGCACATATTAAAGCCATCACCAATCCAAGCAACCCGCTTACCTTGGATGGAACCCCGGTTCTGCTCGAAAGCGAACACATCGGCTAATAACTGGCAGGGGTGGTTAAGATCGGTGAGTGCATTAATGACGGGCACCTTCGAATGCGCGGCAAATTCTTCGATCATCGCGTGATCTTTGGTGCGGATCATGACCGCATCCACCATGCGCGACATCACCCGCGCTGAATCGGCAATCGGCTCACCCCGCCCCAATTGGGTATCGCGTGGGGAGAGAAAAATCGCCGTGCCACCCAATTGCGCCATGCCCGCTTCAAACGATAGGCGGGTGCGGGTAGATGCTTTTTCGAAAATCATACCCAGCACACGCGCGCGCAACGTAGCCGGGCGAATACCCGCCGCATAAGCCTGCTTGAGCGCAGCCGCCCGAGCTAAAATGCGGCGATAATCGGTTTCGGTGTAATCCAATAAACTGAGAAAATGACGAACTGTCATAGTAAAATCTCTAAAATACCATACGTTAGAATGTGTTATGTTCGGTTCAAAAGTATCACGCACAGAATTTTTGTGCTGCTGACACGAAGATAGCGCGCTTAATCGGTGACTTGAGCGGTGTTTTCAGCTACCCAATCTTGCACCAGCGCCACGAGCGTGCTGACGAGCTCATCGGCTTGCTCATCGGTCATAATCAAGGGCGGTAGCAATCGAATCACCGAACCGGCTGTCACGTTAATCAACAAACCCCGATCAAGCGCCCGCCGAACCAACTCACCACACGGGTGATCCAGCACAACCCCAATTAACAAACCTAAACCGCGCACCTCAAGTACGGCGGGCTCTGATTGAAAGCCGGCGATGAGTCCAGCGCGAATCCGCGTGCTTAAATCGCTGGCACGAGCAAGCAAGCCATCCCGCTCAATGACGTTCAGAACGGTACATCCCACACGGCACACCAAAGGATTACCCCCAAAGGTGGTGCCATGATTGCCGGGGGCAAAGAGCTTAGCGGCCTTGCCAGCCGCCACGCTGGCGCCAATCGGCACGCCATTGCCTAAGCCTTTAGCCAAACTCATCACATCTGGCAGCACGCCTTCTTCATGCTGAAAACCAAACCAACGCCCGGTACGGCCAATGCCCGTTTGCACTTCATCGACCATCATCAGCCAATCATGCTGATCGCACAGCGTGCGAATACCCCGCAAGAACCCTTTGGGCGCTGGGCGCACCCCGCCTTCGCCTTGCACCGGCTCAACGAGCACAGCGGTGATATTATCGTGCACGGCGGCCAGTTGCTCTATGGCGGCTAAATCACCATAAGGCACACGCAGGAACCCGCCAACCAGAGGCTCAAAACCTTTCTGGATTAACGGGTTACCCGTTGCCGCCAGCGTGGCTAACGTGCGACCATGAAAACTGGTTTCCATGACGATAATTTGAGGATTTTCGATTTTTTTCTGGTGGGCAAATAATCGCGCGAGCTTAATGGCCGCCTCGTTTGCTTCAGCACCCGAATTACAGAAAAATACCGACGACATGCCAGAGATTTCTGCCAATTTATCGGCTAATTTGGCTTGCCATTCAATGCCATACACGTTGGATGTATGAATCAATGTTTTAGCCTGATCGCAAATCGCCTCGCTGATATCAGGCTGCGCATGCCCTAAACCTGTTACCGCGATGCCGCTTAGGGCATCAAGATAAACTCGGCCGGTAGTGTCCCACAAACGCGCACCCTCGCCGCGCACGAAGGTCACAGGCTGGCGATTATAGGTGGGCATTAAATGGCTATTCATGGCGCATCACTCCTGAGCTATGAAAATAATTTAACTGATTCAAACCCGAACAAAAGGCGATCAAACAAATAAAGGGGACGTTTTCCCCCTAAGAATGAGCTTATCACAAAAGCGCCATCCCGCTGCGCGAACAACCGCGTAAACTTTATTGCCGTTTGGCACGCGGTGCTGCGACGGGCATCCTGCTAAACTGAATGATCATGCCCCCCCTTTATCCTATGGAATCTCTCGATATGTCCCTACAGCCGAGCTCTAGTGCGCGCGCCGATGAGTTATTTAAATTTAATCAACTGGCCGATCAATGGTGGGATCAATCGGGTGCGTTTGCCGCGCTGCATGCCATTAATCCCTTGCGATTAGATTTTATTGGCCAGCGGGCACCCATTCAGGCCAGCCGCATCCTGGATGTGGGCTGCGGCGGCGGGATTTTAAGCGAGGCACTCGCGCAAGCCGGCGCCTCTGTGACTGCCTTAGATTTAGCCGCCGACACCTTAGCTGCCGCGCGCGTCCACGCCGAGGCGCAAGGCTTGAACATTAATTATCAATTGGCGGATATTTTAAGCTTTGCGCCCGCGCATCCCGGTGCGTTTGATGTTGTTACCTGCATGGAAATGCTGGAGCATGTCGATGAGCCCGCCCGCGTGGTGCATGCCTTAGCGCAAGCGGTCAAACCGGGTGGCTGGATATTTTTATCCACACTCAACCGCAACGCTAAATCTTGGCTGTTTGGCATTGTGGCGGCGGAGTATCTTCTCAAGTTAGTGCCCCGTGGCACGCACGACCACAAGCGATTTATCACCCCGAGCGAGCTTACCGGCATGGCGCGCGCGGCTGGACTAACGCCGGTTGCTTTCAGTGGCATCACCTACAACCCCTTCACCCAAGCCTACGCACTTAACCCGCAAGATTTAGATGTGAACTACCTTCTGGCGTGCCGTCGCGATGACCAATAACGCCATCCGTGCGGTGTTGTTTGATTTAGACGGCACCCTAATTGACACCGCGCCCGATATGGCCCTCGCGCTTAATCGGCTGCGGCTGGAATGCAACTTGGCGCCACTGGCGTTTGAGTCTATTCGCCCGCAGGTATCCAACGGCGCGCGCGGCTTGCTCGAAATCGGCTTTGGTTTAAGCCCAGGGCAGATGGGTTTTAGCGCATTGCGCGATCGGTTTTTACAGCTCTATCGTCAGGATATTGCCCATCAATCCCGCCTGTTCGACGGGCTGGCTGCGGTGCTTTTGGAATTTGCCGCGCGCAAGCTTAACTGGGGGATTGTGACGAACAAACCGGGGTTTTTAACCCGACAATTACTCAAAGAGCTGAACATGACGCCACCCGTGGTGGTCGCGGGCGATGATTTAGCCCGTCGCAAACCTGCACCCGATCAGCTCATTTATGCGGCGGGTCGGCTGCGTTTACCGCCGCAACACATTATTTATGTCGGCGATCACGAACGGGATATTCAAGCCAGCTTAGCCGCCCACATGCGGGCGGTTGCCGTGCGCTGGGGCTATTTAGATGGCGAGCGGCCGATTGAAGACTGGCAAGCAGACGCCATTATCAACACGCCGGCTGAATTACTGAACTTTATCGACACCCAATCCCCGACCTAATTCACGCTTTATTTAAGAGTATTTGTCATGGCTGCTACCGTGTTACGTTTTTTGCCGTGGTTTAAACCCGCCACCATGCAACCCGCTGCCCCGCCCGCGCCGCTTGCGGAATTTGCCGATCTCATGCGTTTTTATCGCGCAGAAATCCAGCGGTTTCACCCAAGCCATTACGCGGCAATACAGCAAAAAAACCCAACCCAAGCGGCACAAATGGATGGCTTGATCAGCGCGCTGCTGATTTTGGATGGCCTGCTCACCGCGCGCAGCGAGCACGCCGCCCAGCGCCCATTAAGGCTTGCGCAGGCGGAGCTTGCCGAATATAAGGTAACCCCCGCGCACTTCACCGAGCAAACGGTGGATTTCGCTTGGCGGCGTTTGTGTGAGCGCTATGTGCGCCGCAGCCGCGATTTGCTGCAAGCCGCCGCGCCACTGGGTAAGCCTTGGGCGCGGGGTATGCGTTATCGATTGTGCATCGCGCGAGCCGAGCAAGTGCTCAGGCAAATTCAGGTGGATCCCGCCGTGGCCTACCAAGGCGCCAGCCAACGCGCTTGGGTTGACGAGCTCACCGCCAGCGCCCGCATTGCCTGGCGCGCGCTCACGGGCAGGCGGTAGAAATTACACCGCACTTGAGGGCGTGCGTTGTTTAAGTTCGTCATACCAAGTCGCAAATGCAGGGCTTGCCGCGCGTGCCAGCGCGACAGCGGCCAGCCCATCGGTGGAACGAAATACGCCAAACACGCTTAAATCGGCCAAATCAGGCGCACTCCCCCCGTGAAAGGCTTGGCCCGCCAAGCCCGCGTTCACCCAATGCAACACCGCCTCGGTTAAGCCCCGAGGCGCATCGGTAATACCCCGTTCGCGGGCTTTTTTTAATGCCACGCGAGACATGGCTAAAGCCCCCGCAAAGCGCACCAGTGTGCGCTTCATCACCCCATAACCCGACGGCTTTAAGACAGAACCAAAGGTTTGCCATGAAGTCGAAAAATTTTTATGAATAACGGGCGGCAAAAAATGCACCAAGCTGGCATCCACCCAAGCGCGCCACTCGGCGACCGAATCATTGGAGCCCAGATGCGTGTAGTGCTCGTTCACATAATCCATAATCACGGAAGATTCGGTAATAATTTTTTCGCCATCCACCAGCACCGGCACTTTTTTCAAGCCCAAGGGTTCCAGCTCTTTAGAATTCATCGGATTGACTTCAATCACCGTGTACGGGATTTTACTAAAATGTAATAACGCTTTGACTTTCCAGCAAAAAGGACAAGATTCAAACTGATACAAGGTCAACATAAAGCAAACATCCTCATCAATAAACGCAGCAATTAGAATCAGTATGAACCAATTGGGGCATATAATCCGCAGAAGTCATCGTCGCCTCGTGTAAACTACACCCACATTTTACTTAAAAAACCCCTCGTTGATTATGAACAAACCCGCCATTAATGCCGATCAAACCCCTCTTACTTACCGCGATGCGGGCGTCGATATTGATGCCGGCGAAGCCCTCGTTGAGTGCATTAAACCCGCTGTAAAACGCACCAATCGCCCCGAAGTCATTGGTGGCTTAGGTGGCTTTGGTGGGTTATTTGCCTTGGGCAACACATACAAAGACCCGGTTTTAGTTTCCGGCACCGACGGCGTGGGCACCAAATTGCGTTTAGCAATTGATTTGGATCGACACGATCACATCGGCATTGATTTGGTCGCCATGTGCGTGAACGATATTGTCGTCACCGGTGCCGAGCCCTTGTTTTTCTTGGATTATTACGCAACAAGCCGCCTTGATGTGCCGATTGCCACCCGAGTCATTAACGGCATTGCGGCCGGTTGCGAGCTGGCTGGCTGCGCCTTGGTGGGCGGGGAAACGGCTGAAATGCCCAGCATGTACCACACCGGCGACTATGATTTAGCCGGGTTTGCCGTGGGCGTCGTCGAACGCGATCAAATGATTGATGGGCATTTAGTCGCAGCCGGCGATGTGCTGATTGGGCTGCCCTCCTCAGGCCCTCATTCCAACGGTTATTCGTTAATTCGTAAAATCATGGCGCGCGCCGAGCCTGATTTAAGCGCCCCCATGGCCGATGGCCGTGCGTTTATTGAGCATGTATTAGCGCCCACCCGCATTTACACCAAAACTCTGCTGCAATTGCGTCAATCAATTGAAATTCATGCCCTGTGCCACATCACCGGCGGCGGGTTAACCGATAATTTACCGCGCGTTTACGGCGATAATTTAACCGCCGCGGTTGATTTATCGAGCTGGCAACGGCCGCTAATTTTTGATTGGCTGGCTGAACACGGCAAAGTTGAGCAAAGTGAAATGCTACGCACCTTTAACAACGGCGTGGGCATGGTCATTGTGGTGGCGCGCACCGCCGCGCAAGCCACCTTAGACGCGCTCACCGCCATGGGTGAAAGCCCGTGGATACTGGGTGAAATGCTTGAGCGCGGCCAGCAAGCACCCGTCGTTTACCGCTAAATTGCTTTGATGACGACTCAAATTACCCCGCGCGCGCGGGTATGCGTGCTTATTTCGGGCAATGGCTCAAACTTGCAAGCACTGATCGACGCCTGCGCCAAAAACGAGATTGCCGCCGACATTATCCACGTCATCAGCAATCGCGCCGATGCCTTTGGATTGCAACGCGCTCAACAGGCAAAAATCCCCACATCCGTACTCGATCACAAAGCCTTTGCCGATCGGGCCGCTTTTGATGACGCCTTGGCCGATTTAATCGCCCGCTGCCAGCCCGATTGGGTGGTGTTGGCCGGCTTTATGCGGATTTTAACCCCCGCGTTTGTGCAGCGTTTTTTAGGCAAACTCATCAATATTCACCCCGCCCTACTGCCCAAGCATCCGGGTTTAAATACCCACGCCCGGGCACTTGCAGCGCAAGATACCGAGCACGGCGCCACCGTGCATTTTGTTACCCCCACGGTAGATGCGGGCCCCGCGATTATTCAGGGCGTTTTGGCGATCACACCGGCAGAATCGGTTGAATCACTTGAGGCGCGTGTTCATCAATTAGAGCACCAAATCTACCCCATCGCCCTGGCCGCCTTAGTGGCAGGCGATGTGCACTACGCGCACGGCCAAGCGGTGTGGGCCGATTCCAACACACCCAAGATCATTTGCCAGCCCTCGGCGTGATCCGCCAAGAGGTACTGCCCAATGTTTAGCCCGATGGAAATACGCCCGTCGATAAATACCGATCGCCACGATCACAAATAATCGACACAATCACCGCATCGGTTAACTCAGATGATAACTGCAGGGCAGCCGCCATCGCCCCGCCTGATGAAATTCCCGCCAAAATGCCCTCTTGCCGCGCTAAACGGCGCGTGGTTTCCTCTGCCAAGGGTTGATCTACATCAATAATGCGATCAACCACGCTGGCATCATAAATTCGAGGCAAATAGGCTGCAGGCCAGCGCCGAATACCGGGGATTTGCGCGCCATCGGCAGGCTGCACCCCAATAATCTGAATGGCGGGATTTTGCTGTTTAAGATAGCGCCCCGTACCTGTAATGGTGCCGGTGGTGCCCATAGATGCAACAAAATGCGTGATTTTGCCCCGCGTATCGCGCCAAATTTCAGGGCCGGTGGTAGCAAAGTGCGCCGCCGGGTTATCGGCATTACTGAATTGATCGAGCACGACGCCCTCGCCCCGGGCCGCCATCTCTGCGGCCAAATCGCGGGCTCGCTCCATGCCCTGCGCTTTGGGCACCAAAATCAGTTCAGCACCAAAAGCAGCCATGGATTGGCGCCGCTCAAGCGACATGTTGTCGGGCATGATGAGCGTCATGCCAAGCCCTAACGAAGCGGCCACCATCGCAAGCGCAATACCGGTATTGCCGGAGGTCGCCTCAATTAACCGATCTCCTATCTTAATTTGGCCGCGTGCCAGCGCCTGCTCAATCATCCACAGCGCAGGGCGATCTTTAACCGATCCACCGGGATTATTACCCTCCAATTTGCCCAAAATCAGATTCCCCCGGCTGCTTGCGCTTAAATCAAGCCGCTCTATGCGCACCAACGGCGTATTGCCGACTAATTGGGCTAAGCATTGGCCGAGCGGGGCGTCGGTATGGTTCACATTCATGGCATCAAATTCTCTAAAATTAGTACACAGTAGCTTAAACCGAGTAACGAGGTTGAACGTGCATTTTATGTCTTACGCAGTGCCCTTAATTTATTGCCTAATTTATTGCCCTAGCGGATAAGTTCATGCACAGTACACAAAATAGAACGAAATGAATTATGCGCGGACTAAATCTGCCGCTCTGTGGCACGAAACTTATCCTTTAACTAGGCCGCCCCCTCAAGGTGTTGCGTTCACCTAATTAGGCTTTAAGGAAGCTCTGATTAAATCCGGCGCGAACCGAGTTGCCGAAGCCGAACCTATGAACACGGGGGGTAATCAGCGGTTTCTTAAGTTTATTTGATTGATTTAACGGTCATCTGTTTGCCGGCACTGCTACCCGTCCAACGATTGATTCTAGGTTTAAGCGCAATATGATGGCGATGCAATCTTCAAAACGCACTCTGAAAAACCCCAACAAAAACACTCGGCGGTTTTGGTCCAATTTAAAACGTTATCCCCTACCCGTTTGGCCATTTTTACTCGGCATCTTGTTAACCCCATGGCTCACTTCTTGGCTCACCCCGCCCAGCACCGCCCCCGCGAGCGATACCGCGTCGTGGCTTTGCACCCTTCAAAACACGGGCGCGCGTGCTGGATTCAGCATGGCTTGGCTTGGGCTTTGGCTTGGCGTGGCTTTTATCGTGCGATGGGCGCGTTTTCGTCACGAATTTGCTGAAAATAGCGCAAGTTCAATGCAAACAGCACCCCCATCCATAAAGGCCTCGGCCCAACAAATTGCCCAACTCAACCAGCATTGGGTCACGCCCTTAGGACACATCCGCGCCGCCGCCGATGCGCTGGCTAATCTCAACGAATCGACCGCATTTAACGAGCGCATTACCCCCGAATTAATCGTTATTCGTGCCGCCAACGCCCAATTACGACTCACCATCGAAAATGTGTTGGATTATTACGAGCTGGCATCAACGCGCTTAACGGCCACGCCCCGCAAAACAGATATTCGCTTACAAATTGAAGATGCGGTGGCGGAATGGCAAATTCCCGCCCAACACCGAGCCGGTTTAATTCAATATATTTGTTTTCAAGATGTACCGGCGCAGGTCTTAGTGGATATTCGCCTGCTGCGCCGCCTGCTGGATAACCTGTTCGCCATTCTGCTTGAACAACCCGGCATTAGCGATTGCGCGCTCACCTTACTTGTAAGCGAACCGAGCGATGAAATCCGCTTAGTGCCATCCCCTTCAGCACCCGATCTCAATTCCGAGGCTAATTCTGCGCCTGGTCACTACCTTGAGCTAATTATTGACGCTAAAACAGCCGAACCCTTGAATGATTTAGCCCAATCAATCAAGTACCAAACGCCTAGCTTGAACATGCTCAGCGGGGAGCCTTTATTTATGAGCCTAGAGATTACCGCCCAGCTCATCAAAGCGTTAACTCAAAAATTGGATGCCGAACTCACCGTAGGGACTACCCGTCCGCAGCGGCAAGGCTTTCGATTAATCCTGCCCGCCCCTATTTTAGAACCCGCCCTCGCCGGGCAGCCTTGGCTTAAAGGCAAACGATGCAGCGTGCTCACGCAATCACCCACCCACGCACAAGCCTGGCGCGGGCACCTCTTGGCCTTTGGCACAGAAATTGTGCTCGATCCCGCGCAAGATAACCGCATCAACTGCCTGTTTATCGACGAACCCCAATGGTTGCAACTGCAAACCGAGCAACCCGCCTGGTTCAAAGGGATGATCGGTCACACCCGAATTATTGGCCTAAATCCCTACATTTCTTTGCAGGGACGGCCACTCCATAACTTTGATTGGGCGCAGATTACCCTCCCGCTGTTTATTCGCCAACGCGCGCTGCAATCCTTATTACCCCGCATTGCGCAACAAGTCCCGCAGAGCCGAGCATCCCAAAACTTCCCTCTTAAACCCGCCCAGACGCCCAGCCTCAATCAAAATTTGCCCTCGTTTATCGGCCGCACCGCCTTGGTCATCGATGATGATCGAATTTATCAAGCGCATTTAATGAATCTGCTCGCACAAATTGGCCTAACCGTTCACCCCGCCGCAGAGGGCAAAACCGGCTTAAATACCGCCGAACAAATGGATTTAGATATTATTTTAACCGACATGCACCTGCCCGATATTCTCGGCACCGGCATTGTACGCATGCTGCGCAAACAAGCGCGGCACAAAGACACACCGATTATTGCCATCACAGCGAACGTGCAATCCCAAGTGCATCAATCGCTTTTAGGCGCAGGGGCAGACATGGTGCTCACAAAACCCATTTCATTGGGCGAGTTAATTAACGCGATGAGCCAATTTCTACAACCCATGGCGCCCGCCGCCCCGAATGCGATGACCGGCAGCTGCTCGCCTGAGCCCGACCGCGTGTTAAACGCCCTGCTCTGCGATGAACTACCCATTTATTACCGAAGCTTATCGATGCCGCAAGATGACCTCATTGCGCTGCGGCACTTAGCACACAAATTGCGCGGCGCGGCGGCCTGCTGCCAAGCTAAACACATTCAAACCTATGCCGGCGCACTCGAAGACAGCCTGCTTGGCAACACCATCAATGAAACCGAGCTCGCACAGCTCAAAGCAGTTTTACTGCAAGCGATACAAGACACCATTAAAGAGCGCAACTGCCAAGCTCATTAATTCATGCGCGCTGACCAAAAATAAACAAATACGCCCGCAAGACAAATATCGGTATGCTGAAACATGATTTTGCACCGATTTTATATTAGGAAATAGCAACTCCATGGACGCGTTCGAACTACTCGATGGGCTCCAGCAACCCGTGTTTATCATCAGTAACGCGGGCTCGCTGCGCTATATTAATCCGCGCGCTTTGCGGCTGCTGGGGCTGCCCCCATCCGATACACTCAGCCCCGCCGATATCACAAGCAAACTGTTTCTGCGGGATGGCACACCACTCACAAGCCTAACTGCACAGTATCAAAGCCGGTTGCCCATTAGCCTGCAATCGAGTGGCTATCTTAAAATCGATGCCGTTTTGCACACATCCCAAGTGGATGGTGGCACCTGCTTTGAACTGCATTTATGTCAAAACAACACCGCAAACAGCATCGATGCCCTAACCGGGCTCATTGATCGCAGCCAAATGCTGCAACTCCTCGGCATTAAACGGCGGTTAGGCCTTGGCGCCCTTATTTTGATTGATATTGATCGCTTAAAAATTATTAATGATTTTTTAGGCTATCAAACCGGCGATGAAGTCATCCACGATCTGGGGCATGCCTTTCGTAAAGCTATACCAAGTGAGATCGCGCTCGCCCGCTGGAGTGGCCATGAGTTTATGGCACTCGTACCGGCAACACTCGTGAGCCAAACCCAAGCCATTGCCGAGCAATTCAACACCATAGCCCACAGCCTGCCGCTGGCCAAAACCTTAAAAATCCCTGGTGGGCATTTAAGCTTAAGCGTGGGATACAGCACCTTCAAAGCCGCCGATGCAGCCCTTGATGATAAGGGCCAAGGCCTCCTAACCGAAGTGAACGCCGCCGTGTTTGAAGCCAAACGCGCCGGGCGCAACCGGGCAGTGAGCGCCCAGCAACTCACCCGGCCATCCATCTACATCACCGGCGGCACACTCGAATCCGCATTGGCAGAAAACCGCATTGTTGCCGCCGTTCAACCCATTTTTGATCTCAAAACTGGGTTGATTGTTGCCGACGAATCCCTCGCCCGCATGATTACACCGCAAGGCAAAATCATAGCGGCGGGCGAGTTTATCGCCGCGGCATCCTCGCTCCAGCTGGCGCACCGCATCGATCAAGCGATTATCAACCAAACCATCAATTACTGCGTCACCAGCCATTTCAGCTCGTCACGGGCGCATTTTGTGAACATTTCAGGCGATTTTCTGCATCACCCCGAGTTAATTGCCAAAACCATCCTAAACGCCACGAATGCCTGCGCCTGCACGCACCCCGATCAAGCCAGCAGCCGCCAAACCAAACCGCTCGTCATTGAAATCACCGAGCGGGAGTTGGTAGAAGATACCCAAGAAGCCCTTCGCGCCCTGCAACCCCTGCTCGATTTTGGATTGCGACTCGCGCTGGATGATTTTGGCAGCGGCTACTCTTCCTACCGCTACTTGCTCGACCTCCCCTTCCACTTCCTGAAAATTGAAGGCGACTTAGTGCGCCACATCACCACCAACAACAAAGCCAAACGCATTGTGCAGCACATCCAAAACATGGCCGCCGATCTTGGGCTGATTACCGTCGCAGAATTTGTTACCGACCAAGCCACCGCGCAAGAATTGGCCGAAATGGGTATCGACTGGGGACAAGGATTCTATCTCGGCAAACCTGCACTCATTCAACCTAGCCCCCTCGTGCTCAAGAACGCGCAATACCCCCACACACTCAAATCGCAGTAAGTTCGCACCCCACGCGCCGCCCGAACATCATTCGCGCAAACGCCGCAAACCCCACCACAAGCCACTCACCAACGCAGCGCAAGCCAAGCCTATGAGCGCCCCGCCCAACACATCGGCCGGAAAATGCGCGCCCACCGCCAAGCGCGACCAAGCCACCCAAAAAGCAAACACACCCAACCCCAACCGAACAGGCCAAGCCGCGCCTGGCGCCAAGCTTGCCCACAGCAAAAAAACAAATGCCGCATGCCCCGAAGGAAAACTATGCACATACTCCGGCCGACCCACCACATGCACCACCCCATCGCCCAGCACCGACAAAGGCCGCGGTAAATCAAGCAGCGGTTTTAACGTGGCAATAACCCACCAACTTAACAAATAACTCCAAACAAAAACCCCTACCCGCTCCGGCAAAACCCAGAGCGGGCGCGCCAACGATAAGGTCAAAGCCAGCGCAATCACCACCGGATACCACTCGTGATCGCCAAGAAAGGTGCCCGCCGAAGCCAAGGCATCCTTACCCGGCCACTGCGCCCCATTAATGATTAAAAAAAGCGCCTGATTCCAGCCATCCCAGCTATAAATCACAGAGTCACGCAAAGCCTGCGCATTCATGACATCGCAACCAACGCCATGCCCCACAAGCCAATGCCCACGGCGGCGCTAAGCAACCCAGCCCCAAACAACCATCGGCGGCCGGTTAAGGCGGTAATTGAAGCCAATGAAATGGCAATTTGGAAGAAAATCATCGCAATTTCCAAATCATGATGTGGCTTATTTAAGCGGGCCGACTCGGCATTCGCGTCCTCCGATTCCTTTTCCAACGCATCTGCCCGCTGCTTAATTTCCACTTTTTGAGCCTTGTATTTAGCAATCTCATCCTTAAAACCCGCCACCCGATCAGGCGTCGTCAACACCAAGGCCAATTCCATTAAATGCGATTTTGTGCTCACCGCCTGATAATAATTCCACTCATCCGTTGCTTTCGTTTTTTTTAAGACCGCTTCATTTTTATAGAGCAAAACCTCATTCATGAGATTACTGCCCTGATAACTCACCATCGCACCTAACGCCGCAATTAACGCCGTAAAAATCGCCACCCACTGATTCAAACTGTGCGGCGCCGGAACGCCCCCATGCGCTGCCTCATGAACCGCCTCATCATGCGGTGCGTGCGTATGTAAACCATGGCTCATATTAAAAACCTTTTGAAATTAACAAGAAAACTAAAAATCCAGAAAAACATTAAGACCCGCTTATTGTTTACCGATGCATCCTCCACCGCAGCCAAACAACGGTCAAGCGAAAAATCATAAAATCTGAGCTTTCTTCTTTCGCCTAATTAAGCTAAGATTCGCGCTTCATTTTGTACGGCACCATCCGTTCAAAATTTTCGGGATGTAGCGCAGCCTGGTAGCGCACCTGCATGGGGTGTAGGTGGTCGGAGGTTCAAATCCTCTCATCCCGACCAATTCATTCAATAATGACAAAAACCGCCGAAAGGCGGTTTTTTTTGCGGCAAATTTGTCTACCGATTGGTTGGCATTCATTAGACAGGGCAATCTGTACACCCGCGGGGAACAAGTCCTGAATGGGTCACCAACTGGCGTTTGAATTAAACGCCGCGTTTAAACCAACCTCAGCTTGCTTTTTTTTCATATAAAGCGACTAATTGCTTGAACTGTTCTGGCGTTAAATGCTCCCGAACCGATTCCACGCAGAGGGCGCGCATGGTTAAGATATGCGCCTCTTCGGTGCCAATTTTTTGAATGAGTTGATCGCGTTTTTCGCGCTCAGCGCCCGCCAGAATCACTTGGCGCAGCTCGATGCGCAGTTCGGCAATGTTGCGTTCAACCGCTTCACGCCGCGCTGGCATTTTGCTCATCCAGTCGGCAAAAAAGGCTTTTTGCTCGGCATTTAGGTTGAGCGCGGCTTCATTTTTCATGAGCACCGGCATGAGCGCGACGATAGGCTTGGCCAATTCAGCTCGATCGGCGGGGCTTAATTCGGCAAATGCCGGAGCCATTGCGCCGAGCGTTAAGGCGGTGGCAGCCAATGCGCTGATGAGCGTTGCTTTGAGTTTCATATCGATTTCCTCTTGATGATTAAGATTTCTTTTATTAGCATAAGCCAAGCCAATGCCTCATGACAAGTGCCGAGCGATACGCACCATGTCCTGATCTGTCTCTAGCACTTGTTCGGTAAAGCCCATGCGTTGGGCGAGCTGACGCATCGGGGTATTTTGCAAGAGCACCTCACCAAACAACACGCGCACGCCGCGCTGGCGCGCGTAATCAATCAAAATCTCAAGCAGCTGGCTGCCCACGCCATTGCTGTGCCAATCATCAGCCACAACTAAAGCGAACTCGGCGGTTTCACCATCGGGCTCAAGGCTGTAGCGGGTAACACCCACTTCGATTTCACTTTCGCTATCTGGCGCCGCCGTGGGTTGATGCAGGGCAATAAAGGCCATTTCACGGTCGTAATCAATTTGGGTGAAGCGCACCAGCATATCGGGGGTGAGCTCGTTGAGCATGCGCATAAACCGCAGGTAGCGGGTTTGCTCGGATAGGCCCCGCACAAAGCGCTGTTCCATTTCGGCATCTTCCGGGCGAATGGGGCGCACATGAATGCGGCGACCATCACTTAACACAAGGTCTTGCTGAAATTGAGCCGGATACGGGTGAATCGCCAAATGCGCATAGGGTTCGAGCAGCGGCATGCGTTCGGTGAGCTCAATGCGCGCATCCACCGCCACAACGGCCAACTCGCCCGCCAGCAAGGGGTTGATGTCGATGGCGGCCACTTCCGGCAGCTCACAAACCAACTCTGACACGCGCATTAAGATGCGTGTGAGTGCCTCACGATCGACCGCCGGTGCGCCCCGAAACGCACCCAGCATTCGGGCGGCGTGGGTTTGGGCTATCAAGCGCTCAATCAATAGCCTGTTGAGTGGCGGCAAGGCCAGTGCCCGATCGCGCATCACTTCAACCGCCACCCCACCCGAACCAAAGGCGATGATAGGGCCGAATACCGGATCGCGGGTAACGCCGAGCAGCAGTTCCCGCGCGTGCCCCACCTCGGCCATGCGCTCAATCGTGATGCCTTCAATTTCCGCCTCGGGGTGCTTGGCGCGCACGCTGTCGAGCATCTCTGCCGCTTGTTGGCGCGCAGTTTGCACGCTGCGAACATTTAAACGCACCCCGCCCACATCGGTTTTGTGCGTTAGGCTGGGCGCACTAATTTTTATGGCGACGGGAAAGCCTAAACTTTCTGCCGCCAGCATGGCTTCATCGGCATCACGCGCCAAAATGGTGGCCGTGGTGGGAATATGAAACGCGTTCAAAATGGCTTTCGATTCTCGGGTGGTGAGCACGGTGCGCCCGGCTTTGCGCGCGGCGGCTAGAATCAAGCGGGCGCCTTCAATATCTGCCGGCGCATCAATAGTTAATGGCCCCGGTGTTTGCAGCAATATTTGTTGGTTGCGCCGGTAGGCTATGAGGTAAGACAAGGCCTCAACGGCGGTTTCTGGTGAGCGAAATTGCGGAATATTTGCCGCATCAAATAAATCGCGCGCTTCCTGCACTAAGGCCTCACCCATCCAGCAGGCCAGCACGGGTTTAGTGGGGGGCGCTTGGTTACGCACCACCTCGATAATGGCTTTGGCGCAGGCGGTGGGGTCGGTCATGGCTTGGGGGGTGAGCATCACAATCACCATATCCACTTTGCCGTCGGTGAGTGCAATGCGCAACGAGGCCGCATAACGCTCGGCCGTGGCATCGCCGATAATGTCCATCGGGTTGCTTTGCGACCAGGTGGCGGGCAATACGTGATTCAACGCCGTGATGGTGTCCAAGCTTAAATTCGCCAACGGCACATTTAAATCGGCCGCGCGATCGGTCGCCATTACGCCAGGCCCGCCGCCGTTGGTTAGAATCAATAATTGGTCGCCCCGCAATTTCAAACCACTGGCCAAAATTTGGGCGGCCGAAAACCATTGGGTAATGCGCTCTACCCGCACCACACCGGCACGCGTCAAGGCGGCATCAAAGGCATCATCACGCCCGATTAAGGCGCCCGTATGGGTGGCTGCCGCCTTGGAACCGGCCGCATGCCGCGCCGATTTCAACACGATCACAGGCTTCATGCGGGCGGCTGCTCGCAGGCCACTTAAAAAATGCCGCGCATCTTTAATGCCTTCGATATACAGCAAAATGCCCGTGGTTTGCGGATCCAGCGCGAGATAATCCAGCAAATCCCCAAAATCCAAATCGGCGGCATCGCCCGTGGACGCAATCGCCGAAAACCCCACGCCCCGGCTTTGCGCCCAATCCAGCACCGCAGTCACCAGCGCGCCCGATTGGGACACTAAGGCAAGCTTGCCCGGCAAGGCTTGGTTGTGGCTAAAAGTGGCATTGAGGCCAATGCTCGGGCGCATTAATCCTAAGCAATTGGGGCCCATCAAGCGCATGCCATAGCCCTGAGCGATCTCTAAACTTTCCCGCATCAGCCGTTTGCCGGTCGAACGATCTGCCTCGCCCCCTTCACCAAAGCCGGCCGACAAAATTACCGCCGCCTTCAAGCCCGCCAAGCCACATTGGCGCAAAATGCCCGGCACAGTGGATGCAGGGGTCGCAATCACCGCCAAATCGACCGGTTGATCCAAATGGGTTAAATCCGGCACGCAAGCAAAACCTTGCACCATTGAATGCTTCGGATTTACCGGCACAATCGCCCCGGCAAACCCGGCAGCCCGCAGATTCTCAAGCACCATTGTGCCCACCGCACCCGGCCGCTCGCTGGCACCAAAAACGGCCACGCCGCGCGGGTTAAACATCGAATCTAAAATATGGCCCGGCATAACGCCCCCCTAGATGAATCAACACGATTAATCAACACGATTAATCAACACGACGATTTCGACGGCTGATTTAAGCGAACCGTACAAACCAAGTTCAACCCCCACCGCATCTTGCACCGCCAAGAGTGCGCGCGCAGAATGTAGGTTCAGCATAACCTGTGAGGATGGCATATCGATGAATTTAGCGTACCTAACCCATCCCGATTGCCTCTTGCACAGCAATGGCTTAGCGGGGGGCATGCCACACCCTGAGAATGCCCGTCGTCTCACCCAAATTCAAGATCACCTCATCGCCCAAGGCATCGAGCCTTGGCTAACCCATCTCACCGCGCCCAAAGCCACCCGCGCGCAGCTTTGCCTCGCGCACAGCCCCGAGTAC
Organism: Halothiobacillus sp.; assembly: GCA_023255735.1. Classification (GTDB taxonomy): domain Bacteria; phylum Pseudomonadota; class Gammaproteobacteria; order Halothiobacillales; family Halothiobacillaceae; genus Halothiobacillus. Next base: position 231,852 of record JAGDVP010000012.1, on the reverse strand, counting down.
GTGGATGAAATTTTTCAAAGCAGCCCCGCCCAAGGCGGCGTGCAATTCGATACTGACGTGGTGCTGATGGCGCATACCCTGCCCGCCGCATTACGGGCGGCGGGCAGTGGCATTGCGGCGGTCGATTGGGTGCTTGGCGCCCAAGCACGGCGGGCATTTTGTGCCATTCGCCCGCCGGGGCACCACGCAGGGCGCCGCAAAGCTGCCGGATTTTGCCTATTCAACAATGCGGCAATTGCCGCCCGCTACGCGCTCACGCAAGCAGGCATTCATCGTGTGGCGATTATCGATTTTGATGTCCACCATGGCGATGGCACGGAAGATATTGTGGCGGGTGATGAGTCTATTTTGTTTTGCTCAAGCTTCCAGCACCCGTTTTACCCCTATAGCGGCCTACCCGCTTTGGCCAGAAACTGCCTGCCCGTTGCCCTGCCGCAAGGCACGCGCGGGGCAACTTGGCGCGCGGCCTGTGAGCAAGCTTGGTTTGGCCGACTAGCCGAATTTTCGCCCGATTTAATCGTGATTTCAGCCGGCTTTGATGGCCATTTACTTGATGACATGGGCGGTTGGGGCTTGGTTGAAGCCGATTATGCTTGGCTCACGCAAGCATTAGTCCATATAGCCAACACCCATGCCAAGGGGCGGATTGTTTCGCTTTTAGAGGGCGGCTACGAGACTCAAGCACTCGCCCGCAGCGTGGCCGCGCACTTAACCGCACTGCAGGAATAACGCCGCCATAACGGCACGGGCATTGCCACAAAACCGCTATTAAACCGGCATGGTGCGGCCTTATGTCATGGTTTAGTCATGCCTTAACGCACCAATTTACGTTAAGCTACGCGCCGTTATTAGCCATCCTATTGAAAGGACTTTGCCCATGATGCTTCCCGATTGGCTCACCGCAGCCACCCTTGGCCTAATTGAAGGCGCGACCGAATTTTTGCCCGTATCCTCCACCGGGCATTTGATTATCGCCGCCGATTATTTGGGCTATACCGGCGATGGCGCTAAGGTTTTTGAGATTTTTATTCAACTGGGCGCTATTTTGGCGGTGATGTGGTTTTACCGGCAAAAGCTCACCTCCGTCGTCATCGGCCTGCCCACCCAACGCAGCGCACAAAAATTTACCTTGAATTTAATTGTGGCTTTTATTCCGGCGGCGATTATTGGATTAGCCACCCACAGCTACATTAAAGCGCATTTATTCAACCCGATTTTTGTGGCTGTCGCGCTCATTATCGGCGGGTTTATTATTTTGCTGGTTGAGCGGTTTGCGCCCGCCGCGCGTATTCATCATGTCGACGATATGAGCTGGAAAGATGCGCTTAAAGTCGGTGTCGCGCAGTGTTTTGCGCTCATTCCCGGCACCTCGCGCTCCGGTTCTACCATTATGGGCGGCATGATGTTTGGACTATCGCGCACCACCGCGACCGAATTTTCCTTCTTTTTGGCCATCCCCACGATGCTGGCGGCCACCATCTTTGATTTGCTCAAACACCTGCATACCCTGCACCCAGAAGACTTAACCATGATGGCCATCGGCTTTGTGGCCGCTTTTATCTCAGGGTTGGCCTTTGTGAGTATGCTCTTGCATTACATCAGCAAACATACCTTTAAAGGCTTTGCGTATTATCGAATCGTATTTGGCGCGCTCGTGCTGTGGTATTTTTGGCCTTAATAGGCGGCGGAATTTAGAATTTTAGCCGCCTGTGCATGATTGCCGCATTACGGCAACGCATTGGCCAATAAATTCAACGACAGCGCCAAAACCAAGATGTTGTAGGCAAATGAAATTAAGCCATGCACCAAGACCAAACGGCGGATTTCTGCCGTTTTAGTGGTTACATCGGCCGTTTGCGCTGTCATGCCCACCACCACAGCAAAATACGCAAAATCACTGTAAACCGGCTCAGCATCGCAAGGCACGCCGTGTTTTGCTTCACCGGGAAAGCCTAAGCTCGCCACTTTGTTATCCCGGTCGGGATGATAATAATGATGGGCATAACTCAAGGCGAAAATGGTTTGTATCAAAAACCAATTCGCCGTTAAGGCCGCAAACGCCAATAAAATATGCAACCAGCGCCCAAGCCCGGTGAGTGTTTTGGTGGCATCTGACACTTGCAAAACGCCAATCAAGCTGATGCCCACCGTGATGAGCAACAAGCTATACAGGGTACGCACCCCAGGGTTGAACCGCTGCGAGCGCCAGCGCGTTTGCGCCACATCCATGCGCCAAATGCCGCCCCAAGTCAACGTAAAAAACAGCGTGCAAGCAATAATCCAAGCCAGTAACGAGCGCGCTTCAAAATGCAGATTTGGGAAAATCCACGGCGCGGCGGCATACAACACCAAGCCCATAACACAGGCGAATAAGGTGCGCTGCCAAGTGAGAAGATAAGCCCATGCGTGAACCCCGGGCATATTAATTTTTGATCGGTTCATGCGACGCACCCACTCGATTAGCTCAACCCAAGGGCGGTGGACTGCCGTAAGGCCACGAACGTTACGCCGGGCGACGCGGTTCAGCCAGGCGCACGCGATCGGCAAGTTTATCTAGCACACCGTTGATGTATTTATGGCTTTCGCTCGCACCATATAATTTCGCCATTTCAACCGCTTCATTGATGGCGACCGCACGGGGAATTTCTGGCGTGTGGATAAGCTCAAAAGCGCCCATGCGCAAAATGGCTTGTTCAATGGGATCAAGCTCCGCAAGGGGCCGATCAAGCAAGGGGGTAAACGCCGCATCCAAGGCTTTTTCATTCGCACTGACACCGCGCACAAGGCGCCTAAATAGCTCAAGATCCACTTTGAGCATGAACACATCTTCCATAAACTGCGCATCAAGCACATCTACAGGTGTGCTATTCAAAATTTGCTGATAAAGCGCTTGAATGACCCGCTCGCGGGCCCAACGCCAGCGTTTTTTATCCGAAGCCTGCCCTGCAGAATGCGCGCGCTTAGCGCTTGGTTTGGCTGCTGGCGCGAGCGTTTGGGGGCAGTCGGTCATTGAATCTTTCTGCTCAGCATGATTGCTGAGCGCTGCGGCCACCTGTAGGGCATCGGGTGCCTCGTCATCCAAAGCCTGCGGTTGGGCTGGTGCCACAGGGGTTATGACGGGCGCGGGTGATTCAACTGAAGCTGGCTCTGTCGGCAGAGGGTCTTGCAGGCTTGGTTCGGCAGGGGCGGTTTTTTTCGCAGATAAAACCTGCGCCCAAGAAAATTCTGTGCGGTTAGTCACTCGACTTGATCCAATTGTTTAACAAGATTCACCATCTCAATGGCCGTAGCGGCCGCTTCACTGCCTTTATTGCCCGCTTTGGTGCCGGCCCGCTCGATGGACTGCTCAATCGTATCGGTGGTGAGCACACCAAAAATAACGGGTAAATCAAAATCCATCGCAACAGCGGCTATGCCTTTGGCCGCCTCGCCTGCCACGTAATCAAAATGCGCGGTTGAGCCCCGAATCACAGCGCCTAAGCAAATAATGGCATCAAAGCGCTCACTGGCCGCAACCCGTTGCGCGATCAGCGGCAATTCATAGGCGCCCGGCACGCGCACTAAGGTTATAGATTGCGCGGGCACGCCGTGGCGTTTGAGCGTATCAATCGCGCCTTCCACCAGCCGATCCACAATAAACGCATTCCAACGGGTGGCCAAAATGGCATAACGCCCTTCAAGCCCTGCCGTTAAGCCCCCTTCAACGATTGTAATCCCCGTCATGCTCATCAATTTGCCCCCACGGCGCCATCGGCCGTTTCATCATAAATGTAGTCAACCACTTCTAATCCATAACCGGCTAAGGCATGAAAACGCTTCGGTGCGCTCATCACGCGCATGCGCTGTACGCCTAAGTCTTTTAAAATTTGTGCCCCAACACCATAGGTGCGCACATGATCGCCCGCCGAAGCGGCCGGCCGCTCGGGTGATTGCCAATGTTGTAGCTGCTTAACAATATCTGCCTCGTTAATGCTGGGGCGCAAAATAATGGCAACACCTAAATCCATTTGACCTAAGCGCGCCAGCACATTCGATAAAGGCCATCCGCAATCGGCATTAATCGGCTCGAGCAAATCGCACACCGGCTGATGCACATGCACGCGCACCGGCACGGGCTGATCGGGTGAGGGTGACCCCCGAACCACAGCCAAATGCGTTTGCTTAGAGCTGTGATCGCAATAGGCAAATAACCGGAATTCCCCCGCCGCCAGTGAAAGTGGGGATTCTGAAATCCGCTCAATTGAGCGCTCATGCTTCATGCGATAGCGAATGAGCTCTTCAATTGAACCAATTTTTAAATTGTGGGTGGCGGCAAACACTTCCAAATCGGGGCGGCGCGCCATACTGCCATCTTCGTTCAAAATTTCAACAATGACGGCGGCCGATTCGCGCGCGCCCGCCAAGCGCGCTAAATCGACGCCCGCCTCGGTGTGACCCGCGCGCGTTAGCACGCCACCGGCTTTCGCCATCAGCGGAAACACGTGCCCGGGCTGGACAATATCGGTGGGTTTGGCATCGGGTGCCACAGCAGCTAACACAGTGCGAGCACGATCTTGCGCCGAAATTCCGGTAGTTACGCCCTCCGCCGCCTCAATCGATACCGTAAACGCGGTGGAAAACTGCTCGCGATTTTGCGACACCATTAAGGGCAATTTAAGCTGGGCGCAGCGGCTTTCAGTTAAGGTTAGGCAAATCAGGCCGCGACCGAATCGAGCCATAAAATTAATATCTTCTGGCCGCGTTTTTTCGGCCAGCATGAGCAAATCACCTTCGTTCTCGCGGTCTTCATCATCAACGATAATCACCATGCGTCCTTGGGCGAGTTCATCGAGAATCTCATCTATTGAACTAAAACTCATGCACAACCTGCTCTGTAAAAGATGAGCTGCGATCTCAATCCCCGCAGCTATTTGGCCTACGATTCTAGCATTACTCGCGTCGCAAAGCCGGTCAATCGATGGAATAGGGTGAACCCATCGCCTGCGCATAGGCGGGCTGAGTGCCGTTAGACTGCCCCGCCAGAAGCCGTTCAAGATAGCGTGCCACCACGTCAATTTCTAAATTTACCGCACTGCCCGGCTGATAACGCCCCATGATGGTTTGCGCTAAGGTGTGCGGAATAATGGTGAGCTTAAAGCGCGAACCTTCAACCTCATTGACGGTTAAACTCACGCCATCAATGGTGACCGAGCCTTTTTTAGCAATATATTTCGCTAAGTCATCGGGGGCACGCAGCCAAAAACTAACCGCGCGCGCTTCCTCGCTGCGCGATTCAACCATCGCTAAACCATCTACATGCCCGCTCACTAAATGCCCGCCGAGCGGGGTGGCGAGCGTGAGCGCCGGTTCTAAATTCACGGGCGAGCCCGGGCGCAATTGACCAAGCGTGGTTAATTTCAGGGTTTCACGCGAGCAATCAACGGTAAAACTCGTCTGAGTATGCGCGGTGACAGTCAAACACACCCCGTTAACGGCGATTGAATCACCCAAGGCCACGCGGCTCATATCTAGCTTGCCCGCGCCTACGTTCAACTGCATATCACCGCCTTTGGGTGTGAGCGCAATCAACGTGCCTTGGGCTTGAATAATACCAGTAAACATAAACTTGCCTCCGCGAATAATTAAGGCTCAAGCGCCTTGGGAATCAGGGTCATTCGCACATTATCACCCAAGCGTTGTGTATCAATGAGTTGCCAGCGGGCTGCGTGATCGAGCTCTGCAAGCATCGGCAAAGCCAAACTTGCCTGCGATAGGTGGCCTAATAAAATCGGTGCTTGATACACCACAAGCTCATCTACCCATTGCTGAGCAATAAAGGCACCCGATAATTTTGAACCCGCCTCAATGAGTAATTCATTAATCCCTTGCGCAGCTAAGTGCTGCAAAATAAAGCCCAAATCCAGCCCAGAATCAACCACAGGTGCCGCAACTAATTGCGCACCCCGCGCGGTTAAACTATCAAAGTGAATGCCCGCCATCACATCGCGGGTATAAATTTGAATATCACCCGGCGCATCAAAAATCGGTGCAAAGGGCGGCAGGCGCAAACCGCTATCCAACACCACGCGCAACGGTTGGCGTACCGCACCTTCGATCTTAAGCTCACAAGCGTCAAGGCGCACATTTAAGCGGGCATCATCCATTAACACGGTGTCGATGCCGGTTAAAATTGCCGATTGCCGCGCCCGCAAAAACTGCACGTCGCGCCGAGCTTTCTCATTGGTAATCCAGCGGCTCATGCCATTGGCCAGCGCGGTGCGGCCATCTAACGATTGGGCAATTTTTAACGTAACCCAGGGCCTGTCTCGCTCAATTCGAGAAACAAACCCACGATTCAGCCAACGCGCTTCTTTATTCATTAAGCCCACATCGACCTGCACGCCCGCCGCACGGAGCAAATCATGCCCGCGCCCGGCAACGCGGGGATCGGGATCAACCATCGCCGTCACCACGCGCCCAATGCCTGCCGCCGCCAGCGCGGGCGCGCAGGGCGGTGTTTTACCAAAGTGTGCGCAGGGTTCAAGCGTGACATAGGCCGTAGCCCCGCGGGCTTGTTCGCCCGCTGCACGCAAAGCAAACACCTCGGCATGCGGTTCACCCGCACGGGCATGAAAGCCTTCACCCACACAGACACCATCACGCACAATCACACATCCCACCCGAGGGTTCGGATGCGTCGTGGTCAATCCGCGCTCGGCCAACGACAGCGCTCGCGCCATCCATAGCGAATCTTCGGCAGAAAACGATACAGGATTAGTGGTGGTCATTTGACAGTTGGGGTGATGGCGCTTGCGATGCTTCCTGATTCAGCCCCTCGATCGCAGCACGGAAGGCCTCAACATTATCGAAGCTTAAATACACTGAAGCAAAACGAATGTAGGCCACTTGATCGAGCCGCCGCAGGGCTTGCATCACAAAATCGCCGATGCGCCGCGCGGGGACTTCTTTTTCCCCCGACGATTGCAGCAATTTTTTAATTTGGTCGATTTCTTCATCGATTTTGCGCGTAGCGACGGAACGTTTCTCCAGGGCGCGCATCATGCCTGCCCGAAGTTTATCTTCGTTAAAATTTTGCCGCGCACCGTTGCTTTTAACGATGCGCGGCATTCGAATATCGGCGGTTTCATAGGTCGTAAACCGCTGGTGACACCTAAGGCACTCCCGGCGACGACGGATCGACGCGCCGCCATCGGCCATCCGGGAATCAATCACATGCGTATCAGCATGGCCACAGGCGATACAATTCATCGACTAAACCAGCCGCTGCTTAACGGCCATAAACCGGAAAGCGACGGCACAAATCGGTCACCTTGGCGCGTACTGAGGCGATCACAGCCACATCATCCAGCGCGTCGATCACATCGCACATCCAGCCCGCCAATTGGGTAGCTTCAGCCACACCAAACCCCCGCGTCGTGATGGCGGCGGTGCCCACGCGAATGCCCGATGTTACAAACGGCGATTGCGGATCATTGGGTACGGCGTTTTTGTTCACCGTAATGTGCGCCTGCCCTAAGGCGGCATCCACTGCTTTGCCGGTTAAGCCCTTTTTCACCAGGCTCACTAAAAACAAATGGTTATCGGTGCCGCCCGATACAACATCCAAACCGCGCTCAACAAACACTTTCGCCATAGCGCGTGCATTATCAACCACTTGGCGCTGATACACCGTGAATTCAGGTTGCAATGCCTCTTTGAATGCCACCGCTTTGGCGGCGATGACATGCATCAACGGCCCACCTTGGATGCCGGGAAATACCAACGATTGCAGTTTTTTCTCAATTTCGGGGTTCGCTTTGGCGAGAATAATCCCGCCCCGGGGGCCGCGCAGCGTTTTGTGCGTGGTGGAGGTGGTCACATCAGCAATTTGCACCGGGCTTGGGTACACGCCCGCAGCGACCAAACCGGCCACATGCGCCATATCCACCACAAAATACGCACCAACTTCATCGGCAATTGAACGGAACCGCGCCCAATCAACAATGCGTGAATAAGCCGAAAAGCCGGCAATAATCATTTTCGGCTTGTGCGCGCGGGCGAGTTGCTCCACCTCGGCGTAATCGATATAACCCTGCTCGTCGATGCCGTATTGCACCGCATTGTAAATTTTGCCAGAGAAATTCACCTTGGCTCCATGTGTTAAATGGCCACCATGCGCTAAGCTCATACCCAAAATGGTATCGCCGGGGTTAATTAAGGCCATGAATACGGCCGCATTGGCTTGTGAGCCAGAATGGGGTTGTACATTGGCGTAATCGGCACCAAAGAGCTCTTTGGCGCGATCAATGGCCAATTGTTCGGCCACATCCACATACTCGCAACCGCCGTAATAACGCTTAGCCGGGTAGCCTTCCGCGTATTTATTGGTTAGAACAGAACCTTGCGCTTCCATGACCCGAGGGCTTGCGTAATTTTCAGAAGCGATCAACTCCACATGATCTTCTTGTCGCACCACTTCATCAGCCATCGCTTGGGCTAATACGGGATCAAATTCAGCAATCGTCATGGATTTTGCAAACATTGGGGTAGATCTCCAAAAAAACATAAAGTTAGCCGATCTCAAAGCGAAAATTGGCTGTAAAAATAAAACCTGAATTAACGCGAAGTTTACACGATACTCGGCAAACTCGCTGCCATCGCAGTATCCCGCATGCCGCAGTATTAAAATAGCGATACTTATTCAACGACAAGATGAATATTTCTGTTAATCCAATGATACAAAATAAACCCAACCAATCGAGCCTCATCCATCGACAAACGCCAACAAGTTCAGGACAATCACTCAATCAGTTTTTTCAATGGATGCCCCTCATGATTACCGACATTGACCGCGACAAACTTGTCGAGTTTTTAAGCCAGCTTACCGACACCCATATTTTTACCCAGCGCGAGATTAACGCCTTCCTCGATTTTTGCGACCTCATGACCATCAAGGCAGGTGACATCATTGCCGATATTGGTGAAGTCGGTGAATCCTTGTACTTTCTCCTAGAAGGCGAAGCGCAGCTCATCGTGGGCTCAACGCTCAATGAGATGGTGGTCGGGCAAATCCCCGCCGGCGAAATGCTCGGTGAAATGAGTTTCTTCGATCGCAACCCACGCAATGTCCGTCTGCGGGCCAGCAAACCGACCCGCTTATTGCGCCTACCACGCCAAATGTATAACCGCATGCGCTTGGAATACCCTGTCCTCACCGTCTTGCTCTTGGAATACGCCGTGATTAGCTTAGACAACCTGTATCGTCGCACCAGCACTGATGTCGCGCAGCTCAATCAGTACATTTATAGTATCGGCAAATAACCTAAGTCTACCGATTAACCCTTAAAATAGGCGGCCTCTCGCGCCGCCAAAATGCCCACAATTCACGCACCCCATCGCAAGCGTTCGCAAAACACCGCGAAGCTCGATGGGTTTAACTTAAACTTAACACCGACAAAGTCAATCAGAGGCATTAATCCCAGCGCAAGCGCAACGCATTGCCCACCACGATAATTGAGCTCAATGACATGCCAATCGCAGCCACCCAAGGCTGAATCAAACCCATGGCCGCCAACGGAATGGCCACCACGTTATAAACCACTGACCAACCCAAATTTTGATGAATGTTGGCCAACACCCGCCGCCCAAATTTTAAACCGAAGGGGATTTGCCGCAATTGATCGTTAATAAGCACAATATCCGAAGAATGACGCGCAATCACCGCGCCACCCCCCATGGCCATAGAAACTTGGGCTTGAGCTAATACGGGGGCATCATTAATGCCATCGCCCACCATGAGCACGAGGGCACCCGCTGCCTGCAGCTTTTGCACATAGTCAAGTTTCTCAGCCGGTAATAAGCCGCCACGTGCCTCACTAATACCCAACGTTTGCGCCATTTGCGCCACCCGCGCCGGCTGATCGCCCGATAAAATCACGGGGGTTAAGCCCATGGCGATAATCTCATCAACTGCGGCCTTCGCATCGGCACGCAAGCTATCGCTTAAATGCAAAACACCGGCAAGTTGACCATCCACCGCCACCCATACCGCCAAATCCGAGGTGGGCATGAGGTTGGCGGCAGGCGCAATTCTTAAGTGTTCCAGCAAACGATCATTACCCACTGCAATGTCGTGCCCGGCAACCTGGCCCACCAGTCCCCGGCCGGGGAAATTGTGCACCGCAGCTACGGGCAGCAATTCGTTCGACCCCGCTGCATGGGCAATGGCACGGCCTACCGGGTGCTCGGATTGACGCTCAAGCGAACCTGCCCAAATCAGCAATTGCTCCGCTGTAAATTCACCCAAGGCGTGGGTGCGCTGCAAAACCAAATGCCCATCGGTTAGTGTGCCTGTTTTATCAAACACCACGTGAGTTGCTCGGGCAAGCCCCTCCATCGCATAGCCGCGCGTCACCAATAAGCCCGAGCGCGTCAGCCGGCCAACGGCTACCGCAATGGCTGCAGGGGTTGCCAAAGACAATGAGCACGGGCAAGTTATCGCCAAAACCGCCACCGCCACCCAAAAAGCCTTGGCAGGATCAATCCAAAGCCAGGCCAAGGTCACCGAGGCGGTAACAACGAGTAGCCCGATGACGAATTTTTGCGCGTAGCGATCAGCAAGCTCAGCTACTTTAGGCTTTTGTGACTGAGCCTGATCAATCAGCCGCACAATGGACGACACCATCGTATCTTGGCCAACTTTTTCCACCGTCATTACCAAAGGTGATTCCACATTAATGGATCCAGCCACCAAAAGTGCACCGGGATATTTGCCCTCAGGAACGCTCTCACCGGTCAACATGGCAGCATTGACACTACTTTCACCCTCAGCCACCACGCCATCAGCCGGAACGGCATCGCCCGGGCGAATCAACACGCGGTCGCCCGCCAATAAATCAAAGGCTGGAATAACCGTAATTGACCCATCGGGTTCAACCCGATTGGCAATGGCAGGCACCAAACGGGTTAATGCCTCACTCATTTCACCCGCTTTATGCCGGGCTGAAAGCTCAAGCATGCGCCCGCCCAGCAATAGGGCAATAAACATTGTGACGGAATCAAAATAAATATGTCCCGAATTAGTTACTACTGCAAATACACTGCCGGAATAGGCCAAAATAATGCTGAGTGAAACTGGCAAGTCCATGCCAATTTGTTTATTTTTAAAATCCCGCCAAGCTGGTTTAAAAAAAGCTTGCCCTGAATAAAATACAATCGGCGTGGAAAGAATTAAGCTCATCCACCAAAAAAACTGTCGTAATTGATCATTAATTCCCAAATAATCGCCAAAATAAAGCGCCATGGAAATCATCATGACTTGCAAATAAACCAACGCTGCCACAGCTAAGCGCTGCATGAGAATATGGCGCTCGCGTTTGTAGACTCGATCCTGTCGATTAGGATCGTAAGGGTGGGCGCGATAACCAATACTCGCAATAGCACGCAGCACATCACTTAATGCGATGACCCGATTATCCCAAGCCACTTGAGCGCGACGGGTTGAAAAATTAACCGAGAATGAAATCACACCGGGCAGCTGACGAACCTGTTTTTCAGTTAGCCAAACACAGGCTGCACACACAATGCCTTCAAGAATTAATGACGCTTCCCGAATATCACCCTCTCGATTGGCCACAAATGATTTCTGCATTTCTGGACGATCAAAAACGATGAGCTCCTCCATCATGCGGGTTAAATCATCATTAGGCCGCGTACCGGGTTCAGTACGGTGGCGGTAATAATCTTCCATACCATTTTGCACAATGGCTTCAGCAACCGCCTGACAACCCGGACAGCACATCGGCCGATCAGCACCCAGCACCCGAGCGTGAAACGTGCTGCCCGCCGGTACCGGCAAGCCACAATGAAAACACGGATCCAAACTTACGGGATTATCCGCTTTAATCTCAGAAGGAGGTGTTTCAGACATACAGCAAAAGCTCCCAGAGCGAAAATAAAAAACGCTCATCACACGCTCAGGAAATAAAAAACGCAAATTATTTTTTAAGCCCAATATTGGTTTGGCCATCTAATTCAAAATTAGCCTCACCTTTCTTAATGTGGATAACCACTTCCCATAAACCCGGCTCTGATAAGGTTAAAGGCAATTGATAAATACCCGGCTCGGCTTCAGGCAAGCTCACTGTAAAATCTTGGCGCTTGTCGGCCGGTCGCATAAAATGAATTTCAACGGCAGCGCCCGTAACGGGCTGATCATTTCGATCCATAACGGAGATACGAAAAAGCGACGCGGTTTGTGTTAATGGTTGCTCAACCCAACCTTTATGCACTTTCCAGCCTAATTGAGTTTGTTCATCCAGGGCGTCATTATACTGGTTAAACATTTCAAGGTTTTTTTGATAATCCCGTGAAACTGTGCCCGGGAAAAAAGAAGTTACCTGAGTGCCTTCATCCGGTTTGGGTAATAATTCACGCGCCGCATTTTGGGAAAGCCCACTACTTGCGAGTGTGACAAATATAGAGTCCAACAAAACTACCACTGAAAGGAAAATAATCACGGATGCAGGCCCCCAGTGAAAAACGGCCTTGCCATCTTTACTGGTTTTAGCGGGGAAAATTAATCCCAAAACAAAAGCCGTTGCAATATACAGCACGATAACCATCATCAGCACATCGGATCCCGGCCAATGGGTAATACCATAAGGCGCATAAGCCGCAATCGATAAAATACCTAGAATCGTGGCTATCGGACGACCTGCCTGAGGCCAGCGCCATTTAAGCAGAAAGAACAAAACAATAATTGCGCTGATCCCAACCCCTGCCGGCAAAACCAAATTCATAATAAACCCTTACCTTGACTTTAAATAAAATATCTACTTGAAATTAAAACTGGTTGTGCTCTCGATGACAGGGAGATGTCCTGTTTTATCCGTTAACTTAAAGGTGATTAATTGTCTACTCAGACCCGATTCACGCGGTGCTCGAATGTGGATTAAATAGTTACGCGTTTCATCCGGCGGAATGTCAAGCGTCGTAAAATTACCACCTATCGCAATTTGTGCATCCTTCAGACCTAACACCGATAATTCAAGTTCCAAGGCATACTGCTCTTTGTTATTAATTTTCAATTCATAATTGTTTTGTACGCTGCCATCCGACATCACAACAAACAGGGGTTGACGAATTTGCTGAATTGAAAAATCAAGCGGCTTAATCGTCAAAATGCCATAAATCAATAGCGCCGAAGCAAGGAATGTTGCAAGTCCATACCCAATGGTGCGAAATTTAAGCAGGCTAGGCTTTTTACCCGTTTCCAGTTCTTGCTCTGAGGCATAACGAATCAAACCTGTAGGCCAACCGCGCTTGGTCATAATCTCATCGCAGGCATCAATACATAAACCGCAAGAAATACACGCCAATTGAAGGCCATCGCGAATATCGATACCCGTGGGGCAAACCTGCACGCACAATTTGCAATCGATGCAATCGCCCGTTCCGCTGGCATGGCGCTCCTCTAAGGCCATTAAGCCCTTTTGCAGGGGTTTTCTACCCTGAGAACCCTCGCCGCGCGCGGCGTCATAACTCACGAGCAAGGTTTCTTTATCAAACATTACTGCCTGAAAACGCGCATAAGGACACATGTAGATGCACACTTGCTCACGCGCAAAACCCGCCGCAACTAGGGTTGTTAAGGTTAAAATTCCGGTGGTCATATAGGCCGCTGAAGCCGCCGTGCCGGTAAAAAAAGCCACAAACAAGTGCGGGGCATCGGCCCAGTAGGCGGTAAAAGTAAAGCCTGTCCAAAAAGCAATGAGCGTCCAGATAAGGATGGTGATGCCTTTCTTAGCTATTTTTTCTAAGTTCCAGCCTTGCTTTTCAAGCTTGAGGCGCTTGTTGCGATCACCCTGAACCCAGTGCTCCACTTTCATAAACACATCAGTCCAGAGTGTTTGAAAGCAAAAATAGCCACAGAACGCACGACCCACGAGACCTGTAACAAAAAATAAAAGCCAAGCAGCAAGAATCAAAAAACCCGCCAAAAGAAACATATCTTGCGGGTGAATAACTAAATCAAATAGATAATAACGACGGGTGGGAATATCAAACATCACTGCTTGATTGGGTCCCACTAAACGCTCCCACCGAACCCAAGGCAACAGAAAAAATATCGCATAAGCTAAAACTAAAACCGATGTTTTAAACGTTCGAAAGCGGCCTTTGATGGATTTAGGATGAATTGGATCTCGCGCCTGATATAACTCCGGCTCTTGTTCGGTAAGATCAACTGACGACATGCCCACCCTCCTCGGTAAAATATCAACCCCATCGGCAATTGAGAGTTTTATCACTATTTAAGGGAAAACTGCCCCATGATAAAAACCACAACCATGCACGCGCTCGCTTTAGTATCCCTACCGAGAATTGCGCGCCACTCAATTGCGCGGATTAAAAACTTAGAAAATAAATTTTGAAAAACGAACCTTGGAAAAAAAACACCGGCGAGTGCCGGTGCTTTTCATTATTAACCGGCCCCTTAGGTTCCGCCTAATTGACGCACATAGACCGCCAGCAACCGAATTTGCTCTGGGGTTAAGCGATCAGAAAATTTAGGCATTTGGTGTTGCAGGCCATGGTCAATCACGCCTTCAACCAGCTTAAGCTTACCATCAATGGTTGGCGCACCGGATACATCAACAAAATCCCAAATTTTATCAGTTAAGTTGGGTGCACCAATCATCTGGTTGCCCTCGCCATTGGCGCCATGACACCCAGCACAAGTCGCAAATGAGGCTTTACCACGATTAGCCGCCTCTTCATTCACACCGGGCTGATGCGACAAGCTCAATACATATTGTGCAAGGTCGGTTAATTTTTCACCTTTGAACAAAGCTCCAAAGGCAGGCATGTTGCCTTTAATACCGTTAGTCATGTCTTGAACGATTTTGGTGTAATCCCCACCATGGATCCAAGCGTTATCGGTTAAATTCGGATAAGAAGCTTCCGGATTCATCGATAAAACACCCTGCCCACCCGTACCATGACACGCCGCGCAATGATCGCCAAATAAGGCATGCCCCATGGCGTTGGCAAAGTTTAAAGTATCTGGGTTGGCCGCAATTTGTTCAAAAGACATGTCTTTCACTTTGGCCAGCCACTCTTGTTGCGCTAAGGCCGAAGGACTAGTTTGCATTTCTTGATAGAACAATGCGCGGCTATTCCAATGCTCGGTTTTGGTCTGCATCTCGACCGTGCCATCAGCCGCCTTGACTGGTTTACCTTCTTTATCAAGGACAGGGGCTTGAAACGATACGGTTGCTACCCCTTTGGTAAACGTGTCGGCATAAGGCCAAGCGGGATACAAAATCCAATAAACGACGGCAAAAATAATTGTGCCGTAAAACCCCCACAACCACCAGCGGGGTAATGGGTTGTTGTATTCGCGCAGATCGCCATCCCACACGTGACCGGTGGTTTCGACCTGACCTTTCTTATTTTCTGGGCTCTGACTCATTTTTACTCACCTGCTCTAATTTGGCGTGGGTAGGAATATGCGCATGATCATCAAGGAAGGGGATATCTTTATACGATTCCAAACGCTTACCGCGCTTTTTACTCGTAAATACATAGATCAGCACGATGATGAATATCCCAAACAGCAAGAACAGCTCGATAGTCTTTGCTATTTCTGGCCGGCCAATCCAATCAAAAAATTCGCTGATCAAAATATCGATTCCTCAATGAAATGCGTTAGTTAATCACGTCGGCTAATTAACGGAAGGTTGAAAAATAACCTTGATTGTATTTAGAGAAATCAACCATTGTGCCCAAAACTTGAAGGTAAGCTACCAAGGCATCCATTTGTGTGATTTCTTTAGGATTACCATCCCAATTTTGCGATGCGGCTTCTGCTTTAACTGAAGCTACACCGTTGCTAATCACAAATTGATCGGCCAGTGCTTTACCAAACTTTTGCACGTTGGCGTCATATTCCGCTTGGTTAGTCGAGTACGGCACACCCACGGCACGCAATGCCCGCATCCGCGCTTCAATATCATCATATTTCAGTGGCTGCATTAGCCAAGGATAAGACGGCATGATTGACTCAGGCACCAAAGACTGCGGATGAATTAAATGCTGGGTCATCCACTCATTAGAATATTTACCCCCCACGCGAGCCAAATCAGGACCGGTACGCTTAGAGCCCCACTGGAAGGGATGATCATATTGTGATTCAGCCGCTAACGAGTAATGGCCATAACGCAACTGCTCATCCCGGAAGGGACGAATCATTTGGGAATGACACAAATAGCAACCTTCGCGAACATAAACATCTCGGCCTAACTGCTCAAGTGGTGTGTAAGGATGGATACCATCAACCTTCTCTACCGTGCCTTTGATGTGGAACAAAGGAACAATTTCAACCAAGCCGCCGATACTGATCACCAACAACGTCAGGATGATGAGTAGCGCGGAGTTAATTTCAATACTTTCGTGTTTCATTGATTATCTCCTAATCAGGTGCGCGTTGCGGCAAGCACAGACTGATCCGCAACGGGCAGCACTTCGCGGCGGGTGCCCCATACGGTCATGTACAGGTTGTAGGCCATAAGCAACATGCCCGATAAGAACAAGGCGCCACCCAGAGCCCGCACAGCATAAGGAATATGCATAAAGGTGACGGTTTCAACAAAGGTGTACGCCAAGTTGCCGTACTGATCGAACGCGCGCAACATCAAGCCTTGACCGATCCCCGAAACCCACATGGATACGATGTACAGCACGATGCCGACAGTCGCAATCCAGAAATGCGTGAATACAAGCTTCGTGGAATACAACTTGGTGCCCCACAAACGAGGAACCATGTGATAAAACGAACCGATGGTAATCATTGCCACCCAGCCCAAGGCGCCGGAATGCACATGGCCAATGGTCCAATCAGTGTAGTGTGATAGGGCATTCACTGATTTGAGGGACATCATAGGACCTTCAAAGGTTGACATACCATAAAACGCCATCGCGGTAATCATGAACAACATGATGGGATCGCTGCGTAATTTTTCCCAAGCCCCTGAGAGTGTCATGATGCCGTTGATCATGCCGCCCCATGAAGGCAACAACAGTAAAATGGAGAATGCAGAGGCCAATGACCCTACCCAATCTGGCAATGCAGTCCATAACAAATGGTGACCACCGACCCACATATAGAGGAAGGTTAACGCCCAGAAATGCACAATTGACAAGCGATAAGAGTAAATCGGGCGCTCGGCCTGCTTGGGGAGGAAGTAGTACATCATCCCCAAGAACGCGGCCGTCAAGAAAAAGCCCACGGCATTATGGCCGTACCACCATTGCGTCATGGCATCTTGTACGCCAGAGAACAAGCTATAAGAATCTAAGCTATTCCACGCTACGGGCACGGCTAAGTTATTAAAAATATGCAGCAATGCCGTGGCCAAAATAAACGCCGAGTAAAACCACAAGGCGACATAAATATGTGGTTGCGAGCGGTTACGAATGGTCATAAAAAACACCATGGCGTAAGCAACCCATGTCACCAGAATGCCCAAATCAATTGGCCACACGAATTCGGCATATTCCCGCGATTCGGTATAACCCATCATGTATAGGATAACGCCGATGCCGATACTTAACTGCCAGCCCCAAAAGGTGAACTCAGGCAGCCATTTACCGCCCCACAAGGTGGTTTGGCAAGTGCGTTGAACGACATAGTACGATGTAGCGAACAGGGCGCTGCCGCCAAAACCAAAAATCACCAAGCTCGTGTGCACGGGGCGCAATCGACCAAAGGTGATTTCTGCAATATCAAAGTTTAAAAAGGGCCACGCAAGTTCGCTGGCAATATAAACCCCGGCCGACATACCGAGTAAACCCCAAACCATTGCCATGATGGCAAATTTTTTGACAATGTCGTAATTGTACTGCTCTGCCGTTATGGCAACCGTGTTAGCAGACATCGTGACCCCTCCGCGTTATGTTAATACCGAATCGAACCCCGTCGGCTCGAATCTACTTTTCTAGGCTCGCTATATTAAAGCAATCTTAAATACACAAAAACCTATGAATTCACTTAGGTAATCCCCACAAAATCATCGCAACACCCTGATTCTATTTATAGAATTTTCCACCCTAGCCGCCTGATATGCGAGCAACACACCCCGATAAACAAATTCTATTGATAAAAATGACCTAATTGTGGGTCATATGCCGCTGCTATCCCAAGCTCAGCACTGGGGAAATGCCCGCGCCCCATGCTAATCCATACACCACCTCGTACGTTAAGGGGATACCTGCTTGCGTTCGCTGCGCCTCTAGCGCCGCCTTAAAGCTTTGCCATTTATGCCGCCCTGTTAACCCCACCGCACGATCAACTCGGGTATTGCCCACCCCCACGCCTCTTAACTCCTGTAACAAGTGATCCACACTGGGGTAAAACGCGGTCAAACGCTCCTGATCCATCACAGGATCCACAAAACAATTGCGAACTAAAGCATCGCCCACATCATGCATATCAAGAAAGCCGTGCACGTGCATTTGGCTATCAAGTTTAGACCACGCAAGACGACATTCAAGCAATGTATCAGGCCCTAAGGTACTAAAAACAAAGGCGCCGCCTGAGACCAATACACGCGCCACCTCGCCCATCACCAACCGCACGTCATGGCTCCATTGGAGCGCAAAATTAGAGACCACAAGATCAAACGAACCCGCAGGAAAGGGTAATTGGTGCATATCGGCGCACACGACCCGGCGATGCTTAAAAAACCGGCCCGTTTTAGGCACCTGGGTTAGCATGGCGTCAGCTAAATCAAGCGCCACAATGTGCGCCTTGGGGTACCGTTTTTGCAGCAGCTGTGTCATTTGCCCCGTGCCCGCACCCAGATCGAGAATCCGCTGGGGTGATAATTTCAACCACTCGAACCGCTCCGCGATTCGTCGCCCCACCTCTTGCTGAACCACGGCATAGCGATCGTAACTGTGATGGGCTTTGTTGAATCGATTGCGAACTTGGGTGTAATCAAACATAAAGCCTCTCTATTTATTTTTTTCAGCGGCGAGAAGCCATTGGATTAACACCGCGCGGTGCGACCAGGGCAGGTTATGCCCCGCCTCAGGTAGTGTTACTCCAAAAGCTGCGTGCGGCGCACCAAGACACGCACGCCAAGTAAGTCCCTCGTCAGTGCGAGGTGATAAAGGATCCTGTCCGCCATCAACCCAGACCATGGGCGTTTGTACTTTATGAAACGAGGCGCGCTGATCAATTTTGGCGAGCCAATCAAGGCCCAACACCAAATCGGCCGCATCCCTGTGGCGGCAGGTTAAGGGCGGCAAATTCAACCAAGCATCAAACTGCGCCAATGCACCCGCCGTATCGCGCTGCACGTGTTGGCGCAGTGCCCGCCAATTTTTGACCGCAATGCCAGGCCAAGGCGCTTGGCCGGTATTGTTCGCCAAAAACTTGGGCGATGCGCTCACAATAATTGCTTGCATGGGCAGAATTTTTTGCCGTGCGATTGCCTCCAAAAGCAAGCTGCCCCCAAGTGACCACCCCATCCAGCGGACATCACCCGACAAAAGCGCTGGGGGAACCGGACAGGGCGCATCGCAAAAAAGCCATCGTCCTAAATCCAGCCAATCGACGGTGGTGATGTGCGCACTTGGCACATCTAACTGCGCCAAGTCATCGATTAGCGGCTGCCACATGCCGCGCGTAAATGACCAGCCGGATACCAGCACCATGTTCGGCTGTGCTGATTGCGGTTTAGTCATTTGCGCTTTTACGTTCAAACTCGTGATAATGCACACCTGTCATTTAGGGTTACCTTGGAAGCGGAATTTATTGTGGATTATTCATCTTGGCCGAGCTTGATCGGTATTGCCATTTTAAGCTACCTCATCGGCTCAATTGCCAGTGCCGTGTTGGTATCTCGCCTATTTAAGCTCCCAGACCCACGGCTCGCGGGATCGGGGAACCCGGGCGCAACCAACGTATTACGGTTAGGCGGTAAAAAAGCCGCACTCATTACGCTTCTCGGTGATTTATCTAAAGGCTTGCTGCCGGTGCTCGTTTTACGCGCACTTAACGCCCCTGAAACCACGTTAGCCGTGGCGGCAATCGCTGCATTTATTGGGCATATTTATCCGATATTTTTCGGCTTTAAAGGCGGCAAGGGCGTGGCTACCGCCGCCGGCGCCCTACTCGCGCTGAACCCCATCGTAGGTTTAATCACCATCAGCTCTTGGCTTATCATCGCTTGGTTCACCCGCTATTCCTCACTTGCCGCCGTTATCGCGGCTCTGGTGGCAGCCTTGGCGGCGCAGTATTTAACGCAAGCGCCGGCGATGCTTGCCATCAGCCTTATGGCGTTAATCCTCGTTTGGCGGCATCAAGCCAATATTCGCCGCTTAATTCGGGGGGAGGAATCGCGGATTGGCCAAAAAAGCCGACCCCAGGCTTAACCCGGCACCGCCAACGCGCTTAAAGGCCAACGGGGAAGCACTTCAAAGCCGGTCGTTGCATCGCGCTCACCTTGACCAAGGCGCATCGCCGCCACCAAAGCAATCATGGCCGCATTATCCGTGCATAAAATGGGTGGCGGGTAGAATACCGTGCCGCCCCGTCCTTCCATTAAAATTTTGAGCCGCGCCCGCAAGGGTTGGTTAGCCGCCACACCGCCCGCCAGCACCAATTGGGTGTAGCCGGTTTGCTCAAGTGCGCGCTTGATTTTAATCACCAAGGTATCAATCACCGCCTGCTCAAACGAGGCGGCGACATCGGCGTGGTTGTAGCCCTGAGCCACCGCAAGGGACACCGCCGTTTTAAGCCCGCTAAAACTTAAATCCAACCCCGGCCGATCGACCATCGGGCGGGTAAAATGCACCGCGTCTATCCGCCCCTGCTGCGCCAAGGCCGAGAGGGCGGCACCGCCGGGGTACCCTAAGCCCATTAATTTAGCGGATTTATCAAACGCCTCGCCCACGGCATCATCAATACTTTCGCCGAGCAGGCGGTAGCTACCCAAACGTTCAACGCCAATCAGTTGGGTATGCCCGCCAGAAACCAGCAAGGCCAAAAACGGGTATGTGGGGTGGGGCTGCATAAGAAAAGACGCCAATACGTGCCCTTCTAAGTGGTGCACCCCCAACGCCGGGCAATTGAGCGCGAGCGATAACCCTTTGGCAAACGCGACCCCGGTCATTAAGGCGCCCTGCAAACCTGGACCCATGGTATAACCAATCGCATCAATCTCGTGCCGTCCTATCCCCGCCTCGGTTAATGCCGCGCGAAACAAAAGGGGCAATTTGCGCACATGATCGCGCGCGGCAAGCTCGGGCACGACGCCGCCAAATCGCGCGTGCACCTCGGTTTGCGAGTGAATTTGGTTGGCGAGCAAACCCCGCTCGGTATCATAAATGGCGATTGCCGTTTCATCACACGATGTTTCAATACCCAGCACGCGCATGCAGCCTACCCCAAGGTGATATTCCAACGTGATATTCCAACGTGATATTTAAGGGGCGCTATCATACCTGAGTGCCACGGGCGATGCGCTCAATCGCGCCGACTCAGACTGCGGCAGCACAACGCACCTACTTTGCCGGCGGCAAGGGCTTTAATCCATTAGCATCCAGCGAAGTTTGCTCTTTAATCAGCTGATTAATAATGGCTTTAACCTGTGGCGTATTCCAATCAATCGAGGCATTCACTGAATAGCGAACGCGCCCCTGCGCATCAACTAAAAATGAGCTGGGAAATGCAAACACCCCCCATTGCGCCGCCACATCGCCCTGCCGATCAATCAGCACGGGAAAGGTTACGCCAAAGGGCTTGATAAACGGGGCAACATGATCGCGCGATTCTTTGAAATTGATCGATAACACCTGTAATTCATTGGCTGGATACGCCTCGGCCAAGGCCTGCATTGAGGGTATTTCTTCGATGCAGTGCGGACACCAAGATGCCCAAAAATTCACTAAGGTCACGATAGGCCGTTCAGCAACCACCCGCCCCGTTAACCGATAAATCTGGCCGTTCAAATCGGGTAAGGCAAAATTTGGCGCCGGTGTATTGGGCACGGCAACCAAACCAAACTGCTGCTGGATGGGTTTTTCCAAGGTTTCGTTTAAGGGTAACACCGTGGTGGGATGATCGGACTGCGCCAACAATTGACTGGACTCAAGAATTTCAGCCGGCAAAGCTTGAAACGCAATCGCTTCTTGCGGTTTCATAAATTGCGCCACCGATTTAAGTGTTTCATTTTGTGGGGTATGCAAGTGCAGCGGAAAATAATCGCGCACACCCGGAATAATTCGAGCAAAGGTGGCGCTACCCGCCCCCTGCAATGTATCCAGCAAGGTGCCTAGGCGATTGCGATTCACGCCCCGCTCCGGCTCCAGAATCATCACGGGCATATTGGTGGCCGATACAATTCCTAAAAAACTCGGATTAACACCGGCAACCGGCGTGCCTCGATACAAATTGGGAAACAACAATACCGCGCCCGCCACCGCCTTGGTATTGCTCGCACCCTCCTGCCATGCGCGCAAGCCACGCAAAATAGGCACCGCCATCCGATCCAAACCCACGAGCGTCACCGGATGACCCGTTTTAACGCCTGCCGCGATCAAGGCGGCCACGCTCTGCCCTTGCAAATCGCGCACCGCATCGTTTGAACGCGGCAGGAGCAGTGAATCCAGCAGATCAACCATCCAAACCGTTGCGCCACGCCGCACCAAGGCATGCGCCAGTGCTTGCTCGCCGATGACTTGCCCATACTGATTAGTGAACCACAAAATGAGCGGCGCCTTGGCATCAAGCGGCTTAACTGCTGATTTTATACCGTCAGGCTGGATGTTGCCGATCACCGAAACATCCAGCTCGTTGCCGTTAGTGCCATAGGGCAAAGTAAAATTAGCCTCGGCGATAGCAGAGCTTAAAAATAAAAATAATCCAAGCCCAAGGGCAAAAATTCGCCGCATACCGCCCCCTTCACACCTCATAAAAAATGCCTGAAATAACACAGCATATCCGATGAAACCTCTGCCGGAATCGATAGCTGTCTATTACAATAGCGGTAATTTCTACTGAAAACATTAACATCCTAACAATGATACTCGCTATGCAAAAAAACACCACGCCCCTGCTCGAATCAAAAATCAGTTCACTCACTTTGCTCCATCGCGGCAAGGTTCGAGATTTATACGCCATTGACGCCGATCGGTTGCTGATTGTCACCACCGATCGAATTTCGGCCTTTGATGTGATTTTGCCCACGCCCATCCCCGATAAGGGCCGGATGCTCACCTCCATCTCAAAATTTTGGTTTAGCCGAACCCAGCACATCATCCCCAATCAATTACTCCCCGATCAATCCCTGGACTCAATCATCCCCGATCCCAATGAACGCGCGCCGCTCGAAGGGCGCAGCTTAATCGTAAAAAGGCTCAACGCATTGCCCATTGAAGCCGTTGTTCGCGGGTATTTAATTGGTAGCGGCTTCAAAGACTACCAAGCCACGGGCGCCGTCTGCGGCATCGCCCTACCCCCCGGATTACCCTTAGCGGCGCGCTTGCCTGAACCCATTTTCACGCCAGCCACCAAAGCGGCTGTTGGAGCGCATGATGAAAATATTGATTTTGCGACCACCGTTGACCTCATTGGATTAGCACGGGCAGAACAGGTGCGGCACACCGCGCTTCGCCTGTATGTTGAGGCCGCGGCTTATGCGCTCCAACGCGGTATTATCATTGCAGATACCAAATTTGAATTTGGCCTCGATGCGATGGGGCAGCTGCATTTAATCGACGAGGCACTCACCCCGGATTCATCCCGCTTTTGGCCTGTCGATCAATATCAAGAGGGCATAAGCCCGCCGTCATTCGACAAACAAATTGTGCGTGACTGGTTAGAGACCCTCGATTGGAACAAACAAGCCCCCGGCCCCCAAATTCCGGCTGACATCGTCGAAAAAACCCGCAGCCGCTATCAAGAAGCCGAACGCAGGCTTACCCAAGATACGGCTTCAGCCCCGCCCCTGTGAGGTGAGCGCCTAAGCCTGCCCGCCGCACACACCATGGATCAACCACCCGCCATCACCCCATTGCAGCGCAGCATTAAAGGCTGGGTGATTTTGGCCACCAATACCGGCGTGGGCAAAACTTGGGTGGGGTGCGGGTTAATTGCGGCTTTACGGGCGCATGGCGCATGCGTGCGGGTACGCAAACCGGTTGAAACCGGCTGTCAAGCCCCCTTGCCCGCAAACAAAACAGAACACCCTGAGCGCATCCCCGCTGACGCCACCGCACTTTGGCAGGCCGCAGGCCAAATTGAACCATTAAGCGATGTTTGCCCCTGGCGTTTTAGCGCCGCAATCGCAGCGCCGCAGGCGGCCACACGGGAAGGGAAGACCTTGTACTTTGCCGCCGATATTGCCCCCCATTTGCCCGCCCCAGAAGCAGCTCACGCACTAGGGCATCCACCTGAATACTGGATTATTGAAGGTGCGGGCGGCGTGCTATCCCCGCTCACAGAGGACGGCCTAAACGTTGAACTGGCACGCTACACCGCCTTGCCCGTTTTGCTTATTGCACCCGATACGCTCGGCACGCAAAGCGCCTTATTCTGCGCCATTGAAGCACTGCATCAGCGCGGCATCGTGCTGGCTGGCATTGTTTTGAATGCCGGAGCCGTGCCACTCAAAGCAGTGGCGCCGCTGGCGTTGGATAACCAAGCCGCACTGCAGACTTGGCTGCCCCGATTAATGCCCAACACACCGCCGCCGCCGATTTTCAAGGTGCGCAACCCCGATGATTTAAGGCAGCTTGCCGACCATCTCACCACAAACGAATTCGCACCACCGCGAGCTTTAGTGAATTTAGGTTTAACTTATTGACTGGCGATCACTAAAATTTGCCCCGGCTTCAACGCCTCATTTGTTTTAATCCGATTGGCTAACGCAATTTGCGTGACCGTCGTGGAAAAGCGCTGCGCCACATTCCATAACGTATCGCCTTTCTTCACTGTGTAGTGATTGGCACCCCGCGACTTAGTTTTAAGCACCACAGCCTGTGCCTGATGCGGTGCAAGCGGCGTTTTAAGCACCACCCGCGCAGCATGCGCTTGGGCTGGTTGGCGATTGACTGAGGCGACAACTAGCTTCTGCCCCGGCTTAATCTCCTCTTTTGCCTTAAGACCATTCATGTGCTGTAAATCGGCCAGCTCCATATTGAATCGTCGCGCCAAGCCCCAGAGCGAATCGCCCGTTTGCACGGTATACATTTGATCCGCACCACTGGCCATGCGCGCCTTCTCACCTCGACCCAGTGGCACAAGAATGGTTTCACCCGGGCGGGCGTAAGCTGAGCTTAAGCGGTTGACTTTAATTAACTCATCAGCATCGCAACCATATCGGTAGGCGACTTTATGAAAATTATCCCCGCGCCGAAGGGTGTATCGACCCCAATCAATCGCTGATTTTTCGGCCGCTTCCATCGCGCCGGGCGTAAATTGATCTGCCAAACCTTTAGGCACCAGCAAGTTTGCCGAGGTAGGGCCGGTAATCAGCTTATCGAAGCCGGGGTTTAAGCGGTATAGCTCTTCATGCGATACCCCCGTTAAAGATGCCAGCTTACTTAAATTAATCGGCTTATTCAGCTTAATTTCAGTTAATACAGAAGCATTAGGCACGGGATAGGGATTAAATCCAAATTTTTCAGGGTTACTAAATATAATAATCAAAGCATAAAGCCGCGCAGGATAATCTGCTGTTTCTTGGCTAATTTTGGTTAAACTCCAAAAGTCGGTTGGCAGCCCCTTGGATTGATTATAATCAACCGCTTTCTGTAATGTGCCCTCGCCGCCATTATATGAGGCAATAATCACCGGCCAATCATCATTAAACATAACCCGCAAGCGTGAAAAATACTGCACAGCCGCTTCAGTTGATGCTTTAATATCACGGCGACCATCATACCAAGTGGTGCGCTGTAAACCAAAGTGCGTGCCCGTGCTGGGAATAAACTGCCAAATTCCGGCCGCATTACTGGTGGAAACGGCTTCCGGCCGATAAGCACTTTCTACGATCGGCAGCAGTGCTAATTCCAAGGGCAAATCATTTTCCTGCAAATCTTTCACAATCATGTGCAAATAAGGCGATGCGCGCTCCGTGACACGTTGTAAATAATCGATATGGCTGGCATAAAAAGCCAATTGCGTTTGTATTCGGGCATTATCCGGAATGGGTAAGGTAAATCGTGCCGCAATATAATGCCATAAATTACCATCATTCATCCAAGCGGCGCGGCGCTCACTTTGAGCAGAGGAATTAATAGCCGGCAAAATGCCATAATCAATCGTATCCGCTTCAGTCGTTGACGTATTTGCAGACTCTGAGGTCGCTTGACCGCCGTCATTAGGTTTTGGCAAATTGGCGCAACCACTGAGTGCCAGCACAGCGGCAATAAGAAAAAACACACTAAAACGAATCGAGAAATATTTATACAAAATAAAAAACCTAACTTAACTATATATTTTTATTAAATTAATTAAAAATAAATTATCAACTATTGAAAATTATAAAGGCGATAACCCGTCAAATTCATCTTTCCATCGACGCAGCATAGCAAACGCCTCGACGTCATTTAACTGACTTCCAGCAAAAGCCTCAATGGCTTGGCGCAAACTTGGGGTGCGAATGCGCAAAAATGGGTTGGTTTGCCGCTCGTCAAGCAAGCGCGAGGGAATACTTGGCAAACCGCTCGCGGCGGCCTCAGCCACGGCACTGATGCGCTGGGCAATGGCCTGATTGTCAGGCTCGGCATATTGGGCAAATCGCAGGTTATCTGCGGTGTATTCGTGGCCGCAGTATATTTTTGTTGCATCGGGCAAGGTGGCGATACGATCCAAGCTTGCCAGCATCATCGCCGCCGTGCCTTCAAATAACCGCCCGCACCCCGCTGAAAACAGCGTATCACCGGTAAAAGCCGCGCCTTCGGTGATGTAACTTATGTGCCCTAGGGTGTGCCCTGAGGTGAGCCATGCCGAAAATGAGCCAATAGACGGCAAGTGGGCAATATCACCATCGGCCAAGGGGTGGGTGACAAAGCGTTGCGCCTCCAAGGCCGGCCCGAACACTGGCACAGGATAACGCATACGAAATGCGTGGATGCCTTGGGTATGATCCGTGTGATGATGGGTGAGCAAAATTGCCTGCACGGTTAGCTTGAGCGAATCGATGGCAGCAAGCACAGTTGTGGCATCGCCCAAATCGACCACGGCACATTGGCCTTGCTCACCCTCAATCAGCCAGACGTAATTATCGTTCAGCACGGGAACTGCATGAATTTGCACTGGCCATTCCTCCGATTGTAATCACGCGCGCTGTTCAATCAATCAGCATCGACGCATTGTGTAAAACCGGTGACAGTGTACGAATAAGTCCACCAAGATCAATAATTACCATTTTTCAACCCCGTATTTTGGCAGAGGCAACCTGCTCAAATTACTGTGTTTTGGTCAATCCTTGGATGAGTTTTTGCACATCAACTGATTGGGCGGGTATTGCCAAAGTGCTGGCAGAAGGCGCTTGCGCGCTCACTGAGCGCAGCTGGTAATCCTTGCCATAACGTAAAATGCCAAAGCCTTTTTGCAATAGCTCGGCACTGCGCGCATCCCAGCCCTTATGGGCGGCAAGGCTTAAATTTTGCAATGCGCGGCTTAGCTCAACCACCGTGGCATTTTTGGTGAGGACGGCGGCGTCGGTATGCGATTGCCCCTGATTATCTTGCCAAGTTATTCGGTAAACCGCCCCTACCATGCCGGCCACCGTTTCATTACGCCCGGTTGCCTCAAAGGCGCTCACGGATTTGGCCAAATGCTTATCGATTTGCCCGCTAAACCCCTCACTTTGCCCCAGCGCGCGCGCCATCTGATCCACATCGGCCACGTTGGCTACAATCGGCATGCCACCAATTTGGGTGATGGCATACAACGCGCCATGTTGGAGCAAAATTTCAGCCGGTGGGCGCGAAATATCCATGCGCAATTGCTGATCGCTGAGCCAAGCTAATTGCGCCTGTTCGATTTTGCCATTCACATTGGATTGTAAAACCGCTTGACCGGCGGCCCACACGGGGGGCGTGCTGGCGAGCAAACCCATCAGCAAAAGGTATTTTTTCATCGTGTTATCCCAGAAATAAGCAAAATGCCATTGAAATTCAAAGCGTCTGTTGGGCTGCAACAAATCAATCAGACCGTGATTAAGAGCCGAGATGGGGGTTAAAGTTCGCAGCAAAGCACTAGCGCATCTTCACGGCCGCTTTTGGCGGGGTAATAAGCCTTGCGCAATCCCACCTTGGCAAAACCATGAGCGGCATACAGCGCTCGGGCAGGCGTGTTGCTCTCCCGCACCTCCAGCCATAAGCTTTGAATTTTCGATTGACGCGCTTGTTCAATCATAAACCGCAGCAAAGCCCGCCCCACCCCTTGACGCTGCTGCGGCGGATCAACGCATAAATTCAACACATGCCACTCATTGAGGATCGGCATGACAACACTAAACCCGAGTAAATTTTGCCCATCAAAGGCGCCATCCAGCAAATAACCCGAACGGATGCAATCGCAAAACACTCGATGAGACCACGGGTACAAATGGGCGCGGTGCTCAATGTGCAAAATGGCGGGCAAGTCTTCTTCATCCAGCCCTAAAATACTGATCGATTCCCCCCGTGGGGTGGATTCTGCCCATCGCGGTTGATGCACTTCACTCATATGTCAATTCCGACCAGAAACCGCCATAGTCGTTTTTTCTCGGCGGCATTTTCTCTCAGCGTTTTAAGCGACCATGCCTGCGCATTTATTTGAATACGCGCTTCTGCCGCGCTGGCAGCAGGACTTTGCAACACGCGATCTTGAGGAGAAATACAGCGCTGAATATTCCGCCATAAGGCATCATCACCCGCATCGGGCGCGGCAAAAACCGCAATCTCGCGGATTGCGGGCGCGGGTGGGGCGGGGTCTATCCTTGAGGCAACACCAAAAGACGGGTCGGAACTTGAAGCACTTGCCGACCGGTGTTCAGCCGAAAAACCCTGCGGCTCGGCGGATACTTCAAAGGCCGAAGAGCGCGCAGGTTCAGCAACCAGAGCGCGGGCATGGGCTGATAGCGGCTGTGCGACCGCTGCGGGTTTAAACCCAGGCAGTCCCTTGGGTTTGCGCACAAACCACGGCTCAATCCCCAGCCACGCGAGCGCAGCGGCGCGGCTCAGCTTTTCGGCCATAACACCAAGCCACCAAAGCTCGCCGAACGCAAGGCGGCGATCACACATCCCCCATTTGAGGGTGCGCGCGTTCGGCCGGTTTGTGCAACCGATCTAACGCATTGAGATACGCTTTAGCCGAGGCCACCACAATATCGGTATCAGCGCCTTGCCCGGTTACAATCCGCCCGGCACGTTCTAAGCGAACATTCACCTCGCCCTGCGCATCGGTGCCGCTGGTAATGTTGTTCACCGAATACAGTTGCAAGGTTGCATTGGATTGCATCATCGATTCAATGCAAACAAACGCAGCATCAACGGGGCCTGCCCCCTGCGCGGTGGCCGATTTCTCCACCCCATCAAGGGCAATAACCAAGTGCGCGCTCGGCACCTCGCCGGTCTCAGAGCAGACTTTAAGCGATACCAATTTAAGCCGTTCGATCTGATCCTCGTGCACTTCAGAGACCAAGGCTTGAATGTCTTCATCAAAAATTTCACGCTTTTTATCGGCTAAATCCTTAAAGCGACGAAACGCATCGTTTAACACCTCTTCACTGGCAAGCTCAATGCCGAGTTCAACCAAGCGCGAACGGAACGCATTACGACCCGATAATTTACCAAGTGATAATTTATTCGTACTCCAACCCACATCTTCTGCCCGCATAATCTCGTAGGTTTCGCGGTGCTTGAGCACGCCATCTTGGTGAATACCCGATTCATGCGCGAAGGCGTTAGCACCCACAATCGCCTTATTCGGCTGCACGGGATAACCTGTGATGGTGGAAACTAATTTAGAAGTGGGCACAATTTGAGTCGCGTCAATTCGGGTATCTAACTTAAATACATCGCGGCGGGTGCGCACGGCCATCACCACCTCTTCAAGCGCGGCATTGCCCGCCCGCTCCCCTAAGCCATTAATGGTGCACTCCACTTGCCGTGCGCCAGCCAATACCGCCGAAAGCGAGTTGGCAACCGCCATGCCCAAATCGTTGTGGCAATGAGTAGACCAAATCACCTGATTGCCGCCGCGCGTGCGGGCAATTAACTCACTCATACGCGCGCCCCACTCGGCGGGCGTGGCATAACCGACCGTATCTGGCACATTCAAGGTGGTGGCGCCGGCTTCGATGGCGGCTTCAAACACCCGCACCAAAAAATCCATCTCGGAGCGCACGGCATCTTCGGCTGAAAACTCTACATCATCGGTGTAGGTGCGCGCCAATTTCACAGCCCGCACCGCATGCTCGACCACTTCATCGGGGGTCATGCGGAGCTTTTTTTCCATATGGATGGGGCTGGTCGCAATAAACGTGTGAATACGCTTGCGCGGAGCCGGCGCAATTGCCTCGCCCGCTCGACGGACATCGCGCTCATTGGCGCGTGCAAGCGAGCAAATCGTGCTGTTTTCAATGGTTTCACTAATCGCCCGAATGGCAGCGAAATCGCCATCACTCGCGGCGGCAAAGCCCGCTTCGATGACATCAACGCCCAAGCGCTCTAATTGGCGCGCAATACGCAACTTATCATCGCGGGTCATGGCGGCGCCCGGGCTTTGCTCGCCATCCCGCAAGGTGGTATCAAAAATAATTAAGTTAGGGATTTGTGCTGACTGATTCATCATGCTGACTCCACAACAAGCGGTTTATCACGCTGTCGATATCGAATTTTTGGGGATTTTATAGGCGACGTTTAGCCTCGTCAGGCAAGAATTATTTGCCGCGCAGCGGCAGTCGACGCAGGCTGCAACGCGCACCCAAACACGCCCGAACAGAACTGTTCAGTGCAAAAAAACACTTTGGTGAGCAAGCAATAATCAACATAGTGGCGTAAAAATAGCCGCTGCATCAAAATTGGTCAAGCACGTTAACCCATCACCGCGCCGATAATCGCCGGCGAATCCACCCCATCAACCCGTTAAGCACGGGCACACGGCTATATAACTGCTCGGCCGGATCCCAAAAATCGATATGCTCGCACACCAGCCCATCGGCATCGAATACCACCCGGCTCACGCCGGTAATGTAGAGCGCCTCGGGCGCAGCGTTAAGGCCACCACAGAGAAACCGCCAATAAAAAAACACCACGCCAGCCGATGGGTTGCTGGGGGTCACGGGCGCAATTTCATCCACCACGAAGCGCAACGCGGGGCATTGTTTCAAACCATGGGTAAAAACCCGCTCAATCGCCGCACGGCCTACCACATCATTAAAGGGATCTTTGAATCGCGCCGATTCGGTAAACAGCCATTTCAACTCAGATACATTATCGGCATTCAGGGTGCTCATCACGTGCACGAACCGCTCAATTGCCGTCGCTAAAATGGGGCTTTGCGCCGCTGGGTTCGTCATTTTTTCAACATCCGTCGCGTTAAGGCAAAAAAAATGGGATAAGGCAAAACACGAATAAGCTTCATCAGCCAACCAAAACCACGCGGCACCAATATCTCAAACCGATTGCCCTCTAATTGACGCGCAATGTGCAAAGCTGCCTGCGCCGGCTCAATGATACCCGGCATGGTAAACGTGTTTTTAGCGGTAAGCGACGTGCGTACAAAGCCTGGGTTAATCACGCGCAACCGAACCCCTAAAGCAGCAAATTCAGGCGCCAGAGATTCAACCATGTTAATGAGCGCCGCCTTAGTTGCGCCATAAGGCGCCGCATAAGGCAGCCCCCGGTAGCCGGCCACGCTGGCCGTAATAATTATTTGCCCCGCACCGCGCGCTAAAAAATAGCCCCGCACTGCTTCAATGCCATAAATAACCCCCATAAAATTAATCCGCATTAAGCGCTCAAACACGTCAGGATTAAATTCTGCCAAACTCATGGGCGCATAATCAGCCGCATTTAAAATCACGCGGTCCACCCGCCCCCAATGCATTAAAATTTGGGTTAGCGCACGCTCTAAACTCGCCAAATCGGTCACATCAACCGCAATCGGCATGATGCGTTGCGGCTGGATGACTGCCTGCTCAAGCAATGGCGCCATGCTGCGCGCCGAAACCACAACCGCATCGCCCCGCAACACCAGCTCATCGGCCAATGCCCGGCCAATACCGCTGCTGGCACCCACAATCCATGTCACCCGGGGAGACGCAGTTGTGCCCATGCGCGCCACTTGCAATGCGTCAAAGAGCGCAGGGTTTGGCGAGCCGGCTTGCGGCTCATCCAGATTAATTCCCGAATTATTAGACATAACGCTCACTCCTTAATGGCTTATTTTGAGCATAGCCGATTCTCCGGCCGCTATACCTTAAACCCCAAACAGCGCTTGTTAATCGCCCAAAGCCCGCTACAATTTCGATACAAAAGTTATACACCAAACCTATCCCCATGAGACCGGCATGAACGATCCCGCTTTGCATCACGTACAGCCCGCAGCAGCACGCAGCCTTGAAACCGATCAACCGATTGATTTCAAAGACGATCAGCACGAGCTAGATGAATGCGTTCGGCAAGAGGACGGGCTGTTTCCCATCCGTGCGGTGGCGCATCTCACCGGAATCAACCCCATAACGCTGCGCGCTTGGGAGCGGCGCTATCAACTGATTTGCCCCATCCGCACACCCTCCGGCCACCGATTATACAGCCCAGAAGATATTCAAAAAATTCAACGGGTTAAGTCTATGTCAGCCCAAGGCATGGGATTTTCGCAAATTGCCGTATTGCTTGAACGTGAAGCCCAACAAACACCCAGCCCCCCTGAGCCTGACTTCCTACAACCGCCCAAGCCTAAGGCCGCCTTGGCTGAACAATGCAGCCAACCTGCTTTGTTTGAACCAAGCCCACAAAGCCTCGGCCAAGTGAATGACCTTCTCGAACGAGTGAAAACTGCCGTGCTGCACCTCGATGCAATAGCACTCAAAGCAGTGGAACATCATGCGTTAATTTGGCTGCCTACCGAGGTCGTGCTGCGCGCCATTTTAATTGAAGGATTGCACGAGCTTGAACAGCGCGAGGCGTGGCCAGATCGAGACTTAGGCCTGCATTGGTATAGCCAGTATGTGCGCAGCCGCCTTGAGTGGTGGCTATTTCAAAACGCACACACACCCGATAGCCAACACCCGCTCACGCTGGTTGATACCTGGGAAACTGACCGCCCGATTATAGCTAAAGAATTCTGGCTTATTATGAGCCTAGCCTCTTCATTCAATGTAAAAATCCTGCCACCCACCCTATCCCAAGCCCAGCGTGCCCGGCTTTGCAATCGATGGCAAGCACGTCACTGGATACGGCTACTTAACCCCGCCGATACCACCGCCGCGCCACCCAGCGGGCGACTCTCGGGCACCACCGAGCTGCATTGGTGTCAACTCTTACCCGATGAACACCCCGTAAACCTCACCGCCTCAGGGGTATGCCAAGGGGATGTGAGCCATTGCCAACATTATTTACGCAAAAAATTAGCCTAATGCCACATTTTTTGATTTTTTTATCCCCAAAATGAACAGCTAAGACCCCTCAAACCCAGCACGGATACTGGTATGATTCTGTGCGATATTCATAACGCGTTTTTAAGGTGGGCATTTGATGCTGGATTCCCAATTACTGCAAAAAGCAGTGGATTCATCCAACGATGGCATTGTTATTGCTGAACAAGAAGGTGGCGACAACATACTCATTTACGCCAATGCCGCGTTTGAACACCTAACGGGGTACACTGCCGATGAAATTTTGTATCAAGACTGCCGCTTTCTTCAGGGCGATGATCGAGATCAAGTCGCGTTAGCCGAAGTTAAAGCTGCTATCCGCGAGGGTCGCCCCACCCGCGTCACCGTGCGAAATTACCGCAAAGATGGTAGTTTATTTTGGAATGAACTCTCCATCACACCCATATTTAACGAGGCCGATCAGCTCACTTATTTTATTGGGGTGCAACACGATGTTTCTGATCTTATGCAGCTAAAAGAAGAAAATCGGCAGCTCAAAGCCCGCCTAGCGGCGCTCGAAGGGATCGCCGGCGCGCTCAGTACAAACCATGATGCATAAAACACGCTGGCACCACCCAAGGTTTAACTATAGTATGCAACCCTTGCCTTTAAACGGAATTAATGGTTACCCATCGCTATGACTCCTCCCGCAATTACCGGCCTTTTGCAGGCTCTAGTTAAAACGGCAGTTATTGAACCTGACCGTGCGCTGGAGCTTCTTGAAAAATCTCGCACTACCAAAGAACCCTTGCTGCAAACGCTCATGGCCAATGGGGTGTCTGCCATTAAAATTGCCCGCGCTGCCTCGCAAAATTATGGCTTGCCGCAAATTGATTTAGATTCTTTCGACACCTCTGATTTACCCATTACCATCGTACCGGCCAAACTATTGGAAAATGGCAATGCCCTACCCTTGCGCAAACGCGGGCGCCGTCTTACCGTCGCCATGGCCGATCCGTCGGATTTGGGTATTTTGGAGAATTTCCGCTTTAGTACCAATTTAACAATTGATGTTGTGGTAGCCGAGGCCACCAAAATTGCTCGCCTGCTGGAAGAGGCCGCCAATAATGCCATGGCCGGCATGGCCGATCTCGATGATGACCTCGCAAACATTCAAATTGAAGGCGAAAACTTCGCCACCGATGAAAAAAGTGACGATCCACTCCAAGACGATATTGTCGTCAAATTTGTCACCAAAGTGCTCACCGATGCCATTCGCCGCAAAGCCTCCGATATTCATATTGAACCCTATGAAAAGCAGTTTCGTATCCGCGTACGCATTGATGGCATTTTAACGGAAGTGCCGCCGCCGCCCCGCCAGCTTGCTGACCGCATCGTCTCGCGGATTAAAGTTATGAGCCGCATGGACATCTCCGAGCGCCGCATACCGCAAGACGGCCGAATTAAACTTAAATTATCGGCCGGGCGCTCGATCGACTTTCGCGTGAATTCTTGCCCCACCCTATTTGGTGAGAAGATGGTTCTGCGTATTCTCGACCCCACCAGCGCCCAACTCGGCATTGATTCTTTGGGCTATGAGGAAGATCAAAAACAGCTTTATCTCAAGGCGCTCAACCGCCCCTACGGCATGATTCTCATTACCGGCCCTACCGGTTCCGGTAAAACCGTATCGCTCTACACGGGTCTGAATGTGCTCAACACGATGGATCGCAACATTTCTACCGCCGAAGATCCGGCCGAAATCGTGGTGCCCGGGATTAATCAGGTGAATGTGAATGCCAAAGTTGGTCTCACGTTTGCCACTGCGTTGCGCGCATTTTTACGACAGGATCCTGATGTGATCATGGTAGGCGAGATTCGAGATTTAGAAACCGCCGAAATTGCTATTAAAGCCGCCCAAACCGGCCATCTAGTGCTTTCCACCCTGCACACCAATGATGCGCCACAAACCTTAACCCGCCTTATGAACATGGGCGTGCCGGGCTATAATATTGCCTCATCGGTCAATTTAATTATCGCGCAACGTCTGGCACGGCGGCTGTGCAACGCGTGCAAAAAAGTCGATCACATCCCAGATGAAGAACTACTGCGCGAAGGGTTTAGTCCCATCGATGTCCAATCGGGCTTAAAAATTTTTAAAGCCGTCGGCTGCGATCAATGCACCAATGGCTATCGCGGTCGCATGGGTATCTATCAAGTCATGCCCGTTTCAGAAGAAATGGGACGAATTATTATGCGCGGGGGTAACGCGCTTGAATTAGCCGAACAGGCAACCAAAGAAGGCATTAATGATTTAAGGCAATCCGGCATTCGCAAAGTGAAAGCCGGCCTCACAAGCCTCGAAGAACTCAATCGGGTGACCAAGGATTAAGGGAGAACACCATGGCCGTTGCAGCAAGCGCAAATAAAAAATCGAGAAAAGACGAGAAGACCGTCTTTATCTACGACTCAAAAAACAAGGATGGCAAACTCGTTAAAGGTGAGATGAGCGCGTTTAACGAGATGGTCGTGCGCGCGGAAGTCCGCCGCCTAGGGCTAACCGTTATCCGCGTCAAGAAAAAACCCAAGCCACTCTTTGCCAATACGGGCACCATCAACGCGAAAGATATTTCGGTTTTTGCCCGCCAACTGGCCACCATGATGACGGCCGGATTACCTATTGTGCAAGCCTTGGACATCATTGCCCAAAGTGCTGAAAAAGTTGCCATGCAAGAACTGGTTACCACGGTTAAAAATGATCTGGAAAGCGGCTTAACCCTCGCCGATGCGCTGGATAAACACCGCAAATACTTTGATGAACTCTTTGTTAACCTCGTGCGGGCGGGCGAGGATTCAGGCTCGCTTGAACTCGTGCTCGACCGCATCGCCGTTTATAAAGAAAAAAGCGAAAGCCTTAAAGGCAAAATCAAAAAAGCCTTGTTCTACCCGATCGCCGTTGTGGTGGTGGCCTTCGTGGTTACAGCCATTTTACTGATTTTCGTGATTCCGCAATTTAAAGAGCTATTTGATGGTTTTGGCGCCACCTTGCCCGCTTTTACCTTGTTTGTGATTGGGCTTTCCGAAGCATTCCAAAAATACTGGTACTTAATCTTTGGCAGCATCGGCTTGGCCATTTTCTTGTTTACTTATGTAAAACGCCGCTCGGATCCGTTCAATCATTTTCTGGATCGCATGATTCTCAAAATGCCCATTTTCGGCCCGCTCACCGAAAAAGCCGCCATTGCGCGTTTTGCCCGTACGTTGAGCACCATGTTTTCAGCCGGGGTGCCGCTCGTTGAAGCCATGCCGCCTACGGCTGGCTCTACTGGGAATGCGATGTTCAGTGATGCCGTCATGAACATGCGCGACATTATCGCAGCCGGCTCACCGCTTAAAGTAGCCATGCAGCAATCCAAATTATTCCCCGTGATGGTGGTGCAAATGGTTGCCATTGGTGAAGAAACCGGCGCGTTAGACACCATGCTCGGCAAAGTGGCGGATATGTATGAAGAAGAAGTCGATAACATGGTCGATGCCATGGCAAGCTTGCTTGAGCCCATGATTATGGCATTCCTCGGGGTGGTGGTCGGTGGCTTGGTGATCGCCATGTACCTGCCCATTTTCAAACTGGGTTCCGTGGTTTAATGCCGCGCAAAAGCAGCGTTTAA
This sequence comes from Halothiobacillus sp., assembly GCA_023255735.1. Classification (GTDB taxonomy): domain Bacteria; phylum Pseudomonadota; class Gammaproteobacteria; order Halothiobacillales; family Halothiobacillaceae; genus Halothiobacillus. Next base: position 194,603 of record JAGDVP010000012.1, on the reverse strand, counting down.
TCATGAGCATCCTCTTCACGTGGTCGAGTTTTTTTGCGCAATATCCTCTCGCTTGGTTAATCTTTGCTGGGGTATTGGGCTTACTTGTAGGCAGCTTTCTTAATGTGGTGATCCACCGGCTTCCCCTCATGATGGAGCGGGGTTGGGCGCAGGATTGCCGCGAGCTGCTTGAAATTCCACCAGAGCCAAACCCAACGCAGCCCCCGGTCTATAACCTCATAACCCCAAGGTCAGCCTGCCCTAATTGCCAAACCCCGATTAAATCCTGGCAAAATATCCCGATCTTGAGCTGGCTGGCTTTGCGCGGCAAATGCGCGCACTGCGGGCATAAAATCAGCATTCAATACCCCCTCGTTGAATTACTCAGCGGCCTGCTTACCCTCCTTGCGGCCTGGAAATTTGGCGCCTCCAGTGCTGCGCTCGCGGCGATGGTTTTTGGCTGGGTGTTACTTGCCGCCGCCATAATCGACTTAAAAACGACCTTACTCCCTGATATTTTAACCATCCCGTTGATGTGGCTAGGCATTCTCTTGGCCTTAATGGGCACAGGCTCAACCCTATCGCTGCAAACGGCGGTCATCGGTGCTGTGGCCGGGTATCTTGCTTTATGGAGCGTGTATTGGGCGTTTAAATTAGCCACCGGGCGCGAAGGCATGGGTTATGGCGATTTTAAATTGCTCGCCGCTCTAGGCGCTTGGCTGGGGTGGCAGCAACTGCCGTTGGTTTTAGTCCTTTCAGCCGGTGTAGGCGCCGTGGTGGGCATTGCTATGGTGTTATTTTTAAAGCACGATCAACGCATCCCCATTCCTTTTGGCCCTTATCTTGCCAGCGCGGGGCTGCTAAGTTTCTATTTGGGTGAGCCCATTTTGCGGTTTTATCTCAGCAGCACGGGGCTCCATTAACCAGTCGATCACGCAAAACGACTGCCACCAGGCGCAAAGGCATCACGGGAGAAATCATGAGCTTCATTGTTGGCTTAACCGGCGGCATTGCGAGTGGCAAAAGCACAGTCACCCAATTTTTAGCCCAAGAGCGCGTTCCCATTATCGACACCGATCTGCTCAGCCGAGAACTCACGGCGCCGCACCAGCCTGCCCTTGCCTCGATTGCCCAAACTTTTGGGCAAAACCTAATCACCCCCGATGGCAAGCTTGATCGAGCGGCCTTGCGCCGCATCATATTCAACGATCCCATCGCGCGGGCGCAGCTTGAGTCCATTTTACACCCCGCGATTCGAGCACTCGCCTACCAACGCGCCATCAACGCGGCAATTCACTCACCCTATGTGGTCGTGGTGGTAGCGCTGCTAGCCGAACCTCCAGTGACGCCCCATTACCAATGGTTAAACCATGTCATTGGCATTCGCGCTACGCCAGAACTCCAACGAGAACGCCTCCGGCAGCGCCCCGGCATTGACACGGCACTGGCAAGCCAAATGCTGGCCGCACAAAGCACCGATGAACAGCGCGCGCCCCTCGTGGATGACTGGTTAGATAACACCGGTGATTTAACTGCGCTTAAAACACTTGTGCAGCAACGCCACCAGCAGTTATTAGCGCTTTCAAAAACATACTAAATCAACGCGGCAACGCAGGGGTATTCGCCACACGCAGCCATTGTTGCAACTGCCCCCATGCAATAGCCCCCATGCGTGCTTGCGTTAGCCAATGCGCTTTTTGCCGACCCTCGTGATCTACCAGCACCAGCCCCACAAGGGAGCGCCCAGTCCAGAGCCAGCGTAACGATCCATCTAAGCTGCCACCCTCTGCCCCTTGCCACCGACCGCGCCCTGCCGCCAGGCTTAACTGCCCACGCTCAGACCAAACAGCCGGCCGATGACACCCAAAGCGCATAAAAGCCACTGCAGCAACGCCCCCCATACCCACCGAAACAGCCAGAGGTAAATTTAAAGCCACGCCACACAAACCCAGCGCCAACGCCGCCATGCCCTGCATAAACCAGCCCAAGCGGATTAAATTTTTATCGGGCCAAAGCGCGGCCGACCACGTTTCAGTTTTCATCCAAACACCCCGCCTTATAAAAAACCAACTTCACCTGCCCGGTGCACAAAGCTGTGCCCAAGCCACAGGTCAATGCTATCCTTAAGCTCTTTATTAAATTTAACATTGATGCTTATGAATACTGCGTGGATCCAATTTTTGCACGCCCAGCCCTCCGCCAAAGACGATCTTAAACCCGATGAAACCGGCTGGCTGGCTTTAAATTTGCGCGCCAGTATTCAGGTTGCAGGCTCTGAGGCAGCTGATTTTTTGCAAGCTATGCTCACGCAGGAAATTTTAACTTTAAGCCCTACACAGGCCACGCTAAGCGCCTTGTGTAACGCCAAGGGGCGCATACTCTCGACCCTCACAGTGCACCCCGAGCACACCCCGCAGGGCTTGGCTTATCATCTCACCGTGCCACAAGCGCTTCGAGCCGACCTCTTCAAAACCTTAAAACTGTATGTTTTGCGGCGAAAGCTTAGCCTCACTTTGGCAGACGATTGGGGTTTTATCGGCCTCATTAATCCAACCAAGGATCTACTCGCGGCATTAGCCATCGATCGCGAGCCGCAAAGCTTGCATCAACAAATCATGCTTGCCGATGGCCTAATTGCCACTTGGGAGCATCAATCTGGTAACCCACGGCTATCGATTCAAGGCTCGCTCGCCCCCCTCGCTTTGCTCGCGGAGCGCATTGCAGCCCTCGGCTCAATTTTTGTTACACAGACCGTGTGGGATTGCGCCGAGATTCATGATGGCCTGCCAGAAATCCACCCCGCGACCTATCTTGAGTTTGTTCCTCAGTGGGTGAACCTTGATCTGCTTGCCGCCGTGAGTTTTAAAAAAGGCTGTTATCCCGGCCAAGAAGTGATTGCTCGGCTTCATTATTTGGGCAAATCTAACCGGCGCATGATGATGGGGCACACAACCCACCCCCAACTACTCACCCCGGGTACGCTGATTTATTCGGCCAATCAACCGGATACCGAAGTCGGCGAGATTGTGCGCAGTGCACTGTGCCGCTCGGGAGATGTGGTTTCACAGCAATTTCTGGCCGTCATCCGGCTGAACCATGCGCAGGATGCCCTCCTTGTCGATCACCATCCCTGCACGCTCAACCCGAACCCTTTGGGTGAGAATCCCCCCGCGCAAACCCACTGATCAGCGCTTAAGCTGGGTTGAATAAAATAAAGTGGGGGCGTAAGGTTGCCCACGCGATTAACTTAATTTATTACTTGAGAATTTTAAATATGACAACACCCCCCGACATCTTAACTATCGGCAGCCGTCAATTTCATTCCCGCCTGCTCACCGGCACGGGCAAATTCAAAGACATGGCCGAAACGCAAGCTGCCTCAATAGCCGCAGGCAGCCAAATAGTCACGGTCGCCATCCGGCGCAGTAATATTGGGCAAAACCCCGGCGAGCCCAACTTACTAGACATTTTAACGCCCGATCGCTTCACCATTTTGCCCAACACCGCCGGCTGCTACACCAGCGAGGATGCGGTGCGCACCTGCAAGCTGGCTCGCGAGCTATTAGATGGCCATAACCTTGTTAAATTAGAAGTTTTAGGCGATGCCAAAACCCTCTACCCCGATGTAACCGCCACCCTGAAAGCCGCCGAAATTTTGGTCGCTGATGGTTTTGAAGTCATGGTATACACCTCAGATGACCCGATCATATGCCAACGGCTTGAAGAAATCGGCTGCGTGGCCGTTATGCCCCTTGCCGCACCCATCGGCTCAGGCTTAGGCATTCAAAACAAATACAATCTGCTCACCATCATCGAAAATGCCAAAGTGCCGATTATCGTTGATGCCGGCGTTGGTACCGCCTCCGATGCGGCCATTGCGATGGAACTGGGCTGCGATGGCGTTTTAATGAATACCGCGATTGCTGCCGCTAAAAACCCCATACTCATGGCCTCCGCCATGAAAAAAGCCATCGAAGCGGGGCGAGAAGCCTTTTTAGCCGGACGCATGCCGCGCAAACGCTTTGCGAGCGCCTCATCGCCCGTTGATGGCCTTTTTTTCTGAGCGCAGGCATGAAAAATCAGCCCACCGAGAGCCAAGCTGCACCCACGCCAAATGCGCCCCCAAATCCTGCGCAGCGGGCGATTCGCTCATTTATTCGCCGAGAAGGGCGGCTCACTGGCGCGCAAACCCGCGCCATAACAGCGCGACTGCCCGCGGTTGAATTGGCCGGCCAAGGCGCTTTACTCGATTTAACCCAAGTATTTGGCCGCACTGCGCCCTGCACACTGGAAATTGGCTTTGGCAATGGTGAAAGCTTGCTCGCCATGGCCGCCGCCGCGCCAACGCAAGATTTTATCGGCATAGAAGTGCACAGACCCGGCATAGGGCAGCTCTTGCTCGGCATTGAGCGTTTAGGGTTAACCAATATCCGCATCGTAGCGCAAGATGCCGTGCCGTTTTTGCGGCAACGCATCCCAAACCATAGCCTTGATCGCCTCTTGCTGTATTTTCCCGACCCATGGCACAAAGCGCGCCATCACAAGCGCCGGATTGTCCAACCGCCCTTTGCTGACCTCATCGCAGCCAAATTAAAACCCACAGGGCTTTGGCATTGCGCCACCGATTGGGCACCGTATGCCGAGCACATGCGCGCTGTACTGGACATGCACCCGGCCTTTATGGCCGAACATGGCGGCATCGGCGAAGCGGCACGCCCCGCTTGGCGGCCAGAAACTAAATTTGAGCGACGGGGCATTCGCCTAAGCCACGCCGTCTTTGATTTGCTGTATCGGCGCGCCGCGTTCTAAAAACCCCTATACGATTTCGCTTAACGGCCGATTTCAGCGCAAAAATCGTCCTCAAAGGGTGCGTTTTGCTTATCTATGCTTCACTTGTTCGGCCTATGTACATTTGCACTGCATTGGTTGATCAAGATCGTACACAGGTTCCAAGTGCAAGGCGGCCACTGGCTTGTGGTACCCACGCGCAAAATTTTGCACTCGTTTGGCTTGTCCGACTGCTGATAAACGCCTAATATCGCAATGCTCAGTACTTGTCATCTGTTAGTCGCATTTGATCAGCCCTTGCCGCGCAGGCGAGATATGATCCAATGTGATTCTTTTTTATCTTTGAGTTTAGGAGCAACTATGTCCGTTAAGCATCCCGTCGTTGCCGTAACCGGTTCATCCGGCGCCGGCACCACCACCGTTAAGCGCGCATTCGAGCAAGTTTTCCGCCGTGAAAATTTAACCCCCGTGGTGATTGAAGGCGATAGCTTTCACAGCTTATCGCGCATGGAATTTCGTGAGGCAGTCAAAAAAGCCGAAGCGGCGGGTAATTTCTCGTTTTCGCATTTTGGCCCCGAAGCCAACCATTTCGATAAATTGGCCGAGCTGTTTAAAACCTATGGCGAATCGGGCACCGGCAAAAAGCGCTACTACATTCATAGCGATCAAGAGGCGCTCGAACATAATGCCCGCTTAAACACCAGCCTTAAACCGGGCGAATTTACCCCGTGGGAAGATATTCCCAGTGGCACCGATTTATTGTTTTACGAAGGCTTGCATGGCTTAGTGAAAACCGATTCCGTGGATGCCGCCGCCCATGTTGATTTAGGGGTCGGCGTTGTGCCGATTGTGAATTTGGAATGGATCCAAAAAATCTTCCGTGATAACGCCGAGCGCGGCTATTCGGCGGAAGCCACAGTGGATACCATCCTGCGCCGCATGCCCGATTACATCAACCACATCACCCCGCAATTCTCACGCACCGATATTAATTTCCAGCGTGTGCCCACAGTGGATACCTCAAACCCATTCATTACGCGCGATATTCCGACGCCTGATGAAAGCTTGGTTATCATCCATTTCAGCCAGCCGGCTAAAGCGGGGGCGGATTTCCCCTTCCTGCTGTCGATGATCCCCGGATCATTCATGTCGCGCTACAACACCATTGTGGTACCTGGTGGCAAAATGAGCTACGCCATGGATTTAATCCTAACTCCGCTCATCCATCAAATGATCGAAAAGCGTAAGGGCTAAACGCCGGCTGCGCTACTGGGGCTCAGTTCGACCCGAGTTATCTCATTCATTGCATCATCCCCGCAGGCATTCTCTTCGCGGGGATTTTTTTTAAAATCACGGCACCCAAAAGCAAACGCCCGGCGTAGATAAGTCATCGGGTTGATTCCCGTGCTGCTGGGTGCAAAAACCGCACGCCTTAGTGCCTTGCTGGGCAACTGATGCCGGCACTCCGCATAAATGCCTAATTGCACAACAGCCATACATAGGATATACATAAACTATACGTAAGCTATACAATGGCAGGGGTTCTATGATTTTTAATTTATCCCGCGATCAATCGCCCCAAAAAACCGGGGCGATTGATCGCGCAATTTTGGCAAAAAACTTATGACAAGCCCCACAGCCCTTCCTATTCAAAACTCACTAAAAATCGCTGTGATTGGTTCAGGTATTGCAGGGATTGCAACCGCTTGGCTGCTTGGCGAGCGGCATGAGGTCACCTTGTTTGAAAAAAATAGCTATTTAGGTGGCCACACCCATACCCACACCTTGGCCGATGCGGCGCAAACCGTAGCAGTCGACACGGGATTCATCGTGTTTAATCGCCCCAATTACCCGCATCTCACCGGTTTACTAGCGCACCTTGACATCCCAACGCAACCCACCGAAATGTCGTTTGGCGTAAGCCTCGATCAAGGGCGCATGGAATATGGCGGTAGTGATTTATCAACGCTCTTTGCGCAAAAAAGCAATCTGCTGCGCCCCAGATTTTTAACCATGGTGCAAGATATTCTGCGCTTCAATCGAGCGGGCAAAGCGATGCTTATTGAAGCAAAAAAATGCGCAACACGCGCCGAATCGGCCGAATCACTGGGCGATTTTTTGGATCGACTCAAATTGGGAGCCGGTCTACGGGAAGATTATTTATTACCCATGGCCGCGGCTATTTGGTCTTGCCCGCCGCAAATCATGCTGAAATTTCCTGCTTTGAGCTTTTTGCAATTCTTTGAAAACCACGGGTTAATGAACGTGCAAGATCGGCCCCAATGGGAAACGATTCAAGGCGGCTCGAATCGCTATGTTGAAGCATTGCGCCAAGCTAATCGATTTACCGCGGTTACCGACTCGCCCATAGCCCAAGTGATTCGGGGTGATGGCGGGGTTTTTCTGCCACAAATCAATCAGCACTTTGATGCTTGCGTGTTTGCCAGCCACGCCGATGAAACCCTCGCCATGCTGGCTGAACCTGATGCGCGTGAAAACGAAATTTTAGGCGCCTTTCAGTTTCAAGAAAACACGGTCTATTTGCACAACGATCTCGATTTAATGCCGAAGCGGCGCAAGGTTTGGTCGAGCTGGAATTATTTGGGCCGCACCAAAACTGCACAAACGCGCGCGGTGGCCGTCACCTATTGGATGAATCACCTACAAAATTTATCCACCTCCACGCCGTGGCTCGTTACCCTCAATCCCTTCAGCCCGCCCCGCGCCGAGCTCACCCGGCAACGCATTACCTACCATCACCCCGTATTTGATGCGCACACCCATGCCGCCCAAGCGGCATTGCCGAGCTTGCAAGGCCATCGGCAGTGTTATTACGCGGGCGCTTGGACGGGTTTTGGCTTTCATGAAGATGGTTTGCGCTCGGCGGTCAATGTGGCGGCAAAATTTGGCATCACACCGCCCTGGGAGCCCCCCGCATGAACACCACCGGTTTATATATTGGCAAGGTCATGCATCAGCGGATGCAGGGGCCGGCTTATCGCTTTGAATACCGTGTTTTTAGCTTATTAGTTGATTTAGATGATTTTTCAGCCAATTTCCCGCAATTACGCTGGCTATCGGCCAATCGCTTTAACTTATTTTCGATTAATGAGCGCGATTTAGGTGCGCGCCAAGCGGGGGTTTCTTTACGCGATTGGATAAACCGAGCCTGCGCGGATGTAGGCATCGACATCACCACAGGTCGCGTGCTGATTAACACCTACCCCCGCGTGCTGGGCTATCAATTCAACCCACTCACCGTGTGGTATTGCTTTAACGGAGCCGACGAGCTCGTGGCGATTAATTGTGAGGTAAGCAACACCTTTGGCGAATGCCACCACTATCTGCTCCACGATGAGGGCGCCCCGCTATCCACCCCGTTTACTGCTCAAGCCGACAAGGTATTCCATGTCTCGCCTTTTTTGGACATGAACATGCGTTATCACTTTCGCATCAATCGCCCCTTAGATGAGCCCAACTCACGATTGAGCGTTTCAATTCGTGAAACCAGTCTCGCCCCAGAAGGCGAAGTTCTCACCCTGATTGCCACCCACAACGCCCACCGAGGCACCTTGAGTAATGCCAGCTTATGGCGTGAAGCCCTGCGTATCCCATTTTTAACCTTCAAAGTGATTGGCCTGATTCATTGGCAGGCACTCAAAATTTGGCTTAAAGGCGGGGTATTTCATACCGCACCGCCCAAACCTTCACAGGAGATCAGCTCATGCCCCTCAGTCAAACCAAAACCCTAAAATCAGACGCGTTTGCGCTGCCACTCACCGCGCGTTGGGTAGAAACTTTGCTGGATTCATTGCGCGTAGGTCAAATTCGCGTGATTACCGACGAGGGGGTTGAGCGCGTATTTTGCGGCACTAGCCACACCGAGCTCAGTGCACAATGGCGGCTACATCACCCCACCCGCTTATTTAGCCGGCTCGCACGGCTCGGCGATATTGGTATCGCTGAAGGCTATATCCAAGGCGATTTCTCGACCGATAACTTAAGCCGGCTGCTGGAGATTGGCGCGCGCAACTTCGATAGTCTGCACGACGATTTACGCGCCGGGTTTTGGGCGAGGCTCCTCCATCGAGTGCAACATGCGTTGCGCGCCAATCACAAACGCGGCAGCCGACGCAATATTTCAGCGCATTATGATTTGGGCAATGATTTTTACGCGCTCTGGCTCGATTCCAGCATGACTTACTCATCGGCAATATTCAGCGCCCCCGATGAACCGCTTGAAGCGGCGCAAGCTCGAAAAAACCAGCGGTTACTCGCGCGGCTGAACGCCAAGCCCGGCGAACATATTTTAGAAATTGGTTGTGGATGGGGCGGATTTGCCGAAACGGCGGCCGCGATGGGCTTGAATGTCACCGGCATAACGCTATCAACTGAGCAACAGGCGTATGCCACCGCCCGCATCCGTGACGCCAATTTAAGTGCGCGCGCACAATTTCATCTCACCGATTATCGCGACCAAACCGGCCAATTCGATCATATTGTCTCAATTGAGATGTTTGAAGCCGTCGGCGAGCGGTATTGGCCCACCTATTTTCAAACCGTATACAACCGCCTCAAACCCGGCGGGCGCGCGGCTATTCAAGTCATCACCATCGGTGAAAAAGCCTTCGAGCACTACCGCAAAGAGCCCGATTTTATTCAGCTCTATATTTTTCCCGGTGGCATGCTCCCCACCCTTGAGCGTTTTAATCACGAAGCGCAACAAGCCGGCCTGCATGTTGCCGAAGTCGCCCAATTCGGGGCCGATTATGCCCGCACCCTCAACCGCTGGGCGCACACTTTCAGCCAACAAACCGAAGCGCTGCAAGCCCAAGGCTTCGATCATCAATTCCGCCAAACCTGGCTTTATTATTTGGCCTACTGTGAAGCGGGGTTTTTGGCCGGCCACATCAATGTGGCACAGGTTATCTTAGAAAAACCTCCTCTGGCCGCTGTTGAACAGGCGCAAGCGTGACCACCACACCCCCAGCGCGCACGCTCGCACCCGCCCGGGTTTTTGCCTATGGGCTGGCCGGCCTGCCCCTAGCGCTGATGGGCATCCCGCTGTATGTGTATCTGCCGCCGTTTTACGCCAACCAGTTGGGATTAGGGCTCGGTGCGGTGGGTTTAGCACTCATGCTCAGCCGCCTGTGGGATGTCATCCTCGACCCCATTGTGGGCTATTACGCCGATTTAATACCCGGCCCGTATCGGCGCAAAACCCTAATCGCCATAGGCTTGCCGATTTTCATTCTCTCACTGGCTTATTTAATGCAGCCCCAAGCTGGCATCGGCTTGAATTATCTCTATTTTTGGGCGTTTATGGCGTTTTTGGGCTGGACACTCATCAGCCTGCCTTACCTAAGCCTAGGGGCTGAAGCCGACCCCACACCCCATGGCCGCACCCGCCTTTCAGCAACGCGAGAAGGCGCAGGCTTACTGGGCGTAATTTTAGCCGCCGCCTTGCCGCTCATTCTGGGCAGTAGCGAACCTTCGGCCGTGCTTTCAGCCGTGTTTTGGATCGTCGCCACAAGCCTGCCACTGGCCTTAATTTTATTGTTTCTCGTCGTGCCAGAAAGCCGCAACCAGCGCCGTCCTATCGCGCTCATATCAGGCTTGCCGCTGTTATGGGCGAATAAACCGCTGCGCACCCTGCTGCTCGGTTTTTTCTTAAACAATCTCGCCAATGGAATTCCGGCCGCCTTATTCATTATATTTATTACCGACCGATTAGGCGCCGCCACGAGCTTAGGCGTACTCATGCTGCTCTATTTTGGCGCGGGTATTTTGGCGTTGCCGTTCTGGACCTCAATCGCCCACCACATCGGCAAACGCCGCGCTTGGGGGTTCTCTATTGCCTTAGCGGCAATAAGTTTCGCCTTTGTGCCTTTTTTACACACCGGCGACATCCTCTTATTTGGGTTAATTTGTGTCATCACAGGCTTAAGTCTCGGTGCGGATATGGCGCTACCCGCCGCCATTCAAGGCGATTTAGCCGGCTTTGATGCAGAAACCGGCGCGGGTGATCGCACCGGGTTATTTTTTGGCTTATTTGGCCTTGTCACCAAACTTGCCCTGGCGATTGCCGTAGGTTTGGGATTTGGCTTATTGAATCTCGCCGGTTACCAAGCCGGCAACGCATCGAATAACTCACAAGATACCCTCGTGCTGGGCTGGATTTACGGCGGCTTGCCAGTACTGTTCAAATTACTGGCAGCTTGGATTGTTTTTAATCAGCTCACCGATACCGATTCACCGCAACCTAAAACCCACGCCACGAGGTAATCTCATGAAACGTACTCTATTGTTAACACTCATTATTTTCTCACTCACGGGGTGCGCCGGCTTGAATCTCAATCAATTCCAAGGAACCCAACCTCAATTTAATCTCGAAGAATACTTCGCCGGGAACACCTACGCTTACGGGATGTTTCAATCGCGCGGGGGCGAAATTAAACGCATCTTCAAAGTGCATATCACAGGCAAGAAGGTCGGCGATGAGTTCGTGCTCAACGAGCAGTTCAAATACAACGATGGAGAAACGGGCGAGCGCGTGTGGCATATCACCCGCGATGGCAAAGACCGCTATATCGGCAAGGCCGGCGATATTGTCGGCGTAGCGCATGGGCACGAGGTCGGACAAGCCCTGAACTGGCACTACACCTTAAAACTCCCCTACAACGGCAGCACCATTGATGTGAAGTTTGATGACTGGATGGTTCGCGCCTCACCCAATGTCATGATGAACCGCGCTTATGTCAGCAAATTTGGCATTCGCGTGGGCGAAGTGACCTTATTTTTCACCAAAACTGATCCTGATCTGTGAGACCCATCATGCATCCAACCACAGCCCAGCCATGCCCTCTTTTAAAGTGCCTAATGCCGAGAATAGGTGCAGCCTTACTTGCATTGGGTTTCAGTGCCACAGCCGCATCCTACGCGGCAGACCAAGCACCCGCCACCCAAATCGTGCTGGGAAAAAGCAGCTTGCCACTAATGGGCAATGGGGTTGCCACCTACCTGTGGTTTGATGTGTACGATGCCGCACTGTACGCGCCCGCGCGCACGCCAGCGGCCAATATTTTGGACGCCACAACGCCCAAAGCACTGGTTTTAAGCTATCACCACTCAGTTTCAGTTGCCGATATCGCCAAAGCCAGCTGGAAAGCCCTCGATGAACAATACGCCGGCGCGGCGCGGCAACGGCTCAAACCCAAAGTTGATGCCCTGCAAGCGGCCATGCAGGATGTGCAACCCGGCGATCGCTACGAGTTGACATGGCAACCGGCAACCAACGAAGGCGCCAATCCGCTACCTGCAACCTTGAAGCTGTTGTACAACGGCAAATCACTGTTTAGCAGTCACGATGCCGAGTTGGCCCAAGCCTATTTCGGCATTTGGCTTGGGGAACCCCCGCTCTCGCCAAAACTTAAAGCCGATTTATTAGCCGAAAAATAAATTTCAGTGCCGCAATAACGCATCCAAATGATCGACTGCCTCAGCCCAATCGGCATCCTGCTCTAGCGATTCCCGCAAAAATTGCGTTTGCGCTGAAGACCAAAAAGGCGCATCGACCAGCGCAACCGCAGGGGCAAGGGTGTGTTGCGCAATAAACGTATCAATTTCAATCGGGGTATTGGGTAATCCGAGCTGGGCAAATAAATCAACCAAAGGGTGGAAAACAGCATCCATAATGGACTCCTAAGCTTTAAACAGGACACAAAGCCGCTTTTACAAGCGCTCTTGTGGATCGATGGATTTTTGACGCACTTGATCAAATAACTTCGTCAACACGCGCTGAACACTCTGCTCCACCGAGCCGCGCAAACGCTTTGCTAAACTTTGCGCCGGCATCTTGCTCACGTCAATCACCTTGCGCTTGGCAAATTGCGCCTCAATCCAGGCATCACTGGTTGAAAGCTCATCAATTAGCCCCAAAGCCTTCGCCGTAATGCCAAACCAATACTCTCCTGTTGCCACCACAGACAAATCCAGTTGCGGGCGATATTCGTGCAAAAAGTTTTTAAATAAGTCATGCGTATCATTTAATTGCGCTTGAAACTTCTCTCGCCCCTCATCCGTATTTTCGCCCAAAATCGTTAAGGTGCGTTTATATTGCCCTGCCGTCAACAACTCAATATCCACCTCATTACGCTGTAATAAACGATGAATATTCGGGATTTGCGCCACCACCCCGATCGAACCGACAATCGCAAAAGGCGCCGCCACAATATGATCAGCCACCGCCGCCATCATGTAACCCCCACTCGCTGCAACTTTATCAATCGTCACCGTCAGCTTAATACCCGCTGCCCGTACACGCGCCAATTGCGCCGCCGCTAAACCATAAGCGGTGACAAGCCCCCCGCCACTTTCAAGACAAACCATCACCTCATCAAGCTTCGGGCGCGCAACAGCCAAAACGGTTGAAATTTCTTCACGCAAACTCGCAACTTGGCTCGCCCGCATATCACCGGTAAAGCGCAAAACAAATGTGCGCAATTCCGTGTCCGCAGGCTGTTTATCACGCCGCTTTTTCTCCTTCTTACGCAGCTTTTGTTGGCTATGCCATTGCTTGGCCGGCAAAATTGCCCGCTCAAGTTGGGCTTGGTTATCTTGATACCGCGCATTAAGCTCAATCATCTTAAAGCGCCCCGCCGCGCCATCCCGCTGCCGCGACCGCAATGCAACCATACCACCTACCACCACCAAAATCGCAAACACCATCGTCATCGTTTTAGCTAAAAACAACCCATAATTCGTTAAAAATTCCATACATTCCTCAATGTGAGTCTAAAAAATTCACCTTGTTGAGTATAAACAGACCGAAACATTCCCCACAGATTGTTTTTAAGCACCCACGCCGCCATTTAAGCCTTGCTCGTTATAAATTAAATACATAACCTATCTAAAAGTTAACACTTTAACGTGCAACGACGGAACGCTGGCTCTAGAATGACAATTCCTTTATTTGCGCAGGATCATTGAATGTTCACCAAAAAAATCACGGTCTTATTTACGGTTGCGCTTATGAGCCTAGGGTTGTTGTTCGCTTCAGGCCTGCAAACCGCAGAAGCCAAGCGCATTGGCTCAGGGGGCAATATCGGCCAGCAAAAACAAAGCTTCAGCCGTGAGGCAACCCCACCCGCAGCAGCCACCCCAGGGCGCGCAGCGGCGGCGGCACCCGCGGCGGCAGGTGGCGCCAGCAAATGGCTGGGCCCCTTAGCAGGTTTGGCAGCCGGTGGGCTTTTGGCAGCCATGTTCTTTGGTGGCGCATTTGATGGCTTAAAGCCGATGGACTTCCTGCTCATTATTGCCTTTGCTATTGGCGCCTTCCTCATAGTGCGCGCCCTGCGCAAGCCAGCCGCACCGGCCGTCAGCCCTTACGCAACCGCCGGCGCTCCCGATACAAACCCCGTCGGCGCAAACCAAGGGCGGGTGAATGCGCAAACAGGCAACACGGGGTACTCACCTGAGGCATTTATGCGTTCGTCACCGGCAGTTTTAACTGATGCACCCCATTGGTTTGATGAGCAGAATTTTGTGCAAGGAGCGAAAAATCATTTCATCAACTTGCAAAAGCATTGGGATAGCAACGAATTGAACGCCATGCGTGAATATTTCACACCGGAATTATTTACCGAGCTGGCAGCTGAACGCAGCCGTATTGGCAATGAAAATAATGTCACCGACGTGCAAAACCTCGATGCCCAACTACTAGATTTAAGCCGAGAGCAAAACTTTGTCGTAGCCTCCGTACTCTTTCAGGGACAGGTGCGCGAAAACTACGGTCAACCCGAAGCCATTGCAGAAATTTGGCATGTTCGTCATGCGGCAGATACCGCGCAGGGTGATTGGTTAATTTCAGGTATTCAGCAATACAATCAAGTTATTCACTAACTTCATCCCACGATAAAATCCGTCCGATTCGGGTTTTAATCCGCGCAAAAAAGCCCCCATCACTGGGGGCTTTTTTTAGAACGCCAAGAATTGCCGCGAGGATCCCCGGGCGGTCTCGGGCAATTTGTTCAGGCAATTTGTTCAAGTAATCCACTTGGGTATAACGGGACTTTTTCATTGGAAATCTCCTACGTTTAGATTACGAGAAAATTCCACTTCTGAATACCGCTAGTTTTAGGGGGGATTACCTACTTTGCAGCATGTTTACGCGCAAACATCAGATAATCTTTAAGCCACGCTATCGTAATAGGCTAAAAATGGCGCGATAACCGCCGTCTGACTCCGTTTAAAAAAGCATAGCTCATAGCGGATTAAACAAAACCCCCGCCTAATCACTTAGGCGGGGGTTTTAGAACAAGGCATTTCAGCACATGGGCATTAAGCCCATGTGCTCAGGGATTATTTGCGCAACGCAGGCCCATTAATCAATTGGCCATTATCGATATAAGCCAAGAAATATTCCAAATCACGGAACTGAGTCGAATACTGAGGATATGGAATTGTCCGCGTATCACGCATGCAACCGAACAACCGGTTGTTCAGTGTAATCATATTTTGCTTACTGTAACGGTATACAGGGAACCCCGTGGTATTACCGATGCCCGTATGCATTGTTTCAGATCGGGTACGCTGCGTGGCGTGGTACATGTGGCAATCGGCGCAAGAAAAATTGAGCTGGCCTGTTTTCCGAAAAAACATTCCCTTACCGTTGTTAAATGCCTCAGTAGCGCGCGGGTCGTCGGGAATTGTCACATTCACCGTCATGCCATTAGACTCACTCGACAAGTAAGCGGATACAGCTGCTAAATCTGCATAGCCCTGTTTGGGACCCCACACTTTATCTTCAGGCACACCGGCATTTTTTTGGCAATTAATCAAATCAAGCTCAAGATTATGCACTTGGCCGTCTTTGGTATTGAAGTAGGGATATTTAGCGCGCAGACCCTTTGCATCACCTACACAGGAGGATAAGGGTTTGCCATCAGGAAGTTTGTAACTTTCCCAGATTGCTTTCCCCTTGGCGATGTAATCGTCTTGTGGCGGGAACTCCATCATATTTTTGTATTGAGAATAGGCATCCTTATCGAAGCCATACACGCCCATATTGTATTCATTGTGTTTAATTTGCGGGAAATTCTCATAAAAATAATTACGGAATTCTTTCGCAAATTCAGCAGGATTACTGGGATTATTGAGCGGATTAAACTTAACATCGGCAGCAATAGCACTGCCCATACCGGCAATTATCCCGGCGATTAAAAGAGGTGGGACAAATTTTTTCATTCTAACGAGCTCCTCGTTGTTAATTGCTAGATTTTTCGCTGCGCTTAGAGGGTATACAAATAATCAACCACTTGGTTGATTTGTTCTTTGGTTAAGATTTTGTGATCACCGAAAGGCGGCATAATAATCCCACGACCAAATTTCTCACGCGGATCCCATAGAACTTTGAACAGATCCTCTTTATCGGGATAACGAATTTTCATAGCAACGAGCATTGGCCCAACATTCCCAGGCTCAGTGCCGCCGGCCATTGCATGGCAAGCAAGGCAATTACCTTCGCTTTTACTAAAAGCGATATCTCTACCGGCTTGCTGATCTGGGGTTAGCGCAGGCTTTGCGGCGGGTTCAGCCGCATGAGATGCCCCCGAAAAAGCCAAGCCCATCGCAAGTACGATGGCAGCGCTGGCTTTATTGAACATTCTGATCTTTAGTGTCATTGTTTTCCTCTCCTTTTCTGACGCATGTAGCGCCAACTTGGCTTGGTGGCCTTTTATTGTCGTTCGACCCTGCATACTTTAGTACCCTGAGATTTTCAGACAATAAAAATTTTTTTATAGCGACATGGTTTGATTCTCTTATATTAGGCAACCATTGTGCGGGTTTCCCGCTTGCCGAGAAAACTGCTATTGAAAAATAAAAGCCCGCGCACTAATTTGATGCAATTGAGCCGCATTTTATCAGTACAATAGCCTCAAACTGCTAGGCTGCTTTGCATGCTCGTTGGCGTTTTTTTATTTTTAGCACGCTCTAACTTGTGTTACCTACTAAACCGGCAAGTTTTGTGAAAATTTTTGATACGGGTCAAGAATTTTTGGATAGGGCACCCGTGGCGCATGTGTTATTAATACACAAAATTTTGGATTGACACGGTAGCTCGTTCAAAGATTAAGCCGCCGGTTGGTTCGGTTTGGATTTTATTAAAGAGATTTTTTGCAGCATGTCACGGCGGGGATCGAGAATGTCGAGTTTTCAAAATATGGGGCCAGATGAGTTAAAAGGCCGACTGCACGAGGTGCTACTCATTGATGTTCGCGGTCCATCGGAAACATCACGCGGCATCATCAAAGGGGCAAAATTAGTCCCATTGCATCTAGTGCCCTTAAGCATCGACCAATTCAAATCAGATAAAGATATTGTTATCTATTGCCACAGTGGCGCGCGATCCGCGCAGGCGTGCCATTTTTTGGCTGGCCAAGGTTTAACCGGTCTTTATAACCTTGAAGGTGGCGTTATGTACTGGGCGGGCTCTGGCTTGCCGCTTGTTGCACCCGAGTAATAAGGGCGCATTCATGGTCGTAATTGATGCACGCGGATTGCGCTGCCCCTTGCCTTTGCTACGTGCGCGCAAAGCAATAGCAGAGTCCGTTGCTGGGGCGAGAATTCAAATATGGGTCACTGATTTGGGCGCGTCGGCTGATTTCAAAGCGTACTGCGCTCAAATGGGACATATTCTTGTTGATATTGAACAAGAACCCCACCCAGCCACTTTTATGAAAATCACCTTGGCGCGCGGGTTGTGATGCGCACGGCCAAGGCGGCAACCAAACCCGCTTCCGTTCGAAGTGGTTTGGCGCTAATTTTGTCTAAAAACTGCCCCGAGACTGCCAGAACTGCGTTCTCACTTGCGCTGGCTGCCACTGCGGTTGGCGACTCTGCGGGGCTTTTTTGCACCCAAGGCGGGTTAAGTTGGCTCGTCGCCGAAGGGCTTGACCCTCAATTGGCCGAGTTACGCTCTCTCTGCCTCAGTGAGGGCGTTTTGCTTATCGCCTGCGCCGACTCACTTCGCGCAGCATCAATAACGCCAAAAGATTTATTGGCCGAGGTTGAACTGGCTGGCGTCGCGCGGTTTTATGTTTATGCACGGGAAGTGAGTGTGTCACTTTATCTTTAATCACAAGCAATAAAGGGACGTAAAGGCGCAAATTGCTAACCCATTTAGCGCGGTTAGTTTTCAAAAAAATGGAAAAACAGGGGTATTTTTATGTTGAAATTCTTACGTTTATTATGTGTTATTCCGCTCATGGGCTGGTTTATTGTTGCCCAAGCAGAAACACCAGGCATACAACCTTTTATTGAAGGCACTAGCATGAATGCATCATTGGCGGAGGCCGATAAAACCATTCAGGCGGCGTTAACCCAAGGCGGCTTTGAGGTAGTTGGGCACTATAACCCTCAAAAAAATGTCACGATTGTTTCCGTCACCAATCCTGCCATGCTAAAAAATGCGGCTGCCACCGATCGCGGTGCCTACGGCGCCACCGTCAGTATCGCGCTTGAAGAAGTGCAGAATAAAACTTTTGTCACTTACACAAACCCTGTTTATGTCTCCAATGGCTATCAAATGGCATCAGATAACGCGGATGCGGCAAAAGCCTTAGCGACCATTTTGGGCGCGACAAAAACCTTTGGTGCAAAACCCCGCACTGCAAACCAATTGCGAAACTTTCAATATGCTTTTGGCATGGAAACCTTTACCGACCCTATTGATTTGGGCAGCTTCCCGGGCTTTGCGGATGCAGAGCAAAAAATTACAAGCAGGCTTCAAGCGGGCAAAGACGGGGTTGGTTTTGTCTATAAAGTTAAAATCCCAGGTAAAAATGAGGTGATTTTTGGCGTGGATTTAGCTTCCAAAAATGCCGATGCCAATGGCCTACATTTAATTGACTCGATTGATACCGGCGTACCGCATCGCTATGCGTTTCTGCCCTATGAAGTTTTGTTGAAGGATAAAAATGCAGAAGCGCTCAATCTACGCTTCTGCATGGCACTGTTTTTCCCCGATTTACCCATGATGGGCGGGGACGCATCGTTTTTTAAATTACGCAATGCGCCTGATGCAATTAAAACGACACTCCGCAAAGCACTAGGCGGCACCGTCGTCACCGATTCAAATAGCTCAAGCGGCGGCTTTGGATCGTTTTAAAAGCCCGAATACCCCACTGCACTCATTCAAAATTAGCGAGGCTTTAGTGCGCCCGCCACCGCCTTAAGTGGGGGGCATAGCAATCACAGCGGTGCAATTTTCACGAGTTCCAGCTATATTAACCGGCTTGGATTAGATATCTTGAGCGTTTAGCTTGAACTAAACGCTTTTTTAAAGCATCAATTCTTCTTGGGTTAGCGCTCTGGCGCAAAAAACTTAAGCAGATTTTGCTGCTTTTGGCTCAATAAATTTAAAAGAGAGAAAACGCGTGGAATTGTCCGGTGGTCAAATCCTGGTGGAATGCCTCAAAGCGGAGGGGGTCGATGTCGTATTCGGCTATCCTGGCGGGGCAGTTCTGCATATTTACGATGCCCTATTTCAGCAAGAGCAGGTCAAGCATGTTTTAGTGCGGCACGAACAAGGTGCGGTACATATGGCTGATGGCTATGCGCGAGCGACCGGCAAGCCAGGCGTCGTGCTGGTGACATCGGGGCCTGGCGCTACCAATGCCGTAACCGGCATTGCCACGGCGCACATGGATTCCATTCCGCTCATTGTTATTACTGGGCAAGTACCCACCACCCTGATTGGCAATGATGCTTTTCAGGAAGTGGATAACGTCGGCATCACACGCCCCTGTGTAAAGCATAATTTTTTGGTTAAAGATGTACGAGATATCGCCATCACCATGAAAAAAGCGTTTTACATTGCCACCACCGGTCGGCCAGGACCTGTTGTGGTTGATATTCCCAAAGATGTGACCGACCCACGGGTGATGATACCTTTTGATTACCCTGCGAGCGTGTCTCTGCGTTCCTATCATCCGACGGTTAAAGGACATACCGGCCAAATTCGCAAAGCGATTGATTTGATTATCAACGCAGAACGCCCAATAATTTACTCCGGTGGCGGCGTGATTTTAGGCGGTGCCTCGTCGCAGTTAACCCGATTTGCGCGTTTACTCAATTACCCGATAACCAATACTTTGATGGGTTTGGGGGCGTATCCCGCCAGTGATCGCCAGTTTCTTGGCATGCTCGGCATGCATGGCACCTATGAAGCGAACATGGGCATGCATCACTGCGATGTACTCATTGCTATTGGCGCACGTTTTGATGATCGGGTGACGGGCAACCTCGCTAAATTTTGCCCTACAGCTAAAATTGTGCATATCGATATCGATCCGGCATCAATTTCCAAAAATGTCGTGGTTGATGTGCCGATTGTCGGATCAATTAAATCAGTTCTTGAAGACATGCTGCCGCTCATCGAAGAGGCCGGCGGAGCCAAACAGCCTGAAGCGCTCACCGCCTGGTGGGCTCAAATTGCGCAATGGCGTGATATGCGTTGCCTGGATTTCAAAACCAATGGCGATGTAATTAAACCCCAGTATGTAGTGCAAAAAGTTTGGGAAATTACCCAAGGCGACGCTTATGTGACCTCCGATGTGGGTCAGCACCAAATGTGGGCTGCGCAATATTACGGCTTCGATAAGCCCAATCGCTGGATTAACTCAGGGGGCTTAGGCACCATGGGTTTTGGTTTGCCCGCGGCACTAGGGGTTAAGTTTGCCTATCCCGATGAGGAAGTGGTTTGCGTCACCGGCGAGGGCAGCATTCAAATGTGTATTCAAGAGCTATCAACCGCCTTGCAATACCATTTGCCGGTTAAAGTCGTGAGCTTAAATAACCGTTATTTGGGTATGGTTCGGCAATGGCAGGAGTTTTTCTACTCGGGACGATATGCCATGAGCTATATGGAAGCACTGCCAGATTTCGTTAAACTCGCCGAATCCTATGGGCATGTGGGTATGCGAATCGAAAAAGCATCAGATGTAGAGGGCGCGTTGCGCGAAGCGTTCGCGATGCGCGATCGGTTGGTTTTCATGGATTTCCAAACCGATCCTACGGAAAACGTGTATCCGATGGTGCCGGCCGGCGCCGGTTTGAATGAAATGATTCTGGTATAAAACATGCGGCATATCATCTCGATTTTAATGGAAAATGAAGCTGGCGCGTTGTCGCGTGTGGCAGGGTTGTTTTCCGCACGCGGATACAACATTGAATCTTTGTGCGTTGCGCCGACCGTTGATGAAACCTTATCGCGGATGACGCTTGTGACACGCGGTGACGAACAAATCATCGAGCAAATAATCAAGCAACTCAACAAGTTAATTGATGTCGTCAAAGTACAAGATATGGCCGATGCGCCCCACATTGAGCGTGAACTAATGCTCATCAAAGTGCAGGCGTTGGATAATTCGCGCAATGAGGTTTACCGACTAGCCGAAATTTTCCGCGGCCAAATTATTGATGTCAGCGAATCGAGCTACACCATTCAAATGGTCGGTCCCGGGCACAAGCTGGATGCATTCCTGAACGCGCTCGGCGCCATCCCGGTGGTGGAAATCGTCCGCTCAGGTGCCTTAGGCATTGCGCGCGGCCCACGCGGCATGGCTGTACCGGAAGCCTAATTCACTTAACTTATTGTTTATTTTTATTTTTTGGAGCGTATCCCAATGCAAGTGTATTACGATAAAGACTGCGATTTGTCGCTGATTCAAAACAAAAAAGTCGCCATTATTGGTTACGGCTCACAAGGTCACGCGCATGCACTGAATCTCAAAGATTCTGGCGTTCATGTGGTGGTGGGGCTTCGGACGGGTTCCGCCTCGGCGCGCAAAGCGCAAGCTGAAGGCCTGAGCGTATTGCCGGTCGGCCAAGCCGTGGCCTCAGCTGATGTCATCATGATTTTGGCACCCGATGAGTATCAATCGGCCATTTACGCGAATGATATCGAACCCAATCTCAAGCAAGGCGCTACGCTGGCATTTGCCCACGGCTTTGCCATTCTATATAACCAAGTCGTGCCGCGCGCCGATTTAGACGTCATTATGATCGCCCCTAAGGCGCCAGGTCACACTGTGCGCTCCGAGTTTGTGCGCGGCGGTGGCATTCCCGATTTAATCGCCGTAGCGCAAGATGCCAGCGGCACCGCCAAAGCAACCGCCCTATCTTATGCATCAGCCATTGGCGGTGGTCGCACCGGAATCATTCAAACCACCTTCAAAGATGAAACTGAAACCGATTTATTTGGTGAGCAAGCCGTGTTGTGCGGCGGCACGGTTGAGCTGGTTAAAGCAGGTTTTGAAACCCTCGTCGAAGCAGGCTATGCGCCGGAAATGGCTTATTTTGAATGCTTACATGAGCTCAAATTGATTGTCGACCTCATGTACGAAGGAGGCATCGCCAATATGAACTACTCCATTTCAAATAATGCGGAATATGGCGAATATGTCACAGGGCCCAAGGTCATTAATGCCGAGTCGCGCCAAGCCATGCGCGAAGCCTTAGCCAATATTCAGTCAGGCGAATACGCGAAAGCCTTCATCTCTGAGGGCGCCACAAATTACCCCTCGATGACCGCGCGCCGTCGTCAAAATGCGGCTCATGCCATCGAACAAACCGGTGCCAAGCTCCGCAGCATGATGCCGTGGATTTCGGCAAATAAAATCGTCGATAAAGACCGCAATTAATCATTAAAAACTGCCCTGGTTTTGGCCGGCGCGGTTCATAATTTTTAGGATGCCATGCAACCCAAACACACGTTTGGGTTTTTTTATTCCAATATTTTTGGCCATCCTAATCGCTTGGTTCAAAGTTCGCGCTGATGTCATGAACCCTGCGTACAATAGGATTTGCTTCAACCGCCTGTCTGTGAGGAAAAAATGGATTACAAACTGGATGATAGTCCCGCCGCACCTAAAAACACCCCGCTAGAAACACCCAAGCAGCGCCGCAAAGCCATCTACTTACTCCCAAACCTGCTGACAACGGGCGCTTTGTTTGCTGGTTTTTTTGCCATTTTGCGTGCCATCCAAGGTGATTTTGAACAAGCGGCTATTGCCGTTTTTATCGCCATGGTGCTCGATGGCCTTGATGGCCGAGTCGCCAGGTTAACCAACACCCAATCCGAATTTGGCGTTCAATACGACTCTTTAGCGGATGTCATCTCGTTTGGTTTGGCGCCAGCCATTATCGTTTTCTTGTGGAGCCTGTACGGTATTGGCGATCGCTGGGGCATGCTGGGTGCCTTTGTTTTTGTGGCTGCCGCCGCCATTCGGCTGGCGCGATTTAATGTTCAGGTTGAAACCGTCGATAAGAAATACTTTAAAGGCCTCGCCTCCCCCGCCGCTGCCGCCGTTCTGATGGGCATGGTCTGGGTATTTGAAGAACACGGCATCGCCTTTTATGAAAACATTGGCTGGGTTTGGGTTTTAACGGTGGCAACCGGCCTATTAATGGTTTCAAGCCTACCGTATTACAGTTTTAAAAGTGTGAGCCCTCGGCTCAGAGTTTCATTCTTGAGCGTGCCGATTTTGATTCTGGCTTTTGTGTTAGCGATTAAAGACTTTGCGCTGACACTTTGGTTATTAGCATTCGTTTACGCATTATCAGCACCGATTTGGTCGATGTGGCGCCGGTTGCTCCGTTGGCGAATGCGTCATCAATAACAAATTGCTCAGGCTCACTGCGTGTAAATACCCCAATTAGCCTAGGCTTGTCGTCCTATCCTTTTACTTGGTGCGAACGGTGCCTAGCAGCCTGTCGGATTTAACGCAGTTCTACTACAAAAAAGCCCGACGCAGACCATCGGGCTTTTCAGTACCAGCAATTAAATGAACTTACTTGTTTGAAGCGCCTTCGGCTTCGCCCTTATCATTCTTTTCATGTTCGCCCGTTCCTTCGTGTTCGATTTGGTCATTATCGGTTATTGTGGCCACAATAACGCCACTTTGCGCGTCAACAAGCACTTCCTTAGCACCGCTTGACGTGTTGATGGCCACCGACCAAACCTGTGTGCCATGTTCCTGTTCTAAATCAATTTCATGAACGGTTCCGGGTGTCGCTTTCAGCGCGATGTCTTGCGCTTGGGCTTTGCTGATGGCTGCATTCGGGGTTTGTGCCATGCTGGGCGCAAGGGCAACGCCGCCCAAGACAAAACCTCCAATCAGGGTTGTGATTAAACGATTTTTCATAGCAAGACTCCTCAAAATTGTCAGTGTGGGTAGTCAACACAAAATACGGTGGTTGACCGAGTGCTCACCATACAAAGATGCACCTAACCTCAAGCTTGCCCATAAATGACCGTTTCTTCATCTTTGATTGACCTTATGGCAAGCGATAGGCGTCAAATTAAACTAACTCATAGAATGGGATTTATAGTAAGAAGGGTTTTTTCGCCTCAAAACCCGCAGATTAGCGCTTGATTACTGTGTTAAAAATAACGCACAATCCCAGCCAGTGGGCAGTCGGGTATACTGTCCGTTAATACGTTGAACATCGAATTTCTTTATTATCGTTGGAATCTGAGAATGACAATTGAAGGCAGCGTGCTGAAAGATACAATTATCGGCCGAGAATTAACGGCAGAACAATGCCAAATTCTGGCCTCGGTTTGTTTGCAAAAAACCATCGCCAATGGACAGTTATTGTTTGCAGAGGGTGCGAGTAGCAACACACTGTTTATTATCACGGCGGGGCGATTTGCCGTGAGCCGCGATACGGGGCGCGGATTTAGCGATACCGTTCATTTATTGGCTGCGGGCGAATTGGCAGGGGAATCTGGATTTTTAGATGGCTCAGCGCATAGCGCCACATTACGCGCCGTCGGCGATGCCACGGTGCTCACCATTGAGCGGGTGCAGTTAGAAGCTTTGTTGATTGACCACCCCATTATTGTGTACAAGGTGATGCGGGCGATTGTGTATAGCATCCGAGAAATTACTCGCCGGATGAATCAGCAGCACCAGCAAATGCTCCACTACATTAACCCCGATTGCGGCCGCTTTTAGAGGGGATTGGGTAGCCGCGCTGGCCTTAACGATAAAAGCAGAACACGTAGGTTCTGCTTTTATGTTTTAAGTGAGCGGCGGCGCCTAAAGCATGTGCTCTGCCCAGTTCACCGCCTCGACATAGAGTTGTGGCGCATGGGCATTAAATTGCGCGGTCACCTCATCGCCATCAAGCCAGACGCCGCGCTCGTAAAAAATCACATACTCCAAAATTTCACCAAGCACACCTTGCCGCAAAACAAGCGCATCCACCACCGTATCGCTCAAGGGCAGCTCTGAGACAATCTGTTTAATCGGCTGATCGTAAAACGCATCCAGCGTTGAAAATAAGCCCACTAAAAATGCAGCATGCGGATTACCGAGTTGCGTTTTTGTTGAGAGTAATTGTGCAAATCGTGCCCGCACCATGGCGGTATTAATTAAAGCCGGGGGTTTACCATCAATGCCGGTTAAGGCCGAAAGGTAAACCATGCTTCGAATCGTATTCAAACCGAGCATTCGTACCGCATCCGGAACGGAATCCACTTTGCGCCGCATCCCAATAGCGGCCGAGTTAACCAAGCGCAGCAAGCGATAACTCAAAGCAAGATCCGTATTCACCTTATCCGCCACGGCATCGAGGGTGACTTGCTCATCTTGCAATAAAACCAGCAAACTTAACAGATGGGCTTTATTCGCTCGAATCGATTGCCGCAGAATCATTTCTGGACGCGCGAAAAAATGCCCCTGAAAAAAATCCACCCCGGCCGCTTTAAGGGATTCGTAATCCGACCATTCCTCCACTTTTTCGGCGATTACCTTAAGCCCCATCCGGTGCGCCAACGCCACGGTTTTATTAATCTGATCAACGCCATCGGCCAGCACATCAAACTTAAGGTAATGCGCATTGGCGACACAGGGCAAACCAATGTCCGTGCTCGGAAAATCATCCAAGGCGATCCGAAAACCCAATTGCTTGAGCTCGCTCATAGCTTGCGCCGTGGCCTCGTTGCACTCGACGGTTTCAAGCACTTCTAACACAAGCTGACGGGGTGATAGCCCCTTGAGAACCTCACTAAATAAGAGCTTAAGCGGCACATTAATAAATGCCTGCGTGTTGCCCACCAAGGTTTCAAGACCAATCTCGGTGAGCGCATTAATCACAACCGAGGCAGTCGCTTGATTGGAGTTGCTG
Organism: Halothiobacillus sp.; assembly: GCA_023255735.1. GTDB lineage: Bacteria > Pseudomonadota > Gammaproteobacteria > Halothiobacillales > Halothiobacillaceae > Halothiobacillus. The sequence continues at coordinate 168,641 of JAGDVP010000012.1, read as the reverse complement.
ATCCGCGCCACTTGATCGGCATCTTGGGCGCGAAACAGCAATTCATAGCCCGTAGTTTGTAAATCTCGATCCACAATGGGTTGCCGAGCTAAACGCACATGTTGAATCACGACGGGTTGCGATTTCATAACGATAACCTCGGGCGTCATCAATGAGCCCTGCTTGCCAAAAATACTTCATAGGTGGCACATGAGGCGCCAGCCTAAATTTATCGCGCCGTCACAGAGCTTAAATGCCTTTCATAGACAGACGCATCCGACCTTGCTTATCCAGCTCCAATAATTGCACGCGCACCAAATCACCTTCTTGGATTTTATCGGTTACCCGCTCGATTCGCTCCTCACAAATTTGTGAGATATGCAACAAGCCATCTTTACCCGGCAAAATATTAACGAACGCACCAAAATCCGTAATGCGCACCACTTTGCCCTCGTAAATTTTGCCCACTTCCGCCTCGACCGTCATTTGCTCGATGCGCAGTTTAGCCGCCGCACCGCCTTCGGTGGAAGTCGCGGTAATCGTGACCAAACCGTCTTCGGCAATATCGATTTGCGTACCCGTATCGCGGGTAATGGCCTGAATTGTGGCGCCACCTTTACCAATCACATCCCGAATTTTATCGGGATTGATTTTAAATTTAATAAACTGCGGCGCATTGGGTGCAGTGCTGGTGCGGGGCGCAGACAACGCTTGGTTCATAATCCCTAAAATATGTTGCCGCCCAACTTTAGCCTGCGAAAGCGCCTGCGCCATAATTTCACGGGTAATGCCATGGATTTTAATATCCATCTGTAAGGCCGTCACCCCATCGGCTGTGCCGACAACTTTAAAATCCATATCACCTAGGTGATCTTCATCACCCAAAATATCGGACAATACAACAAATTGGTCGGCTTCTTTAATTAGCCCCATGGCGATACCGGCCACAGGTGCTTTCACCGCGACCCCAGCATCCATCATCGATAAGGACGCCCCGCACACACTCGCCATTGAGCTTGAACCGTTGGATTCTGTAATTTCAGAGACTACCCGCAAGGTATAAGGGGAGTTATCGGCTTTAGGAACCACAGCCAATACCCCACGGCGCGCGAGATTGCCATGCCCAATTTCCCGGCGTTTAGGTGCACCGAATCGGCCCGTTTCACCCACGCTAAAAGGGGGGAAATTATAATGAAAAATGAAGGATTCTTTGCGCTCACCCACCACCGCATCAATAAGCTGCGCATCCCGGGCGGAACCTAAAGTTGTGACAACTAACGCTTGGGTTTCTCCCCGCGTGAAGAGCGCAGAGCCATGCACGCGCGGCAATATACCGGTACGAATTGAAATCGGTCGGATGGTTTGGGTATCGCGGCCATCAATGCGCGGCGCGCCGGCTAAAATTCTGCTGCGCACCACAGAAGACTCCAATTCCTCAAGCAAGCTGGCGACAAGCTTGGCGGGCACCCGATCGCCATCGGCAAATTGTGCAATTGCCTCAGCACGCAGTTCGTTAATGCGACGATAACGGGGTTCTTTTTCAGGCATTTGATAGGCCTCAGCCACCGAAGTGGCAAAAGCCGCCCGCAGTGCTTCGGCTAATTGGGGGTGCTCGATGGGTGGCGCCCATGCCATCACTGGCCTCGCCGCATGGGTCGCCAAACGGGTAATCGCCGCAATCGCGGTTTGTGCGGCTTGATGGCCAAACATCACCGCATCCAACATCGTGGCTTCAGATAACTCAGCGGCTTGCGATTCCACCATAAACACGGCATCTTCGGTGCCGGCAACCACTAAATCTAAATCGGATTCAGCCAGTTCACTGGCGGTTGGGTTCAGCACGAACGCTTGGTTAATGTACCCCACTCGAACACCGGCCAAGTGTGATTCAATCGGAATACCGGATAATGCTAAGGCGGCTGATGCACCCAACAAGGCCGGAATTTCACCATCCACCTCGGGATCCAGCGAGAGCACTTGGGCGATGATTTGCACTTCATTGTAAAAACCCGCAGGAAACAAGGGGCGCAAGGGGCGATCAATCAAACGGGCAATCAGCGTTTCAGCCTCGGTCGCTCGGCCTTCTCGCTTGAAAAAGCCCCCCGGAATGCGTCCCGCTGCATAGAATTTTTCTTGATACTCAACCGTTAAAGGCAAAAAATCTTGCCCCGGCTCAGGGGTGGCTGCGACCACTGCCGTGACTAGAACCACCGTATCGCCCATTTCGACCATCACCGCACCGGAGGCTTGCCTTGCAATTTCACCCGTCGTCAACGTGACGCTATGACGTCCATAATCAAAGTGTTCGGTAAATACAGCCACATTCTTCCCCTATGATTTGCCGGCAAGGTTGTCCAGCTTAAATAACTCAATGTATGTTTTAGCGACGATGCGCTGCTAAAAAATAAACTCAGTTCATGATTGACAAAAAACAATCCCGGCACAAGTCCGGGATAAGAAATTAGGCAAGCTCAAGGCAGGCTATGATGAGTCAACTCAACCAGAGCCCCGCGTAAAATTACTTACGCAAACCTAACCTGGCGATTAAATCTTGATAACGCGCCAAATCTTTAGATTTTAAATAATCTAATAATTTGCGACGCTGGTTAACCAATTTCAGCAAACCGCGGCGGGAATGATGATCTTTTTTGTGTTCCGCAAAATGCTCAGTTAAGTGCACGATACGGTTGGTTAACAGGGCAACCTGAACCTCGGGGGAGCCGGTATCGGCCGCGCCACGGGCATAATCAGACAATATTTGAGCTTTCTGCTCAGTCGTTAACGACATGGAATTTCTCCTATTTCACCTGGGTTGGGTGGGTTAAAAATGCCATCAGGTTTGAGCGAATCCGCGCCCTTACCGATGAGGTGTTTGAACGCCGTGCACCGTGCACGTCATTCACAGCGCCGCGAATAATCTTCGCGGTGCGACTCGTCCGTCATCCAGAACTTCCCCCATTCCCAGGAAGAGGTCGTCGGGTCCGTAAATACAAAACCACCCCGTTTGCGGCGCATTGGCGACAAACACGGGATGACCATGACGAATATGAAAGGCGCTGTCTGCATCAAGTGTTACCACAGGATAGCTCGCCAGCGCCGAATCGGTCGGCAGGATAACACGATTTATCGCGCTTTCCTCATCGGCCTTAATGAGTTCTGTTAATTCCTCAAGCGTCCATAGGCGGGATTGCGGCTCATTGCCCAGCGGTACATCCCGCATCGGTGATTCAACCTGCGGGGATTCAACCAACCAAGGCCCCACGCCGATTCGCCTCAATTGCGTTACCACCGCGCCGCAGCCAATGGCCGCACCAATGTCTTCAATGAGGGTGCGAATGTACGCCCCTTTACTCGAGTGCACCCGCAACTCGAAAAACGCACCATCAAAATTGAGTAAATCAATGCGATAAAAGTGAATGGCACGGGGTTGGCGTTCCACGGTTTCTCCCGCTCGCGCCAGTTCATATAATCGTTTACCCGCCACTTTGAGCGCCGAATACATGGGCGGAATTTGCAGCACTTGGCCACGAAAAGGCGCGATAGATGCCTGCATTTGCTCAAAGGTTAGCGCGGGGACGGGCAATTGCTCAACAATGGCGCCTTCCATATCGCCTGTCTCCGTGCGAATGCCCAACCTGCCCGTGACCCGATAGGTTTTATCCGCATCGAGCAGCAAACCCGAAACGCGCGTAGCGTGCCCAAAGCACAAGGGCAACATACCGGTTGCCTCGGGATCAAGGCTGCCGGTATGACCGGCCTTAGCCGCATTAAATAAATATTTAACCCGTTGCAGCGCTTGATTTGAACTCAGCCCAAGCGGCTTGTCGAGAAGCAAAATTCCATTGAGCTCGCGACCTTTGCGGCGGCGACTCATGACCGCTCCCCTGCTTTGGGCTGTGTAGGCTCATCGGATGCCTCAAAACCGCCCTCATGGGCATCATCTTGACGGCGAACGGCTGAAATCAACGCATCCATCTGCATGCCGCGCTCAATGGAAGGATCAAACACAAAACTCAAACGGGGCACGCTGCGCAAGCGCATTCGATGCGCCAATTCGGTGCGTAAAAACCCTGCCGCGCCATCAAGCCATGCCTGAGCACGGTCGCGCTCATCAATGTTTAGCACGCTATAAAAAATTTTCGCATAGCTCAAATCACGCGTCACTTCACAATCAGTCACTGTGAGCAAACTAATAGCTGCTTGACGCATTTCCTCACGGAGCAAATCTGCAATCTCGCGTCGAATCTGTTCCGCCACACGCTGATGACGACCAAAACCTTGTGCCATAACGGGCAATACCTTGACATATAATTAAAAAACCCGCCGCCCTTCATGAGGCGGCAGGCCAAATTCACACCCGGTTTGTCTCACGCCATGGTGCGTTGAACTTGAATCCGCTCAAACACTTCAATGACATCGCCCACGCGCACATCGTTGTAGTTTTTAACACCAATACCGCAATCAAAGCCCGCGCGCACTTCTTGCACGTCATCTTTAAAGCGACGCAAGGATTCAAGCTCGCCTTCATAAATCACAATGCTATCGCGCAATACGCGAATGGGGTTACCGCGATGAATGAGCCCTTCGGTCACCATGCAACCGGCGATCGCACCAAATTTCGGCGAGCGGAACACATCACGCACTTCGACTAAGCCTAGAATTTTTTCTTGCGTTTCGGTGCCGAGCAAGCCAGACATCGCTTGTTTCACATCGTCCAGCATCTCGTAAATAATGCTGTAATAACGAATTTCCACGTTTTGCGCCTGCGCCAACTTGCGGGCAGATGCTTCGGCGCGCACATTAAAGCCAATCATAATGGCATTGGAGGTAACGGCCAGATTCACATCGGATTCACTAATACCGCCGACACTGCTCATTAAGACGTTGACTTTAACCTCATCGGTCGAAAGCTTGTTCAAGCTATCGCGAATGGCCTCGGCTGAGCCTTGCACATCGGTTTTAACCAATACATTGAGTGCAGAAATTTCGCCTTCTTTCAACTGCTCAAACATATTTTCAAGCTTGGTCGATTGCTGGGTTGCCAGACGACTATCGCGGTATTTTCCAGCACGGAACATCGCAATTTCGCGGGCTTTGCGCTCATCCTCAACCACCACCAGATCATCACCAGCTAAGGGTGTTCCGGATAGTCCAATAATCACGACGGGAATCGACGGGCCTGCGCTATCAATTTGATGACCATTCTCATCAAGCATGGCACGCACACGACCATATTCAAACCCGACCAAAACCACATCGCCCTTCTTCAAGGTGCCGCTGCGCACCAGCACGGTCGCCACAGGGCCTCGGCCTTTTTCGAGCGAAGATTCCACCACCGATCCCTTCGCATGGCCTTCCACCGGTGCTTTGAGCTCCAATACTTCCGATTGAACCAAAATGGCATCCAAGAGTTTATCGATCCCTTCACCCGTTTTTGCAGACACGGGAACAAATTGCGTATCCCCACCCCATTCCTCGGAGATGACCTCCAGTTGTGAGAGTTCGCTGCGAATCCGCTCAAGATCAATATTGGGTTTATCGATTTTATTAATCGCCACCACAATCGGCACGCCCGCCGCTTTCGCGTGTTGCACCGCTTCTTTGGTTTGCGGCATAACGCCATCGTCGGCAGCCACAACCAAAATCACAATATCGGTGACACTCGCGCCGCGAGCCCGCATGGCGGTAAAGGCTTCATGGCCGGGCGTATCTAAAAAGCTAATCACACCACGGCTGGTTTCTACGTGATAGGCGCCCACGTGCTGTGTAATGCCGCCCGCTTCTCCGGCTGTCACTTTGGTGCGGCGAATATAATCGAGCAGAGAGGTTTTACCATGGTCAACATGCCCCATCACCGTCACAACGGGCGGGCGCGGCAAGGCAATGCCTTGCTCAATTGCCCCCACCAGCTCTGCCTCTAGGGTGGAATCCGACACAGGCACCGCCTTGTGACCCATTTCTTCCACCACCAAGGTGGCCGTGTCTTGATCAATCATTTGGTTGATGGTGGCCATCACCCCCATGCTGAACAAAATTTTGACCACATCAACGCCCTTGACGGCCATTTTTTGCGCCAAATCAGCCACAGAAACCGTTTCGGGCACCGTGATGTCACGCACAATCGGCGCTGTGGGTTTTTCAAAGTTAGTCTGCGGGCTGTTGCCCGCAGCGCCCGGGCGCACGTTCGTCTTTTTCGATCGTTTAGCACGCCGCTCGCCCGCGCCAGCACCTAAGTGCAGCTCAGCTCGCCCACCTTTCACTTCGCGCTCGTGGCGGCCTTTGCCGCTGTGCTTAGCACCTTTTTTTCGATCCGAATCATCGCCGGCAGCAGCCGATTTAGGTTCAGATGGCGCCGCAGCCGCCGGCCTTACGCGCTCAGCTACAGGCGCCACTTCGGGCACCGGCATGGCAATGATCCGCAGGCGCGACTTAGGACGCCCCGTGCGTTCATCAATTTCAGGCGGCAATAACGGGGCGCCAGCAGCGGCTTTTTTCTCATCTAAAGTATCAAGAACCGTATCAAACGGTTCAGCTGCCGACGTTGTGGACGGCTCCTCGGCCGGCACGGGCGCCTCATTGCGCGGTTCATCGGGCTGAACTGCCACAGCCGATGGCGCAGGCACGACAACCGGCGCTGCGGGCACATCAACCACAACAGGCGCAGCCGACTCAATCGGCGCAGGCATGGCTTCAGGTGCCACAGCCTTTGCTGCGGGCGATGGCGCAGGGGTTGGCTCAACCATAGGCACGGGCTCTGGGGCGCGCACCGTTGGGGCAGATGGCGTGGGCGGGCTTGCCGGAGCCGCGACCGGCGGCGTCGGTGCCACGGGCTCACGCGCCACGTAGGTTTTGCTGGAACGATATTCGACCGCCACAGTTTTACCGCGTGCAGCGCCACCGCCTACTTTAATTTCTTCCTGCTTTTTGCGTTGCAGGGTGATGCGATTGGGTTTGGCATCAACCGAACCTGCCGCATGTTGACGCAAATGAGCCAGCAGCTTCATTTTATCGCCATCATTAATCAATGAATCGGTCGAACTCGCGGCAACACCCGCCTCCGCCAGCTGTACCAGCAGACGTTCAGGGGTTGCACCAACAATTTTCGCTAAATCTTTAACCGTGACCTCGGACATGGGGTCTCCTGTGGTCGTCACACATCTAAAATTCACACCAATCACGCTAAAGTGATTGAAAATGAGCATATTTGCTGCGGCTTTACACCGAACAGCGTCGTTTTAATTCAAGCGTGAACTTAGGTTCACGCCCAGCACTCAATTTAGGTTTCAAGCAAACCAAGGCGCACGCGCCGCCATAATTAGTTGATGCGCCAGGGGTTCATCAACCCCGTCAAAGGCGGTTAACTCATCGATGGATAATTCGGCTAAATCATCCGAGCTGCTAATGCCAGCGGCATGCAACGCATCCAGTAAGGCGTGCGTCATGCCCGCTAATTCGGCGATATTCAAGCCCTCGTCAGCCGCTTGTTCGGCCGTTTCACCCGAAATGGCTTGAACCAGCAACGCATCCCGCGCGCGATTGCGTAATTCTTCGACGATGCCTTCATCAAATCCTTCGACTTCGAGTAGTTCAGCAGTTGGCACGTAGGCCACCTCTTCTAACGAGGAGAAACCGGCTTCCACCAACACCGAGGCAACATCTTCATCCACATCCAAATCGCGCATAAACGCCTCGACATTGCGCCGCGTTTCGGTTTCACCTTGGGCTATGGCCTCGTTCTCACCCATCACGTTCAAATGCCAGCCGGTTAACTGGCTCGCTAAACGCACGTTTTGACCGCCACGACCAATCGCTTGGGATAATTTTTCTTCGGTAACGGCCACATTCATGCTGTGACGATCTTCATCGACCACAATGGACACCACTTCCGCCGGCGACATGGCATTAATCACAAATTGCGCGGGGTTTTGATCCCAAATAATGATATCGACACGCTCACCATTGAGCTCATTGGTGACCGACTGCACACGCGAACCGCGCATACCCACACAGGTACCCACAGGATCAATGCGAGCATCGCGTGAAAGCACCGCAATTTTAGCGCGCAGACCCGGATCACGGGCAGCGCCTTTAATTTCGATTAAGCCTTGATCGATTTCAGGCACTTCAAGTTTGAATAATTCAATCAAAAATTCAGGGGCGGTACGGCTCACAAATAATTGCGGCCCGCGCGGCTCATGGCGCACATCAGCCAAATAGCCGCGGATACGATCACCCGGACGAACCGCTTCGCGACCGATCATTTCATCGCGCGGAATTAAAGCTTCAACGTTGCCGCCCAAATCCAAGATCACATTACCGCGATCAATCCGCTTAATCAGCCCCATAATCAGGCTGCCTTTGCGATCAATATACGCATCAACAATTTGGCGTCGCTCCGCTTCGCGCACTTTTTGCACAATTACTTGTTTAGCGGCTTGCGCGGCGATGCGACCAAACTCAACGGATTCGATTTCTTCTTCAACGAAATCGCCCACTTTGATGTTCGGCTCATCCATTTGCGCGGCTTCAAGAATCATTTCCCGCTCTGGGAATTCCGACGAGTCACCCGCCACAACCTGCCAGCGGCGATAGGTGCGGTAATCACCCGTTTCCCGATTAATTTCAACGCGGGCATCAATATCGCCGCCATGGCGCTTGCGCGCTGCTTGCGCTAACGCCGCTTCAATGGCTTCGAAAATCACGACGCGATCTACGCCTTTCTCGTTAGATACCGCATCGGCTACAAAAAGAATCTCTTTGCTCATGATGGTTGAATTATTCCTGTGAGTTATTCGCGGCGCGCCGTGTTTTACGGTCGCCCTGCGTACGATCAGATTTGGGTGCGCCAAATTCAAAAACCAAATGAGCCCGCTCGACTTCCGCGTACGGGAAGGTAAACACATCAGCAAGACCATCAATAGTAACGCTGATTTGCTCACCCTCAACCGCAACCACGATGCCGTCGAACCGGCGCCTTTGCGCGAGGGGGCGGTGCAATCGAACTCGAATTTTTTGACCTACAACCCGCGCAAAATCGCTGGCGCGGAACATCGGGCGCTCAACGCCAGGCGATGAAACCTCAAGACGATAGAAGCCGGGGAAGGGATCTTCGACATCTAAAACACCGCTTAAAGCATCACTAATGCGCGAGCAATCATCCAAGGTAACGCCCGCGGGCGTATCGATATAAACCCGCAGCAAACCATCCGGGCCGCCACGAAATTCGCCGCCAACCCATTCACAACCAGCCGCTTCAACGACCGGTTGCAGGAGTGCCTCAATGGATTCTGGAATTTTTTGCACAGCGGCTTGTTCTCTTAAATACGCAAAATAAAAAAGCCCCATTTGGGGCCCGGTTTTCTTTTATCTTTGATCGCGGGATGCGGAATATATGAAGGTTAGGTCAAAAAGTCAAATTTAAGCCCAGAACCTTGTCAAGCCACCCAGAGCCAAACCGCGATAACGCCCGAAATACCGGCAAAAGGCTTAGCGCTTGCCCTTTAATCACTTGATCTATTCGCCGCGCAGATCATCGAAAAACCGTTTCACCGAATCCAAAAACGAACGCTCGCGCGGGCGATGCTGCTCGGCAATTCCGCCCGTGCCGCTGCCCGTGAGCGATTGCTCGAAGGCGATCAGCAAATCCCGCTGCTCGGGGGTGAGCTTAACGGGCGTCTCCAGATGCACACTCACCAATAAATCCCCTGGCGAGCCACCCCGCACGGGTTGAACTCCTTTACCGCGCAGGCGGAATACTTTGCCGGTTTGTGTTTCGGCGGGGATTTTAAGATCCACCCGACCATCTAATGTGGGTACTTCAATCTCACCGCCCAAGGCTGCGGTCACAAAACTGATGGGCATGTCGCACAGCAAATCGGCATCATGGCGCTTAAAAATTGGGTGCGGTTTGACTTCAATGAGAATATACAAATCGCCTTTAGGGCCGCCCTGTTCACCCGGCCCACCTTCACCGGTGTGCCGCAACCGATCACCCGTATCAACCCCCGGTGGGACTTTAATACTGAGCGTTTTTTTAGTTTCAATCCGCCCTGCCCCTCGGCACGCGGTGCAGGGATCTTCGATAATTTCACCGCTGCCCCCGCAGGTAGGGCAAACTTGTTGAATCGCAAAAAACCCTTGCTGAACCCGCACGGCGCCGGCACCTTTGCAGGTGCCGCAGGTTTTTTTTCCCGTACCAGGCTTGGCGCCTGTGCCGTGACAAACGCCGCATTCTTCAGTCGTTGGGATTTGAATATCTACCGTGGTGCCACGAACCGCCTCTTCTAAGGTGATGCTGAGGTTGTATTGCATATCAGCGCCGCGATACGCGCGTGAACGCCCACCGCCGCCGCCGAAAATATCGCCAAACACCTCGCCAAATATATCGGCAAATCCTGCGCCGCCGCCAAATCCCGCTCCACCGCCACCGCCTTGATTCACACCCGCATGGCCGAACTGATCGTACGCTGCCCGCTTTTGCGGATCAGACAGCGTTTCAAAGGCCTCTTTAGCTTCTTTGAATTTTTCTTCAGCCGTGGGGTCATTTGGGTTGCGATCGGGATGAAATTTCATCGCTAATCGTCGATAAGATTTTTTCAGCTCATCGCTTGATACGGTGCGCTCAACTTCTAAAACTTCGTAATAACAACGCTTTGCCATGATTTGCTCAAAAAATAGAAATAATTACCCGCAGTACTGCAGATGAACTCAGTCGATAAAGGTCACTCGAAAAGCCAATTCATGTCATTGGCTTTTCGAGTAATCTTAAAAAAATCCGCACGAACTCATGTCGCGTGCGGATCTTGCTGATTCTGAGAGCGAAAATCAGCGGAGTTTACTGCTTATTTTTTATCGTCTTTAACTTCTTCAAACTCTGCATCAACCACATCATCATCTTTAGCTGCCGATGACGGTGCACCGCCGGCCTCTTGAGGTTGCGCGCTGGCTTTTTGCATTAGGGCGCTTGATGCTTGGCTGAGCGCTTCAATTTTCGTTTCGATATCCGCTTTATTATCACCTTTCATCGCCGCGCGCAGTGCCGCAATAGCATCTGTCGCGGGTTGCTTATCGCCGTCGCTTAAGCGTTCGCCCGATTCTTTTAGGGTTTTTTCAACGGTGTGAATTAAACCGTCGCCTTGATTGCGCACATCGACCAATTCGCGCAATTTACGATCTTCATCGGCGTGCGCGGCGGCATCATCCACCATGCGTTGCACCTCGGCATCCGATAAGCCTGAGTTGGCTTTAATAACAATTTTCTGCTCTTTACCCGTGCCTTTATCTTTGGCCGACACATTTAAGATACCGTTCGCGTCGATGTCGAAGGTCACTTCAATTTGCGGCATACCTCGGGGTGCGGAGGGAATATCGGTTAAATCAAACCGACCCAACGATTTGTTACCTGCAGCCATCTCGCGCTCACCTTGCAACACATGCACGGTTACGGCGTTTTGGTTGTCATCGGCCGTAGAAAACACTTGGCTGGCTTTGGTTGGGATGGTGGTGTTTTTCTCGATGAGTTTAGTCATCACGCCCCCCATGGTTTCAATACCCAAAGAGAGTGGAGTCACATCAAGCAGCAGCACATCGCTCACGCTGCCAGATAGCACGCCGCCCTGAATCGCTGCACCAATAGCCACCGCTTCATCGGGATTCACATCTTTCCGCGGCTCTTTACCGAAGAAGTTTTTAACCGCTTCACGCACTTTGGGCATGCGCGATTGTCCGCCGACCAAAATAACTTCATCAATATCGCTTAAAGACACACCGGCATCTTTCACGGCCATTTTGCAGGGTTCAATGGTGCGGGTAATTAGATCATCCACCAACGATTCGAGCTTGGCGCGCGTTAAACGGATGTTCATATGCTTAGGACCACTCGCATCGGCGGTGATATACGGCAAATTCACATCGGTTTGTTCGGTGGATGAGAGCTCAATTTTTGCTTTTTCTGCGCCTTCTTTTAGCCGTTGCATCGCCAACGCATCATTAGCAAGGTTCACGCCCTGCTCTTTTTTGAACTCGTCAACTAAGAAATCAATCAAGCGGTTGTCAAAATCTTCACCGCCCAAGAAGGTGTCCCCATTGGTTGACAGCACTTCAAATTGTTTTTCACCATCAATGTTGGCCACTTCAATGATCGACACATCGAATGTGCCACCGCCCAAGTCATAAACTGCGATTTTACGGTCAACATTATCTTTTTTATCAATACCATAGGCCAATGCCGCAGCGGTTGGTTCATTGATAATACGTTTCACATCTAAGCCTGCAATGCGCCCCGCATCTTTGGTGGCTTGGCGCTGGCTGTCATTAAAGTAGGCCGGCACAGTGATGACCGCTTCGGTCACTTCTTCGCCTAGGTAGGCCTCGACATCTTTTTTGATTTTCATTAAGACGCGCGCGGATATCTCCGGCGGCGCCATTTTGCGGCCATTCACAGAAACCCACGCATCGCCGTTATCGGCTTTAACGATTTCATAAGGCATTAATTTAATGTCTTTCTGCACGGCCTCTTCTTCAAAACGGCGGCCAATTAAGCGTTTTACCGCATACAGGGTATTTTTCGGATTGGTGACTGCTTGTCGTTTGGCTGGCTGGCCGACCAAAATCTCGCCATCTGAAGCGTAAGCTACAATCGAGGGTGTGGTGCGGGCACCTTCGGCGTTTTCGATCACTTTGGCTGTTTTGCCTTCCATAATCGCCACGCACGAATTGGTGGTTCCCAAATCAATCCCGATAATTTTAGCCATGGTGTTATTCCTCAAATTTAAAAATGTGTTGCTATCAAATCATGCCGCGTACTTATCGCTACAGGCTAATATGTGCGGACTGAGCTTGGTTTTTCAAGAGCCCGTTTGCGGTGAATTACCCTTGCTCTGCCGATTTCGACACCACGACCAGCGCCGGCCGCACGAGTCGATCTTTCAGCAAGAAGCCTTTTTGCATCACGCTGACCACATGATCGGCCGGTCCCTCATGCGGCTGCACTGAAATGGCTTGATGATGCTCTGGATTAAAACGCTCACCGACCGGATGCACCGGGGTAACGCCAAATTTCTCCAGGGTTTGCATAAACATAGTCAGCGTCATCTGGCTGCCTTCACGAATGGTTTGAAGCGTTGTGTTCTCGTTTTCGCTGGCCAAAATGCCCATTTCCAGCGAATCGACCACCGGCAATAGCCCATCGACAAAGCGCTCTAAGGCAAATTTGCGAGCATTATCAATATCGCGCTCAACCCGTTTGCGCAAATTGTCCATCTCGGCGTGAAGACGCAAAATTTCTTGCTCGCGCTCGGCAAGCTTGTCGGCGAGCGCCGTATCAACTGGCGCCGTACTTTCATTTTGCGGGGTTTCAATAGGGCTTTCGGCTTGGGCGGGCTGTTCGGAATGTTCCGTCATGCTGTGATCCTCGGGTGGATGGAAACAAAGGTAAAATCAGGATTGTCGCCCAGCTGCCTTAAGTGCGCCTTCGACCGGCTGGGGTTATTGCAGGGATTTGGGGCGGCTTAAATAAATTTCAAGATACGGTTTATAAACATTGAGGGAACAAAGCGGGGTATATTCATCGGTATACTTTTCGCCCTCATCCTTACATTCCAGGATCAAACGTTGTGGCCGATACCCCCAAAACCAAGCACGCACCCACGCCCCAAGCGGTGCCGCTTCCCCTTGATCAAGCGGCCAGTCAAACGCGGCTCTTCGAGGGCGCCGCCGCATTAACCATCCGGCCTACCGCGCCGATTTTTCAAAAAGTGGGCATCATCACCAAACCCTTTGCAGACGAGGCGATTAAAAAGGTTTTTCTAAAACTCATTCGCATATTGGAGGCCTTAGGGATTCATTGGGCGCTGGAAGAATCGTGCGATAGCCCCGTTCACAACCTGCATCCGGCACGATTTGAGCGCAACCACCCGGATCGGGACTTAATTATTGTCCTCGGTGGCGATGGCACCTTACTTAACGCGGCCCGCACCTTAAGCCAATGGGGCATTCCAATTATGGGGGTGAATTTGGGTAGGTTGGGCTTTTTGGTAGATGTGCGCCCCAGTGATCTCAAGCTTTACCTCGATGCCATGCTGCGCGGTCAGTTCATCGAAGATCGGCGTTTTTTGCTGGAAGGCACCTTGATGCGCGGCGAGACGCGCTTGATGGATGCGGTCGCATTAAATGACATCACCTTTAAGATGCGTGACCCCGCGCGCATGGTGGAGTTTGAGATGTCCATCAATGGCGTGTTACTCAATCAACAGCGCTCGGATGGGGTGGTGGTGTGTACCCCGACCGGATCAACCGCCTATGCCCTTTCCGCCGGTGGGCCGTTGATTGCCCCCGATCTTGCCGCCATTGGCATCGTCTCGATTTGTCCGCACACCTTAAGCTATCGCCCCATTGTGGTAAGCAGCCAGCATGTCATTGAAATTACGCCCAAACCCCAATCTCGGGGCGGCGGCGTGATGAGCTTTGATGGCCAAATCAATCACCCGTTAGAGGTGGGTGATAGCTTGGTAATTCGACGGCACGATCATGATATTAAGCTGATTCATCCCTGCAACCATGATTATTACGCTTTATTACGCACTAAGCTTTGCTGGGGCGAACAAAGTGGGTAACCGGCGCACTTGGCCGGTTGGATTCCAGCCCGATTAAATTTTTACCCGGTAAAACCCTCATTAGGCTGATGCTTTTATGCTGATTTCTCTAACCATCCGTCACATTGCTTTAATTGATGAGCTCGAACTCTCCTTCGCCCCCGGCATGACCACCCTCACCGGCGAGACTGGCGCGGGCAAATCCATTCTCATTGATGCCATCGGCTTAATTCAGGGTGAGCGCGCCAATATCCAGCTGATCCGCGCGGGCTGTGATGAGGCCGAGGTGATTGGCGTATTTAGTTTTGAGAAACAAGGGCCGGTCGCCCAGTTTTTGCACGAACAAGCAATCGAAGATGATCATGAGCTCATCATTCGCCGCACGTTAAATCGCGAAGGGCGCGGCAAAATTTGGATTAATGGCCGCCCAAGCCCTGCCACCCTGCTTAAAACATTAAGCCGTTTACTCATTGACGTGCATGGCCAGCACCACAACCAAAAACTGCTCGAAAAACGCTACCAACGCGATTTACTGGATAGCTTTGCCAGCCTAGGCCGTGAAACCCAAGCGCTAAGCCTGCACGCACGGGAACTGCGCAAATTACAAAGCCAGCGCGCCGAGATTCAGCTCGCCCAAAAGAACCGGGCAGATCGCCGAGCGCTGCTCGCCTTCCAGCTAGAGGAAATCGATCAGATCGCGCCCCAAACCGATGAGTTCAACCTGCGCCACCAGCAGCTCACACGGCTTTCGCGGCAAGACGAGTGGCGCAGCGTGCTCGCAACCCAGCTCCAACACCTCTTTGATGGCGAGCGCAATGTGCACGACGAGCTGAGTCAGGCACAGCAGGCATTAAGCCGGCTTTTGGCTTTAGATGACAGCCTTGCACCGCTCATTGAAGCGCTCCAATCGGCGCGAATTCAAATTAATGAGACCGCCGAAAGCCTACGCGACCGGCTGGATACAACTGAAGACGATCCCGAGCTGCTCGAGCGGGTTCAAAAGCGCTTAGATCAACTGCATCAACTGGCGCGCAAACACCGCATTCCGCCCGAACAGCTCGATGATTACATGACAGCCCTACGCCATGAAGCGGCCACACTCGATAACGATGATGCCTTAAGCGCCCACTTAGATGAGCGCATCGATGCCGTTACCCAAAGCTATGACCAATTAGCCTTAATCATTTCAGCCGAGCGGCACACAGCCGCCAGCGCACTGGCCGATTTGGTTACCGAGGCCATCCGCCAGCTTGGCATGCCGCACGGACATATCGAGATTAGCCTCACCCCAAACAACTTTGAGCCCGCCGCCGGGCGCAGCGAACACGGCATAGACGAGATCAGCTTTTTAATCAGCGCCAACCAAGGCCAACCGCCGCAGCCGCTCGATCAAATTGCCTCCGGTGGCGAGTTAGCCCGCGTAAGCTTGGCCTTTAAAACGCTCACCGCCGCGTTCGACCCGGTGGAAACCTTTATTTTTGATGAAGTGGATACCGGCATTGGCGGCGCCATCGCAGAAATCGTTGGCCGGCACCTATCGAGACTTGGGCAAACACGGCAAGTGTTTTGCGTCACCCACCTGCCGCAAGTCGCAGCCCAGGGGCAGCATCAAATTCAAGTCCAAAAACATCACCGGGCTTCCGGCACCATCACCACCATCGTGCCGTTAGATGCCCATGCCCGCATCGAAGAAATTGCCCGCATGATCGGCGGCGTTGAAATCAGCGCGCAAACCCGCGCCCTAGCGATAGAAATGCTTAAGGAGCCGCATTAAAAAAGCCCCGATAAAGGGGCTGTAACCCGAGTTTTAAACGCAATAATTTTACTTTTTCTTGGAACGAGCCGCCGCGCTAATTCCGTAAATCACCAAAGAATAATCCGTCAGATCAAAGTCATATTGCGCAGCAATGGCGGCGATTCGCTCCTGAATAATCGGATCGTGAAACTCCTCCACCGCCCCGGTTTTAATGCACACCAAATGATCGTGCTCGCCCTTTGAAATCAGCTCAAAAACCGATTTACCGCCCTCAAACTGATGCCGTTTAAGGATGTCCGCCCCTTCAAACTGAGTTAGCACCCGATAAACCGTGGCCAAACCGATATCATCACCTCGGCTCAACAATTCTTTATACACATCCTCCGCACTCATGTGCTTCTCCGGATTGCTTTCAATCAGTTCCAAAATTTTCACCCGGGGTAGCGTCACCTTTAAACCGGCTTTTTTCAGATCATTTTGTTCATGTTGTTCCAAGATACACCCCTCACACGGGCAAAATGTTTTTTGTAGCGGCCTTTGATTGTACTTGAATCGCCCCTTGGGATTGGAAATTTACCCCAATTGCGATAATTCTATGCAAACACTGGAATAAATGACGCGCAGTTGCGTATGATTAACCCATCTTTAGGCCATCCCCACAGAAATAGCACCCCATGCAACAATTACCCTACCTCACCACCCTGCGCATCACCTGCGCACTCCCTCTACTTACCTTGCTCGCCGTATCAATCGGCGGGTGCAGCTCGGTGTACATTCCAAGCTTTATCAAGGTTTACCAGCCTGATATTGCCCAAGGCAATGTGCTGGAACCTCTGCAAGTCGCCAAAGTGCAGTTAGGCATGAGCAAAGCGGAAGTGAATCAAATTTTAGGCACACCCGCGCTGCAAGATATATTTCATCGAAACCAACGTGAAACCTATGTTTTTTATGACAAACGTGGCAAAAACAAAGCATTCCAGCATACCCTCGTGCTGCTGTATGACGCCGATGGCCGGGTAACAAAAATCGATCAGCAGGGCGATCCACTCGATCAAGCGCCCGCGCAAGATCTACCGCAAGCTTTGCGCAATAAAAAAGCAAGTACCGATGCCGCGCCCGCCGATGCCCCCGTCAGCGAATCCAGCGCGCCCGCCAACGCAACGCCCAGCCTCTACGATTTAACGCCGCCGCCGGCTGGCACGGGTTTAGGCAGCGCGGCACCCTTAAAGCCCTAAGCGCCGCGCCATCATGCCGCCTTTAATCCAGCAAATCGCCGCCAAGCCCCTCGGGTTGTTGGCGGGCATTCTCAGCGCGTTGATTGCCGTCATCATGGCCGCTATAGGTGCGCATGGCCCTCTGGCACCCAGCACACCAGCGTTAGTGCAGTTGCTGGCCACCGCGAGCTTGTTTCACTTAAGCCATAGCTTAGCGCTTATTCAATACAGCCAATGGCGCAGCCAAAATCCGCACCACACCGCTTGGCCGGCTGGTTTTTTTATTTTGGGCCTGCTGGGATTTGTTGGCAGCTTGTATCTGATGGTTTTTTCCGACCTCAAAATCCCCGGCGTGATTACGCCCATCGGCGGCGCTTGCTTGATTCTGGCTTGGCTCATCTGGGGTGTGCAATCGCTGCGCCCAACGCAAAAGTCGGCCTGAATCGCTCAGCGTTCTCGCGCTAATCGCACCCGGTTTTATCAGTAAAAAACTCAAGCCTTACAGCTTAACCGCTAGGCTGCTCGGGCGGCTGAAACAAATCAGCAACAAATCGCTCAATTTCGGTTAACATTTCGCCTTTGAGCTTCTTAACTCTCCAGAGCCGCCATGACACAAACCCGCTTTGAATACGATGACCTCATCCGCTGCGCCAAGGGCGACATGTTTGGTGAGGGCAATGCCCAGTTACCCCTGCCGCCCATGCTGATGTTTGATCGCATTGAGCGCATTACCACCGATGGCGGCAAATTTGGTAAAGGCGAAATGATTGCCGAATTGACGGTTAAGCCAGATTTATGGTTTTTTGGTTGCCATTTTGAAGGCGACCCGGTCATGCCCGGCTGCTTGGGGCTTGATGCCCTGTGGCAACTGGTCGGCTTTTATTTGGGTTGGAGTGGTGGCTTGGGTCATGGCCGCGCACTCGGCGTGGGGGATGTTAAATTTTCAGGCCAAGTGTTGCCGAGTAATCAAAAAATCACATACCAAGTAGATATTAAACGCATCATTATGCGTAAATTAACTATGGGCATTGCCGATGCGCACATGTCCGTTGATGGCAAAGTTATATACGAAGCCTGCGACCTACGGGTTGGCCTGTTCATCAATACACAGTCACTATCGGAGTAAATCGCCATGCGCCGCGTTGTTATTACTGGCATGGGCATTGTTTCTAGCATTGGCAACAATTGCTCGGAGGTTCTTCACGCTCTGAAAACAGGGCATTCTGGGATCGAAATCAATCCAGAGCAGGCCGAACGAGGCTTTCGCTCGCACGTTGCGGGCACGCTTAAAATTAATCCTGAAGAGCATATCGATCGCAAACTGTATCGGTTTATGGGCGCTGCTGCTGCCTATACCTACATTGCGCTTCGAGAGGCCATCGCGCAATCGGGCTTAACCCCCGAGCAAGTCTCGCAGCCACGCGCGGGGTTAATTGTGGGCTCGGGTGGCTCATCGTGCGCCAATATTGTCGAAACGGCAGATATTGTGCGCGAGAAAGGCGTTAAGCGCGTAGGGCCTTATATGGTAACCCGCACCATGAGTTCGACAACCTCGGCTTGCCTTGCTACCCCCTTTGGCATCAAGGGGATTAATTTCTCAATCAGCTCCGCCTGCGCCACCTCAGCGCATTGCATTGGCTCAGGCGTTGAGCAAATTCAGTTCGGCAAACAAGATATTGTTTTTGCAGGCGGCGGTGAGGAGTTGCATTGGTCGCAAACGGCGATGTTTGACGCCATGGGCGCGCTGTCATCCAAGTACAACGATACCCCGCACAGCGCTTCGCGCCCATTCAATGCCACCCGCGATGGTTTTGTTATCTCCGGCGGCGGTGGCATGGTTGTACTCGAAGAGCTCGAGCATGCACTATCGCGCGGCGCGCCTATCATTGCTGAAGTTGTGGGCTACGGCGCCACATCGGATGGCTATGACATGGTTCAGCCCTCAGGTGAAGGCGCATTGCGTTGCATGCAGCAAGCACTGGCCACGGTGGATACCCCAGTCGATTACGTGAATACGCATGGTACCAGCACCCCGGCGGGCGATATGCGGGAAATTGAATCTTTGCTGAAAATTTTCCCCGAGCGCATGCCTTATATCACCTCAACTAAATCCCTTTCGGGGCACGCTTTGGGTGCCGCTGGGGTGCATGAGGCCATTTATTCGCTCTTAATGATGCAAAATAATTTCATCGCGGCGTCAGCGAATTTAGATGACATCGACCCGAAAGCCGTGGGCGTTAACTTCCTCACGCAAACCTTAGAAAACGCTCAAATCAACACGGTGTTATCTAATAGCTTTGGTTTTGGCGGCACCAATGCCTCGTTAGTATTGCGGCGCTATACCGCTTAAACTTCGCTGTGTCGGCTGCACGCAAAAACGCCGGGCATCCGGCGTTTTTTATAGCTAAAAATCAAGCGCTTAAATGAACAAGCCCCTCAAATGCTGGCGACCAATTGCTGGGTATAGGCTTGCGTGGGTGCCTCGAATATTTGCTGCGTCGCGCCGACCTCAACCACCCGCCCTTGATACAACACCAATACCCGATGCGCCATCGCCCGCACCACCCGCAAATCATGCGTAATGAAAAGATAACTTAATCCCAGCGTTGCTTGTAACTCTCGCAACAAAGCCAAAATTTGCTTTTGCACAGTGGCATCCAGCGCGCTGGTGGGTTCATCGAGAATTAAAATCCGGGGGCGTAAGATGAGCGCGCGGGCAATCGCAATCCTTTGACGCTGCCCGCCTGAAAATTCGTGCGGATAACGATCCAACCCCGTATCAGCTAATCCCACGGCGGCCATCACTGCGGCGATTTTCTCTTGTCGCTCTTGTGCTGATAATTTTGATGCATGGACGCGCAGCCCTTCGCCGATAATCTCACCCACTGTCATGCGGGGCGAAAGCGCACCAAATGGATCTTGGAAAACAATTTGAATCGCCGCACGAAAAGGTCTGAATGCTTTTTCAGCTAACGCCTGCACAGGCTTGCCATCAAGCTCAATCACCCCTTGGGCGCGAATCAGGCGCAATAGCGCCAGAGCCAGCGTGCTTTTGCCCGAACCGGATTCCCCAATTACGCCCAAGGTTTCACCTGCGGCAAGCGACAAATCCAGATGATCTAAGGCAATCAATGGGCGGGTTGCCGCAAATCGATCGCGCCAAGTGCGCGCCTCATCGCGCGGTTTGGGCTGTTTGTAACCCACCGTGAGCCCACGGGCTGCCAGCACCAAAGGCGCCTTGGCCGCAATTGGTGGCAGGGGCACCGCGACCGGGGCTGCAGCCAATAACTGCTGCGTGTAGGGGTGCTGGGGATGGTCGAAAATATCGGCCACCGTGCCCTGCTCCACAATCCGTCCCTGCTGCATGACCGCCACCCAATCGCTATAACGCTGCACCAAATTCAAATCATGCGTAATCAGCAACACCGCCATGCCTAATTCGCGCTGCAAGGCGGTTAACAGCGCCATAATTTGGCGCTGCAAGGTCACATCCAGCGCGGTAGTTGGCTCGTCGGCAATCAGCAATTGCGGCCGGCAAGCCAGCGCCATCGCAATCATGGCGCGTTGCCGCTGGCCACCCGATAGCTCATGCGGCAAGACCCTAGCGCGTTCAGCGGGATCGGGCAGCTGCACTTGTCTGAGCAATTCGATAACCCGCGCTTGCACCTGCACTTTTGTGCCGCCCTCGTGCTGCACAATGACCTCTGAGATTTGCTCGCCGATGGATTTTAGCGGGTTGAATGCGGTCATCGGTTCTTGAAAAATCATCCCAATTGCACGGCCCCGAATCTGGCGAAGAACCGCGTTTGATGCGGTCAGCATGTTTTGCCCGGCAAAGCACACAGCCCCAGCGGTGTAGGTAATGTCATCGAGCAAGCGCAAGATAGATAGCGCCGTGAGCGTTTTACCCGACCCCGACTCCCCCACCAGCGCCATCCGTTGGCCGGCCATAACGGTTAAATTCACATCAATCAAAACCGGCGCCCCCGTCCCAAATCGGGCGCTAAGATTTTGAATCGATACCAACGGCGCGGCGGGGTGATTACCGATCAAGTCAGGCTGCATACGCATTCTCTATAAATTGATGAACGATTCTTAAATCCAAACGCTTGAGTTTATCAGGCATTCCCGCATGAATTGCTGCGCAATAAAAGCCTATTTCCGGTACAGTCACGAGAAATTTAACCGAGCAACCGTTATGCCCATGCCCACCCCGTCATCGCTACCGACATCTGAGATGGAACGCGAAAGCCAAACCGCTGCATTCAAGACCACCTGGCCTTTAACGGTGGTGAGTGCGCCCGATTTACAAGCACCGTTAGCGGAAGAAATCCGCAGCTTAGTGACCGCCAAAGTATCCGATCGCCCGTTCGGCGTATTATTAGATGCCACACCGGAGCAAGCCTATAAAATCATTTGCGACAGCTTAATTGCAGGGCATGTCTATGTGGAACTCATCAGCGGCCAGGGAGAAAATGCCGAAGAACTGTACCAATTAGTTCAACGCATTGATTGGTCTGCCCACCTCGCGGAGGATGGTTATTTTGCGATCAGCGCGACCGGCGCCACCGATTCATTACGCCACACCGGTTTTATAGCCACCCGCATTAAAGACGCCATTGTCGATCAATTTCGCACCAAAAGCGGCAACCGCCCCACGGTGGATACCGATCAGCCAGATATTCGTCTGCACTGTCACCTCACCGCCAGCGGCCATGCCACGTTATCGCTTGAGCTTTCCAACGGCTCGCTGCATCGTCGCGGTTATCGGGTGGACGGCGGTTTGGCTCCTTTAAGAGAAACCTTGGCCGCCGGCGTGCTGTGGCGCGCACGCTGGCCGCACTTAGCAAGCTTAATGCCCGATACCGAGGTCGGCTTATTTGATCCCATGTGCGGATCGGGCACACTCGTGATTGAAGCGGCACTGCGGCTTATAGGTTTACCCCCAGTGCTGCGCCAACAGCGCATTGGCTCACAAGGCTGGCTTGGCCACGATCTGGCAGCTCGCCAGCGGGCGCTCAACACAGCACCTACCGGGGTCTTAAACGTTGACCCCGCACAATTTGCAGGCAAACTTATCGGGCAAGATATTGATATTGAACAAATTTTAGCCGCAAAAGCGAATGCCGAGCGTGCTGGGGTGGCGCACTTAGTGCACTTTCGTGAAGCCGATGCCTGGGCAGAACCCTGCCCCAAAGCCTTTGAAGGCATCACGCACGGGTTATTAGTGAGCAATTTACCCTATGGCCATCGCCTCGATATCGCCGGTACCAATGCCTATGGCGCGCAAGATAGCGCGCCCGATTTTTCAACCCTAACCGATCAATGGCAAGTCTGCTTAAACGGCTGGCATTGGGCCGTGCTCTTGGCTGAAGGCGAAGGCAAAAATTGGCCGCTGCGCTATGAGCGCGCGTTTCCCATGGATCAAAGCGGCATTGCCATTGATATGATTCGCGGCAACTTCGATGGCAAAGGCCGCCGTGAAGCACCAGGTCCCATCGGTTTAGCTAATCGCCTAAGCACCGCGGCAGCCACCGCCGCCGAGCTTGTCGATGCCGAACCATTTACTAACCGCTTGCGAAAAAATTTCGCCCACCTCAAGAAAATAATCGGGCGTGAAGGTGGCTGCTGTTATCGCGTGTA
Organism: Halothiobacillus sp.; assembly: GCA_023255735.1. GTDB lineage: Bacteria > Pseudomonadota > Gammaproteobacteria > Halothiobacillales > Halothiobacillaceae > Halothiobacillus. The sequence goes on along the minus strand of JAGDVP010000012.1, from coordinate 145,458 downwards.
CGACGCCGATCTGCCCGATTTCAATCTCGCCATTGATCTCTACCACGATGAAATAGGCGAGACTTGGGCCGATATTCAAGAATACCGCGCGCCCAACACCATCGACCCGAAACTCGCTCGCGCGCGGCTCTCGATTGCCGTCAATCAAACCATCACCGGCTTAGATTTAGCCCCCAACCACAGCGTGGTGCGCCAGCGCAAACGGCAAACGGGCAGCGAGCAATATCAAAAAATCACGCAAGAACGACTTGAGCGCGTGGTGCGAGAAGGCGGCACCCGCCTTTTGATTAACTTAACCGACTACTTAGATACCGGACTTTTTCTCGATCATCGATACGTACGGGATTTAGTGGCCGAACTATCGCGCGGCAAAAGCCTGCTTAATTTATTTTGCTATACCGCCACGGCGTCGGTGCGTGCCGCCCACAAGGGGGCTGCCCGCACGTTATCGATCGATTTATCGCATACCTATTTAGACTGGGCAGAGCGCAATTTCGCCCTCAATAAAATTAAAGTGGGCACCGAACATAAGCTCGTGCGCGCCGACGTGCTCGAATGGCTAGATCAGCGCCAAAACAGCGTTTACCAGCCCGAACGGTTCGACGTGATTTTTTGCGATCCGCCGACTTTTTCCAACTCTAAGTCCATGCAAGACACCCTAGATATTCAGCGCGATCATGAACACATGATTGAAATTTGCATGCATTTGTTAGCTAACGAAGGAATTTTAATCTTTTCAAATAACTTAAAAGGATTTAAATTGTCGTCACTTTTAACGGAAGAATTCTTAATCAATGACTTATCGAGAAAGACTCTGCCGCCCGATTTCGCTCGAACACCGCACCGACGCAGTGTGTATGAAATCCGGCACCGCCCCCGCGACTAATCCCCGCGTAAACCCCATAGGCTTGCTGGCGCTCATCCTGGCCGCCGCGCTGAGTTTAGGCGGCTGCGCCAGCTTGCCCACTGCCGGCTCGGGCAATACGGCGGCGCAAGCCAATACGCAATTTGGCGAATTTAATGATGGCGCGCAAACGCAAGCCCGTAATGAAGCCTTAGATGATACTTATGGCTTTCAAAACGAAAGCCTAAACAGGAGGCTGCCCAGAAACCCGCTTAAAGCTATCGACCCAAAAGGTATTCCCAACTCCTCTGCCGGCGAGGCGCTGATTATGGCCATGGCGCAGCTCGGTGTGGCCTATCAGCGCGGGGGATCCTCGCTATCCAGCGGGTTTGATTGCAGTGGCCTGACAAGCTATGTGTACAAAAAAGCCGACATCACCCTGCCGCGCACAGCGCGCGATCAGTACGCGTTCACCGAACGTGTGGCCAAGGCCAATCTAAAACCGGGTGATTTACTGTTCTTTAAAATCCGCAGCCGAAAAATCGATCATGTGGCTATTTATGTGGGCGAAGACACCTTCATTCATGCACCTAAACCCGGTGAGCGGGTCGCCTATGCCAAGCTCAACGATGCATACTGGCGCAAGCATTATGTGGGCGCTGGCCGAGTGCCAGGTTCCCATCATATTGATGTAGCCAGAAACAATCGGTAGCCCTTGCGCGCGCGCAAGGCAAGGCGGGCGCTGCGGGCTATTTTCCGCCGCTAATAACCCAGCCGGTAATTCCGGTGAAGGCCATTAAAAAACCGGCCGGCGCCAACATGAGTAAATCCATAAAAGGTGAATCACTCCCATCTTTCATCAAAAACATGGCACTAAATCCACCCACCACACCAATCAGCACTAAAATTGCGCCAAAAATAAGCAAAAACTTAGAAATCCGTCCTAAATTTGAGGGCCTAAATCTTGGCTCATAGCGGTAGGGATTGTGGGCGCCGGGCTCAAATTCTTCTTTATCATCTTGCGGGTTCATATAAATTCCTGATAGGTCAGCAATAAGTGCGCTTGAGATTAAGATAACATCTCGGATCGTATTCGGCATTCGATGTTTTTATTACAGCCATAGGAATACCCGCTTATCGACCTGTAGCGTTCTGATAGAATCACGAGCGAGTTTTAGTTAATCCTTAGGAGATTTGCTGTGTTGGAGTTTTCTGTTAAAAGTGGCGCGCCCGAAAAACAACGCTCATCGTGCTTAATTGTAGGCGTATTTGAAGCGCGCAAATTATCCGACGCAGCACTCACTATTGATGAAGTCAGCGAAGGGCACCTAGGCGCTATAACACGCCGTGGTGATATGGAAGGGGAACTGGGCGACACGCTGTTGATTCACGGTGTGCCCCATATTCAAGCCGAGCGCGTGCTGCTCGTCGGTTTAGGTAAAGAGCGAGACTTTGATTTACCCGCCTTAATCAAAGCCACCACGGCGGCGGTTAAAGCATTGCATTATCGCGGCACAACCGAGTGCGTGAGCCATTTAACTGAGCTTGACATCAAAGGCGTAGAGTTTGAACAAATTATCCGCCAAAGCGTGCTCGCCATTGATGCCGCCGTGTATCGGTTCGATCAACTGAAATCCACGCCCGAACCCAGCCCGCGCCGCCCACTGCGCAAGGTCACGTTTATTACCCCCAGCCGCCGTGGTTTGCTCGATGCCGAGGCCAGCGTGCGCGAAGCCATGGCCATTAGTTCAGGCATCCACCTCACCAAGAACCTGGCCAATCTGCCGCCCAATTTATGTACCCCTACAACGCTGGCTGACCATGCCCGCAAGCTAACCGAAACCCACCCAGCGCTCACCGTTGAGGTGTTGGATCAATCCCGCATGGAAGCCCTCGGCATGAATGCGCTGCTGGCTGTCGCCAAGGGCAGCATTGAGCCACCGAAATTGATTGTGATGGAACATATGGGCGGCAACGCGGATGACGCGCCGATTGTGCTGGTGGGCAAAGGGGTGACCTTCGATTCGGGCGGCATATCGCTCAAACCCGGTCTTGATATGGATCAAATGAAATATGACATGGCGGGCGCCGCCGCCGTCATCGGCCTGATTTCCATCGTGGCGGAGTTACGCCTACCCATTAATGTCGTGGGTATTGTGCCCTCGGTTGAAAACATGCCCGATGGCAAGGCCATGAAACCCGGCGATATCATCAAAAGCATGTCTGGGCAAACCATCGAAGTGCTGAATACCGATGCCGAAGGTCGCCTGATTTTGTGTGATGCACTCACCTACGCCAAACGCTTCAAACCAGAGCTTGTGATTGACATGGCCACCTTAACCGGTGCCTGTGTGATTGCGCTGGGGCGCGTGCCAAGTGGCTTGTTCAGCAACCATAAATCGCTCGCCCAAGAGCTGATTAAAGCCGGCGAAGCCAGCGCGGATCGCGTTTGGGAGCTCCCACTTTGGGATGACTATCAACCTTTACTCAAAAGCAACTTTGCCGATATGGCCAATATCGGCGGCCGTGAAGGCGGCGCACTCACGGCGGCTGCGTTTTTATCAAGGTTTACCAAAGACTACCGTTGGGCGCACTTAGATATTGCCGGCACCGCGTGGCAAACCGGCGAGAACAAAGGCGCCACCGGTCGCCCGGTTGCGCTGATTGCAGAGTTTTTACTCAAGCGAGCCAACAAAGCCAGCAGCCCAGCGTAAGTGGGTTTGAGCGTTAATGGATAGGCCTAAGCCCGAGCAATGCCTCCTTGGCTAACGCGCTCATTTCCAAGGAAATTGTTCCCGAGCTGGGGCTCGCGTTTGAATTAACGCGCAAACCCATCAAGCGCGCCTACCTGCGCGTGCGCCCGCCCGATGGCCAAATCACCGTGAATGCCCCGCTTAACCTGCCCATGAGCATGATTCATGCGCTGATTCGGCAAAACCTCGCTTGGATTCGCAAAAATCAAAGCCGGCTGGCAGAGCAAGCCGCATCAATCACGCAGGCACCCCTTGCGCACGGGCAAACGCTGCCTATTTTTGGCGAGCCGCACACCCTCAACATTCAGCCCCACGCGCCGCACAATCAGGTGATTTGCCACGCGGGGGTGATGCATATTACGAGCAAAACCTCGCTTGAACCTGAGGAGCTCCAAGCCCGCATCCATGCCCACTTGCGCGATGCGCTGGCGCGCGTGTTGCAGGAGCGGCTGCCTTTCTGGTCGAAAAAAATGGGGGTTAGCGCGCATTTCATTGGCATTAGGCACATGAAAACGCGCTGGGGCAGCTGCAACATTAAAGATAAGCGCATCTGGATTAACCTAGCGCTCGCCAAAATGCCTAAAGCCTGCATTGAGTTAGTGCTGGTGCATGAATTAACGCACCTTTTGGAGCGCGGCCATAACGCCCGCTTTTATAGCTTTATGGATCAATTTTTGCCTGATTGGCGCACGTACCAAGCCGAACTTAAACGCCGGGGCATATGCGGCCTTTAACCCCCGTTCACTGCGCTGAGGGCGCGTAACACCTCGTAACAAAACCGAAATAGACGCGCAACGCGTGCAAGGCAAACTGCCTGTATTCCCCATCACGCCAGAGGCGCGCCGAATGCACCCATTGCAAAAAATTCTTCTCAGCGGCTTTATCCTATCAATCAGCACGCTAAGCTTTGCTGAAACAACACCGCTGCAATCCACCTACCAAGAGCGCATCCAAACGCAAACTCGGCAATCACCTACCGCAGCAGATTTTGAACGCTTAAATAGCCAAAACCGCAGCCGAACCGAATCCGGCATGGGCGCAAGCGCAGGCCAACGCAACATGGGCAATGCATCGGGCAACCACTCAGGCGGCAGTTCTGGCGCAGGTTTGCAACGGCGGTATGGCGGTGGGCGCTAAGCCCCTTAATGGGGGAGGCATATGCGCTAAACCTTGTTTATCCTAGGGGGCTGGGAGCTGCTTGAATTAGGTTTGCCTGGTTAAGCAAAAAATCTTTAAACGCTTGGGCAATCGGCGATAGGAGTTTATTGCTGCGGTGCACCACATACCAATGCCGCATAATCGGAAAGCCTACAACCGGTAGCACAATCAGCCGGTTAAGCATCAGCTCCATTTCAAGCGTCTGCTTAGAGATAATGCCTAAGCCCAATTTGGCTTGCACCGCCATTTTAATCGCTTCATTGCTATCCATCACCATGCTTGTTTTTATTTTCAAATGCTTAGCAGCGAAAAATCGCTCCATCGCACCTTGCGTACCCGAGCCTGTTTCGCGCTCAACAAACGGCTCGTCCGCCAAGGCTTGAATCGGAATTTTACTTTTGTGCGCCCAACGGTGATCCGGCGGGGCAATCACCACCAGCGGGTTTTCCATAAAGCGAGTCGCCGTCAAACCCAACCCCTCTGGCACCTGCCCCATCAGGGCTAAATCAATTTCGTTTTCTGCCAGTAACGCCAATACTTCGGCGCGATTAGACACTTGCAGATGAATCGAAACCTTGGGATGCTCCCCCCTAAACCCCGCCAAAATGCCGGTGGCCACCGCGTTAACCGTTGAGGTAACGGCAATTCGAAACAAGCCTTCTTCGGCGCCTTTAAGATGCGTTAAGGCGTGGCCTAAATCATTGAGCTGCGCCGCAATATTTTTGCTGGCATGAAACACAATGCGCCCCGCCTCGGTAAGAAAAATCCTTTTCCCGACTTGCTCGGTGAGTGGCAAGCCGATAAATGACTCAATTTGTCGCACCTGCATCGATACGGCAGGCTGGCTTAAATGCAGCTCTAATGCCGCTTTGCTAAAAGATAAATGCCTTGCGACTGCTTCAAAAACCACTAACTGACGCATCGTTAAACGGCGCATAACATATAAGCCTCAACTTATGTCAACTCTAAAAACTATTGATTTTTTATTATACCTACCCCGCATTAAAGTAGCTGCGCTGTATTCAGGAACCCCCTGAAATGTTCAACCCAACTGGGAGCCCCCTCATGGATCAATCCAATCGTTACGCCGATTTAAGCCTGAAAGAAGCAGACCTGATCGCTGCTGGCAAACATATTCTTGTCGCCTACAAAATGAAGCCCAAAGCCGGTCATGGCTATTTGGAGGCTGCTGCGCACTTCGCGGCAGAGTCTTCCACCGGAACCAATGTTGAAGTATCCACCACCGACGACTTCACCAAGGGTGTGGACGCGCTGGTGTACTACATCGACGAAGCCACCGAAGACATGCGCATTGCCTACCCGATTGAGTTGTTTGACCGCAACCTAACCGATGGCCGCTTCATGATTGTCTCGTTCTTGACCCTCGTCATCGGCAACAACCAAGGCATGGGCGATATTGAATACGGTCAAATGATTGACTTCTACGTGCCCGAGCGCTGCATTCAGATGTTCGACGGCCCTGCGACCGACATCTCCAACCTGTGGCGCATTCTGGGTCGTCCGATCCAAAATGGCGGCTACATCGCCGGCACCATCATCAAACCCAAACTCGGCCTGCGCCCCGAGCCGTTCGCGCAAGCGGCCTATCAGTTCTGGCTGGGTGGCGATTTCATCAAGAACGATGAACCGCAAGGCAACCAAGTGTTCTGCCCACTGAAAAAAGTGCTGCCGCTGGTTTATGACGCCATGAAGCGCGCGCAAGATGAAACCGGACAGGCTAAGCTGTTCTCCATGAACATCACCGCCGACGACCACTATGAAATGCTGGCGCGTGCGGATTACGCGCTGGAAGTGTTCGGTCCGGATGCCGACAAACTCGCCTTCTTGGTAGATGGCTTTGTGGGCGGCCCTGGCATGATTACCACCGCCCGCCGTCAATACCCAAGCCAATACCTGCATTACCACCGTGCGGGCCACGGCATGATTACCTCGCCCTCATCCAAGCGTGGCTACACCGCGTTTGTACTGGCGAAAATGAGCCGCCTGCAAGGGGCCTCTGGCATTCATGTGGGCACCATGGGCTACGGCAAAATGGAAGGCGAAGGCGACGACCGTAACATTGCTTACATGATTGAGCGTGATGAAGCACAAGGCCCGGTCTACTTCCAGAAATGGTACGGCATGAAGCCCACTACACCGATTATCTCCGGCGGCATGAACGCGCTGCGCTTGCCCGGCTTCTTTGAGAACTTAGGCCACGGCAACGTCATCAACACCGCGGGCGGTGGCTCTTATGGCCATATCGATAGCCCAGCGGCGGGCGCCATCTCGCTGCGTCAATCGTACGAGTGCTGGAAAGCGGGTGCCGACCCGATCGAGTTTGCCAAAGAACACAAGGAATTTGCCCGCGCCTTTGAATCTTTCCCCAAAGATGCCGACAAGCTCTATCCGGGCTGGCGCGAGAAACTCGGTGTGCATAAATAATTGATACCGTAGCTTTTTTTATTCCCCCTTCAATGGGAAGGCCGCCTCCTCCTTTACCCAAAGGCGTTAGCGTACTTCCTCCCCCTTTGGAAAAGGGGGTTAGCTGCTTCCTCCCTCTATGCAAAAAAGGGATCTTCTTCCTTCCCCCTTTGTAAAAGGGGGATCGAGGGGGATTTGAGGGGGATTGTTCAACCCGCCCGCTTGGCCATACGCATCATTGGGTGCTTATCGCCAAGCATGTCCATCAGGAACCTAATCATGGTCGATAAAGATCAATACCGCGTCCCGCACGAACCCTTCTACCGGCAACAAGGCAACGAAGTCGCGTTGTATGAGGCCGCCTACCGCAACAAACTCCCGGTCATGGTCAAAGGCCCGACCGGCTGCGGCAAATCGCGCTTTATTGAATACATGGCCTGGAAATTGGGCAAACCCTTGATTACCGTGGCGTGCAACGAAGACATGACCGCCTCCGACTTGGTTGGCCGTTATCTTCTGGATGCCAATGGCACACGCTGGCTGGATGGCCCTTTGACCACCGCCGCCCGCATCGGTGCGATTTGCTATTTGGATGAAATTGTCGAAGCACGCCAAGACACCACCGTGGTGATTCACCCGCTCACCGACCACCGCCGCACCCTGCCGCTGGACAAAAAAGGCGAGCTGATTGCCGCGCACCCCGACTTTCAGCTCGTGATTTCCTACAACCCCGGCTATCAAAATCTGATGAAGGATTTGAAACAATCCACCAAGCAACGCTTCACCGGCTTTGCCTTCGACTACCCCGCAGCGGAGCTGGAAACCGCCATTCTCGCCAAAGAAACTGGCTTGGATGAAGCCCGCAGCGCCAAATTGGTAAAAATCGGCCACACCGCGCGCAATCTGAAAGGTCATGGCTTAGACGAAGGCATTTCCACTCGTTTGTTGGTTTACGCGGCCACCCTGATTAAAGACGGCATCCACCCGCATGACGCTTGCCGCATGGCGCTAGTGCAACCGATTACCGACGATGCCGACATCCGCGCCACGCTGGAGCACGCCATTGATGTGAGCTTTGCCTAAGGCATGAGCGTCCGCACAGCAGAACAACTGACCGCCTACCGCGTCAAACTCGACACCCGTTTTGCCGAGGTTGATGGCGTGTTTGCTGCCTGCATGGCCGAAGCCATGAGCAGCTTAAGCACACGCGGCATCGACGCCTACCTCGATGCCGCACGCATCTTGGGCAAGCTCGGGCGCGGTGCTGCGCCCATGCTGATTTTTTTGGAAGAATGGCCTTCAGTGGCCGCCATCGTGGGCGAAGACAGCCTGCCCGAAGTAATGCAGCAAGTCAGCAAACTGCAACGCTCGCCCAACAGCCGCGCCATCGCGCCGTTGCTGCAAAACCTAGCCGCCGTCGCGCGCCGCCTGCCATCTGCCGAGCAACTCAATGATTTTCTGATCCTTGTGCAGGATTTAACCGCGCGCACCACCGGCTCCATCCACGGCCACCACACCACCTTCCCCAGCCCCGGCTTGCCCGAGTTCCTCGCCCAAGCACCGCGCCTTTTAAACCAGCTTAGCCTTGCCGGGGTCAAAAACTGGGTGGACTACGGTATCCGCAACTACCAACACCACCCGGAGCGTCAGGCCGAATACTTCAGCCTGCAATCGGCCGACAGCCGCGCCGTGATGCAGCGCGAGCGCCACGGCACCCTGTTTGTCGATGTCGAGCGCCAGCTTGATCTCTACCTGCGCGGCCTGTGGAATGACACCGAACAGCTCGTACCCTACTCCACTGCCTTCGACGAGCTGCGCAAGCCGATACCGTATTACGACAAGCTCGGCATCCGCGTACCCGATGTGCAAGAAGACGCGGGCAGCATCAAAGCCATCGACCGCTACCGCGCCACCCTCGCCCACATCGTCGGCCACCGGCGCTTCAGCCTGCCGCAAATCGCCGACAACTGGAGCCCATTTCAACGCATGGCCGTTGAATTCTTCGAAGACTGCCGCATTGAAACCCTCTTGATGCGCGAATATCCCGGCCTGCGCCGCATCTTCCTCGGCCTGCACCCCAAGCCGATTGAAAATGCCTGCGACCCGGCAAACACCTCTTGCCTGCGTCACCGCCTCGCCATGCTTTCCCGCGCCCTGCTCGACCCTGAGCACGGCTACACCGATGCCGACCTTTTGGTCTTTACGCAACGCTTCCACGCGATGATGGCCGCCGGTGAATCATCGACCCGCGAAATCGCCGGACTGGCGCTTTCCTACGTCACCAAAACCCGCCGCCCAAGCGACCAGCTCGCCCGCGTGCATTTCGATAACACCGTCATCGACTACCGCGACGACAACCGCCAACTGTGGCAATTCATCGAACCCGGCGACGAAGAAGAAGCCTTTGACGAAAAGCGCAAAATCGAACCCGACATCAACATTACCGGCCTGCTGCCGCGCCACTACCCCGAATGGGACTACCACAGCCAAAGCTTCCGCCCGGACTGGGTCAGCGTGTTTGAGGCTCTGCACCCGAGCGGCAATGCCGCCGACATCGACAAGCTACTGCAAAAAAACGCCGGCACAGCCAAACAACTCAAGCGCATTCTTGATTTACTCAAACCGCAAGACAAAGTGCGGATTCGTTATCAGGAAGAAGGCAGCGAGCTTGATCTGGATGTCGCCATCCGCTCGCTGATCGACTTCAAAGGCGGCGCACAGCCCGACCCGCGCATCAACATGAGCCACCGCACCGCCGGGCGCGACATTGCGGTCAGCCTGGTGCTCGACTTATCCGAATCTCTGAACGAAAAAGTCGCGGGCTCCGAACAAACCATCCTGCAACGCTCGCAAGAAGCCGTCTCTCTGCTCGCCTGGGCGATCGACCAACTCGGCGACCCGCTCGCCATTGCCGGCTTTTCATCCAACACCCGCTTTGATGTGCGCTACCAGCACATTAAAGGCTTTGGCGAGGTCTGGGGGGATGAAGTCAAAGCCCGCCTCGCCGCCATGCAAGCGGGCTATTCCACCCGCATGGGCGCGGCCATGCGCCACGCCGGGCACTATTTGGGCAAGCGCAAAGCCGACAAAAAGCTCATGCTGATTTTGACCGACGGCCAACCCGCCGACATTGACGTAGCCGACCCACGCGCCCTGATCGAAGATGCGCGCCAAGCGGTGAATGAACTGGATACGGACGGCATTTTCACCTACTGCATCAGCCTCGATGCCAAAGCTGATGAATACGTGTCCGACATTTTCGGCCGCCATTACACCGTGATCGACCGAATCGAAAGCCTGCCGCAAAAACTGCCCGCACTTTTTTTAAGCTTAACCCGATAAAATTCTCCCCTTAACGTAACGCACCCAAGGAGCCTCTCATGACTGCAAAAGCCTGCCCCCAATGTGGCCAAACCAACACCTATCCCGATGGCGATTTATTCATCTGCGCCGATTGTGGCTTTGAATGGCCTGCAAACGCCCAAGAATCCCCTGAGGATCGGCGCGTGGTGCGCGATGCCAACGGTACCGTACTCACCGACGGTGATACGGTGACGTTAATCAAAGATTTAAAAGTCAAAGGCTCATCCATCACCCTTAAAGTGGGCAGTAAAATCAAGGGCATCCGCATTGTGGATGGCGATCACGAACTCGATTGCAAAACCGACGCGGGGTCTATGATGCTCAAAGCCTGCTTTGTGAAAAAAGCCTAGCCGCCTATCGGACTTAACGCTCGCGATGAAAATTACGGCGCTTGCAATCCCGCAGGTTGCGGCCGCGCCAACAGATAATCTAAAAAGGCGCGCGCCACCACAGAAAGCTGCCGCCCCTCAGGATAAACCGCGTACCAGTGGCGTGAAATCGGAAAATTCTCGACATCCAGCACCGCAAATTGGCCCGGCTGATGCATCACCAGCGTGTGCTGCGAGAGCGCCGAAATCCCTAAACCTGAAAGAATCGCCTGTTTAATCGCCTCATTGCTCCCCAACTCCATGCGCGGGCGCAGCACAATTCCCTGTTCCGCAAAACGCCGCTCGATGGCGTTGCGCGTACCGGAGCCGGCTTCTCGCATCAACCAAGGCTCATCGACCAAGGCATTCAGCGGAATATTTTTCACATTTGCTAAGGGGTGATCGGGCGCGGCCAACACCACAATCGGGTTATCCATAATCGGCGTCACCACCACATCCATATCCAGCGGCGGCTGACCCAGCAAATACAAATCATCTAAATTATTAGCGATACTGGCGAGCACTTGCTCTTTATTCGTCACACGTAAACTCACATCAATGCCCGGATAACGTTTGGCAAACTCCCCCAGCAATCGCGGCGCAAAATATGAGGCCGTCGAAATCGCCATCAAGCGCAACCGCCCTTGTTTCAAGCCTTGGCGTTCAGCCACCGACATCGTGAAGCGATCCATAATATCGAACACCTCACGCGTGGCGCGGGCAAGCTCGTGCCCATCCTCCGTGAGATAAATTTTCTTACCCACCTGCTCGATCAAAGGCACGCCGACCATATCGCTGAGTTTTTTCATCTGCATCGAAACAGTTGGTTGGGTGAGATACAACGCCTCCGATGCCTTCGTGAAACTTTTGAAGCGTGCAATGGCATCAAAAATTTCAAGTTGTCTGAATGTCGTGTATTGCCGCATTAAATTAGCCCCAACTAATACCATTAAAATCATAGATAGAATTCTATTCTTATAATAGAAAATATCGACTGTTATTGATGATTTAACCTCGGCATGATGCTCAAACGCGTCAGGCCACAGGGGCATTTCGCGGATCACCGACCCCTTTCTGGAGGAACTCATGGCAGTTAAAAAGTACAACGCTGGTGTTAAAGAATACCGGCAAACCTATTGGATGCCCGAATACACCCCATTGGATACCGATATCCTGGCGTGCTTCAAAATCACCCCCCAAGCTGGGGTTGACCGCGAAGAAGTGGCCGCTGCGGTAGCCGCTGAATCTTCAACCGGCACTTGGACCACCGTGTGGACCGACCTGCTGACCGATTTGGATTACTACAAAGGCCGCGCGTACCACATCGAAGACGTACCCGGTGATGATACCTGCTTCTATGCCTTTGTAGCCTACCCCATTGACCTCTTCGAAGAAGGCTCAATGGTTAACGTACTCACCTCGCTGGTAGGCAACGTGTTCGGCTTTAAAGCGCTGCGTGCCCTGCGCTTAGAAGACATTCGCTTCCCAATCGCTTATATCAAAACCTGCGGCGGCCCACCAAATGGCATCCAGGTTGAACGCGATAAAATGAATAAATATGGCCGTCCTATGCTCGGCTGCACCATCAAGCCAAAATTGGGCTTGTCTGCCAAAAATTATGGTCGCGCGGTTTATGAAGTACTCCGCGGTGGTCTGGACTTTGCCAAAGATGACGAAAACGTCAACAGCCAACCATTCATGCGCTGGCGTGATCGCTTCGACTTCGTGATGGAAGGCATCCTGAAGGCTGAAGCTGAAACTGGCGAGCGCAAAGGCTCTTACCTGAACGTAACCGCTGCAACGCCTGAAGAAATGTACAAACGGGCCGAATACGCAAAAGAAATCGGCGCGCCCATCATCATGCACGATTACCTAACCGGCGGCTTAACAGCCAACACAGGTTTGGCGAACTGGTGTCGCGATAACGGCATGCTGCTGCACATCCATCGCGCCATGCACGCGGTACTCGACCGTAACCCGCACCACGGCATCCACTTCCGTGTCTTAACGAAAGTATTGCGTTTATCGGGCGGCGATCACCTGCACTCAGGTACCGTTGTGGGCAAATTGGAAGGCGACCGCGCAGCCACTTTGGGCTGGATCGATACCATGCGCGATTCCTTCATCCCTGAAGATCGTTCACGCGGTCTGTTCTTCGATCAAGACTGGGGCTCAATGCCCGGCGTATTGCCCGTTGCCTCCGGTGGTATTCATGTATGGCACATGCCGGCACTGGTCAACATTTTCGGCGATGATTCTGTGCTGCAATTCGGTGGCGGTACATTAGGTCACCCATGGGGCAACGCCGCCGGCGCCGCCGCAAACCGTGTTGCACTGGAAGCTTGCGTAGAAGCACGCAATTCAGGCATTGAAATTGAGAAAGAAGGCAAATCTGTTCTGGAAAAAGCGGCGAAAAGCAGCCCAGAATTGAAAATCGCCATGGAAACATGGAAAGAAATCAAGTTTGAATTCGACACTGTCGACAAACTAGACGTTGCCCACAAGTAATGCCATTGATTGGGTTGGCTTGCACCAACCCAAATAGCCACTAATTTTAGGAGTTTTTCCATGAGCGAAATGCAAGATTACAAATCACGTCTGAGCGATCCTGGCAGCCGTAAATTTGAAACTTTTTCTTACTTGCCGGCCATGACCGATGCAGAAATCAAAAGCCAAGTGCAATACATTGTGAATCAAGGCTGGAATCCCGCCATTGAGCACACTGAGCCAGAGCACCTGATGGATTCTTACTGGTATATGTGGAAGCTGCCTATGTTCGGTGAAACCGACGTAGACAAAATCTTAGGCGAAGCCAAAGCTTGCCATATTGCCAACCCGAACAACCATGTTCGCTTGATCGGTTACAACAACTTTACGCAAAGCCAAGGCGCTTCAATGGTTATTTACCGCGGCAAAACCGTGTAATTAACCGACACACCATCCAAACCCACCTCCGGGTGGGTTATTTAGGTTTTTTTCTGAGTTGATCCCCTAAAAATTGGAGGTTCAATTGAGCAAAAAGCAAGCCGCATCCACCCACAGGAGAGCATAAATGACTGATCTGATGGCGCAATATCGTGTACAAAAACAACCCTACTATCGCCCCGTAGCCGATGAAGTTGAACTGTATGAAGCGGCCTACTCGGTGCGGATGCCCATGATGCTCAAAGGGCCTACGGGCTGCGGCAAAACCCGTTTTGTTGAATACATGGCGCACAAGCTGGATAAACCCCTCATCACCGTGGCCTGTAATGAAGATATGACCGCTTCTGATTTGGTCGGCCGCTTTTTACTCGATGCCCAAGGCACCCGTTGGCAAGATGGTCCCTTGGCAATTGCCGCGCGGCATGGCGCCATTTGCTATCTCGATGAAGTGGTTGAAGCTCGCCAAGACACCACGGTTGTGATTCACCCCCTCACCGATGCGCGCCGTGAATTACCGCTTGAGAAAAAAGGCGAACTCATCCACGCCCATCCCGACTTTCAACTTGTAATTTCGTATAACCCCGGTTATCAATCCCTGATGAAAGATTTAAAACAGTCCACCAAGCAACGCTTTGGTGCGCTCGATTTCAATTATCCAGAGCATGCCACTGAAACCGAAATTGTGTCGCACGAAGGTCATGTCTCGGCGGAAATTGCGAGCAAACTTGTCTCGATTGCCGAGCGCGCCCGTAATCTTAAAGGCCATGGCTTAGATGAAGGCATTTCGACCCGCATGCTGATTTACGCAGCCTCGCTTATTTCAAAAAATGTCGACCCCTCCTCGGCTTGCCGCGTAGCGTTGGTGCGCCCCATTACCGATGATCCGGATATGCGCGATGCGCTTGATGCGGCGGTGGCCACCTTTTTCTAACAGACCGCTGAACAACTTATTTCAGCAGCCGGCTAAGGCTCGCGTCATGGCAAGGGCGCCTAGTGTTAGTTTTAACCACCGCGCGATGGAAGATAACCTCTCGCCAAAATTGTGACGGTGGCCGCGCTCAAGCCCCCGCCTGCAACGCAAGCCCCACCCTCGTTCGATAGTTTGGAGGAGCATCATGTCTGTTCAACTTGAAGAATATGCAGAAGAACTCGGTTCATTGTCCGAGCATTCGCGCGATATTTTGCAGGCCTCATGGCAAGAAGCCACGCGCGTTTTTAGCCCACAAGGGCTCGATATTTATCTCGGTGGCGCCCTATCGCTCAAAAACTTAGGGCGCGGTCATGAACTGGTTTCAACCTTTATTCAAAATGCCCCCAGCATTGCCCGAATTTTGGGCGAAGGCGTTATTGATTCCTTAATCGAAAATGCCATGATGATGGCCTCAAAAACCAGTGGCACCGTTATTGAGCTCGTGCTGGCCACCGCGCCGACCGCCGCTGATAGGCTGGGCGATGCCGAACTATTCAAAAAGTATTTGCAGCTGCTCAATAACTTGGTGGCCACCGCGCCCCGGGGCGTTCGCCCCATGCTGGAAAACCTCGATACCCTGTTTGCCCATTTAACCCTAGGTGGCCTGCGTCGGTGGTCAAACTGGGGGGCTCAGGTGCACCGCACTAATTATGAAGAGCAAATACGCTACTTCAGCCTCGCCTCGAAAGAATCTCAGGCCATGCTGCAGCAGGAGCGCAAAGGCACGCTGTTTGTGGATGTGCAGCGGCGCATCAATATGTATTTGCGGGCGTTGTGGGCACGCGATTTTTTCATGCGCCCCACCTCCGGTGATTTTGAAAAGCGCGAAGGCTACCGCCCCTACATTGAAGATTATCTGCTGCATTTACCTGATGCGTATGATGATATCGTCATCGAAGGCCAAGAGCCCATTTCAGGCCTAACGCTCTATCGCGCCGCCGCCGCGCACTGCGCCGCGCATGTGGTGTATACCCAAGCGCCCATTTCTGCGGAAAATTTAAACAACCTGCAAATGGCCGTCATTTCCGTGTTTGAAGATGCGCGGATTGAAGCCTTGGCCATTCAAGATTTTCCGGGCTTACGCCCAATTTGGGCGCAGTTTCACACCATTGCCGCCACCCAAGCCAACACCATGGGCGATTATTTAAATCGCATCGCCCGTGCTTTGCTCGACCCCAGCTTTGAGGACAATCACCCCCTCATTGCCCGCGCGCGTGAACTCTTCGAGCGCGAACAGCACAGGCTCCGCGACAACCAATTATCGTGGGATTGCGGCGCGGTTTTAGCGCATGAACTCATGTCACTTCGCATCCCATTCCAGCAACGCACCGATGTGCTCACCGCCCCCTATCGAGACGATAACCGCTATTTTTGGGCATTTGAAGAGTTCGATTTTGATAAATCGCTAGAAGCGGGTTATGACAACGTTCAGACCGTGCGCAAGCAAGTGTCGGTTATGGAAATGATCAACGAGATCGATAGCGAGCTCACCGATGGCAACCCGCAAGAAGTATGGGTGCTTGGCACCGAGCTGTTCCCCTATGAAGATCATGGCGTCAGCTTTAACGAAATGGAAGGCACTGCGCCAGTATCTGCCCCATTTCATTACCCCGAGTGGGATTATCAAATCCAGCACGAGCGCCCAAGTTGGGCTACCGTGCTCGAAAAGCGCGCTAAATTTGGCGAGCTTTCGCTTATCGACGACATCGCCGCGCGTTACAAACGCGAAATTAGCCGCATGAAATTCCTACTGGATGCCATGCAACCACAAGGTGTGCAGCGCATTCGCAAGCTCGAAGATGGTGATGAAGTGGATATTAATGCCGCCATTCGTGCCATGGTCGACATTCGTCAAGGCCGCCAACCCGATCCGCGCATCATGATGCGCTCGGTTCGCAAAACCCGCGATATTTCGGTGATGGTTTTGCTCGATTTATCCGAATCGACCAACGAGAAGGTCACCGGGCAGGAGTTTTCAGTGCTCGACTTAACCCGGCAAGCCTGCGTGCTCCTTGCTGATGCCATTGCTAAAATCGGCGATCCTTTTGCCATTCACGGCTTTTGCTCCGATGGGCGGCACGATGTGGAATATTATCGCTTCAAAGATTTCGATGAGTCCTACAGCGAGCTACCTAAAGCAAAACTCGCCGGCATGACAGGGCAGCTTTCAACCCGCATGGGGGCAGCCATTCGCCATGCCAGCTATCACTTAAAACAACAGCGCTCGACCAAAAAATTAATGCTCGTGATTACCGACGGGGAACCGGCGGATATCGATGTGCGCGATCCACAATATTTACGCTTTGACACCAAAAAAGCGGTTGAAGATGCGGCGCGCAATGGCATCATCACCTACTGCATGAGCCTTGACCCGCGCGCCGATCAATATGTATCCCGCATTTTTGGCGCCCGCAATTTTATGGTGGTCGATCACGTTGAACGCCTGCCTGAAAAACTGCCCATGCTGTATGCTGGCCTCACTCGCTAAATCCCAAAGGCGCGCACAGCGCCTTTTTTTAATCACTAAAGAAAAAATCCATGAACACACCTAAACGATATGTTGGCATTTATAACGATGAACAAGGTGGCATGACCAATATTGCCAAAATGATTCGCGATGCCTGGCTTTTTGATCTCATCCCTGAATCCGAAAGCTGCGAGGGCTGGTTACCCACCCAACTGCAGGTTCTTTATGAAAAAGTGCATCTCGCTTGGGCGCCCTATGGCCATATTCCAAGTAAATTAAACTCCGAACTGCAAGAAAAATATTTCCGCATTCAAGCAGAAGCCATTAAATACGCCCGCGAACATGGCTGGGATCCGGAGCTTGGGGATGATGATTAACCCCTAATTAGAGCTGAACAGAATACAGTTACCGTTTAAATGGCAGCACCACGCCGCCCCTATTAATGCGGCGGATACGTTTAACCGCATCCACTAAGGCCGCATGAATGGCCGATTCCAAGCGCGACATCAACGGCAAACTGGCCTCGGTATAAAACACCGCCTCAAACGGCACGGCTTCATCAATGTTGCTGCGCGCTTGGGGATGGAATTTTTGCCAAGCTAGTTCGATAAAGTGTTTTTTCATCCCATCCACAAATACCCATTCCTGTGCATCCAATATCGCTAAAAATTGCATCTGGCGAATCGGCAAAAACACCACACCGTCCGCACTATTGGCCCATAAAACATGCCCAAGGTTATAGGTTTGCGCCCGTAATGAACGCGGTTCAATCCCCAAGGCCTCATCGCGATACAAAGAGAGTTCCATCATCAATACCCTCATAAAAAGTCAAGCTCACGACAATTAGAAATCCACCGCCACCGCCCCCAAGAGTCTGTTAAAGTTTAGCAGCCGGCAGGTTTCGTCACAGGGCGCGGCAAAATGCCCCGTATTGCGTCACTGAATATTCAAGATGGTCTTTATTTTCTAACAATCTGCCCCGCCAAAATTTTGCCCACGCGCGAACCTATGAGTTTTTTATGCTGATATATCCGGATATTAACCCCATCGCTGTATCTTTAGGCCCGTTAAAAGTCCATTGGTATGGATTAATGTATCTGGTCGGTTTTGTCGGCGCATGGCTGCTTGGCCGTTATCGCGCAGGCAAACCCGATTGGCCACTTAATCCGCTGCAAGTGGATGATTTAATTTTTTACGGTGCACTTGGGGTCATCTTAGGTGGACGCATTGGTTATATGGTGTTTTACCAAACCCTCGAGCTACTGGCCCACCCCTTAAGCTTATTTCAGGTCTGGGATGGCGGCATGAGCTTTCATGGTGGCTTAATCGGCGTGATGACTGCGATGCTTTTGTTTGCGCGTAAATATAAAATCCCGTTTTTCACCCTGATGGATTTTGTGGCGCCCTTGGTGCCGATTGGTTTATTTGCCGGACGTATCGGTAATTTCATTAATGGCGAGTTGTGGGGCAAAGTCACCACCTTGCCTTGGGGCATGGTCTTCCCAACCGGCGGCTCCCTGCCTCGCCACCCCTCCATGCTCTATGAAGCCTGTTCAGAAGGAATTTTATTGTTTTTAATTTTGTACTTTTTTTCACTTAAGCCCAAGCCGCGCATGGCCGTTTCAGCGATGTTTTTGATTTTCTATGGCTTATTCCGCTTCCTTGTAGAATTTGTGCGCGAACCCGATCCGCAGCTCGGCTATTTATGGGACGGCTGGCTCACCATGGGGCAAGTGCTATCCTTCCCCATGATCGTGATTGGTGTGGCCTTAATGCGTTATGCCTACGTTAAAAACATTCAAGATCGCCCCGTTAAAAAAGAGACCCCCGTATGAAGGCCTACCTTGATTTAATCGCCCATGTAATGAGCCACGGTGTTGATCGCGACGACCGCACCGGCACCGGCACCCGCTCGGTATTCGGCCACCAAATGCGCTTTGATTTAAGCGCGGGTTTTCCTGCCCTCACCACCAAAAAGCTGCATCTGCGCTCCATCATCCACGAGCTATTGTGGTTTATTCAAGGCGACACCAATATCCGCTATTTGCAAACCCACGGTGTGCGTATTTGGGATGAATGGGCCGATGCGCAAGGTAATTTAGGCCCCGTGTATGGCAAACAATGGCGATCGTGGGCCACGCCCGATGGCCGCACCATTGATCAATTAGCCGAGGTGATCGCCCAAATCAAAACCAATCCGCAATCGCGCCGGCTGATTGTGAGCGCGTGGAACCCAAGCGACGTACCCAATATGGCACTCCCACCCTGCCATTTGCTGTTTCAGTTTTATGTGGCCAACGGCAAACTCTCTTGCCAGCTCTACCAGCGCAGCGCGGATATTTTTCTCGGCGTACCCTTCAATATCGCAAGCTATGCCCTACTCACGTTAATGATTGCGCAGGTAACCGGGTTGCGTCCGGGCGAATTTATCCACACGCTAGGCGACGCGCACATTTATCATAATCATTTCACCCAAGCGCGAACCCAACT
Organism: Halothiobacillus sp.; assembly: GCA_023255735.1. Taxonomy (GTDB): domain Bacteria; phylum Pseudomonadota; class Gammaproteobacteria; order Halothiobacillales; family Halothiobacillaceae; genus Halothiobacillus. The sequence continues at coordinate 125,696 of JAGDVP010000012.1, read as the reverse complement.
TGAGCGCACCCCGAAAAGCCTGCCTCAGATGCGAATTAACCCCGATCGCACGCGCATTGAAGATTTTATCTTTGAAGATTTTTCACTTGAAGGCTACGAGCCTTGGCCGCATATCGCAGCCCCGGTTGCCATATAATTAAGCCTGTTCCCATTAATAGGCTACACATCATGACACCCCCCAACTCCAAATTAACTTCCGGTCACAAATTCATTGAGCGGCTGGGCAATGAACTCAACAATGTGGCGCATATTTTATTGCTCTTCGTCCTATGGATTGCCGTGCTTTGGTCAACCACCGCTTCCGTTTTTGACATATTGCAAAAAGGCACGCCCACGCTTGATGACCTTTTGCTGTTTTTCATTTATCTTGAAATTTTGGCGATGATTGGCATTTACTTTCAAACCAAACGCATGCCCGTACGGTTTTTGATCTATATCGCGATTACCGCCGTCACTCGGGTACTGGTGGTCGATGTCAAGGTCATGAGCAATGCCACCATCATCACTTATGCGGGCGCCATTGCTGTTTTAGCACTCGCCATTCTTGTGATTAAATACAGCTCCGCTAAATTCCCTGGCGGCTCACCGGATCAATCATGAAAATTGGCCTCGTCGCTGCACTGTCACGCAATCAAGTGATTGGGCGAGATAATGCCCTACCTTGGCACCTGCCCGCAGATTTAAAACGCTTTAAAGCCATCACCCTAGGCAAGCCGATTATTATGGGGCGCAAAACCTATGATTCGATTGGTCGCCCACTCCCGGGGCGACAAAATATTGTGATTAGCCGTAACCCCAATTTCATGGCCGAGGGCGTTACCGTTGTTGAGAGTTTGGATGCAGCCATTGACGCGGCGGCAGACGCGCCTGAGGTGATGGTGATTGGCGGCGCCAATATTTATTATCAATTTTTACCCCGTGCCGATCGGCTGTATTTGACCCAAGTCCACACCCAAATCCATGATGGTGACGCATTTTTCCCGGCCTATAATCGCCGAGAATGGCGTTTAACCTGTGAGGAAAGCCATCCCGCCGATGCCAGCAATCTTTATCCCTATAGTTTTATGACCTGGCAGCGTATTACAACCCGCACGCCCTAAAGTTGGAATGCCCGTGTGATTAAATGCCAGTGGCAGCCACGCGCTGCATGTCATATCATCGTCATAGTCTATAAATAGCTCTGCGCTGAATTGGGAGTTCTTATGCTGAATTTATACGATGAATTTAATTACCAGCCTGAGTTGATTGATCGGCTCAACCGCCTTTATGCGGTAATTTGTCAGCACAAATTTACCTACGCCACACTCATGGCCTTGGCTGGCGGCTTTTTTTTGATGCAATGGCTGCTGCTGGCCGATCAAGCCAGCGGGTACCCTTGGCTGGGTATTCCCGTATTAATGGCGGCGGTTTGGTTTTCGGTGACACCCGCAACCCGCATCACTAAAACCTTGGCTTGGTCGGTGCGTTTGCATCAGGGATTTTTATCGTTTCGAGATTTGAACTGGATGCACGCCATGACGAAACGTCATCCAAGCTTATTGGCGGGTGCAGAGGTTTATTTGCACTCAAAAACCCCCGTGCCAATGGAAGCATTGCGACAGTTTTGGCCTAATTTGGTGCATGAAGAAGAAAAAAGCCGCCCAAATTGATAACCGTCAAAAAAATCCAACCATTGGATTTTATTTAATAAAAATTTAGACAATTTAAACGCGCCGACTCAGTAAAGAACCCAATACCATGCCCGTTATACTGGCGGCAAAGCCGTAAAACTGCGCGGGCACCGTCGGGTTTGTGAGCAAAAACTCCATCGGCAACCACGCAAGCAATCCCAAACCAATCGACCAATAGGCCCCAGTTAAATTAGCGCGGCGCCAAAACAAGCCGGCGAATAAAGGCACAAATGCCACCACCAAGGTCACCTTGTAGGCATTTTCTACCATGTTGTGAATCGATGTATTGCCGGCATGCTCCCAAAGCGAATAGCCCGTCACGGCAATAGCAAAGCCCACAATCACCCAGCGAGTTAGCCGCAGAAAGGCTTGATCGCTCATCCCGCCGGGGGCTATCCAGCCTTTGAGTAAGTTTTCGGCAATCGTAACCGAGGGCGCAAGCAAAGTACCCGAGGCCGTACTCATAATCACCGCCATCAGTGAGCCGTAAAAAATCACCTGCGCCCATAAAGGCAGGTGATTTTGAATGAGCTGCATCATAATTTTATCGGCATCACCCTGAATCAAACGCGCCACGAGCGCCGGATCAATCACCGTGGCCGAATAAGCAATAAACAACGGGATGGCCGCGAAGAGTAAATACATTACGCCGCCCAACACGCTCCCCCAAACCGCGATGTTCTCGGTGCGGGATGAGTTGGCCCTTTGAAAGACATCTTGCTGCGGAATCGAACCAAAGCCCAAGGTCAGCAACCCCGTGACAAAAGCCAAAATAGCCGCCGCATTCAGCGCCGGCCAAAATTCAAACTTTCCGGCCGCTGCGGCATGCGCCACCACAGGACCAATGCCACCCGCCATCTGGCCAAGCATAAAGGCGATAATGGTTAGCCCGACCACAATAACAATCATTTGAAAAAACGTGGTCATCGCGACAGACCACATCCCCCCCACCACGGTGTAAATCAAGACAACCGCGGCACCTATTAATATGCCAAGTGGCTCGCTAATCATTCCTTGAGTCAGTACATTAAATACCATGCCCAAAGCGGTAATTTGGGCGGCAACCCAACCCAAATAGGACAAGGTAATGGCAATCGCGGCAATCACTTCAACTTGGCGATTAAATCGCTGCCGATAAAAATCACCCAAGGTGAGTAAATTCATTCGGTACAAACGGCGCGCAAAAATCAAACCGAATAAAACCAAACATAATGCCGCGCCAAAGGGGTCTGAAATTAAGCCGCCTAAATTCTCCTGATAAAAAGTACCGGGAATGCCGAGCACCGTTTCAGCGCCAAACCAAGTAGCAAATACCACACCCACCACAACGGGAAGCGAAAGCTGCCGCCCTGTTGTCATAAAATCAGCGGTGTTATGAACCCTTCGTGCCGCCAGCAATCCTATCCCAATAGAAACGATGAGATATAAAACGACAAACCCAATCAGCATCCCGCATAACCTCAAAAAAATGCCCAAATAAATTGGGCATAATTGTGACAATCTGCGCGTTATCTGTCTATCAATAAAGCAGGAAATCCCCTCGTATTATCAACCCATTAACACCTGATTAACCAAGGTTTTTGCCTCATCCAATATCTGCTGAAGATGTTTTAATGAAATAAAACTTTCAGCATAAATTTTATAAATATCCTCAGTGCCCGAAGGCCGTGCGGCAAACCAGCCATTCGCTGTTTCTACTTTTAACCCGCCGAGCGGCGCATGATTACCCGGCGCATGGGTCATCACGCGCGTAATGGGCTCGCCCGCCAATTGTTTTGCTTGCACGGCATCGGCGCTTAGGCCATGAAACCGCGCTTTTTGTGCCGCGCTGATGGGGGCATCGACTCGGGTATAAAAAGGTTGGCCATAACGATCAACCAGTTCATTAAAATACGCCCAAGGATCCTTGCCTGTCACCGCCAAAATTTCTGCCGCAAGCAGGCCCATAATTAAACCATCCTTATCAGTCGTCCAGACCGTGCCATCGCGGCATAAAAACGTGGCACCGGCAGATTCCTCACCACCGAACCCAAGATCGCCTGCGGTTAACCCCGGTTGAAACCATTTTATGCCCACCGGCACCTCGTAGACCGTGCGCCCCAGCCCTGCCGCCACCCGATCAATCAGCGAGCTTGAGACCACCGTTTTGCCAATAGACAGGGCTTTACCCCATTGCGGACGATGTCGAAATAAATAATCAATGGCTACGGCTAAAAAATGATTGGGATTGAGTAGCCCGCCATCGGGTGTCACGATTCCGTGCCGATCGGCATCGGTATCATTGCCAAATGCAACATCAAATTGGTCTTTAATCTTGAGCAAATTCGCCATCGCATAGGGTGATGAACAATCCATTCGGATTTTCCCATCGTGATCTAGCGGCATAAACCGAAAATCCGGCTCAACCTGATCATTAACAACGGTTAAGTCCAGCTGATAGCGCTCGGCGATCGGCGCCCAATAAGGCAAACCCGCACCGCCCATAGGGTCAACCCCGATTGATACATCGGCGGCTTGAATCGCCGCAAAATCAATCACCGCATCCAGCTCTGCCACATAGGGCGCAATAAAATCTTGCCCTACCACCTGAGGCTGGGTTAAGGCCAAGGCGAAATCCATTCGCGCCACGCGGTGGTAATCCACCAGCAGTTCATTCGCGCGATTTTGGATCCAGCCGGTCGCATCGGTATCCGCAGGCCCGCCGTGGATTGGGTTGTATTTAAAGCCACCATCGGCCGGCGGGTTATGTGATGGGGTAATTACCACCCCATCTGCCAAGCTGCCCGCATCCGCCTGCGCGTTCGCCATAATAATCAGCCGGGAAATAACAGGCGTGGGCGTGGGCTTAAAGCCCGCTTGGTAGCGCACGCAAACCCCAGCCGCTGCCAGCACTTCAATGGCCGTCACAAAAGCCGGCCACGATAAGGCGTGGGTATCAAAACCAATAAATAGGCAACCGTTAATGTTTTGCGCTTGGCGATATTCCACAAGCGCCGCGGTAATGGCCACGATATGCGCTTCGTTAAATGCCGTATTCAAGCTGCTGCCCCGATGGCCGGAGGTGCCAAAACTCACCCGTTGAGCCGCGAGCGCAGGGTCTGGCTGGCGCGTGTAATAAGCACTCACTAACTGCGGCACCGCGACCAGCATGTCCGGGGTTGGCTGCGTTCCAGCCACTTGCGTGGCAGCCAAAGCAGATACACTCATTTCAACACGTCCTATCAATGGGGAAGTTAATCCCACCAGAATGCCAAATCCCCCACCGGTTCGCAAAGCAAAATCTTCGATTACGCAAAATGCGCCTTAAGACTTAGAAAAAAAAGCGATGGCAAACACCCATCCGTGTAAAATATTCCCACTTTTTTCGCTTTTGCTATTTATTAATTCCAACTATGTTGGTAAAGTAATCCCTATGTTAGAAAACTCTAATATGTTGATTGGCAATTAATTACGTGCTCTAAGCACTCACTCAGTCAGGAGAAATAGCATGATTCGCAAGAACCTCGGGGCGGCTTACTCCCCTCTGTACTTTCTCGCCGCGCTGGGCGCCGGCGGGCTTTCGGTTTCATTTTTTATTTACTTAATGTTTTTGGCGCCCCATCCCAATAGTGCCATGGTCACCTTTGGCGATGTGTGGCGCATTTTAACTGGCACCAATTGGCTGAATGCAAGCTTGGTCGGGCTCACGATTGCTGCAATTTTATTTTTCGCATTGCTTCACTTCAAACTCTTGCTGTGGAATATTGCGGAGTACACGCAATTTAAGCGTCTGGATGCTTTTAAAACCCTGCTCAACAGTAATGCGGAAATTGGGCTTATGACCATTCCGCTCACTCTGGCCATGTCGGTGAATGTGATGTTTGTGCTGGGCGCATTGTTAGTTCCGGGGCTATGGACCGTGGTGGAATGGCTCTTTCCGCTGGCGATTGGGGCGTTCTTTGCCATCGGCATTTATGCCATGACTATTTTGGTGCACTATTTCACCCGCGCGCTCGTTGGCGGCCAGGTTGATTTCACCGCCAACAACAGCTTGGCACCCATGATTTCGATGTTTGCCTTAGCGATGATCGCCGTCGGTTTGGCTGCACCCGCATACATGTCACACAACACGCTCACGGTTGCTGTGTCTATCGCGCTTTCACTCTTTTTCTTCACCATTGCCCTGCTGCTGACGATCGTTAAACTCGTTAATGGTTTTCATAGCATGATGACCAATGGGATTGCTGAATCGGCCAGTCCAAGTTTATGGATTATGATCCCTATCTTGACCCTACTCGGCATTACTTGGATTCGCCTCACTCTTGGGTTGCATCAAGGCTTTGATCACCCCTTAAATAACAGCAGTTTTTTTGTATCGAGCATGATGATTGTGTCGCTGCAAATTTTGTTCGGCTTAATTGGGTATGCCGTGATGAAACGCTTGGGTTATTTTGCGCATTACATTAATGGCGATAAAGGCAATGCCGGCTCGTTTGCGCTCATTTGCCCCGGTGTCGCATTTTTTGTATTTGGCATGTTTCTTCTGAATTTAGGCTTGGCACATAATCACATCATTGCGCAGGGCTCTTGGCTATATTTTGCCATGATGGTGCCATTTATGGCCGTGCAATTGATCACGATTCGGGTATTCTTCAAACTAAAATCGAAGCTGCTTAACGCGCAACCAACACCAGCAAACGCAAAAACCCAAGCAGCGTAATGCCACGGCTCAAAGCTCTGGCTCAAAAAAACGCCCCGAAATCGGGGCGTTTTTACATCGGAATAGATCGCTTATTTTAAATTTGCAGGATTAGTCATCTTGGCGCCGTCATACATACTGTACTCGACGATAGAGCCATCATACAAACGGGCTTTTTTATCACCCACAATTTCGTGCGTGACAAACCACAAACCCGAAGCTAAATGCCCGGTATTACAGTAATCGATAATTTCTTTATCCGGATTCAAACCAACCTGTTTGAACATCGCTTCATAGCTTGCTTTGGGTAAGAAACGAGCAGAAGAGCCATCCGCATAAGTTAGCAAGTCAGGCGGTACATTTTTGGCATCCGGCAAATGCCCAGATAACTCTTTAGGCTTGGTGAACACGCCCATGTATTGGTTAGATGGACGCGCATCCCCAAATTCAACCGAGCCGGGATGTTCAACGGCGTGCTTCACTTCCGCATAGGTTGCTAAAATATTTTTGCGCTCAGCGGTCGCTACCCAATCTCCCGTTGTCGCTGCAGGTGCATCGGTTGACGCCGTCATGCCATCGGCCAGCCATTGCGCCATGCCGCCATTCAAAATGGCCATATTGTCCTGGCCATAATACTTAAGCTGCCAATATAAACGAGTCGCTTCATCGATATCCGGTGTCGACAGCCCCTTGGGCACAATCACAATAGCTTGGCCTTTATTCACACCCCATGATTGAACCAGTTTCTCAAACGCGGCTTTGTCGGGAATCATATCTTTGACTTTCTTGCCATCGATATCGCGCTCAACCCGGATCGTTTTGAAATCAACAAATGAAGCACCGGGCACATGACCGCTGACAGTCACGGCAACTTTTTTGCCGTTTACATCTTTCATTTCAGGAGCCGTGGTGAAATCTTTTAAAGGGCCACTCACTTGCAGCACCTTAACATCATTCGCGTGCGCATTTAACCACGCCGGGTCAACCAAAGGGCCAGGCACCTCCACCGCAAAAGCACACTGCGCGGCGAATGTCGCGGCGAACACGACGGGCACAAACACAAATTTCTTAACATTCATTTGTCCAAACTCCTTCTTCATTTTCAAAAACCTAGGCTACTGATGCAACCCTAACCACACTATGTCAAACGCTATCAATTCACCGAAGATAGCATCATCAAACCACGAACTTTATAATCGCAAAAGTTAAGTTTTTTTATAGGGGATAACGCAAAAGCCCCTCACGCTGGATCATCTGCAGCACATCAATCATGTGAATGGGCACTTCGCTGAGCACATGACGAGATCGATCTTCAAGCAGGGCTTGCGGCAATTCTTGCGCGCCATCCCAATTTAGCGCGCCATCACGCAACCAAAGCGCCTGCTGGATTTGAGGTACAAGCAAACGCGCCACCATCATAAGCCAGCGAGCAACCAACCAAGATGGGCGAGATCGATCTATCACAAAGGCATCAGGTAATAATTCGATAAGTGCTTGCGCGGGACGTATTTGCTCATCGGTCACCCAGCGATTGGTGGTAAATATGGATCGAATTTGCCCCCGCGCATCCAGCGAAAGCGCCACAAAATGGCTAAAAACCGCGTCAATATCCGGTCGAATAAACAAATGGAAATGCCCGTGCTCGTCACCCGGGCGATCCGTTGAATCATGTGCATGATAGTAAAACATCGCCCCACTGCCAGGGTCGCACACATCATCTTTCGGATAATGCTGCCAGCGCACAGGCACGAGTGCTGATTCATCTCGCAGTAACTCAGTCAAAATGGTTTGATGATCGTGAATCAGCGCACGATTAATCGCAAAAAACTCATCAGCACAAGATAGGAGCTCATCAAAGGCCGCATCGGGCAGTGTGCCGAGCCAGTCGCAATACACTTTATCCATGATTCGACCAATCCAAGCCCATTAAGAGAAATGCCCAGATAAACCGGCGATGCCCGTTAAAATCACAAAATACATCGACGAAATTAACGACCACCCGGTGCGCAAGGATTCGCACCGCGGCTGACTGGTGCACAAGGATTCCCGCCACGACTCGCTGGGGCGCACGGGTTCCCGCCACGACTCGCTGGGGCGCACGGGTTATCCCCGCGAGCCTGTGCCGCAGGAATAATCGATAAGGCATCAATGGGCGACGAAAGAATAGCCGCGCCAGACAGGGCGACCGCTAAGGCTGGAATGGAAACTGCCAAAAATTTACGGGATTTAATAGGGGCAGAACTTTTTTCATTAATGCTCATCACAAATCACTCCAAAAATAGAATTAAAACAATCGTGCTAGATTTCAAGCAACCGATTTAAACACCGCGTACAAGAGGTACCGATCCCTCCCCCAAATTGCCATCTACCGCGCTACCTTGCTTCGCAGAATCAAGGGTCGGATCGATGCTTTCGACAATATCATCCGCTGTGAGCACGCCGTGCGAGCGCTGCTCCATCATGCGACCCAACCAAAACCCGGCAATCGCCATAACAACCATCGCACCCCACACAATCCACGGAGAAACGCCCAGCCATTGCGGAATCGTTTTAGCGCTGATTTGGGCGGTGTGCAAAATGCTTTGCGTGATGGGCGCATTGAAGATCGAGGCAAAGACTAAAATGCCGAGCACCATACCGAGCATAAAAACCAAGCCATCTATTCTGCCCGACATAAACCCGACCACCGACGTACCGGGGCAATATCCCCCAACAGCAAAGCCGGCGCCAATCAGTGCAGCACCTACTGCCGTGGCCCAAAAGAATGTGGTGGGCACAAAAAACCCGGTCGAGCCAAAATAATTACCCGATTGCAACAATAAAATCCCCAAGGATGCGACCAAAATTGCCGTAAACATCACTTTAAAAACCGACCAATCGGTTAAGCGAAACTGCGCTGTTAACTTACAGGGAGAACCAAAACCCGCTTGTTCAAGCACATAACCAAAAAGGATGCCCGAGGCTAAAGCCGTACCCGCTACACCATAATCCATTACCAAACCCTCCGCATCAGGGCGCTAACAGCTAAGCCCACCACGAAAAAAACAATTAAAAAAATGAACCCCGCCATGCCCAACATGGCCGTGCCAGACAGCCCGACGCCACTGGTGCAGCCCGCCGCAAAGCGTGAACCCAACCCTGCCAGCAAGCCACCCACCAATGCGAGCAACAAACGGGGGATAACGCCGATTTTTCCGGCGCCAACATCCACTTTAATTTTGAATCGCCCCGCACTGACTGCAGCCAACAGGGCACCGATGGCCACACCAATTACCTCGACCACGATCCAGCTGGCAAAGGGATTGGCGCCATTGGCCACCATGGGCCCAAGATACCCGTTGGATTGAGTTACCGCCGGCGCCACCTGCAAGCCAAGCCATGCGGCAATACTGGCAAACGTACCCGAGGCACCCACGCCATTGCCCACGAGCACAAACGTTAAAATAAGCACTAAGCCCAACACCAAACCGGCAACCAACGGCGGCCATAAGGGTCTAACTTGAGAACAGGCGGGGGAAGAACCAGACATGCAAAACTCCTTAAATTAAGCCTTATCGATAGATACGTTATCTTTTTAGCTTACGCGACGGCTTTTTGACCAATCGATATGTTCTATTGAACCATTCGGTTGCTCTATTAAGAACGCCGATGACTTACGTTAGAGCATTCAGGTCATCTTTACGAAACTTGAATTAAAATGAAGCTGACTCCGCCTCAAGATAAGCAAGCGAGCTATATTTGCCGATATTTTCATCAAAACCTTTGGTGACAGGCGCATATTTTTTCACCCGAGGATCGGCCAAGGCATAGGCTTTAGCGCCTTCTTGACCCGACATATCCTGCACCGCTTTTTCGGCCGATTGATAAATCCCTTCAAAGAGTTCGCGATTGCGAGCGAGCACTTGCTTGCCGGGGTTGCCATGCGCTGGAATCCACAGCGCGCCGGGCACGGCAGCTTCCAAGGCATCAAAATTTTTGAACGTACCACGGAAACTGCCATCATCCATAAAGGCAATCCGGTTATCCATCGCCACATCTCCCACGTGCACAATATTGTGCCCCACTACTTCAAGGCTAATATCAGAGGGCGTATGCGCGGTGCCATAAAAATGCACTTTGATTTTGGTATCGCCAAAATCCAATACATCGCCATGCGCTACGACCTTATTTGGCGGCGTGGCCACGGTGCCTAAGGTAGCGTTATCGGTAGAACGCTCCATTAAATTAGTCCAATACTGGCCTTGCCCGGTCTTAATCGCCGAAATGGTTTTTTCATGGGCATAGATTGGCACATCTGGGTTTTCATTCACAAAGGCATGATTACCCAGCCAATGATCGCCGTGATAATGGGTATTAATCACCGCTACAATGGGGCTTTGGGTGATTTGACGAATTTGGCGCAACGCCATTTCACCAATTTGCCGTGAGGCGCCGCTATCAATGACCACGACGCCTTTTTGTGTCGTCACAAAAGTCACGTTACTCATCATTCCCTGATTTTCAACCGAAGGGAAACCCCAAGGAGAAATAATGCAATACACCTGCTCGGCAAGCCGCGTGGGCGCAATATCCGAAACCTTGGGGCCGGCTATAACCAACTGCTCTGCCGCAAAAACGTGTGCAGAATAGGCCATCGGTAAAATGGCAAAGCCCGCGACCGAAGCTGCCGTTTGAAGAAAACGCCGCCGGGGCAGCAGAACAGATGGATTGGCTTGCATGGTAATTCTCACTCTTATTGATTTGGGTACCGCAAAAACCGGCACCTGCATTGAATCGTTCAATCTCAATGGTGGTCAGTGTGATGAATAAATTCAATACCCAAATCATAGAACTTTTCAATAACACCCTGAATTAACTTGGGTTTGGGCAACGCTTGCCACCCAAACTCATAAAGAATCCAGTTTGCGGTCTACAGAACCTCGCCGCACAGGTACAATCAAACCAACTTCCGCCTCTTGGAGTGAACACCCCGTAATGCACTGCTCAAACCATACCCATTGTGCCGGAACCGCACTTGAACACGCCGAGCAGGTCTGTTTAGCGCGCGGCGCGCGGCTTACCCCAATCCGAAAAGCGGTGCTGTCTGAAATATGGTCGGGGCATGAAGCCACCAAGGCCTATGATTTAATTTCCCGCCTATCCACCGCGGACAACCTCATCAAACCGCCCACCATTTATCGTGCGCTGGAATTTTTGCTGGCGCATGGTTTAATTCATCGAATCGAGAGCCTGAATGCCTTTATTGGCTGCGATCATCCTGAAATTGCGCATCAGGCAGTTTTGATGATTTGCGATACCTGCGGCACAATTAACGAGCAATCAAGCGAGGCGTTAAATCAGCTGGTTGCCCAGATGAGCGATCAACAACACTTCAAAATAACCCGTCAATCGATCGAACTCCATGGCACTTGTCGCCGCTGCCAACCCGGCTAGACCTCCATTAACGAACCATTTACGCTTGGTGCGCCAAAAGTTAGGTTAATCGCGCTAGAATTTGCCCACTTTTTTAACTACCGCTGCTGTTTTCTATCTGGCTTTTTTATAAGGCAAGACTTAATCCACGTCACGCCCTTGAGATTTATTATTATGCCCACGCCCCAAGAAATTAATCTGCTGCGCCAAGACCTTATCCAACACGTTCAATTAATGGGGCAAGAGCTGATTTTGCATTCAACGTGGGGCTTATTCTCTCCGCGCGAAATTGATGACGGCACCCGCTTGCTGCTCGATTTCTTGGATTCGCCCAAGCCCAATCAAACTGTCGTCGATTTGGGCTGCGGTTATGGTCCCATCGGTCTCACGCTTGCCAAGGCTGCGCCCACCGCACAGGTGATTTTGTTAGATAAAGATTTTGTTGCCTGTGATTTTGCCGCCAAAAACGCCACCCGGAATCGGTTAAGCAATGTCCAAGTTAAATTAAGCAACGGCTTGAGTGCCGTAGAAGGCACACAGCTCAGCCGCATTGTGTCGAATGTGCCAGCTAAAGTCGGCAAAGAACTTTGGTCGATTATGTTATTAGATGCATGGCAAAACTTAACCCCCGGCGGGGATATTTGGTTTGTCAGCATTAATGGCTTGCGGGATTATTTTAAACGCACCTTTAAAGAGCAATTTGGCAATTATGACAAAATAAAACAAGGGCAAGAGTACACCATTCATCGTGCGGTCAAAGAATAGGCGCAAGCTTATGTTTAAGTTTAACCCTCACTATTGAGACTAGAAGCTGTGGCAACTGATTTTTACACTTGGCATATGCAAGGCGATGGCAGTGCACAACTCCTGCCCTTATCTGATAACACCCCAAGCCCGGGGCCAGTCTGGATTCATTTAAATTATAGTCAGCCTGAAGTGCAAGACTGGATTCGCAGCCAAGCCGACATTGATAGCACAGTGCAAGACACCTTATTAGCCGAAGTGACCCGCCCGCGCGCCTTAATTTTAGATCAAGGCTTGCTACTTACCTTGCGTGGCATTAATCACAACCCGGGCCAAGAGCCAGATGACATGATTGGCATAAGGCTTTGGATTACCCCGCGCCGCATTATCAGCACCCATTTGCGCACCTTGCGCGCCGTCAATACGATGCAGCGGGATATGGAATCCAATAATGCCCCCAAAGACGCGGGGCAATTTGTTACGCGGTTGATTGAACTTTTAAACGACAACATGCTCGACACCATTGATGAGATTGATGAGCTCACCGATAACTACGAGAAAAGCATGCTCCTCAGTGATGAGGTTGAACCTGTGTCAGATCGGGATTTAGCCGATCTACGCACTATGATTTTAACCCTGCGTCGCTATTTAGGCCCACAACGGGATGCCATGCTTTCGGTGATTGCCAGCCATTTAAGTTGGCTGAAAAAACCAACCATCCAGCGCTTACGTGAAGCAGAAAACCGCCTTACACGATATATCGAAGTATTAGATGCCTCACGCGATCAAATGCGGATTATTCAAGAACAGATGAACACCCGTTCAAGCAATGAGCTCAACAAGCAGCTCACTTTCTTAACCGCACTGTCGGCCATTTTTCTGCCATTAACTTTTATTACCGGCTTATTTGGCGTCAACATTGCCGGCATTCCAGGCAATCAAGAACCGAGTTGGTCGTTTTCTCTTTTCGTCGTGATTTTGGCGTTAATCGGCGTTTTATTAATTTATTTATTCAAACGCGCCAAATTATTTTAAATCTTATACGCGGCGTTTAATCCGATAAATCGCGTGCTCCCCAAACCAATTGGGGAATGTGCGCAATAAAGCCGATTCACGCCGAGCGCTATCCACCACCGCCCGATCGAGTATCTCCAGACCCAATTCATCGCACAGTGCCTCAAAATCAGTGAGTGTGCACAAGTGGATATTCGGGGTGTTGTACCACGGGTTCGGCAGCGCACGATTAAATGGCATGTGGCCGAGCAACCCCAATTGCACCCGATTGCGCCAGTAACCCATGTTGGGGAATGTCACAATCCCCTCACGGGCAATACTGAGCATATCCGCCAGCAAGCGCTCAGGATGGCGCATGGCCTGAATTGTTTGGCTGACGATAACGAAATCAAACGACATTGGCGCAAACCAATCGCTAATGCCACTATCGAGATCTTCTTGAATTACATTCAAACCAGCTTCAATGCAGGCGGCGACTTGATCATCATCCAGCTCAAGCCCAACAGCTGAAACTTGCCGGCGATCAATTAAATGCGCCATTAACGATCCATCGCCGCAGCCTAAATCCAGCACGCGGCTGCGGGGGGTAATCCACTGCTCCACAATATGCCAATCGGGGCGAATCATAAAACACCCGCTGACTGTTCAAGGGTTAAATCAATATTGGCCATATACCCGGCTAAAACTCGGTGGTAGTAAGGAATGTTCATCAAAAACGCATCGTGGCCATGATTCGATTCAATTTCGGCATAAGAAACCCGCCGCCCCGCCGCCAGCAACGCACGCACAATCTCGCGCGAGCGCATGGGGGCAAAACGCCAATCGGAGGTAAATGAAATCACTAAAAAATCAGCCTGCGCCGGCGCAAGTGCGGCGCTCAAATCGTCCCCGTACTCATGCGCGGGATCAAAATAATCCAAGGCCTTAGTCATGAGAAGGTAGGTATTGGCATCAAAACGATCGACAAAACTTGTGCCTTGATAGCGCAAATAGCTTTCCACCTGAAACTCCACATCAAACCCATAATTGACTTGCCCTGCGCGCAATTCACGGCCAAATTTAGCGCGCATCGCATCATCAGAGAGGTAGGTGATGTGCCCCAGCATCCGCGCCAACATAAGCCCCCGCCGGGGGAGTGTGCCTTCTTCAGCATAACGCCCGCCGTGAAACTCAGGGTCGGTGATAATCGCTTGGCGTGCCACTTCATTAAACGCAATATTTTGCGCTGATAGCTTAGGCGCCGCCGCGATCACCACCGCATGGGCAATCGCATCGGGGTAACTGATCGACCACTGCAACACCTGCATGCCGCCTAAGCTGCCGCCAATCACGGCAACCCAACGAGCAAGTCCTAAATATTGCATCAAACGATGCTGGGCACTCACCCAATCGCGTACAGTCACAATCGGGAAATCCGGTCCATAGGGTTTATTGGTAGCAGGATCGATACTCAAAGGCCCTGTTGATCCCTTGCAGCCGCCTAAATTATTCAAGCAGACCACAAAAAACCGGTTGGTATCGATGGGTTTGCCAGGTCCTATGGCAGAATCCCACCAGCCCGGCTTGCGCTCAGTTTCTGCGTTAAATCCGGCCGCATGATGATCGCCAGATAGGGCATGACAAATCAAAACCGCATTGCTCCCCGCTGCGTTTAATTGGCCATAGGTTTCATAAACGAGCGTATAGCTGGGTAAACTTCGGCCACAATCCAAAGCCAGTGGCGCAGTAAAAATCGCCGTTTGCGGGTGCACAATGCCCACCGAGTGGTTCATGCCGGCATCCGCCGCGCCCGGCGTCGCTATTTTTGGGGCTACATCACTCAATCCAGACACCTTTTACTGATTCAAAAATAAAACCACCGCGCAAAAAATCACCCAAAAAGCAGATTACCCACCGCCATCTGCAAAACTTGGATCACAATCAAAACCGCCAGCGGGCTTAAATCAAAGCCCCCTAAGGGTGGCAAAAACTTCTGCACCGGTTGCAAAATAGGGTCGGTTAAATCTTCCAGCAAGGCGACGCCCGGTGAGCGATTATTACCCACCCATGAGGCCACCGCGCGCAGCAAAATTGTCCAGAAAAATAAATCCGTCACCAGCAAAAAAGCAAAATAAAGCGACATGAACGCCAAGGCGGAAAGGGGTATGCCGCCCCTCAGCATGCCGAGCACCCAAACCATCAGCACGATTAAAACTAAAGCGACCAGCAGGGATGCTAAATCATGCCGCCCCATCCTTGGTAGATAGTGGCGCAGGGGATTGAGCACGGGGTCGGTGATTTTGACGAGCGTTTGAACAATTGGATTAAAAAAATTTGCCCGGAATGCCTGCAGAAAATAGCGCACCAGCACGATAAAAATTAAAAGCTCAAATAAGGTGCGGACAATAAAAGCCAGCGGATCGCCAAAACTTCCGCTCATAATGCACGCTCATCTTCGCTTAATTGCACACCGAGCTCGACACTGCGCTGATGCGCAGCAGTCAATGCCTGAGCAAACGCCGCGCGCAGGCCGGCCTGTTCAAGCACCGCAATCCCGCGCTCTGTCGTGCCATTCGGGGATGTAACCCGTGCACGCAACTGCGCGGGCGATTCATCGACCGTCATCGCCAAGCGCGCCGCACCCAGCACAGTTTCTAATGTGAGCAATTTTGCAGTTTGCGCGGGCAAACCTAATTGCTCCGCCGCCGCTTGCATGGCCTCCATCACAAGAAAAATGTACGCAGGCCCACTGCCCGATAACGCAGTAACCGCATCCATGTCTGCCTCATGCGCCACCCACTGCACCAGACCCACCGCGCGCATCAGAGATTCGGCTAGGTTGCGTTGCGCGGCCGTTAATGCCGGGTGCCCGCAGAGACCTGTCGCCCCGGAACCCACCATCGCGGGCGTGTTCGGCATGGCGCGCACCAGAGCTTGATGCCCGCCAAGCCAATTTTGCAACGCAGTAAGCGTGATGCCCGCCGCCACCGAAACAATCAATTGGTTCGGCGATAAGTTGGTCCGAATTTGCTCGGCGGCGGCGCGAACGTGATTGGGTTTAACGGCAAGCACGATTAAATCAGCATTAGAGACCGCCGCCATGCTATCGGCAAAAGTTTCAACCGCGTATAGATCAGCCAGCAAGGCGCGGCGCTCTGCCGAGGGATCGGCCACCACCAACACGGGCTGCGCTACAGACATCATGCTGGCTTGATTTTTTTGCAAACCTTCAATCAGCGCCGCTGCCATATTGCCACCGCCAATAAACGTGATTTTTGCCGCCTGCATAAATACCTCTAGCCTAGTTCGTCATTTTGCTGCGCTATTTTGATCGCGAGTTGATTGTTTTCAGGTGTTTTTTATAACGAATGTTGCACCCGCACTGAGCAAGGTTACCACGGGGCAGCTGCCTTAAGGGTACCGTGAGGCGTCAGCGTGCGCCAAAAAGTGCGGTGCCAATGCGCACATGCGTACTCCCCGCCGCAATCGCGGCCGGAAAATCGACACTCATCCCCATCGACAACATGGGCAAGGGCGAGGGCAAATTCGCGTTGATTTCTGCTAAACGCACAAAGGCATCCGTTGATGCCCGCGCGGGAATCGCCATTAAGCCGACCAATTCGATGCGTGGCAAACGCTGGCATAAAAGCACCATCTCGGGCAATTGTGCCAAAGTCACGCCGGCTTTGGTTGGTTCAGCATCCAAATTTACCTCAATAAAGAGCTTGAGTGCAGGGAGTGAATCGGGGCGTTGCGCGCTGAGCCGTTCGGCAATTTTTGGCCGATCAACACTGTGCACCCAAGAAAAATGCGTCGCAATGGCGCGGGTTTTATTCGATTGAATAGGCCCTGTAAAATGCCAGATTATTTGTTCAAACAACGGATGACCTGCCAGCATCGCCTGCTTACTTAAAGCCTCTTGGACATAATTTTCCGCAAAATCTCGTTGCCCCAATGCTGCCAGTGCCGCAATTGCCGAGGCGGGCTGAAACTTACTCACCGCAATAAGCCGTACTGCATCTGGCGATCGCCCCGCTGCCGTCGCCGCCGCCGCTATCTGCGAATGGATGGATAAAAAACGCGCCTCAAGTGTATCCACGCTGTGCCTCACGCCCATTTCATTTGTTAACCATGCCCATTTAAGACTATTATTGACCCGATTAAAACCCGTTGCGCCCACAAGATGTTGGCTGAAGCACAGCTCATGCGATAAGTTTGCAAGCATCGGCAACATGGGTTAAAAAAGCACGCGCAGAGATCAATTTAAGGATTAGCACTCAAAAGGATATAAAAATCATGGCAGAACAACGCGGTATTGATTCTCTTCTGACCTTCTCGGTTAAAAATGGCGCTTCAGATCTTCATCTTTCAGCCGGTGAGCAGCCGCGCGTGCGGATTGATGGTGATATACGCAAAGTAAACGTTCCCGTGATGGAACACAAAGAAGTGCACGCCATGGTGTACGACATCATGAACGATAAGCAGCGCAAGGAGTATGAGGATAATCTCGAAATAGACTTTTCCTTTGAGCTGCCCGGCGTCGCCCGTTTCCGGGTTAATGCATTTAATCAGCAACGGGGCGCATCGGCGGTTTTTCGCACCATTCCGAGCGAAATTCTCACACTCGAACAGCTCGCCGCCCCCAATGTGTTCAAGGACCTGTGCTTCTTCCCTCGCGGGATCGTTCTGGTCACCGGCCCCACCGGTTCGGGCAAATCGACCACCTTGGCCGCGATGATTAACCATATCAACGAAAATCGAAACGACCATATCCTGACGATCGAAGACCCCATCGAATTCGTGCACAACAGCAAAAAATGCCTAATCAACCAGCGTGAAGTGCACCGAGATACCCACAGCTTTAATGCCGCTTTGCGCTCTGCCCTGCGGGAAGATCCCGATGTGATTTTGGTCGGCGAATTGCGGGATTTAGAAACCATTCGCCTCGCACTTACTGCCGCAGAAACGGGGCATCTGGTGTTTGCCACACTGCATACCAGCTCAGCTGCAAAAACGATTGATCGCGTGGTAGACGTCTTTCCCGCCGCTGAAAAAGACATGGTGCGCGCCATGTTATCTGAATCACTGCGTGCGGTTATTTCACAAACGCTGTTGAAAAAAATTGGGGGCGGGCGAATTGCCGCGCACGAAATCATGCTGGGCAGCCCGGCTATTCGTAATCTCATTCGTGAAAACAAAATTGCGCAAATGTATTCTGCCATTCAAACCGGCCAAACCCAAGGCATGCAAACCCTCGATCAAAACCTGCAACAACTGGTTAAACGTGGGCTAGTTGCCAAAGATGAAGCCCGCTCTCGCGCGCAAAACAAAACAGACTTTATGTAAAACTCACCCCAAGTTAAACAGAACGGTTTCACACCAATCTAAAGGAATGCTTCACTATGGATCGCAGCCAAGCGGCAAACTATGTTCAGGGATTATTGCGTAAAGCCGTTGACCTCGACGCCTCCGATTTATTCGTGACGGTCGGCGCACCGCCCAGCGCCAAAATCAACGGCGAAATCGCGCATTTATCAGAAACCCCGTTATCGGTTAACCACACCCAAATGCTGGTTCGCTCCATTATGAGTGATAAGCAAATCGCCTCTTTTGAAGAAACCCGTGAAGCAAATTTTGCCATATCCTTGCCGGGCATCGCGCGGTTCCGCGTCAACGCATTTATGCAGCGCGGCAGTGTTGGCATGGTTTTACGGATGATCCGCTCGGATGTGCCCAATTTTTCAGAATTACTTTTACCCAAAATCCTGGAAGATATTTCCATGACCAAGCGCGGTTTGGTCATTTTTGTTGGGGCTACGAGCTCGGGCAAGTCCACCTCCCTTGCCGCCATGCTGGATTACCGCAATGAGCACTCCAAAGGGCATATTGTCACCATCGAAGATCCGATTGAATATGTTCATCGGCATAAAGGTTGCCTTGTTACCCAGCGCGAAGTGGGCGTTGATACGGAAAGCTTTGAATCCGCTTTGAAAAACACGCTGCGCCAAGCGCCCGATGTGATTTTAATTGGTGAAATCCGCGATCGGGATACCATGGATCATGCTGTCGCTTTTGCAGAAACAGGGCATCTGTGTTTGGCCACTTTGCACGCGAACAACACCAACCAAGCCCTTGATCGCATTATTAACTTTTTCCCCGAAGAGCGACGCCACCAGCTGCTCATGGATTTGTCCTTAAATCTTAAATCCGTCATCTCTCAGCGCCTGCTGCGCCGCGAGGATGGGGTTGGCCGAGTACCCGCCGTTGAAGTGCTAATTAATACGCCACTCATTGGCGATTTAATTTTCAAGGGAGATGTGCATGAAATCAAAGAGGTCATGAAGCGCTCGCGCGAGCATGGCATGCAAACCTTCGATCAGGCCTTGCTTGATCTCTACGATCAAGGGCGGGTTAACTTTCAGGAAGCCCTGCGCAATGCCGATTCGCAAAATGATTTACGGTTAAACATCAAATTACACAGTCGGCGCGGCTTACCTAAGGGGTTGAGTGATGACGATAATCAGCTCCAAGTCGAAAAAGAAGACTAAGCCCGTCACCGCGCAATATAGAAAGCTTAACGCCCGCGAAGGATGCCCTAGCGCCCCTTTGGCTAAAGCCAGAATCAGGACCAAACCCCATGAATGAATCCGCACTTGACCCTTTTTTGAAGCTCCTCGCGGAAAAAGAAGGCTCCGATCTTTATTTCAGTACCGGCGCCTTGCCAGCCGTTAAAATCCAAGGGGAATTGCGGTTTATCGGCAAAGAGCGCCTGAAACCAGGCCAAGTTGAAGCGCTGGGCAAATCCATTTTAAGCCCCGAGCAAATCGATAAATTTCATAGAGAACTTGAGCTCAACTTAGCCTTAAGCCGCCCTTCTTTGGGGCGGTATCGGGTTAATATTTTTATGCAGCGCGGAGAGTGGGCCATTGTTATTCGCTTTATTAAAAGCGAGATTCCCCGAATCAGTGATTTAAACCTACCCAATATTATTGAAAAATTAGTGGAAGAGCGCCGCGGCCTTATCATGGTGGTCGGCGCCACCGGGTCAGGAAAATCCACCACATTAGCCGCCATGGTGGATTACCGCGCCGAAGCCAAACCCGGGCATATCCTCACCATCGAAGACCCGATGGAGTTTGCCTTCCGCCACCGCAATTCGATTGTCAATCAACGTGAAGTGGGTATGGATACCCATAGCTACGCTGCCGCACTGAAAGAAGCGCTCCGTGAAGCCCCCGATGTCATCATGATCGGTGAAGTGCGCGATCGCGCCACCATGGAGCACGCGCTGGCTTATGCCGACACCGGGCATTTGTGTCTAACCACGTTACACGCTACCAATGCCCACCAAGCACTAGATCGGGTGATTCGTTTTTTCCCATCTGAATCTCGCGATCAACTGCTGATGGATTTATCTTTGAATTTGCGCGCCATTATTTCCCAGCGATTAGTGATTGGGAATCAAGGAATGCGGGTGCCCGCCGTTGAAATCATGGTTAATACACCATTCATTGCTGATTTAATCAAACGCGGTGAAATTGATGCGATGAAAGACGCCATGGAGAAAAATGAAATGGATGGCTCACAAACCTTTGATATGTCGCTTCATGCCTTATGGAAATTAGGCCGCATTGAGCGCGAAGAAGCGCTTAAAAATGCCGACAGTCGCGCCAATCTTGAATGGCGCATGAATTTTGGCAGCAGTAAAGATGAGCTACGCGCTTCAGCAAGCCAAGCATCGGCACATACCAGTATGAAATCCAGCGCCACACATGATGGCGATTTACCCACCTTAGATTAGCGGGCAACAGACAACATCGGCACGTATCGGCACGTTAAGCTAACCGCCGCATCAAAGTATCGACCACCGATTCCCCGAAGTAGATCGGCGGCTCAAAATGGCCTTAATTAACCGGATGCCTTATTGATCGGAAAAAATGCCGTGCTGGGCTTTCCATTGTTGATATAAGCGATCAAAACGAGCATCCATCATGCCGCTTATAGCAGGATCTTTGAACGCACTGGGGGTCACCCAAGCCCAATGACCGGCATAGAAGAAGAAAAACCAAGGTTTATCAGCCTGAAATGGCTTGCCATCCAACGCAATCGAATCGACCAAAGCCCAGCGTGAAGCTATGTGTATCGCGCCAATTTGGGTTAATGATTCAGTTTTTAATTGAGCCACTAATGCGTTCAGCTCATCATTTTGCTTGTCTTGCGCGCGCCAGCGTGAGGGCAGCATAACTAAACCCGCCGCTTTAGCCGCTTCTATATTCCCGCCTTTCAACTCGGCAAACAAAGCTCGAATATCCCGTTCAACTTGTACCGGGGATTGGGCATTAACGCCGTAATCTGAATCTTTCGAACTGCACCCGGTTAAGACCACAACGATAAAAACCAGAAATAAGCGACCCATCATCGCTGAAAAATGCCTCATACCATCACCGGTGCGCGGCGGGCATCTCGCAAAGCCAAAAGTAACGCGATTTGCAAGCCAAAAATCAAACCCGCACCCAGTAAATGCAGGGGTTGGAGCACTGCAGGAAAGCCTGCCAGCGCAAAACTCATCCCCATCACAACTTGGGCAACCAAAACGCCAGCCAAGGCCACAACCAGGCGCTTTAACACCGTTTGCTCTGAAGCCCAGCGCCACAACATAACAATAACTCCAGCGTTCCAGAGCACCACAACCCCCGCAAAAATAACGTGCGTCAACACCGTTTGCCCTAAAGCGGCAAACCAAGTCGCCCGATCGGCAAACTGTGGATTTAATGCCAGCACATCGACCGCTTCACGCACTTGGGTGCCCATCGCGATTTGCGCCAAGCTCAAAACCAAAGCAATCGCTAAAGCAAAACTTAAACCCCGCGTCGGGATTAAATTATGGCGAAGCGATAGGTTCGAGCTTCGGGTTGTGGCATAAATCAACACAGCGATGGTCAGCAAAGCAGCAAACATATGCGTTGTAATCATCGCCGGATGCAGATTGCTCGACACCACAACCGAACCCAACCAGCCATTAAACCCGACTAAGAAAAAGGCCGCCAAACTCGCTTTAAACGCAGCAGAATCAGCACGACGCCGCACCCAGGCCAAAATCAATGTAATGAACACGAGGATGCCGATGGTAGCGCCGGTCAGACGGTTAAAATATTCTGTCCAGGTTTTAACCGGGTTAAAAATAACATTCGCATAACCTCGGTCTTTATAAATGGTTTGATAATCGGCCGGGAGTTGCGCGACATCGGTCGGCGGAATCCATTGGCCAAAACATTTCGGCCAATCCGGACAACCCATACCCGCTCCGCTGGCACGCACCGATCCCCCCACCACAATCAAAATATAAACCGCGATGGTCGTGATCATCGCCATCCGTTGAAACCAAACCTGTGAACGCTCTGCCATATCGCTAACCTTATTTAATTTCCGCATTTCGACGACGGCGGGACCACCATAATAAAGGTACCGCCAACGCAGCTAAAACCCATAAAACCCGTCCAGCTTGGCCTAAAAAAGCCCCGGTATGCCAACCGAGTGCTTGATGCGCCAAACCCATCGGCACCCAACCCCCTAACGCCGGATTGAGCGAGGGAGAAACCCATGCCCGACCATCGGCACATTGCACCTGCAACCCTGAAGGCAGCTGAGCTGGTCGATTAATCCATACTGGCCGACAATCAGGCAGATGGGTCTGAGTATACGCGCGCCAGCCGGCAAGATCGGCCGCAGCAAACGGCTTGGTTTCTTGCATCACCACCCAAGCCGCGCCGCGCGGCTGCAACGCCTCACGTGGCACATTCCACGCCAGCAGTGCCACGGCGGCCAACAAAATCAACAAAGGCGCGGCGCTTAATCCCCCCATCAAATTATGCAGCGGCAATTGCATTTGGCGCCCACCCTGCCGCAATGCCAGTAATCCGGAAACGATAAGCAAGCCCAACCCGGCACTGGTAATTAAAGCAATGGCGCGATAAACCCACTGCACACCCAAAAAATCGCCCGTATGCAGCCGCAACAGCCAAGCCTGCACGCCGGCGGTGGCCGCGCGGTGCCCGCGCAGCTCGGTGCTTTGGGGGTTCACATACCACAATGTATCCGCCGTATCCTGCCAAATGCTGGGGTCAAAGGGCGTGGCGGCCGGCGCAAAGCCGGTCCATTGATCCAAATGAATGAACTCTGTCGGCAGTTGATCGGACCAATCGCGCTCATGCCCCGGCACATGCGGGGTTGAAAGCAACTCCGGGCTAACAATTCGATCCGTTTCAGCCGAAAACCCAAGCAATGCCCCCGTTACAGCCAACCAAAACAAGGGCACGATCAAAGCCATCGCCAATGCGCGATGCAATAAGCGCAGTGTTAACTTGCGTAACAACATCTAACGCGGCTTATCGCAGCAGGGGCAACAATAACCGGTCAATTAACATCGCCGCAAATAACAGCATCAGATAGGTAATAGAATAACCAAACAAAGGCATGGCTAAACGGTCATCAGCCGCACGATAAAACCGCCAAGCCATCACCACAAAAACGCCACCCAGCAGCAAAGCGGCTATAAAATAAAAACTCCCCATCATACCGATGCTGGCAGGCAGCAGGGTGACGGCCAGCAGCACCCATGAATACAACACAATTTGAAATTTTGTGTGCTGCACACCCCGAATGACCGGCAGCATCGGCACGCCGACCCGACGATAATCCTCAACCCGATGAACCGCTAATGGCCAAAAATGCGGTGGCGTCCAAATAAAAATAATCAAAAAAAGAATCAAGGCTTCCCAAGATAACTGCCCCGTCATAGCAACCCAGCCTAACAACGGCGGCGCGGCACCGGCAGCACCGCCCCAAACGATATTCATCGGTGTGCTGTGCTTGAGCCATACGGTGTAAATCAGTGCATAACCAATTAAAGCAAAACCCGTTAGAACCGCTGTCAGAAAATTAACTTGCCATGCTAATAATCCGATACCCGCCACGCCCCATAAAATAGCGGTTAACAGCACTTCATGCGTACTTAATCGGCCGCTCGGTAGCGGACGTTTACCGGTTCGCGCCATTTGTGCATCAATACGCTCATCCATTAGGTGATTTAACGCAGCGCCACTGGCTGATGCTAAACCGATACCAATCAAGGCATAAATCATCACGAGCCAATGAAACGATGCCGATGGCACCAAAACCATGCCTACCCATGCGGTAAACACCAGCATGAGCACCACTCTAGGCTTAGTAATTTCCAACAAGGCTAACAACTTAGATGGAAATGAAGGCACTTCTATCGAAGGTATAGATGAAATTTTTTGCGACATGAATCAGGCACTCCATCGAGGCAGTTAGCGGAGCAAATATTTTTTGTATGAGGGTATCATAAA
The DNA here is from genome assembly GCA_023255735.1 of Halothiobacillus sp. Classification (GTDB taxonomy): domain Bacteria; phylum Pseudomonadota; class Gammaproteobacteria; order Halothiobacillales; family Halothiobacillaceae; genus Halothiobacillus. Next base: position 100,830 of record JAGDVP010000012.1, on the reverse strand, counting down.
ACAATTATGGTGATAATATAAGCTCATTCTGTGTTATTTCACACAGTCTGCCGGCTGAAAGAAATGCCATTAATAATTATTAATGCTAACAATATAGAGGACAGCGCCTTATGCAAAAGCTATCACCCGAAGAAGAGAAAAAAATCTACAACTCCGCCCCCACCGGGACTTGGACAATACTTTTAATTTATGGCGCTTTAGTCGTTATCGGCTGGACTGCGATGTGGGCGCGTTTTATCGGCTTCGGTCATATCAACTAGAGGGCAAGTCATGCATGTTGATCCATTAGAAAAAAGATGGCTTTATGTTGTGGGCGGCATTGTCGCGTTCACCATCGCAGTACAAGTTTATTATGCAGCCGCTAAAAACATTCATCCGCCCTCAAATGTGCAAACCATTGATTCAGCCAAGCTTCATCTTTCTAAAGAGTTTGCCGAAGACAAGTTAGGCGTCCACAAAAATGCCGATGGCAGTCTTGATGTCACGATGGTGGCAGCGCGTTACGGTTTTTATCCGCAAGAAATTGTAGTCCCCATTGATACGCCCGTTCGGTTGCGCATCGCAAGCCTTGATGTATTGCATGGCTTGCTGGTGCCCTACTCGAATTTGAACTTAATGGTGGTGCCGGGTTACATCTCCGAGGGAAACACCACGTTCACCAAACTGGGCGAGTTCCCCATGATTTGCAATGAATATTGCGGCATCGGGCATGACTACATGTACGCGCGGGTTCGTGTCGTACCCAAGAATAATTAAGGAGCCACGATTATGAGTATTACCGCTGAAGAGGCCGGCCGCTTAAGCCGAACCCAAAGCACAACCGCCAGTGCAATCAGCCTAGGCAACCGCTTAGGCATGTCCAACTTATGGGTTGCTTTTATGGCGCTGCTGTTGGGTTTGCCGATGGGCTTATATCAAGTTGCCGAGCGTTCTGGTTATTTTCCTTGGCTTGAATCATCGCATGTGTACTTTGCCTCAACATCCACCCATGGCGTGTTAATGGCCTATGTTTTAACCACCTTTTTTATGATGGGTTATGGCTATCATTCGATGGCGCACTCACTCAAAATAAAAACATGGAGCCCCTTGTTTAGCTGGGTCGGGTTTTATTTGGCCGTTTTTGGCACCGCGTTGGCAGCTTTAATGCTGCTCACGGGCAAAGCCTCGGTGATGTACACGTTTTATCCACCCGAGATGGCTAACCCCTTGTTTTACATTGGCGCTGTTTTGCTGGTTGTCGGCTCATGGTTTTGGTGTATCGACATGATCGCCGGCATGACGCAATGGAAAAAACAAAACCCGGGCAAACCCGTGCCTTTGGTGATGTTTGGTACCACGATCAATGCTCTGCTCTGGCTGTGGACTTCGGCTGGCGTTGCCATTGAAGCGCTATTTCAATTAGTTCCGGTGTCTTTGGGTCTGAAAGAAACCCTAGACCCGGGCATGGCGCGCACGCTGTTCTCTTGGACTTTGCATGCGATTGTGTACGTTTGGCTGATTCCTGCCTACATTGCTATGTATACCTTGGTGCCCAAATTAGCAGGCGGCAAGCTCTTCTCCGATGAGTTCGCCCGTATTGCCTTTGTGATGTTGTTTATTTTCTCTGTGCCGATTGGTTTTCATCATTTGTACATGGATCCTCAGCAGGCAGCTGGCTGGAAACTCTTGCATATGCTCGGCACATTCATGGTAGCCGTGCCCACCTTCCTGACCGGTTTTACCGTCTTAGCTTCACTTGAAATCGCCAGCCGTCTGCGCGGCGGTAAAGGTGTGTTTGGCTGGATGATGAGCGTTGACTGGAAAGAGCCTATGGTCGTGGCGGGTATGCTCGCCATGTTTATGCTCACCTTCGGTGGCTTTGGCGGCTTGATTAACGCCTCTTATTCTTTGAACGCCATGATTCACAATACCCAATGGGTAACCGGGCATTTCCATCTCATTTTTGGCGGCACCACCGTCATTATGTATTTGGCCGTAGCTTACTGGGTGTGGCCAAAAATCACCGGGCGCCAGCTGTTCTCTAAAGCGATGGCGGTATGGCAACTTTGGTTGTGGTTTATCGGCATGTTGGTGCTGACCTTACCTTGGCACTATATCGGCTTGCTGTGGTACCCCCGTCGGGTTTCCAGCACGCCCTACGAGCACGTCGGCGTGGTGGCACAGTGGGGCATCTACGAGCTCATGATGGTAGTGGGCGGTGCGATTCTGGTGGTTTCAGGGCTCTTGTTCATCTACAACCTGATTCGCACGCATTTTAACAAAACTGCCGAGAGAGATTTGACGGTGAGCTATGCGGAGGCGATTCACCCACCCCTCAAAGTGCCGAACATCCTGAACAGCTTAACGTTTTGGAACTGGGCGATGGTTGCTTACATGCTGATTAGCTATGGCTATCCGTTGCTGCAATTCTTCTTTATCGGCACTCATGGTGCGATTCCTTACGGCATTTAAGGGGGATTGACCTATGGAGAATTTATCTATGAATCGTTTAATCACATTAGCCAGTGTTGCCGCACTCTTTGCGATGAGCACAAGCAGTTTTGCCAATGAACAGGGCAAAAGCATTGCAAAGGCAGATAAGCCCTCAACCGAAGTCGCTTGGACACCCGAAACCATGGCGCTGGTGCGTAGTGGCAATGTCCAAAAAGGCGGGCAGCTTGCCAATGAGCAAATGTGTGCCTCATGCCATGGTCATGCGGGAATTGCGCAAAGCAACAACTGGCCAAGCTTGGCGGGGCAGCGGGCGGAATACACGTACAAAATGTTGCAAGATTATAAAAACGGCAGCCGAAACACATATCCCTTGATGACTGCGCTCGCTAAACCCATGAGCGATCAGGATATGGCCGATATCGCGGCTTTTTATGCCAGCTTTAAACTGCCTCCTGTGCCTGAGGGCACCCCAATCGACAAAGCTTTGGCAGATAAGGCTGAGCTTCTGGTTATGAAAGGGGATGGTAATCGGTTGCTGGCGCCGTGCATGTCGTGTCATGGCTACAAAGGTGAGGGGGATGTGGTTGACATTCCGGCTATGGCGGGGCAAACGCCGGAGTATTTCATCCGCACTATGCAAGATTACAAAGCAGGCAAACGCAGTGATGATGTGTATTCGCGCATGCGGCTTGTAGCGCACTCACTATCAGATCAAGAAATCATTGAGCTGGCTAATTACTACGCGAACCTGACCCAATAAGCTTTTGAAAAAAACACAATGGCAAGCCTTTAACTGCCGTTGTGTTTTTTAAACGCCCTTCAATGCATTCCAAAATCTCGCCTAACGGGTGATTTTTGACTGTGTTGCCCGCTAAAACACCGCAACGCTCGGCACAGGAGCACGCTCGCAAACACCATGCACCCATCAAGCTCAGTTCATGAATAAGCCCGCCCCCTGCTTTCATTGCGGCCTGCCTGTGCCACCCGGCACGCGTGCTCACTTAGTTGTGTTGGGTGAAACGCGCTCGTTTTGTTGCGCAGGCTGCGAGGCCGTTTGCGAGGCGATCGTCAAAGCGGGATTAGACGAGTATTACCAGCACCGCGAAGATCAAGGCGCTGGGGTGGCATCCCAAGCCCTGCCCGATATTTTGGCGCAACTGAAACTCTACGACCGCCCTGAAATTCAATCGCGATTTGTGCGGCAAACCAAAAAACCCGGGCTGCAAGCGCATCTTATGCTGGAAAATATCCGCTGCGCGGCCTGCATTTGGCTAAATGAACAGCATTTGCGCGCCCAACCGGGCGTGCTGGATGTGCAAATCGATTACACCACGCATCAAGCGCATATCCGCTGGGACCCCGAGATCACGCTGTTATCAACGCTCCTCAAAGCGATCACCGATTTAGGGTACGTAGCGCACCCCTTTGACCCAAGCCATCGCGAACGATTACTCGAAGATGAACAACGCCGAAGCTTAGAGCGGCTACTATTCTCAGGTTTTCTTGGCATGCAAGTGATGATGTTTGCCTTTGCCACCTATTGGATGGGGGGCTATCAGGCAGATGGCACCCTGCCCTTGTGGGAAATTATTGGCCGTTGGACTTCGCTCATCGTCACCACCGTGATGATGATCTACGGCGGCGCTGATTTTTTTGTCGGTGCCTGGCGGGATCTCAAACACAAGCGCTTGGGTATGGACATGCCAATTGTGCTGGGCTTAGTGACCGCCCTGCTCGGCAGTATTTGGGGCACCTGGAAAAACCACGAGTACGTTTACTACGACTCCATCGGCATGTTTATCTTCTTTGTGCTCTTAGCGCGCCATTTAGAAATGCGCGGACGACGCACCGCGGCCACCGTCTTGGATCGGCTGATGCGCGTAATTCCCGCCACGGTACAAAAATATCCCACCAACACACCCTTCGATGCTTTTGCGCCACTGAGCACTGTGGCCGTGGCGGATTTACTGCCCGGCGATCGCATTCGCTTAGCCCCCGGCGATATTTTACCCGTCGATGCGAGGTTAGATGATCTTGAGGCCTGGGTCGATGAATCGCACCTTACCGGCGAATCGCGGCCGATTGCCTATCGCCAAAACGATTTGCTTTCTGCCGGCACTGCGGCCCGCTTTCAACCGCTTAATCTCACGGTAGAGCACCGCGATCGGGATTCCGCCACCGTGCGCTTGCAACAATCGATCATGAGCGGCTTGCTGCAAAAACCCAAAATTGCGGTCTTAGCGGATCGAATTTCCACTCCATTTGTTGGCGGCGTGCTCATCATTTCAGCACTCACCGCGCTAATCTGGCTGATGCTAGACCCCGCCCAGGCCCTGCCTAATACCATTGCCGTTTTAATTATCACCTGCCCATGCGCGCTCGCACTGGCAACCCCAGTAGCACTCACCTTATCGGCCGGTCGGCTCACCGAAATTGGCGTACTGCCTATGCGCATGGCCGCCATTGAACCCCTTGCCAACGCCAGCCTTTTTGTGTTCGATAAAACCGGCACACTCACCGAAGGCCAACCTCAAGTCACCCATTGGCAAACTCTGCCCGATGCCGACTACCCCGAGGCCGAACTCTTAAACATTGCAAAGCAACTGGAGCAAGAATCCACCCATCCCATCGCGGCTGCAATTCGCAATTTTGCCAATCAAACACCCAACCCGCAAAGCGCCGCACCGCTCACGGGAATTACCCACACCCATAATAGGGTGTGCGGGCAAAGGGCGGACGAAACTTGGTGCATTGGGCGCGCCGCCGATACGATAACGATGCATGCCGCGCCATCGCATGAAACCTTAGTCTCGCTCAGCTGCAACCAGCGCCCCCAAGCGGTAGTGACCATTGCCGACAAACTGCGCCCCGGCGCCGACACGCTCACAGCGGATTTGCGTGCGGAGGGCGTGCAAAATTTCGCCCTATTAAGTGGCGATCACCCCCGCAGTGTGGCCTTTATCGCGCGCGCCGTTGACATCAGCGACGCCCATGCCAACCTGCACCCCGATGAAAAACTCGCCTGGCTCAAACAAGCCCAGCAAACCGGCAAAGGCGTGGTGATGGTGGGCGATGGCTTAAACGACGCCCCCGCTTTGGCGGCAGCCGGCACGGCTATTTCTTTTGGTAAAGCCACGGAACTCGCGCAACGCCACAGCGATTTTTTGATTCTCGGCCAATCGCTACGCGTCATCCCGCAGATGAGGCAAATCGCCAAAGCAACCCAACGCATTATTCGTCAAAACCTAATTTGGGCTTTGGCCTACAACATTCTAGCCATCCCGGCTGCCGCAGCGGGGCTCATCACCCCTTGGATGGCCGCCATCGGCATGTCGGTAAGCTCACTTGCCGTCGTGCTTAACGCCCTACGTTTACGCCAAAAAACGAGTGATGCGGTGAAGCCCGCCCCCTAACCAAACCTCAACAGCACCTCATCATTAAGGAAGTAACTTATGAACCCACAAAAACCCCCTAAATCTGGTCGCAACCTTATCCTTGTTGCCGCCCTCGCCGGCGCGGCGTTGATTGGCTTAAGCACCGTGCTTACGCCTAAATTGTTTGCCCCCGCTGCAACAAATCCAAGCGCCTACAACACCGATGCCTTTCGCCCCATGCCAGGGCCTATTCCTGTGGCAAACGTCAACTTAACGGATATGAATGGCAAACCCTTCACGCTAAATAACTTCAAGGGCAAGTGGACTTTTCTCTACTTTGGTTACACCTTGTGCCCCGATGTGTGCCCGATAGAACTTACGGCTTTAGCCAATGTAGCCAAAGACCTGCGTGCCAACCCGCCCGCAAAACCCGTTGATTGGCAGATGGTATTTGTCTCTGTTGATCCTGACCGCGACACGCTGGAAAAAATCAAACAATTTGTCACTTATTATGACCCTGCCATCATTGGGGCAACCGGCCCCGAACCCCTGCTGCGCGACATTGCCACGCCCTTAGGCGCGGGCTGGGAAAAAACTGGGCTTGAAATGAATAATGGCAAAATGGCAGGCGGCACTTATTTCATTAACCACACCACCACCATTTTCTTGGTCAATCCTGCAGGGCAAATGGTGGCCGTATTCCCCACACCCCATCATCCGGATCTGATGGTTCAGGCGTTCAAACAGTGGCTCGCCGCCCATCCCGCAAAACAATAGTCAAGCTTTTTATTACTGAAGGAATCATAATAAATAAAATAATCTACCAAGATAAGAAAAACTTATCTAAACTACTCATTGTTACATTTGACTCTTGACTATTTACATTCAACTAATTTTTGCCGGGTGGCTGCCAGCGTTCACGCTCAACTAAACCCACAGTTAATTGAAAGTGAAGCATTGAGCCCCACCCAAACAATAAATAATGAGGATCGGTCTGTGATGAAAAAGACTCTTACCGGCGCATTCGCGGCAGCACTGGGCTTAGCCGCAATCATGCCAACGGCTAACGCAAACCCAGAGCAAACCACCAACGGCGCTCAGAGCCCAGCGGCCACCATGGCAGCCCAAACCTGCGGCGGCTGTCACGGCACCCTAGGCCAAGTGAAAGATACCGCTTTTATGCCCTTAGCGGGCATGCCCACCACACATTTTGTGCGGGCAATGGAGGCTTTTGCTAATGGTTCGCGCCCGTCTACCTTGATGGGGCCGTTAGCGCGTTCATTCTCCAAAGAAGAAATTCAAGCCATGGCGGAATACTTTGCTGCCATTCCTAAATTCAACCACACCGCGACTAAGTGAGGTTTGTTATGAGCACGATGAATCGTCGTAATTTTCTTAAAATTGCCTCTGCCGCCGCCGCAGCCAGCCCATTTTTAGCCGGCGCCTCGGCAAAAGCTGCTGAAGAGAAGCATGTGGTTGTAATTGGCGGGGGTGTGGGCGGCGCTACGTTCGCCAAGTATCTTCGGATGTATGCACCCGAGATTAAAGTCACCATCATTGAACCCAAAAAAGAATACCAACGCCCCTATGGCTCAAGTGAAGTCATTGTAGGCAATGTGGATATGGAAGAAATTACCATTTCTTACGATGCCTTAAAAAATAAACACGGCGTCAACATGATTCAAGATCTCGTCACCGAGATTCGGCCGGATAAAAAAGAAGTAGCCACCGCCGGCGGCATGACCCTCACCTACGATCGACTGATTGTCTCCCCCGGCATTACTTTTGATTATAGCCTCATCCCCGGCATGCAAACCCCTGAAGCCCAAGCACAAATTGTGCATGGCTGGGATGCGGGCAACCAGCTCGAAACCCTCACCAAACAACTTCAAGCCGTACCTGTAGACGGCACCGTGGTACTGGTTCCCCCACCCAACCCCTATCGTTGCCCCCCCGGCCCCTACGAGCGCGCGGGTTTAATTGCGCAATGGCTGCTCAATCGTGGTGATAAAAACCCCAAAGTTATTATTCTTGATCCCAAAGATGGTTTTACCACCGATGTCACCATGCTGCAGGCATGGAATCGTTTGTATGGCATGAACCTGCCCAAACCCTTCGAGAAAAATTACAAACCTGAAGAAGTCGCTACCTTCAAAAAATACGATAAACCGGGTGTCATTCAATGGATTATGGCCACCGAAGGCGGTCGGGTCGTTAAAGTTGATGCCGCCAACAAAATCGTGGAAGCCGAAGCGGGCGTGTTCAAAGCCGATATGATTACCATCATCCCTCCCTTAAAAGCGGGCAAAATCGCGATTGAGGCTGGGCTGGCAGATAAATCTGGCTGGTGCCCGGTGAACATGAAAACCTTTGAATCAAAAATTCATCCGTTCATTCATGTGATTGGCGATTCCTGCATTGCAGGTGAGATGCCTAAATCAGGCTACTCAGCCAACAGCCAAGCCAAAGTAGTCGCCTTGCAAGTTAAGGCGCTGCTGAACAATCAGCCGTTAAATGAAGTTGTGCTGCAAAACACCTGCTATGCCAAAGCAGGTCCGAACGATTACGGCATGTTTGTGGCGGATGTGTTCCGGCAAAATCCTGAGGGCGTGCTTAAGCGTGCTCAGCAACCGCGCTACCTGCCGTTTAATGCCTCAACAGCCCAGTTTAGATTGTCAGCGGTTTACCTTGAGGCGTGGATGCAAAGCTTTACCCAAGATATTTTTTCATGAGTAAACTTGCGCGCAATAGGCGCACTGCCTAACGAAATATCAAGCCGCTTATGCGGCTTGAGTCTTTTTTTGGGTTTGAAAAGTGTGTTATTTGACACAGAAACCAAGTGCTTTGCCTCAATTAAATAAATTGACAAGGCTCGATCAAGAATTAGTTTTTATTATGTATTGATAGTTTTGGTTTATTAACTAAAATTAACTTGTCTGTTATGCCTTGCGATGAACGTCTCGCACTGCCAAGACCATCCTACTTTAGGATTGCCCTGACACTCACCCGACACCACCGCAGCCATAACTCTTTCAAAAGTCTAAACGACGGGAGTCATACTATGGACTTAATTGGTTTATATCCCACCTGGTACGAACCAGGCATTGGTAGTGGTTACGTGGTTGCGATCATCGCTACCGTTCACGTATTGTTTTCACACACGGCCGTAGGTGCCGCTTTGCTGTTCACCTATTTGGCCTATCTCGGTTATCGTGATGACCGGCCTGAACTGATCGACTTCATCAAGAAATACGGCATGTTTTTGCTGGTTTTCTCATACATTTTAGGCTCTATCACAGGCCCAGGTATTTGGTATTCCACCACCGTGGGTAGCCCCCGCGGTATCTCCGCGCTCATTCATAACTTTGTGTGGAAATGGGCTACCGAGTGGGTGTTCTTCGTGATTGAAGTAGTGGGTGTGTACATGATGGTGTACCTCGTAGGCAAGGTCGATAAAGCCACGTACTTGCGCATCGCCATTACGTTTGGCTTGGCTTCATTTGCCACCATGCTTGCGATTGTGGGTATTTTGTCGTTCATGATGGAACCCGGCAAGGCTTCTTGGGCAGAGAAAGGCGGCTATCTGCTGGCCTTCTATGGCGATAACACCTTCGCGCAACTGGCCATTCGCAGCATGTTTATGCTTACTATTACATCCGTGGTCGGTGGCATTGTGGTAGCCGGTTTGAAAGACCCCGTTTTCAAAACTTGGTTAGCCCGCCGCTTGGCTGTGCTCGGTATTGTGACCGCTTCCATTGGCATGATGCTCTACCCTTGGTATTTGAGCACCCTGCCTGCCCAAGCACAAATCGTGATGGAAAACCGCATTCCAGCCTTTTATAACACCGCAATTATTTCGGTATTGATGGCGACAATTGCCTACTTCCTGTTCACCTTGATTAAGCCTCGGATGATGACTGCCGCAGTCGCCGGCTTTGCCACCTTAGCTATCTTGATTCTGGGCTTGTTCCCCGGCGAAACCATTCGCGAATCAGCGCGCAAACCCTATGTAGCGGGCGAGTATGTTTACTCAAATCAAGTGCTGGCTAAAGATGTGCCCGGCATGACGATCAAATCCGAAATTCCCACCTTGGAAAAAGTAGGCTTTAGCCATGCATCGGTATTTTGGCCTGAAACCCAACGTGAAATTACGCCACAAAACGCCATTGATGTAGGCCGCACTCTGGCCATTACCGCTTGCAGTAATTGCCATTCATTATCCACGACCGGCATCAGACCCATTGCCCGTTATTTTGGTGGTATGACGGATGTGCCCCGCATTCAAAATTATTTGATCGGCGCGCTTTCGACCGGCAACACCATGTACATGCCGAAAATTCCTCTAAAACCTAAAGAAGCAGAGGCGTTAGCTCTGTATTTGGCAAGCTTGGCTGACCCCACCGTCGTGGCTAAATTTGTCGATGAAAAAACCCGTGCCGCTGAAGCCGAAGCCGTTAAAGCCGCACCCAACAAACCGGTTGCTGTTTCAATGGCAACCCCCCTTCACACAGGTTCTAAGGAGTAATTCATGGATGCCTCTGCACTTTATGCGCTGCGCGACCCACTAGGGATTCCCGCCGCGCCCATTATCTTCCTCGTTTTAGGTGTTTTAACTTGGGCACTGCATATTGCCGCTGTCCACATTTTGCTCGGGGCTTCAGGCTTAACCCTCACGGGCGCGCTGAATAAAAACCCGCATTGGCGGCGCTTGGCCGATGCGATGATCGGCACGGCTAAAATTGCTCTATCGGTTGCCATTGTGTTGGGTGTTGCCCCCTTGCTGTTTGTGCAAGTGGTTTATGACCCCTTCTGGTACACCTCAAATGTGCTTTCCGCTTGGTGGGTCATTGGCTTTATTGTGTTCTTGATTATCGGCAGCTTGGCGCTGTTTATTTTCTACGGCCTCAATCACAGCATGAAATCAACCGCTAAAACCCGCTGCCCAGGCTCGCTAATCGCCGCCATCGCCTTCTTTTTGCTGGTTGGCTTCATCATGCATGTGCTCTCCTTGCAAATGCTGAGCCCCGAGAAATGGATGCAATGGTATGCCCCAAATGGCATTGTGGATGCTTCAGGCCGCACCCTGCATGACTACAACTTCTGGCGCTTTGGCTTTTTCATTAGCTTGTCGGTGCCGGTTATCGGCTTGTGGCTGATTGCTTATCGCCGTTACTTGATGGGGCGCGACACGGAAGATGCGGGTTACTTGGCCTTTATTCAAAGCCTCAGCATGAAGCTTATCCCCGTTGGCGGCGTGATCTCTTTGGCATTAATGGCCGGCTGGATGTTCACCCTGCCCGCGAACGTGGCGGGTTTTGCGACCGGCATTTGGCCGGCCAGCACCGCAGCCATTTTATTGCTGGCGGTGGCTCTGCCCTTTGCGTTAGGTAAAAAGCTTGATCAAGGTTTTTGGGGCTTTGTACCCTTTGCCTTTGGCGCGGTGGCGCTCATCGTGGTTGCAGTGATGCGCGAAATGCTGCGCTGGACCACCTTATTTGGTGTGCATGGCTACAACGCGCTGGACTATAAACTCCACATGGATTGGTATAGCACCCTGATGTTCTTTTTAACCTTTGGCGTGATTGGCGGCGGTGTGCTGGCATACCTTTTAACCGTATCGTGGAAAGCGGGGCAAACCAAAGGCATGTATACCGCCTCACCGCTGGTTAATCGGATGGGCACCATCGGCATCTCATTGCTTGGCATTTGGATCCTCCAATATTTTGTCATCGGCCTGTGGGTCGCCTACGGAAGCTAAGCCAACCCTTGTCCAGCCCACGGAGGGAAGTTTCCGTGGGCTTTTTTGGAGAACACAATGAAAAAAATCACTTTCGCCGTCTGCCTCGCTTTGGGCGGTATTTCGATAGCAAACGCAGCCGATCATGCGACCAAAGACATTGTTCAATGGACACCCAACACATGGAATGAAGCCCAACAAACCATGCCCAAAGGGGATGCGTCGGTGGGTGAAAAACTGCATAACAGTCTTTTTTGTGCCTCGTGCCATGGTGCCAAGGGTGAGGCAATGACCAACAACTGGCCCTCACTTGCCGGTCAGCGCGCCACCTACACCTACAAGCAGCTTCTTGACTACCAAAGCAACCTGAGGCATGAAGATGAGCGCGCGCACATTATGGGCGTGATCGCTCAAACCATGGATAAGCAGCAAATGGCGGATTTAGCCGCGTTTTATGCCGCCCAACCCCTGCCCTGCCCACAAGGCTTAGCCAAGCCTGCGCCTGCGCTGGTGCGGGTGGGGGATCCTAAGCGCTTAATTACCCCCTGCGCGGCTTGCCATGGCGCGAACGGTCAAGGCGGCATCAATGAAACCACCTCATTGCGCGGCATGCCAAAAGAATACTTTATTCGGACGATGGAGCTGTTCCGCGATGGTCATCGCCATAACGATACCGCGCGCGGTATGAGCCAGTTTGCCCAGCCACTCACCGATGCCGAAATCGAAATGCTGGCTGATTATTATGCCTGTGATGCCAAGCCGACAGCCGCGCAACCCACAGCCGCTTTAAGCAAGTAAGGCGTGCCCCAGCACCCTTGAAATGAACCGATAAAAAAGCCCCCATTTCGTTGGGGGCTTTTTTTTGTGGGCAATAAAAAACCCTTGATGCCAGCCCAACCTGGCCATCAAGGGTTGTCCGTCCGGCGTGACCGGAGATGACAATCCGCCGGAACGTTTCAGCCTAAAAAAAGAAAGCCACTGGACACCCAGAGCGCGCTACAAGCCAAAAGCCGCTATGAACGCGGGGCGGTTAATCGGCTTGTTTACGCAGGAAAGAGGGAATATCTAAAATATCCATATTCACCGCTGCATTGCCACGCACTTGCGCCACCGCATGACGCACGGGTTGCGCGTCGTTATGATCGGCAATCGCAGCGCGCGGGCTATCGTTATGCACGACAACGCGCGGTTTGCGCGCCTCTTCAATCACGGTGTTACGCACCAAGCCTGTGGCCACTAAGGTCACGCGCAGGGCGCCCTCTAAACTTTCATCGATGGCGGTACCGACTTTAACCAGTGCCTCATCGCCGGCCAATGCTTGCACCAGCTCGCCGATTTCCATAAATTCGCCAATCGATAAATCCCCGTTTGAGGCTACATTTACCAAAATGCCTTCGGCGCCCGTGAGGCTAATATCATCAAGCAGTGGACTATGAATCGCCGCTTCAGCGGCTTCAGCGGCACGGTTATCGCCGTGACCGACGCCGGTGCCCATCATGGCGGTGCCGCGTTCGGTCATAATCGCGCGCACATCGGCAAAGTCGAGGTTAATTTCGCCCGGGCGGGTAATTAGCTCGGATATGCCTGATACGGCGGTGTATAGCACTTCATTAGCGGAAGCGAACGCATCTTTTAATGAGGCGCTTTTGCCCATCACGGCCGTGAGTTTGTCATTGGGGATGACAATCAATGAATCGACTTGTTTTTCGAGTTCTGCAATGCCTTCCAACGCGGTTTTGGTGCGCTTTTTGCCTTCAAAGCTGAACGGACGGGTCACCACGGCCACTGTTAAGATATTCATATCTTTAGCAATTTGCGCAATCACAGGCGCAGCCCCCGTGCCGGTACCGCCGCCCATGCCGGTGGTAATAAACAGCATGTTGGCATCTTTAATGGCTTCTTGAATTTGCTCGCGGTCTTCTAATGCCGCTTGCCGGCCAAGCTCAGGGTCGGCACCGGCGCCTAAGCCTTTGGTGATATTGCCGCCGATTTGCAGCTGTGACTGCGCCTGGCTTTTGCGCAAGGCTTGGGAATCGGTGTTCGCGCAGATGTAATCCACGCCGTCCAGTTCCCGCGAGAGCATGTACGCCACGGCATTGCCGCCGCCGCCGCCCACGCCAATCACTTTAATTTTTGCGCCTTCGTGCTGAGTTTCCAACATTTTCCAAGTCATGATTCCATCTCCTTCTAACAAACTAAAAAATAATCACTGGGACAAACGGGGTTTGGGGCCCTTCTTTTCAAAACAAACCGTCACATCAAAAATGCTCTTTCCACCAGCGTTTAAGCTGGTTTATCACCGCCTCACCTGAAGGCGTAGCGACGGGGGTCATCAGGCTTAAGGCATCTGCCTTGTGGCCGTGCAAAATCAAGCCGACGCCGGTGGCATTGGCTGGGTTTTTCAGTGCTTCGTGGTTGCCACTAATGCCTTGGGGCAAGCCTAAGCGGGTGGGCATTTGTAAAAAATCTTCACAAAGCTCAACTAAACCGGGCATGGCCGCCGTGCCGCCGGTAAGCACCACGCCGGCATTAATCATTTCGTGATAGCCCGAGCGGCGAATGGCCTCTTGCGCGTAGCCTAAAATTTCCTCTACCCGAGGGCGGCAAATGCGCATCATGGTGTCGCGTGAAATGCGCCGAGGCTGACGTCCACTCACGCCGGGCACTTCAATTTCTTCTAACTGCGCGCGCTCATCGAGTGGTAATAAATTGGCAAATTTGCGTTTAATTTCTTCCGCATTGCTGGGCGGCGTGGTGAGGCCATAGGCCAAATCGTTGGTGATTTGCTCACCAGCAATGGGCAGTACGCTCGTGTAGCGCAAGGCGCCGCGGGTGTAGATAGCAATATCGGTGGTGCCGCCGCCAATATCAATCAGCGCCACGCCGAGCTCTTTTTCATCCTCATTGAGCACGGCGGTGGCGGCGGCGATGGGGTCAAGCACGGTGCCGGTCACCGACAAACCGCAACGCTCCACGCATTTGACGATGTTTTGCACGTTATTAATGGCAGTGGTTACGATATGCACATCGGCTTCCAAGCGGTGGCCGGTCATGCCTTGCGGTTTGCGAATACCATCTTGGCCATCAATGCGAAATTCTTGCGGCTCGCAATACAAAATTTGTTGACCATCGGGGATTTTTACCGCGCGCGCTGATTGCACCACTTGGTGAATATCGGCTGCGGTAATTTCCCGCCCGGCCGTGCCGGTCATGCCTTTTGAATCCATGCTGATGACGTGATCGCCCGCCACCCCGACCCAAACGGATCCAATCTCGCAGTTCGACATAGCGCTTGCCGCGTCAATGGCGCGTTGGATGGCAAGCGAGGTGGATTCGATATCCACAACCGACCCCCGACGCAGCCCCTTATTGGTGGGCGATTGCCCGAACCCAATCAGGCTTAAATGCCCATTGGCATCATATTCTCCCACCAGTGCGGCAACTTTCGCGGTGCCCACATCTAGGCCGACCACTAAATCCCGCTCACCTTTACGAATTGCAATTGCCATGCTGTGTTATCTCGTATTCCTAGTTAATGATCCGTATCTTTTGTTTCGCGCGCCTGTGCACTGCCCTTGGGTTCCACTTTGCGCTCAAACGCCTTCTTCAAAGGCTCATCGGGTTTGGGCAGCTCGCGCCATTGCACCGCAAACCCATTGGTGTAGCGCAAATCAATGGCGGTAATTTGGTCGAGCTTGCCCGAAAGCGTCGTGTTGTACACATCAAGCAATCGCTGCAACCTTGATTCAATTTGTTGCGTGCCTAAGCGAATCCGCGTGCCGCCTTGCAACACCACATCTAACGAGCCGCGCGAATCCTCAATTAACCCGGTCATCACCAAACCCACCGCTTGCAGCGCAGGCTTTAAACTTAAATACCGCTCCCACATCGGCCATTGCCGGCCATCGGGGCCACTTAAATTCGGCATAGCGGCTTCATTCAACATCGCAGAATCAAAGCCTTGGGTATCACCTGAGGGATTAAATACACTGCCATCGGCATCGAGTAATTGATCGCCTTGCCACCTGGCAATCGGGTGATGAATCGCTATTTGCACGGCCAAGGTGCCGGGCCAAATTCGCCGAATATTCACCTCGGTGAGCCAGGTGTTTTTCATCAACTGCGCTTGAACTGCATTTAAGTTGATTGCCCAAATGTCGGTGCCTGTTACAGATTTGAGCTCACGCCGAACCCAAGCCGCACTCACCTCCGGTGTACCGCCTGTGACCTCAATGGTGGTTATCGGCACTTGCAATTTTTGCCAGAACCCAAAACCGGCCAGGCCCAAAAGACCGAGCAAGGCGAAGGTCAGCAGCCAGTTAAATAAAATCGCGAGCAAGCCTTGCAACAGCCGCCACACCTCAGCCCACTGCTCACGCAAGGGCGGTGTTTTTGGCCGAGCTTGAATGGGGCGTGCCGCAGCCATCATCATGCACTCGCTACCGGCTGGCCAGTTTGCGCCAAAATGCTTAAGCACAATGCTTCAATCTCGATGCCGACTGCGCGCGCCGCCATCGGCACTAAAGAGTGATCGGTCATGCCGGGCACGGTGTTTACTTCGATCAGCCAGCTTTGCCCCAAGCCTGCCGCCGCCCCTTCACGCATAAAATCAACCCGCCCCCAACCCGCCCCACCCACGGCCGCAAAGGCTTGCAGGGCGATGCGCTGCATCTGCGCCTCAGCCTCGGCACTTAAGCCGCTGGGGATGTGATATTGGGTGTCGTTTGCCAAGTATTTGGCATTAAAATCATAAAAATCATGCGGGGTTGAGAGGCGAATCACCGGCAGCGCACGGCCATTGAGTAGTGCTACGGTAAATTCCTCGCCCTGAATGTAGCGCTCCATGAATACTTGGCCATAGCGCTCAGCCTCAATGAATGCAGCGGGGAGTTCATCTATGCGATTGACTTTCGCGACCCCGACGCTTGAGCCTTCCGCCACCGGTTTAATAATGACAGGCAGCCCAAGCTCTATTGCGGCGGCTTGCGCTTGGGCGAGTGTTGCCACCACCACCCAAGGCGGCGTGGGCAAGCCCTCGCCCCGCCAAATGCGCTTGCAGGCAAGCTTATCCATGCCGATAGCAGAGCCCGTCATGCCGGTGCCGGTATAAGGAATGTTTAAGATATCGAGGACGGCCTGAATTTGGCCATCTTCGCCCCCCCGACCATGCAGGATGATAAACGCCCGATCAAACGGTGTGGCTTGGTGCGCGGCAATTAATTGGGGTAAAAAATCGCGCTGCACATCCAGCGGTGTTACATCCACCCCCGCCCGCTGCAAGGCCGCCAAAACCGTTGCGCCGCTTTTGAGCGATACGCTGCGCTCCGATGAAAAGCCCCCCACGAGCAGCAATACACGGCCCCATTGTGCAGCGTTAGTCATGTGTCACCCCATATTTGGCCTGCAGCAACGCGGGTAGCCCGCCCACATTGCCCGCGCCCAAGGTGAGCACTAAAGTGGCCGTTGGGTTCGTGTTGCACAATAAATCATGCAGGAGTTGCGGCACCTCATCGGTGTCATTGGCAAATATGGGTTCCACTTGGCCACGATTGCGGATGGCTCGGACGAGGCTTCGGCCATCGGCGCCGGCGATGGGCGCTTCACCGGCGGCATACACATCAAGCAAAATGAGCAAATCAACCGTTGAAAGCACGCGCACAAAATCTTCAAATAAATCTCGGGTGCGGCTAAATCGGTGCGGCTGAAAAATCACAACCAAGCGGGTGGCAGGCCAAGCCGCGCGCACCGCTTGCAAGGTGGCTTCCAGCTCGCGCGGGTGGTGGCCGTAATCATCCACCAAAGGCAAGGTTTGGCCATTAATGAACAAGCTGCCCCGCCGCTCCAGCCGCCGGCCAACCCCTTGAAAGCTTGCCAACGCGTTTTGTATCGCGGCGATCGGCACGCCTAAATCGTTGGCGACGGTAATGGCGGCAAGAGCATTGAGCACGTTGTGCCGCCCCGGCATGGATAAATGGCATTCAAATGCGCTGGCATTGGGCAGGCGCACCACAAACTGGCTACCAAAACCCGCCGCACGCACCTCGGTTGCTTGCACATCAGCGGGTTGATTAATGCCATAAGTCAGCACTTGCCGACCGACCCGCGCCACAATGCTCATGACAACAGGGTCATCGGCGCACAACACCGCCAGCCCATAAAACGGCAGATTGTGCAAAAACTCGACAAAATGATCGACTAAGCGCTCAAAATTGCCTTGATAGGTTTCTAGGTGATCGGCATCAATATTGGTGACGATGGCGACATGCGGCTGTAAATGCAGGAACGAGGCATCCGATTCATCGGCTTCTGCAACCAAATATTCACCTCGGCCTAGGCGGGCATTCGATGAGCTTGATAAGAGCTTGCCGCCAATCACGTAGGTGGGATCCCACCCCGCTTCGGCCAAAATGGCAGCAAGCAAAGAGGTGGTGGTGGTTTTGCCATGCGTGCCCGCCACGGCCAAACCAATACGAAAGCGCATGAGTTCGGCTAGCATTTCCGCCCGGCGCACAATGGGCAAGCGCTTGGCTTTTGCAGCCATGAGCTCAGGGTTATCCGCTTTAACGGCGGTGGAAATCACCAATACATCGGCGGTAGCCACATGCTCGGCGGCATGACCAATAAACACCGGTATGCCTAAATGGCGCAAGCGGCTCACCGCGGCCGATTCGGCTACATCAGACCCTGTGACGGTAAAACCTAAGGTTTTCACCACTTCAGCAATGCCGCTCATGCCCGCGCCGCCTATGCCCACAAAGTGCAATTGCCGCACTTGGCGCATCCGAATATCCGCCACGGGGCGATGGGTTGAAAGCACGGGGTTAATCATGGCTTACCCCTGGTGCAAATTTTTTATTCAATGCAATCGTCTCCAAACAAATGCGCACCATGGTTTGCGTCGCCTTGGGCAATGCTTGTTTGCGCGCCGCCTCAGCCCTATCGCGCAGGGCATCCCTGTCGTTCAATAGGGGTTCGAGCACTTCAACCAATTTCAATACGCTTAAATCGCGCTGCTGCACCAGAATCGCGGCACCGGCTTGCACTAAATTTGCCGCGTTTTGGGTTTGGTGGTCATCCACCGCATGCGGGAAGGGCACAAATAAAGCACCCAGCCCCGCCACGCTTATTTCTGCCACCGTGAGCGCGCCGGCGCGGGCAATCACAAAATCAGCCCAGCCGTACGCCGCCGCCATATCCTCGATAAAATCGACAACCTCGATGGTGCTCTCCACCGACCAAACGCTGTGGCCATAGTTGGTGCGCGTTTGTTCCAAATGCCGGCTGCCGGTTTGATGTTTTATGTGCAAGGGTTGTATTTGGCTTAATCGCGCCAACGCCGCAGGCACTAATTCATTTAAGGCTTGCGCGCCTAAGCTGCCACCCAAAACCAAGACGCGCAGCGCCCCCCGATGCGCAACCTGGCGCTGCGTGGGCGCGGCTAAGGCCACAATTTCGGCGCGTACCGGGTTACCCACCACGGTGAAGTGCTTAGGTTGCTTGGCAAACGCGGTTAAGTAGGCGGCCAAGGTGACATTCGCCATGCGGGATAACACCCGATTGGTTAAACCCGCCACGGCATTTTGTTCGTGAATAATCAGTGGGATACCCAGCCAGCGTGCCGCGAGCCCGCCAGGCCCTGAAGCATACCCGCCCAGCCCCAACACCAGCGCGGGTTTATGCTTGGTGAAATAATTGCGTGCGGCAATCGTGGCGCGTACCAAGCGCCATGGCGTTGCTAATCGGGTGAACCAGCTTTTACCCCGCATCCCGCCAATGCTGAGCCAATCGACAGGAAATCCGGCCTCGGGGACTAATTTAGCCTCAATACCGGCCGATGTGCCAAGCCAGCGAATGAGGCATCCTTGATCGCGCAAACCGTTTGCCACGGCCAAGGCGGGAATGACATGCCCCCCTGTACCGCCGGCCATCACGAAAACCACGGGCTGCTCGGTTTGGCTTACCTGATTCATATCGACACCTCCTGTGTCTGCACGGGGGCACTGTTTGCCCCTTCTTGTTGGCGTTTTGCCGCCTGATGTTCGCGTAATTGCGCCACCAAGGCGGCCTCGTGATACACCCGCATTAAAAACCCGAGTGAAATAAGCGCCACAATAATGGCCGAACCGCCGTAGCTCATCAAAGGCAGCGTGAGGCCTTTGGTTGGCAGCACGCCCATGTTCACGCCCATGTTGATGAGTGCCTGCATACCCAGCCACACGCTGATACCCCAGGCCAGTGCCGCACCGGCAATTTGATTTTCTCGCCAAGCCATATTGGCAATCACAAACCCGCGCCACACGATGATGCCGTACAAGAGCATCAGTACCACAACACCCACCAGCCCCAGTTCTTCTGAGAGCACCGCAAAAATAAAATCGGTGTGTGCTTCGGGCAAATACGATAATTTTTGGATACTCTCCCCCAATCCTCGACCAAACACGCCGCCGGTGCCAATGGCAATCAGGGCATTGGCTAATTGATAACCGTGGCCGAAGGGATCAGCAAAGGGGTTTGAGAACGAGAGCAAACGCTCGATGCGGTACTGTTCAGATAAAACCACAAACACGCCCAACACGGTTAACACCACTGTAGAACCCACCATCATCTGCCATTGGGCACGCGCCAACCAAGCCATCGCAAACAAAGTGGCGGCAAGCACCGCGGTGGTGCCGAAATCCGGTTGAATCAGAAGCAATAGGCTGGTTAAGCCAATCACAATAATGGGCCCAAACATCCCCGTAATGCGGCTTTGCAATTTAATGGTGTGGGTGGCAATGTACCCGGCCATCCAAATAATGACGCCAAGCCGTGCAAATTCAGAGACTTGGATGTTAACAGGCCCCAAAGAGATCCATCGATTTGCCCCATTCACCGCATGGCCAATACCCGGCACCAAAACCACAAACAGCATCAGTAAAGACACAATCAAAATAACCGATTTGTATTCCACCCAGCGGGCAATGGGCTGGCGCAAGATCACCCACATCACAATAAAGCCGCCGATGATGATGGCGATGGCTTGGCGAATCACAAAAAAGAACGGATTACCGAATCGCTCACCCAATTCTAAAGAAGAGGACGTCACCATGACCAAGCCCCAGCCCAATAAAATCAAAACTGCGGTTAAAAAAATGGGATCAATCCGAATACCCGCTCGCACCGCATTGGTCTGTGTCGCGCTTTTAGCGAGCCAGGGCAGCAATTTTTCAAGCGTACGGTTCATGCGGGCACCCGTTGGCGCGATAACGCGTGAACGGCGGCGGCAAACTGCACCCCTCGATCATGGTAACTTGCAAACATATCAAGGCTGGCACAGGCAGGCGCCAACAGCACCACTGCCCCTACGGGGGCAAAGGGCGCGGCCATCTCAAAGGCGGCCTGCACCGCTTCGGGCATGGAATGAACATGGCGGGTGGGCAACTTTGGCATGTGGGATTTAACCGCCTCGGCCAAGAGCGCCTGATCTTGCCCCATCAACACCAAACCTGCGCCCTGTGCGCTTAAGGCATGCGCTAGGTCAGTAAAATCCTGCCCTTTGCCTTGCCCGCCGGCAATCAACACCAAGGGCGTGGTTTGACCTGCAATAGCCGCAACAGCCGCCCCCACATTAGTGGCTTTAGAATCATCAATAAACGTGACGCCCCCGACAATGCCCACGCGCTGCGCCCGATGCGCTAATCCAGCAAATGTGCTTAAAACATGCGCAATGCGCGCATCCGTTAAATCCAGCGGTGCCGCGTTGGGCGTATCTAACACTCCCGTCACCAGTGCCAGCGCAGCCAGTGCATTCATCTGATTGTGTAGGCCATAAATTCCTAATTGTGCGGCGGGAAAAATCCGCTGCGTCCCGCGCGCTAACCACACCTGCCCTGCGTCATTAATTAACCCAAAATCCTGCGCGCTGGCTGGGGCATCGGCGCCAAAGGTTAGGATTTTTCCACCCGCACGGAGCCGCATCGCCCGCACCATCGGGTCATCCCGATTGATGAGGGATACCTTTGCTGTATGCAGCACGGTTTCTTTAATTGCGGCATAGCGCGTTAAATCGCCATGCCGATCAAGATGATCTTGGCTGATATTGAGCACCGTTGCCGCTGGCGGGGTAAGCTCGGTTAAGTCGGTTGATTCAAGCTGAAAGCTTGAAACTTCGAGCACCCACACATCGCTTGCCTCTAAAAATAAATCCAGCGCAGGTGTACCAAAATTACCGCCCACCGCCACTTTAAGCCCCAACGCGCGCAGCAATTCACCCACCAATGCGGTGACGGTGCTTTTGCCGTTAGCCCCGGTAATCAAGACATAAGGCCGTGTTAATGCGTGCAATGCCCAATCAATATCGCCGCGAATTTTAATCCCCTGCGCCCGCGCTTGGTTCAAAAACAGATGATCGAACGCGATACCGGGGCTTGTGATAATCGACTCAACATTAATCAGTAAACTCGCCGGTAAATCGCCCATGGCCAGCGCGCATTGGGGGAAAGCCTCGCACCACACTTGGCGCAAGGCCGCATCCTCGCGGGTATCGGCGGCTGCAAAGGCCAAACCCAGCCGCGCAAGATGCCGCGCAACCGATTGCCCCGTTTTGCCCATGCCTAAAATAAGGTGATGGCGGTTCATTAGCGCACCTTCAACGTCGCTAAACCGATTAACACCAAAATCACAGTGATAATCCAAAATCGCACAATCACTTTAGGCTCGGGCCAGCCTTTAAGCTCAAAATGATGATGAATCGGTGCCATGCGGAAAATGCGTTTGCCGGTGAGCTTAAACGAGGCTACCTGCAAAATAACCGACATGGTCTCCAGCACAAAAATGCCGCCCATAATAAAAAGCACAATTTCTTGGCGCACCATCACCGCCACCACGCCCAAGGCGGCGCCCAGCGCCAGCGCGCCAATATCGCCCATAAACACCTGGGCGGGATAACTGTTAAACCATAAAAACCCTAAACCCGCCCCCACGATGGCCGCACAAAATACCGCCAGCTCACCGACCCCGGGCACAAAGGGAATACCCAAATACAGCGCGAATTTGGCGTTGCCCGTCACATAAGCAAACACCGATAAGCCGCCTGCCACCAGCACCGTAGGCATAATCGCCAAACCATCTAAGCCATCAGTTAAGTTCACCGCATTGGAGCTGCCTACAATCACAAAATAGGTCAGCAAAATGTAGCCAAACCCTAAGGGAATCAGTACATCTTTAAATAGCGGGATAATCAAACCCGTCTCTTGCGGTGTTTTAGCCATCGAAAACAAAATGACCGCCACCACCAGCGCAATCACCGATTGCCAAAAATATTTATAACGCGAAGCCAAGCCCTTGCTGTTGCGCTTAGATAGCTTTAAATAATCGTCATAGCCGCCAATCACGCCAAACCCGAAGGTAGTGAGCAGCGCAATCCAAACATACACATTAGTTAAATCGCCCCAGAGCAGCACGGCCGCTCCAATGGCCACCAAAATCAGCGCGCCGCCCATCGTCGGCGTGCCTGCTTTGGTGAGATGGCTTTGTGGCCCGTCACTGCGAATGGGCTGTCCGGCTTTCATCGCTTGCAGCCAGCGAATCATCGAAGGACCCACCCAAAGCGCCACCGTTAACGCAGTGAGCACCCCCAGCATGGCGCGTAGCGTTAAATAATGAAAAACGCCGAACGCACTGTGATATTTCGCCAGCCAATCAAATAAAATCAATAACATACTAGTGCGCATCCTTGAGGAAAACGGAAGGCTGAACCTGCGCCATGATCCGCTCCATCTGCATAAATCGAGAACCTTTAAATAAAATCGTAAGCGGCTGCGCTGGCACCTGAGCTGCGCTTTGCGCCATGATGTTTAAGAGCGCATCGGCCAGCGCATGCGGGGTTTGGTATGCGCTAAAAGATGGCGCTGGCTTTAAAGGCCCAAGGCTCTCAACCGCCGCGCTCATAGCCTGCCCCAGCGTCAGCACGCCCGTGATGGGCTGCACGCTGGCATGCTGCAAAACCGCCTGATGCAGTGCTGCTGCTTGATCCCCCAACTCGCCCATATCTCCCAAAACAGCCAATTTAAGTCCGGATTGCTTCGCCAAATAATCGATCGCGGCCCGCATCGATTCCGGATTGGCGTTGTAGGTATCGTCAATCAGTGTGAGCTGGGCATTAATGGGGTGCACGCTCATGCGGCCAAGCGGCGGCGCAAAGTGGTGTAACCCTTGCTCAATTTCGATTATTGATAAACCCGCGGCACGCGCCACACTAATCGCCGCCAGCAAATTGGTGGCGTTATGCGTGCCGGGCATCGGTAATTTAACCGCTGCCAGTAAGGGTAAGCCTGCCTCGGTTATAGTGAGGCAATCAGTTTTTGGATGATAAACCCCCTGCCAGCGTGCGTTTTCTGGGGCTTTATCGGCGTTATTTAAGCTAAAGCCCTGCCACGGCGCTGTGCACTGCGCTTGCCATACCGCACTTCCATAAGAATCGAGATTAATAATGCCGTGCGCGGTGGGCGCAAGGCCGGTGTAAAGCTCACCTTTGGCCTGCACGATGGCATCCACCGATCCAAATTCACCCACATGGGCGCTACCCGCCATCGTCACCAACGCAAAATCAGGGTGCACCAAGGCGGTAAGACGAGCAATTTCACCCACGTGGTTCGCGCCGAGTTCAATCACGGCAAATCGATCGTTGGGTTCGAGCGCCAGTAAGGTCAGCGGCACCCCAATCTCATTATTTAAATTGCCTAACGTGGCGCGCGTGGCTCCGCGCTGGGCAAACAGTGCGGCCAACAATTGTTTTACCGTGGTTTTGCCGGCACTGCCCGTAATAGCAATGACGGTCGGGTTTACCGCATCGCGCCAGCGTGCGCCCAAGGTTTGCAGCGCAACCAGGGTATCTGGCACCACAATTTGCGCCAGCGAACATTTGGGGTGCATTTGCGAAACCACCGCAGCCACGGCGCCCTGCGCTTGCGCTTGGGCTAGGTGATCGTGGCCATCAAAGCGCGCGCCTTTGATGGCTACAAATAAATTGCCCGGCTGCAGGGTTCGCGTATCAATGCTCACACCGTGCACCGTGCATGCAACGTCCCTAACCTGCGCGGTCACAGCTAACCACTCGGCAATTTGGGTGAGTTGTGCGCGCATCATGAGGCACCCCCTGCATTATGCGACGCGCACCACGCCATCACGGTTGCAAAATCACTGAAGGGACAAACCTGTCCTTGAACTTCTTGGGTGGTTTCATGGCCTTTGCCGGCAATCAGCACCCAATCGCCCGCGTTCGCCTGCGCCAAAGCTTGCGTTATGGCCACGCCGCGATCTAACTCAATTTGCGCAAGACTAGGCTGAGTTAAGCCCGCGCGCATTGCCTGCACAATCGCCTCGGGGGCTTCGCTACGCGGGTTATCGCTGGTTAAGATTAAAGTATCGGCCAAGCGCTCCGCCGCCGCCGCCATCAGGGGGCGTTTGCCTTGATCGCGATCCCCGCCACAGCCAAACACGCATAAAATTTTGGCATCTGCCCCGCGATGATCAAGCAAAGCACGCAACACCTGATCGAGCGCGTCGGGCGTATGGGCATAATCAATCACCGCCACAGCGCCATTGGGCAAGGCCACGCGCTGCATGCGCCCGGTTGGTGGCGCGACTTGATTTAAGGCCGGCACCGCCACGCCCAAAGGCATACCTAAGGCCAGCACCGTGGCCAAGGCAGCCATCATATTGGCAACATTAAATAAGCCAATTAGCACGGGGTTAATGTGCGCCTCACCCAAGGGGGTTGCCATTTGGGCATCAAATCCTTGGGCATTGAGCGCAAGTTTTTTCAAGGTCATTTGATGACAATCCGCCACCCGCCAATCGGGCTCACCCAAACCATAAGCCCAGCAATCTACATTGGGGTTGAGCTGCGAAATCAAATCTTCCGTATAGGGGCTATCGAAATTAACAATGGCGGTTTGTAAGCCAGGCCAAGCAAACAGCCGCGCTTTGGCCTCAAAATAAGCGGCCATATCTTGATGATAATCGAGATGATCTCGGCTCAAATTGGTAAACACCGCCGACCGGATGGGTAAACCCCGCAACCGATTTTGCGCCAATGCGTGTGAGGAAACTTCCATCACCACATAGCGCACCCCTTGGCTTAAAAACGCGACGCAATGCACCAATACCGCTAAAAGCCCAGGCGTGGTGTTGTGGGTGGGCACAAGCAGACGCAAATCGGGCGACCAGAACCCCGCGCCGAGCGTGCCAACGAGGCCGATCTGCGCGGTGTGTGGCGCGCCGCTAGCCGCTAAGGCGCTGGCGATAAATTGCGCCACGCTTGTTTTCCCATTGGTGCCCGTGATGCCGATGATATAAAGATCGTCCACTGCGAACCCCGTGGCAGCACGCACCAGCGCGATTAGCATCAACGCGCTATCGGCCACAACACTCACCCGCGCATCCTGATAGGCCTCATCGCTGAGCACCCAAACGGCACCGGCATCCAAGGCACTTTGAATGTACGCCTGCGCGCTGTGCGCCACGCCACGCCTTGCAATAAAAATCATGCCCGGCGTAATCTCGCGCGAATCATCACTTAAGGCATGCGCCAATTCAGGCGAAGCGACATCAAGCCCAATCGCTTCGGCCAAGTGCGCCACTGATTGCGGGTTAAAGGTTAAAAGACTCATGTGCCACCCGCCTTGGCTGGCCGAATGGCGACCGGTGTGGTGGCTTTTGTGATTTGTGCGGGTTGTTTGGGCAGGTTATCGGGGCGAATATTTAGCATGCGCAGCGCGCCGGTCATAATATTTTGGAAAATTGGTGCAGCGACATCGCCGGCGTAATAGCTGCCTTTTTGCGGGTTGGTCACCACGACAATCAGCACCAAACGGGGGCTGCTTGCGGGCGCAATGCCGGCAAATACCGTGTTGTAATTATCTTTGGAGTAACTGCCATCGGTGCCAATCATGCGCGAAGTACCGGTTTTCCCTGCGATTTGAAAGCCGGCGATTTGTGCCTTTGGCGCGGTACCCTGCGGGCTGACCACCGATTGCAAAAGATTTACGACCGTATCGCAATCCTTTGCCGGGGCAATTTGGGTAAAGCTCGGTGCGCCATCTACCTTAAGTAAGCTTGGGTGAATGAACCGGCCGTGATTGGCTAATGCCGCATAGGCTGTTGCCAGCTGCAAGGTGGTCACCGATAAGCCATAACCATAGGAATGCGCGGCGGTACCACTCACGCTCCATTTGCGCCAATCTTCGAGCTTGCCCGCCACCTCGCCTAAAAACCCCACGCCGGTATCCTGACCAAAACCAAATGCCCGCATATTTGTCCAGAGCGCCTGCGCGCCAATATCTTCGGCAATGTGGCTGGCGCCAACATTACTGGACTTTTCTAAAATTCCGCGCAAATCCAGCACACCATAATTACGGTGATCGCGAATAGTGAACCCACCAATGCGCACCCAGCCGGGATTGGTATCCACCGTGCTGCTGGGTTTCCAGCGACCGCTTTCTAAGGCGGCGGTAATGGTGAAAGGCTTCATTGATGAGCCGGGCTCAAATTGATCAACCATCGCCCGGTTGCGCGTGAGTGCGGGGCTCATGCTGGCGCGGTTGTTGGGGTTAAACGAAGGCACACTGGCCATGGCCAAAACCTCGCCCGTAGCCACATCCATTAACACGGCTGAACCATATTCAGCCTGATGATCGGCTACGCCTTTAGCCAATTCGCTGTAGGTTAAATATTGCAGCCGTTTATCAATCGATAAAGTGAGGTCGTGCCCCGGCTGCGCCTCTTTAACCACGCCTAGATCATCCACCTCATGGCCATAAGCATCTTTTAAGATCAGCCGTTGACCCGGTGTGCCCGCCAAATAATTGTTATAACTGGCCTCTAATCCTGCTTGGCCTTGGTCATCAATATTGGTAAACCCGAGCAAGGGCGCAATCGCATCCCCAGTGGGATAAAACCTTTGATACTCGCGCTGCAAGCCCACGCCCGGCAGATGCGCCGCCCGTATTTGATCGGCTAAGCTTGGACGCAATTGGCGTTTAACGTAGATGAACTGCTTGGCACGATTGCTATCTACCAAAGCCTGCAGGCTGGATTTTGGCATAGCCAAAAACTTAGCTAAGGTTTGAATGGGATCCCTGTCTTTAATTTTTCGTGGCAGCGCGCCGGCGGCCAATTGGGCATAAAACTTGGTTAACTCCATGGGGTTAATCCATACCGAATCCATCGGCACGCTAATGGCCAAAGGCTCGCCATTGCGATCGGTAATCATGCCGCGATGGGCGGGGATGACCTGCGCGCGTTGCTGACGATCGCCGCCTTGCTGCAGATAAAAACCCTGCTCACTGACTTGCAATTGCACCGCGCGACCCAACAAAACCAAGGCCGATAATGCAAACAACCCCGACACAATCGCCACGCGCCAATGCGCGCCCAACCAAAAAAGCCCCCGCACCAAACGGTCATTGGCATCGGGCGCGAGGGTGCGTTTTTGATTCAAAGCGGGCACGGCGCGACTCACCGGGACACCATCGTGACTTGATTAGCAGCGGGCGCATGCATGAACAAACGGCTTTGTGCGATTTGATCCACCCGCCCCTGTGATGCCAAAGCCCCTTCTTCTAATTGCAACTCGGCATAAGTTACATTTAATTTTTGGATTACCAGACGATGCTCGCTCAACGTGCGAGTTAAATCCCGATCACGCTGCGCGGTATCCACCACAACCAAAGCGGAGCCAAACACCATCAACCCCAGCAATACCAATACAAATCTCATGCCACACGCTCTGCAATGCGCATAATCGCGCTGCGGGAACGGGGGTTACGGGCAATTTCAGCCGCAGAGGCGCGCACCGAACCGCCCACGCGCTTTAGGCGGGCGGTACCTACGGGCTGGCCGAAAAAGTCTTTATCGGTTGTGCTTTCATCACGCATAAAGTTTTTAACAATGCGATCTTCGAGCGAATGAAAACTAATCACCACCAAACGGCCACCAATGGCCAACAAATCCACCACCTGCGCCAGCGTTTGAGTAATTTCATCTAACTCACGATTTATGTGCAAACGAATCGCCTGAAAACTGCGCGTGGCCGGGTGTTTGCGCGGATCTTGACGAGGCGTTGCCTCAACAATGCAGCGCACCAAATCAAAGGTGGTTAATAAGGGCTGTGTGGCGCGGGTTTCCACAATGCGGCGGGCAATCCGGCGGGAGAATTTCTCATCCCCCAACTGATACAAAACATTGGCAATATCCACTTCTTCGGCAATCGCCAACCACTGCGCCGCCGTTTGCCCTGCTTGCTGATTCATCCGCATATCCAAAGGGCCGTTTTGCTGAAAACTAAACCCGCGTGCCGCCTCATCAATTTGGGGTGAAGAAACCCCTAAATCAAACAGCACGCCATCAACCTGCCCTTGCAACCCCAAACTGGCCAACCAATCTGGCGCTTTGGAAAACTCGACATGCTTAAACTGCACCCGCGCATCGCTGGCAGTTAACGCCTCGGCGGCGACTTTTGCGCGCAAATCCCGATCGGTCGCAAACAAAAGGCCGCTGTCACCTAATTTTGCCAATATCGCGGCACTATGCCCGCCCCGGCCAAACGTCGCATCGAGATAAATCCCCTCGGAGCGAACGGCGAGGCCTTGAACGGCTTCCGCCAGCAGCACGGTTTCATGCGTTAAAGGCTGTGCGGTGGTCATAATGAAATGGACTCCAGCGCGGCGGGGAGTGATTCATCATCGGCTGCGCTCAAAAACACCTCAGTTTGCAGCGTCCAGTTTGCCTGCGACCAGAGCTCCAATTTTTTGCCCTGCCCCACCAAAACGACTTCTTTATCAAGCTCCGCGTGGCCGCGCAATTCGGCGGGCACCAAAATACGCCCTGCCGCATCCAGCGCCATTTCCGTGGCATGACCAATCAACATGCGCTTAATGCGGGTAGCGGTTTTATTAAATGAAGGAAGATTATCAATTTGACGCTCGATCACGAGCCAGGTGGCGAAGGGATAAAGCAACAGGCAGCGCTCTTCTGTGTCGATCGTTAACACCATTTGCCCTTCATCGGCGGCAAAAGCCGCCCGATGGCGCGTTGGCATAGCCAAACGTCCTTTACCATCCAGATTCAGGTTGGTGATCCCTCTAAACACTTTTTCCCACCTTTCCCCACTTCCCCCCACACAAATGCACTATATCGCCACCCAAACCCACAAACAAGGGGTTTGCGTATTTTTTCTTTACAGCACAAAGAGTTACGCGATATTTATGCGCAAGCAGGAATGGGGTTTTCTTGAGGAAAACAGCGAGTTACAAATCATTGCTAATAAAGCGCACGAAGAGCATTGGTGATTCATTCACCACAAAAAATCATCTTAAATTGCCCCAATTTGGGAGCAGCTTGATGATCAGGGCGCCGTTGCCGCCATCGCGGCCGAGATTGGCAAAATGAGGGGGAGTTGGCCGGTAAGCCGGGTTCTGTCGAGGACTGTCATTCATCTGGGGTCATCGTCACCGATGCCCTCAAGCAACCTACCCGGAAACAGCGCGGGCCACGCCATTGTTTCCCTATTTGGTCTTGCTCCGAGTGGGGTTTGCCGTGCCATCGCGTGTTACCACGGATGCGGTGCGCTCTTACCGCACCGTTTCGCCCTTACCACGCACATCTTGCGATGCCGTTCGGCGGTTTATTTTCTGTTGCACTTTCCGTCGGCTCACGCCGCCCAGGCGTTACCTGGCACTCTGCCCTGTGGAGCCCGGACTTTCCTCCGCGTATTGCTACGCCGCGACAGTCTAGCCAACTCCGGCGCGCATACTAACACCGCGCACTGCTAAACTGTGCCCACTTATTTTTCAAAGCACGCACTATGATCCAGCCCATCACGCCGCCCCACAACCTACCCACGTCATTGCAAGCCTTGTTTTTGCGCATGAATCAACCAGAGGGCGGCAAAGAGTTAGATGCCAAAGGCATCAGAACCATCACCGACTGGCTCTATCACGAGCGCTGGCACCAAGACCTTGCCGATTTAGCCGAGCTTGAATGGCTGCTCCACTGGTTAATGCCCGAACAACTTGAGCGCCGCATTGAAATTGCCGATGCGGTAAGCATGATGAACCTTGAAGCGGGCAACATCGACGCCGCCATTGCGCTCACCCAAGCCCTGCTCAGCGAATGCGATGATTTTGGTTTACGCCACACTCATGCGCTGGCTTTGGCGGCACAGGGCAACTTAACGGCGGCGACGCAGACGCTTGAGCACGCCTTAAAGCAACCAGACACCCGCGCGCTGCCGCCCGAACAAATCATTCAAGCGCAGCTTGATTTGGCTCGAATCTACCAAAACAACCGCGCTCTGTTCAAAGCGATTGCGCCCATGAAACAGGCCATCGCACAGGCAAAAGCGCACCAGAGTGATGATTTATTGCTCGAAGGCGTGCAGTTATTGATTGAACAGCTCATCGATCAAGGCGGCATGGATGAAGCATGGGATACCCTTTGGCCCCTGCTCAGCCAAGAACCCGGCCCCCTGCAACAAGCGCTCTGGGCGCTCGCGTTCACAAAGCTCGGCCAAGTGCTTAGCTCAGAAGACATCGATCAAGGTGCGGCATTTTTTCTGGCCACCAAAAACCCAGACCCCTTGGTGCAGCTCATGATTCGACGCGCCGAAACGGCCAGGGATCATCAAACGCTGCTACTGGCCTTTATTTTAGGCTTAATGTTTCTTGCGCCCATTGATGTAACCGCCCCCATGGCTGCCAAGCTCCTGCGCCGCGATGCGGATCGCCAAAAGCCCACAGCACCGCTTATTGCCGCCGCCACGATGGCGCTGGCTGAAATTCCCGATGAGCGCAGCATCAAACGGGCGCATTGGTACCGCGACGCCATGATGCAGCTCATTAGCGTAGCGCAACATCAGGGCGTGCCAGAGGCGGCGGTTAAACAGTGGGCTATTGATGCCGAACTGTTGCTTGAACACCAAATTATTGAGCGCACCACTCAAGCTTTAATCAAAGAGCTAACCCACACGCCGCCTTGGTTATACGAAGCCTTAACCTTAAGCGCGGCAATTAAGGCTCAAAAAACCGCCACGCCACAGGCTTGAGCTGTGCCATAAAAAAACCGGTTAAAAACCGGCTTTAATCCAATTCAATTCAATTAAAAGCGAATTAAACGGCAAATTTCTCGAGTGATTCACCGCGGGCTAACGCATCAACCAACCAATGGGGACGTTTACCGCGGCCTGACCAAGTTTGCGATGAATCAGCAGGGTTAATGTATTTAGCGGGTAATTTCTTATTCGCCAATTTAGAGGTTTTATTGAAACCAAACACATCAGCCACCGACATATTCAAGCTGGCCGCTAATTCTTCCGCCTCTTTACGCAAGCTGTGAATGCGCTGCTGATGACGGTCACGCAACGTGCGCTCAGCATTTGCCATTAATTGTTTTAAATCGTTTTCGGATAAATTGTTTAAGTCAATTGTGCTCATAGGGTACCTGTTTTGCATGATGGAGATAACGTCAACCCTTAAGATTCTATCAATTTAATGACTGAGGTCAAATAAACCGACGCACCCCAATCAAATCACGCCAACAACTCGGTCTGATTATCTAATACCCGCCATTTACACAAAGGTATCCAAACGCCAAAGCGAAGTTAATTTTTGCACACTGTCATCAGCCGTTTTAACATTATCGGCACCCCTTGCGGGCACGGCACCCGCCGAGCTTGGCGAAGCTTGCTGCCCTAAGCCGCCTTCTTGGCCACCTGCTTGGTTTTGATTCAAAAATGGATTTTGCCCACTGTGTAAATCAAAATTTGCGATCGTCACTTGTGCCTGATTTAAACCCGCATCTTGTAACCATTCGCGCAAGCGAGGAATGGCCTGATCAAGCGCATCGCGGGTGAGATGATGGGCGGCCATAATTTGAATTTGAATTTGATCGTGCTGTTGATCGATCGTGATTTTAAGTGGTCCTAAATTCGCCGGATTAATATCTAAAGTTGCCCGAGAGATATTTTTTCCAATCATCCATTGAATGTTTTGCCCCAAGTCACCCGGCAATTTTGCCTGATTTAAATCTAATGCACCGGGCATAGTGCGCCAAACCGAGTCGCTGGCAATTGAGCCAAATCCCGCCACCGGCAAAGAAGTGGGCAATCCTAAATTTAACGCGACAGATAAACCGGCTGTGGGCGGGTTTATCGTTAAATTGGCTTGCGCCATGTTTAATTGCGCAGTGTTAGTTGAGTTAACGTTATCGGCAAGCAAATGACTTAGGTTTTGATTAACCGCGTTTAAATTACTCGCGCTCTGCGAGGATGCGGCGCTATTGGCCATTGGCTCGGCCATTAATTGAGCGGCAGCACGAGAATCTTGCACAAAATTCGCATTCACACCGCTCGCCATTGAACCCTCTGCATCATTTAATGCACTGGCCTGATTATTTTGGGCTGCTAATGCATTATTTGGGGCATTCATTACCCTGCCCGCTGGGTTTAACCCATCACGGGCGGAATTAATGCCCGCTTGAGCGGCGCCGGTTAACGCGGCCTTTGAGGAGAATGATGGGTTAAATCCTTGCGCAAAGCTAAGCGCCATGGCTTGTATTTGCGTGCTCCAATTGCTGCCATCTTGATCGGATTGTGATAGCAGCGTTTGGAGTTGATTCAGCTCTTTTTGCAAATCACTCAAGGTTTTAGCGCCCAGCGCAGCCTCTGCCATTGGGTCTGCCGCCGCCTCAAGCGTAGCGGCCACGTCGGCGATCTGCTGTTGGAGCATTTTTAAACTTTGCTGTGCTTGTGCGGTTAGCGGGGGATTTTGCGTGAGCAAGGTGTTGATTCTGGCTTGGAGCTGATTGAGCATGGTTTGCGTATCGGTGACGCTCGATGGCGCGCCGGTGTTATTAAGCGAGCTGGATGCCCCCGCCCCGCCCACACCCGAACTGGCGCTTGGCGTGGCGGCATTCGTCTGCGCTTCAATGGCGCCCGACATCAATTGGGCGAAATCGCCCAGGCTGCGAGTACCTTGCGTTGAAGCACCCGCCTGTGCATCAGTGAAAGATTTGCCCGCTGAGGCAGGCGGGCTTATGACGTTCGTTAAAGTGGCCATACAGCGCGCTCCTTCATTTAAAGACCCAATGGGTTGTGTTGCCGCAACGCGGCGTGGGCATCATTAACGCTTTGTTCTTGTTTATCTTGGGCGCGGTTACGCTCGGCTTCAAACCGCCCGCGCAGTTTTTCAACCGAACGATGCTGGCTGTTGGCCTCGGCGGCGGCATGTTGGCAGGCGATTAATTCCGCCTGAATTTGCGCTACCACGGTTTTTTGATGGACGATGGTTTGCTCAATTTTGCCCATGAACGCGCGATAATTTTGCAGGGCAAAGGCCTGGCTGGTGCCGCCTGTGGCGAACCCAAGCCCGGCGGCATACTCTTGTAAATAGTCACTTAATTGCACAAGCCGCGCTTGTTGCTCATCAAGACGTTGCTGACACATCAGCACCGACTCTTTGGCGAGGATGGCACCATTTTCGATAATTTTCTCAACGCCTTTCACGCGGTTAATGCGGGATTGATTCATCAAACGCACTCCTTAAGTTCGGTTCATGATGTATTCATTAAGGCTTCTAATTGCGCGAAACTTGAGGCTAAATTAGCCTGCTCATCAATAGCTTGGCGCAAAAAGGCTTCTAAATCGGGTTGCACGTCGATCGCGCGATCAAGACGCACATCATGCCCACGACGATACGCGCCTACGGCCAGTAAATCTCGGCTTTGATTATACGTGCTCATTAATTGCTTAAAGCGCTGCATCAAATCTAAGTGTTCTGGCGATACCAGCGCAGGCATGAGGCGGGAGATTGAGGCTTCAATATCAATCGCGGGGTAGCGCCCGCGTTCGGCAATCGCCCGCGAAAGCACGATGTGTCCGTCTAAAATAGCGCGCGCGGCATCAGCAATCGGCTCGTTTTGGTCATCGCCCTCCACGAGCACGGTATAAAACGCCGTCATGCTGCCCTCGCTTGATTCGCCATTGCCAGCGCGCTCAACCAAGGCCGGCAACTTGGCAAACACCGAGGGCGGATACCCTTTGGTCGCTGGGGGCTCGCCAATAGCCAGCCCAATCTCACGCTGCGCTTGGGCATAGCGGGTGAGCGAATCCATCAGGAGCAACACATCAAAGCCTTGTTCGCGAAAATACTCGGCAATCGCCGTTGCTAAATTCGCTCCATGCAGCCGCATCAAGGGCGAGGCATCCGCCGGGGCGGCAATCACAATGGCGCGGGCACGGGCTTCATCATCTAAAATTTCGGCCACGAACTCCCGCACCTCGCGCCCCCGCTCGCCAATCAGCCCCACTACGATAATATCGGCGCTGGTGTATCGGGTCATCATGCCAAGCAGCATGCTTTTGCCCACGCCACTGCCCGCAAAAATCCCCATACGCTGCCCCTGCCCCACGGTAAGCAGGGCGTTAATCGCGCGCACACCCACATCTAACGGCGCCCGAATGGGGCGGCGTTTCAGCGGATTGTTGACCCGGCCTTGTAAATCGACCGGGGTATCGCCCTGTAAGGCGGGGCCGTCATCCAGCGGTTGGCCGCGCGCATCGAGCACACGCCCCAGCAAGCTTCTACCGAGCGGCACACGAATGGCGGCGCCTTGATTTCGTACCCGGCACCCTGGCGCTATGCCGCGCAAGGCTTCAAGCGGCATAAGGTAGGTGTTTTGCGCTGAAAACCCCACCACTTCCGCATCAATATAGTGCCCCTCATGGGCGCCCATGCAGGGGGCTGCACTTGAAACCAAGACATCAAGATAAATTCGGCATTGATCGCCAATGGCGGCGGTTAAGCCGCTGGCCTCCAAAGCTAGACCCACCACGCGCACGATGCGCCCTTCGGATTCAAGCTTTGGCCGCATCACCCGCGCTTGCAAGCCCATCAGGTGGCGCGCCCAATCCAGCCCTGGCGGCACACCCCGTGCGCTTGGCGGGTCGAACACCGCCGGATCACGTAATGACTTGGCGCGGTTCATTACGTGGCCACATCGGTGGCAGTTTGGGGCGTGGCTCTTGCCGTGGGCGGCGTTTTAGGCGGCGTTGCTGCCCGATTGACATCGCCTTCGCAGGCCGTGGGTTGCGAGGGCTCTTGTTTGGGCTCTTGTTCTGCCAATTCAGGCAGCGCATCAGCAGGCCCCGGCGCTAATTCGCCTAAGATGCGCAAGCATAAACTCGCCCAGCGCGATTCAAGCGTTGCATCCACTTGGGCTTGAATCCCCCCCGTGTTTGATAAAACCTGCAACCCACCCGCCGCGACCGCCGTATCGCCTTGCACATGAATTTCACCCTGGCCCTGCAAGTTGAGCGCACCGGTATGAATCGCCAACTGCAAGGCATCCGCTTCTTGGGGGTGACAAAGCACGGTGATCTGGCGCACCGCCAAGGGCAGTGCAGCAATAGCAGCCTGTGCCACCAAAGCGATTTGCTCCGGTTCCAGGGTGAGTTCACGATAAATTAGAGCTCGCGCCATTTGCGTGGCCAAGCGTGCCATTTGTAGCTCAACCTCGCGGTCAAGCTCGGCTAAGGGGTTGGCTAAATGCTGCAGCCAGCCTTGCAGGCGTTGCTGCATTTGATTGATTTCCGTGTGCCCGGCGGCAAGCCCTTCGGCGCGTCCAGCAGCAAACCCGGCATCAAAGCCCTCGCGCTGGCCTTGCGCAAAACCCGCTTGCGCCGCCTCATGGGTCAATTGTGCGAGCGCTGCCGCATCGGCCAAGGCGGCGGTATCCTCTATCGCCTCTGGCATTGTGGCTACGGGCGGCATATCAAAATCAGGCATTAACCACGCTTCCACCCGATCATGCGGGCGATCATGCGCACTTAAGGGGCGCACAACCGGCGCGGCCTGATCGTCCGCCGTGGCTGCGGGGCTTTTGGCAAGGCTTTCGGCAAGGCTTTCGGCACGGTTAGACGAACTGCTCACCGCCGCCTCCTAGGCTAATTTTGCCCTCATCGGCTAATTTGCGCGCCGCCTGCAGAATGTCTTTTTGGGCGCCTTCCACATCCGAGAGTTTGGTTGGCCCTAATGATTCCAGATCGTCGCGCATCATCTCAGACGCTCGTTTCGACATATTTTTGAAGAATTTCTCTTTTAATTCCGGATCGGCGCCCTTCAGGGCGAGCAGTAAGCGATCGGAGGGCACTTCGCGCAGTATGGTTTGAATGCCGCGATCATCCACATCAATCAAGTTGCCAAACACAAACATTAAATCTTCAATTTTGCTGCCCAAATCGGCATCGGTGGATTTAATCGCACCCATCACCACCTCTTCAACGCTGCCTTCCAAGAAGTTCATAATGCCCGCCGCGATTTTCACGCCGCCCACTTTGGACGATTTGCCACCGCCCGCGCCAGAAACCTGACGCTCCATAATGTCATCTAACTCTTGTAACGCTTGTGGCGATACGCCGTCTAAATGCGCAATGCGCAGCATGATGTCGGCGCGCATGTTTTCCGGCAACATTTGCAAAATCTCTGCGCCCTGATCGCTTTCAAGGTGCGACAGCACAATGGCGATAATCTGCGGGTGCTCGTAGCGGATAATTTCGGCGATTGAACGCGGCTCCATCCATTTCAAAAATTCTAAATTGCGGCGATTGCCCGTGGCGGTAATTCGATCGAGCAAGCCGGCCGCTTTATCCTCGCCCAGCGCCCGATTCAACACATTGCGAATGTAATCGGTTGTGCCCAAGGCCAAGCCCGTTTGATCGCCTAAATCCTCAACGAATTGATCCAGCACCGCCTGAATTTGCGAGCGTGTCACATTGGGCAACATCGCCATGGCTTGGCCAATTTTTTGCACTTCGCGCGGATCGAGCTGGGTGAAGAGTTTCGCGGCCGATTCCTCGCCCAGCGCCATCATCAAAATGGCCACCCGCTCGGGGCCCTTTAACCCGGCGATGAGCGCTTTGTCATTCGGTGCTTCTGGTTTGGCTTCTTTTACCGGCGCTTGAGCCATCTTAGTTCTCCGAGTGCGTCCATTGCTTAATCACGGAAGCAACCGCTTTGGGATCGTGATTAATACTTTGTTTTAATTGACGTAATTTATCCGCATAACTGGCCGTGCCAATCAATTGCGGCACGCCATCGAGATTATTCATATCCTCATCCAGACTGGCGTTACCCAAAGCGCCCGGCTGACGCCCCAAGCTTAACTGCACGCCCTCGTCATCTTCCGTGGTCTCGGCGCCGGGCAAGGCCAAGGCCGGATCTTGCGGCAGTGCCGCCATCGCGGGTTCCGGTTTTTCGGTCAACATTTTAAGCAGGGGTCGCACCACCATCAGGAAAATCACCAGCATTGCCACGCCCAAGCCTAAATTTTTCAGCAAGGGCATAAACCAGGCCTGCTCCCACAAAGGGATGGTGACTTTTTCAATTTTTTGCTCAACAAACGGAATACTGGCCAGCGTCAATTTATCGCCACGCTGTTCATTTAAACCCACGGCTTGCGCCACCAGCTCTTTAATCCGCGCAATCTCCGCCTCGCTCATAGGCTCTGGGGTCACTTTACCGTCTTTATCGGTGATCGTTTTTTCATCCAGCAACACCGCCACATTGAGCTTATCGACCGCGCCGCTGGCGTATTGCGTATGGCGAATTTCTTTATCCACATTGTAATTACGCGTTTCATTTTTTTGTGAGCTGATGGGCGTTTGCACGATTTGCTGATACTGCGGCACCGTTAAGTTACCTGGGGGTTGCAGGCCGCCTGCGGTTGGCGGCGTCACCGTGCCGCCGCCGGGGGGCTGGTTGGTCAGGGCGCCGGGCACCCCGCCATTAATGCCTTGATCGCCCAGCGCGCGGGTGTTGTCCGTGGTTTGCTCACTCAAAAGCACGCCGGCTTTAGGACCGTAGTTCTCACTGGTGCCTTCTTGGCGCGAAAAATCGATATTTGCCGACACTTGCGCCCGCACCCGATCGGCGCCGACCACGGGGGTTAACAATGCTTCAATTTGACGAGCATACGCGCGCTCAACCCGTTGACGATAGGCGAACTGCTTGTCGGTTAAACCCATGCCATTGGCATCGTCAGAATTTTGACTCAAGAGCTCCCCGCGCTGGTCAATCACACTCACATTCGCGGTTTTCATGCCCGCCACACTGGATGCCACCAAATGTTCAATCGCCCGAACCTGCGCCGCACTCAAACTCTGCCCCGGTGATAGTTCAACTACCACCGAAGCGGTCGGCGGCTGCTGTTCTCGCACAAAAACCGATTGCTTGGGTGTCGCTAAATGCACTCGCGCAGCAGAAACGCCTTGAATAGTCTCGATAGACCGCGCCAGTTCAATTTCAATGGCATGCTGATAGCGTGCCTGCTCCACAAACTGGCTGGTGCCAAGCGACTGATCTTTATTCAGCATCTCAAGCCCCACGCCATCACCCGCCGGCAAGCCTTGCGCGGCCAGCGTCATGCGGATAGCGGGCAGCTGGCCAGGCTCAACCAACACCGCGCCGCTGGGGCTTATTTGATAGGTTTGTTTGGCGCCTTTTAAGGCTTCGACCACAGCAGCGGATTCCTTCGGCCCCAAATTGGTATACAAAGGCACCAAACTCGGCTTTTGCCCCCACAAGAAAAAACCCACCATAAAGGCAATGGTAGCCGCCAGCGCCACCAAAATAAGCAGCTGGCGAAAGCTTGTGGATTGGGTAATGCCATCCATTTGCTGCACCCAGCTCGGCGTTTGCGGCTCAGCCAGAGGGGTGGGGGTTAATAGACCCGGGGTCATTGAATTTTGCGCCATGATTTTTTATCCCGCGTTAAATGGGCATATTCAACACGTCTTGATACGCCTGTACCAAGCGGTTGCGCACTTGCAAGGTGGCATTAAACCCGAGCGAGGCTTTTTGGCCGGCCAGCATCACTTGGGTTAAGTCCACCGCCGGATCGCCCAGTTCAAAGCGGGTTTTAAGATTTGATGAGGTTTGCTGCAAGTCATTAACCTGCCCAATGGCGCGGGTCAGCAAGGATGAAAACGAATCACCCGCCACAGGCGGCACCTCGGCTGGTGCGTTGATGCGCTGCTCCGCCTGCACCCGCATCATCCGCATTTGCGATAAAATTTGATCGACAGACATGCCGTTACTCATCTTGCCCCCCTGCGCTTTATGGCCGACACAATCCCGAAGGATTTTGCTACTAAAGAGCTACAAGCAGGGTTTGTGCCAATCGCAACATTTAGGCGAGCCCATCGTCCGCATCCATGCGCGCAGCAAGCTGATATTTCCTGATTTTTTCAACCAGTGTTGTGCGGCGTATCCCCAATTGGCGTGCCGCTTGTGCCACCACCCCCTGATGCTGCGTTAACGCTTGTACGATCCATGCTTGCTCAATAGCTTCAAGCAAGGCTTTTAAATCAAAGCCCGATTCAGGCAATTGGCATACGCACTGCTCTAACGCCAAGAGATCGGTCGGCAAATGCCATGCAGCGGCTAAATCACGAGACGCGGGCGGCACTAATAGCCCGGCGGCAAACATATCGCGCGGATCGACATCCCCCAAAACACCCGCCGAAGCCAAAGCCCCAGCCTTGGCGGGCTCAGCAGTTGGCATTGCTGAGGGCGCGGGAACGGGCACGGCAGTTAGCTTAGAACTTAGTTCAGGCGGCAGCCAATCGGCGGGCAACTGGCTGCGTAATTTTTCAGGCAATTGCGGCAAATCCACGGTTTGCTCGGGATACAAAATGCCCAAGCGC
Source organism: Halothiobacillus sp. (assembly GCA_023255735.1). Lineage (GTDB taxonomy): Bacteria > Pseudomonadota > Gammaproteobacteria > Halothiobacillales > Halothiobacillaceae > Halothiobacillus. The sequence continues at coordinate 60,548 of JAGDVP010000012.1, read as the reverse complement.
TCAATCATATTGCCCAATTCGCGCACGTTCCCCGGCCAAGGCAACACCGCCAAAGCCGCCTTAGCGGCAGGGGTTAACCGCGCCACCGGCCGCCCTTCCCGCATAAAGCGCTGCCCTAATGCCTCAATAATGAGGGGAATATCAGCGCGCACCGCCCGCAGGGGGTAGGTTTCCAGCGGAAACACATGCAGCCTGTAATATAAATCTTGCCGAAAACTGCCCTCGGCAATCCGCGTTTCTAAATCTCGATGAGTGGCTGCGATGATGCGTACATCGGCATTTAAAGTTTGCCGCCCGCCCACGCGCTCAAAACTGCGCTCTTGCAACACACGCAAAATTTTTACCTGCATCGGCAAGGGCATATCCCCGATTTCATCCAGAAATAAGGTGCCGCCTTCCGCCAACTCAAAGCGCCCTGGCCGCGCACTAATCGCGCCGGTAAAGGCGCCTTTTTCATGGCCGAATAATTCCGACTCCAATAAATCGGCCGGTATCGCCCCACAATTAATTGGTACAAAGGGCTTGGCTGCGCGGTGCGATAAGCGATGAATCATGCGCGCTATCACCTCTTTACCCGTGCCCGATTCACCCAAAATGAGCACCGTCGCATCGGTGGGCGCCACCTGTTCAATTTGCGCCCGCAATTGCCGCATGGCCGGGGTATCCCCCACCAAACCTTGGCCGGCAGACATTAACTGCGCCCCGCGCCAACGGCTTGTTAAGCGATTCACCACCGACTGCAAACCCGCCAACGTGCAAGGCCAACTTAAACTCGCAAATGGCGCGGTGGGCAACCCCAGCCATCGCGGGCAATCCGTATCAATCACCACCCACGGATAAGGCCTAAACGCCCGATCATTTAAGTGTTCAGCACAGGCATCGCCCCCGCAAAATCCGGCAATAATGGGGCGATCATCGGGCTCATCGGCCCGGGCGTCATTCGCCACGGCCTGCACACCGAGCAACTCAAGCCAAGCGGTTAAATCAGCCACCCGCTCTTCCGGCACATCCACAACAACCCGCAGCTTAAGATCAGACATCGTGCATCGCTCACAAAAAAGGGTACGCCCATAATCCCATGCGCAAGAATTCGCCCCCAACGCCTGCGGATTTTAACCATAAAACCCAACCCTAACGGCCGCCGCTCAAGCTGTCAAAATTTTGTCAGCAGAAACTACCAACCCGCTCCCATTTTTGCCTACCGATTCACCTTAAAGTGCCCTATTGTATTAACGCAACCGACCATAGGCTTCGAGTTAACCCCCAGACACAAACCCAGAATTTCGCCCCGCAGAGGAAGCCCGCGCCATGCAGATTGACCGCGCACTCACCGCTATCACAACCCAACTGCACGGCGTGCCTCTAAAATCAGGCCAAACCCTTGCCGCCATCGTGCTCAAAGCTGATGCCGCAACCGGCAAAGCCTTGCTTTCACTGGCGGGCGGGCAAGTCGCAGTGCAAACCAACCAAGTGCTCACAGCGGGTAGTGCCATTCGCCTCACCGTGAAAGATGCAGGCCCACCGCTGGTGCTAACCCTCGCCAAGCAAACAGCCGGCGAGGCATTGAATCATGCCCCCGTACCCAATCTGGCAACCAACCGAGCGATTAACTTAACACCCAACCAACCCAGCCATCGAACCCTGATCCAAACCTTAGCTGGCCAATTATTCCAAAGGCTTAGTACCGCACAAACTGAGCCCGCAGCAAGTGGCAGCCCACCAACGACCGCAAGCAGTAGCCAAGCCCCTAGCACTTTGGCGCCCGCTTTGCCACCCCAATTGCGCGCCGTGCTCACCTCAATTGACGCCCTGCTCGCGCCCAATAAGCCCAACGCCCGTGAACCTGCGGGTACACGCCTAGGCGAGCAAAATCTGGGGAAAGAATTAGCGCGCTTAGTCGCCACATTAAGCCTGCCCGCCGCATCGCCCGCCACAACCAGCGCCCCGCTGCCGCCGAATCTTAAAGATGAACTGCACCGCGCCGCCCAGCAAATCAAGCAAGCCGCCACACTAGATACCCTCAAAAGCACCCAACCCAAAGCCCAAACCGAGCAAGCAGCCCACAGCCAGCCCACCCCTGCCGAGGCTAGTACAAAAGCAAGCCCGCCCAACCCCAGCGAAGCCAGCCTGCAAGCCACGCTAGACCAATGGCTCAACCGGCTGGATGTGAGCCAGCTGCGCACCGCACTGCAACAACTCCAAGGCCAGCCCGCTTGGATGCTTGATGTGCCTGTATTGATCCGCGATCAGCCCCAACGGCTGCAACTAGCCATTTCTGAAGACAACACCCACCCCGAAAACCCGGCAAACCACAGCACATGGCAGCTGGATTTCGCCCTCAATTTACCCAAACTCGGCGCATTGCACGCCAGCTTGCGCCTAACGCTACGCCAGCAAAACCAAAACGATTTAACTGTGCGCCTCTATGCCGATACCCCCCAGGCACAAACTGAGCTTACAACCCCAATCAACGAACTGGCCGAGCATCTGCGCGCCGCAGGCTTAACCCCTCGTGAACTTGCCATCTACCTAGGCCCGCCGCCCGCCGTCGTAACGCAACGCCTAAAGCCCAATCCCACCTATCTTGGCGAACATCAATTCGAGGCAAGGGTGTAGCATGGCGAAAAATCAACCCAAATCGCCCAAAAACCATGGCAAAATTACCCGCGCCGTAGCCCTTAAATACCAAGGCACCGACCTGCCCACTGTCGTGGCCACCGGCCAAAACCTGATCGCGCAAGAAATAGCCCGACGCGCTGATGACGCCCAAATCCCACTCATAGAAGACCCAAAGCTTGCCCAAGCGCTCGCCCAGCTCGACCTAGGTGACCACATCCCTGAAGCGCTATTTCGCGCCGTAGCCGAGGTATTAAGTTATGCCCTGTATGTCAGCGGCAAACACGAAGCGGTGCTCAAACGCGCCGAGCAAACCCGTGCCAGCGCCACAGCAGCCGATAAAAATCAAACCGATGATTGAAACAAAACCACCCTGATTCAGCACAGGGCAAGAGCGGAATAAGCGGTATTTGCCGCAATTAACGCGCTCATAACAAAGCGTTTGAGCAGTGCTGGTCAAGCAAATGAAATGCTCGCTGCAAAGAAATGCCCCTCGCAGGGGCGGCCTAGGGACGGCCTAGGGACGGACTAGAGACGGGCTTGGGGCAAGCTTGGGTTCGTAGCGCGAGGGGGTAGCCACCGCCATGTTTGCCGCGCTTGTTTAACTCAGCTTGCCATAAATAACGCGGGTGAGGGCACCCTGCGCTGCGCTTTTACAGCACTTCGGCGGCGTGCTCCGCGAGGCGTGAGCGCTCACCCCGAGCGAGGGTGATGTGCGCGCCGTGTGGCCAGCCTTTGAAGCGATCGACCACGAAGGTTAAGCCCGAGGTGGTTTCAGTTAAATACGGCGTATCAATTTGCGCTACGTTGCCCAAGCACACCATTTTTGTACCAGGCCCCGCGCGTGTGATGAGTGTGCGCATTTGTTTGGCGGTTAAATTTTGCGCCTCGTCGATAATCACAAACTTGTTTTGAAAGGTGCGCCCGCGCATGAAGTTAAGCGAGCGGATTTTTATGCGCGAGCGCAGCAAATCGTTGGTCGCCGCGCGCTCCCAGCCACCGCCGCTGCTGGCATCGGTTTTGGCTAAAACCTCAAGGTTATCCATTAAGGCGCCCATCCAAGGGGTCATTTTTTCTTCTTCGGTGCCGGGCAAAAAGCCAATATCTTCGCCCACGGGGATGGTGACCCGCGTCATGATGATTTCGGAGTAGCGGTTTTTCTCCAACGTGAGCGCCAAGGCCGCAGCCAAGGTGATTAAGGTTTTGCCTGTGCCGGCTTGGCCAAGCAGGGTCACAAAATCGACATCTGGGTTCATGAGGTGGTTAAGCGCAAAGCTCTGCTCCCGATTGCGCGCATTAATACCCCACACGGATTGCCGCTCATGCTGAAAATTAATGGCACTTTCCACCACAGCCGAACCATCGGCATCAATCTCGCGCACGATGCCGGAAAATGGTGTGGCACCCTCAATAAACACGCACAAATTCACATACCAGTCAGCCGTTTGCGGCCCGCGCACCCGATAAAAAGCGCGGCCTTCCTCTTGCCACGATTCCAGTGCTTTGCCGTGGCTTTCCCAAAAATCGGCCGCCAAAGGCACAATGCCGCTGTGCAGCAGCGATACGTCATCGAGCACCTGATCATTGTGATAATCCTCAGCTTTAAGGCCAAGAGCCGTCGCCTTAATGCGTAAGTTGATATCTTTGGATACCAAAATAACATCGCGATCCACCACCCGGTGGCGCAAGGCGAGGGTGACCGCCAAAATCTGATTATCGGGGCGCCCGCCGGGCATGCCTGCGGGCAAATCGAAGGTTTCAATTGCGGTTTGCAGATACAAACGCCCAGCCACAAGGCCGCGCTCATTATTCTTCGATAACAACGGGCTATGGATCGGCAAGCCCTGATTAATATTGGCTAAATCGGCATCTTGCAATAAATCATCCAAAAACCGGCTAACTTGGCGCACATTACGCGCCGTTTCTGTGGTGCCTTTTTTACCGTTATCCAACTCTTCAATCACAACCATGGGCAGATAAATATCGTGCTCCATGAACCGAAAGATCGATGTCGGGTCGTGCATTAATACGTTGGTATCGAGCACAAACAGGCATTGTTTTTGGCGGGTGTTGTTAATCATTAAACGCTAAGCCTCCTAGGCAACCGGAAATTTACCTTCAACCTCAACTCATCAAACCAAATTGTTAGCGGCATGAATGGCGGCAAGCACCGCCTCTGCGTGGCCATCCACCTTCACCTTGCGCCACTCGGCATGCAAAACGCCATTGGGCGTAATCAAAAACGTGCTGCGCTCAATGCCTTCAAAAGTTTTGCCATACATATTTTTGGTGCGAATCACATCAAATAAGCGGCTTAGCGATTGATCGGTATCCGCTATTAACGGGAAACTTAAACCCTGTTTTGCACAAAATTTGGTATGGCTTGCCGCATCATCGTTGGATACACCCACCACCGCGGCAGGGCAAGCGGCAAATTCGGGTAATAACCGCTCAAAATCTCGCGCTTCGGTGGTGCAGCCCGGCGTACTATCACGCGGGTAAAAATACAGCACCAACCATTGGCCAAGATAGGTTTGCTCATTAATAAAAAGCCCCGCCGCAGTTTCTCCACGGAAGGGCTTAATTTTTTCGTTCAGCTTCAGTTGCGGCATTAAGCCATTCCTTAGTTAGGGTTCAAAATTAAAATGTGCGCTCCGGCTCAATCGCCGCATCTAAATTCAAGGTATCGCACAAATCAAAAAAATCCGACTTAAATTGCCCCAAATGGCAGCGGGCAGGGAGTTCAATCTGCGCGCGCAGTTGAATTAAACGCTCACTGCTGCGGGCAGGGCGATAGGCGCGGGTTGATATATCGCGCAAAACCACCTCCTGCTTGGCACAAAACCGCGTAATGGCAGCCAGCATATCGGCCGACTCAAGCCCAATGGCATCTAATATATACGGCAATACCGGCTCGCGTTCTGCCGCGGTTTTTTCATGCTGTACTTGAATTTCAAGCGTTTGGCTGCGCGCAAATTCACGCAAAACCGATTCCACTCGCGTCACACGGTCCCAGTTACCGGCAATTCGCAGGGCAAAAACAACCCGCTGCTCAAACGCCATGAAATGACTATCGAGCGTTCGGCATTGCTGCTGCTGGATTAACCCTAGTAAATCAGCCAATTGCGATGCGCTAAGCTGGCCGAATAAATTAACGATCAACTGTGTTTGCATCATGGCATGAGGTTTGAGTAAATTTGATGACATGTCTTTGATTCTAGCAGCCCAGCGCACCTAAGGCACAGCTGATTGCAGCGCTCAAACAAACCTGATGGATCAGTCTATTAGCACTTTACTATATTAAGCAGGCTTATTCTTGATGAACTAAATCAGTTTGTCAGAGTTTACTAATACAGTAACAATGTGTTCGCTAATAGTTAGAAACAACAAAACGGGGTAAGTCTAATGCGTAATTTATTGAAAGCATCGGTGTTAGGTGTGGCCATTATGTCCCTTTCCGGTTGCGGCTTTTTGTCGATCAAAGACAAACTGGATCCTCAGGCCATGGATGTCTATAGCGGCATGTATGATCGCTTTGTGAGCAGTGGCGGGGATTTGGGCGCAGCGACCGTGTGGCGCATGGAGGTCGATAAAGGCCTAGGCCCTGATGACATTAAAAACAGCATTGAGTCTGCCTCGGTTGGTACCGGCTTGAAGAACGTGGGTGAAATGCCTTTGTCCAAGCAGCTGGAGCTTGAAACCGGCAAACCCCAGCGTTATTTGATGATTTATCAATATTGCAGCCCATCCATCGCGCGCCAAGCCACCGATTGGAGCCCGTACTTTGCCGCTTACCTGCCTTGCCGCATCGCCGTTGTTGAAGATAAAGAAGGCCGTTACTGGTTGTATGGCCTAAATATGGATATGTTTGTGCATGGTGGCAAAGAGTTCCCCGAGCCGTTCAAATCTAACGCGCAGCACGTTCGTGACTCTATGTACAAAATGATGGAAGCAGGCGCCCACGGCGGTTTCTAATAGAGAGCCTCAAGTTACCCTGCTTTGTACGCTGGGTGCTGTTAGGCTAATCGTTAAAACCTCGGCAAAGCCGAGGTTTTTTATGATTAAAAATAAAACTCAAAGCCTATCAGCAGCCGATCAAAACAAAAAAACCGCCCAAATGGGCGGTTTTTCATGCAACTAAACTGCAGCCAATCAGCTGGGTGAGTGCTTCTTCTGAATCACTTCTAAATCCAGCATCGGTGAGCTGTTGTGGCAATAATCGCGGGAAAACTCCAACAAATCTTCCATCGCCGGCAAACGGAACTTGTGCCGTTGGCGCACAAACGAAAAATCACGGAATAAACGCGGTTTCAAAGGCACCGCCTTGAGCAATCCCAATTTAAGCTCTTTAGTAATACCCGAAGAGGACACAATCGATAAGCCCATGCCCGCTTGCACCGCACCTTTAATCGCCTCGGGGCTGCCAAGCTCCATGCAGACCTCCCAACCTTCGGAAAAGCCGTGATCAATCATGTAATTGAGCACCATTTCCCGCGTACCCGAACCTTCTTCGCGGCAAATAAAATCGTAGGTCATCAGCTGTTCAATCGCCAAAGACTCCGCGCCAGCTAAGGCATGATCGGGTGGCATAATAACCACGAGCTCATCGCGACGGCAGGTTTCAACTAATAAGTTTTTATTACTGATCGTGCCTTCGACAATGGCTAAATCAACCACATTGTGCTCAACCATCGCCACCACGGACTCGGTGTTGCCGACTTTCAAGCGGATAGCCAAATCGCGGTGCTTAACCCGAAATTTACCCAGCAAGGCGGGGAGCATATTTTCAGCAATGGTCATGCTGGCGCCCACATTCAAGGAGCCACCGACTTCACCGGTCATCTCTTTCACGCGACGATCCATTTCATCGTACAGCTCGAACATGCGCTCAGAGATTTCGTAAACCATGTGCCCCACATCGGTCAGCGTGACACGATTGTGCGTGCGATCAAACAGGCGGGTATCAAAATGCTCCTCTAATTGGCGCACTTGAAAAGTAACCGCCGGCTGAGTCATATGCAGGGCTTCGGCAGCCTTAGTGAAACTCAGTAAGCGCGCAACGGTGTTAAACACCTTGAGACGTCGATCAGCCATCCGAAAATCACCTTATTCGTTATTAATCACAATAGTGTATCAAGCCTATTTATCATTTGCGAACAACCTGACGCAAATTGGCAAAAAAACCTGCCTCCAAGTCGAGCCAACCAGTTGAAGAATTGGCATAAATCGTTATGCTTGAACCCTTAAACATCACAAGGACGAGAGATTATGCAAAGCCTCGGGAAAATCGCGCTGCTGTCTTTAATGGGCGCAAGTTTTGTGCTCGCCGCAACAGTGAGCCATGCTGACGATACGACTCGCATTTATAAGTGGGTTGATAAAAAAGGCGAAACTCATTTTAGCCAAATTCCACCCGCCCAAGGCGAGGTGAAGGAGATTAATCCTGACTTTGCCACACCCAGCGCATCCCCATCTAAAGCGTCTGAAAACCCGGACAAAGAAGCCGCCACCGAACCCCCCAAAGAGCCGCTAGCGCCCAACGCACCCATCACAGTTGTGAACAAAAAAGAAGCGGAAAAAGCCTGCCAAGCGGCGCAAGAACAAATTAAAACCTTACAAAACTCACAAAACCAGCTCATGACGCAAGAGGCCGACGGCAAGTATCGCGCGTTAACCCCCGAAGAAATTGCGAGTCGGGTTAAACAGGCACAAGACGTCGCTAACAAAGCCTGCATTAAATAAATGCTTAAACTTGACATCCCCGCCTAAAATTTGCCGTGCTTGCCGCGCAAAATCGCGGGGATCGTGGCAAAATAAATAGCGACAGTGTTCAAGCACTCGCATTCGTAGCATCGTTTAACGTAAAAATTCTATGCCTGCTTTTGAATTGATCGCTACCCGCTAATTTTTCTTTATTAATCCCCCCTCTGGACAAGTCCATGCGCACCTCGCAATTCCCACTCAGCACCTTAAAAGAAACCCCTACCGAAGCTGAAATCATCAGCCATCAACTCATGTTGCGGGCGGGCATGATTCGCCGGCTGGCGTCCGGTTTATACACATGGACACCGCTGGGCTTGCGGGTACTGCGCAAGGTTGAGCGGGTGGTACGCGATGAGATGGACGGTATCGGGGCGCTGGAATTGCTCATGCCCGCCGTGCAACCCGCCGAGTTGTGGCAAGAATCGGGGCGCTGGCAAAAATATGGTCCGGAGCTGTTACGGGTGAAAGACCGCCATCACCGCGAGTTTTGCGTGGGGCCAACGCATGAAGAGGTGATTACTGATTACACCCGCCGCGAGCTCAAAAGCTACCGCCAGCTCCCCCTGTGCTACTACCAAGTGCAAACTAAATTTCGCGATGAAATTCGCCCGCGCTTTGGCGTGATGCGCGCGCGCGAATTTATTATGAAAGACGCCTATTCATTCCATGCCGATGTTGCCTCCCTCAAAGCCACTTATCAGGCCATGTTTGATGCCTACAGCCGAATTTTTACCCGCTTAGGGCTTAAATTCCGCGCCGTTGAGGCCGACACGGGCTCGATTGGCGGCAATGGCTCACACGAATTTCATGTGTTGGCGGATTCCGGTGAGGATGCGATCGCCTATGCTACCCAAGGTGATTACGCCGCGAATGTCGAAATGGCACCCACCTTCCCCGCAGGCACGCCTCGCCCGGCCGCCACGGCTTTGATGACCCGCGTGGCGACACCGCACGCCAAAACCATCGACGAAGTGGCCGCCCAGCTAAATCTTCCCGCCCACCGCGTGCTCAAAACCCTGTTGGTACGCGGGCGGGCGGTGCCGGCCGTGGCGGTGGTGCTGCGGGGTGATCATGAATTAAACGATATTAAAGCGGCAAAACACCCGCTCATTGCCGATCCGTTTGAGTTCGTAGCGCCCGCCGAAGCGATTGCCTTAACCGGCGCAAATGTGGGTTCCATCGGCCCTGTGGGTTTGAGCATCCCCGTCATTGCCGATTATGCCGCCGCCGACTGCGCCAATTTTGCCTGCGGCGCCAACGAAGATGGCTGGCACCTTGTGGGCGTGAATTGGGAGCGTGATGTGCCTCTGCCGGAAACTGCCGATTTGCGCAATGCCGTGGAAGGCGATCCCGCGCCGAATGGCATGGGTACACTTGCGATTGTGCGCGGCATTGAGGTGGGGCATGTGTTCCAGCTCGGCAGCACATACAGCGCCGCGATGAAGTGTGAATTTTTGGATGAACAGGGCAAGCCTGCCACCGCGATCATGGGTTGCTACGGTATTGGGGTATCCCGCATTGTTGCCGCCGCCATTGAACAAAACCACGATACCAATGGCATTGTTTGGCCGGTGCCTTTAGCACCATTTGAACTTGCCATCGTCCCCATCAACGGTCATCGCGCCCCCGCCGTGCAAGCCGAAGCGGAACGGCTTGAAGCGGTGTTCACCGGTTTGGGGTACAGCGTGCTGCTTGAGGATCGCGGCTTGCGCCCGGGTGTCGCGTTCGCCGACATGGAGTTAATCGGCATCCCGCTGCGCATTGTGGTGAGCGAACGCGGCTTGGCGGCGGGTGAATATGAAACCCGCCTGCGCTGGGAGCGTGAAAATCACGCGGTTGCCGCCGCTGATTTACTGGCCTGGGTGCAGGGGAAACTTTCGGGCTAACGAAGGCGGCTCGGCGGCCTAGCCGCAAAAGCCAAAGCCCGCGCCACATGCGACCGCCGATTATTTCAAAATTAAATCAGCGAGGCGCACCGGCGTATTTTTTTGCACGGCAACAGCAACACAGCTGCCAATCACCTCATCCCAAAATTTCGGCGCCGCCCCAAAGCCCGGGCGCACGCTGCGCACCGATTCTTCGGTGATGACATCGCCGGCATTCAAATCGCGCACGAAGTAGAGCGAGCGGCGAAATTGCACATTGCCCTGTTCGCTGGATTTTCGGCCGTAATCGACTTGCCCTCGTGCCCGCCACGCGATTTGGCTGTCGCGGCACAGGGCGGCCAATTCAGCGGGTTCTAATGAAAAACTGTCATCGGGGCCACCGCCATGGCGGTCGAGTGTCACGTGTTTTTCAATGATCGAAGCACCCAGCGCGACGCTGGCAATAGCGGTGGTGTTATCGAGTGTGTGGTCAGATAAACCCACCGGGCAGCCAAACCGTGCCATCATGTCGGGAATGGTGGCGAGGTTGTAATCCGATGCGGGAGCGGGATAGCCGCTCACGCAATGCAGCAAAGCCAGCGCAGTGCAGCCCCCCTCGCGCGCGGCGGCCACCGCTTCGGCAATTTCCAAAGCATCCGCCATGCCGGTGGAAATAATCACAGGCTTGCCCGTGGCAGCCACGTAGCGAATCAGCGGCAAGTCCACCGCTTCAAACGAGGCAATTTTATAGGCTGGCGCGTTTAAATCTTCCAGCAAATCCACCGCGCTGCGATCAAACGGTGAGCTGAAAATCGTGATACCGACTTGGCGCGCATGCTCAAATAAGGGTTTGTGCCATTCCCATGGCATGTGCGCCTGCGCGTAGAGCTCATATAAGCTGCGCCCATCCCATAGGCCGCCGTGGATTTGAAACTCCGGGGCATCGCTGTTCAGGGTGATGGTATCGGGGCGATAGGTTTGCAGTTTGACCGCATCGGCACCCGCGGCTTTGGCGGCATCAATAATCTTGAGCGCGGTTTTAAGCTGGCCATTGTGATTGGCCGACAGCTCGGCGATGAGGTAGGGCGCGTGGTTCGTGCCGATGGCGCGTCCGGCAATTGAAAATTTTTGATACATATCTAACCATCAGCTCCGAATGAGTCTTGTCATTTTCTCAAGCAGTTCACTTCTTTTCTGCGCCCATTCTGATGCAAAAATGCCTAAACGGTGCACATCGACGAATGCATCATTCATTTTATGATGCGCTCTAAAAATCCCTTCCGCCATAGAACCAAACTTTAGATGCAGTTTCACAACCCGAGCGTTGCAATCAAGCACCCAATGTTCTCGACGCCAAGCCCTAAACGCAGTGAGGCCACGCGCTCTTAAGCAATCCAAATAAAATCACCGAGTGGTAGGCCGTGCCATCAAAATACCGCGCCCGCCGCTCGCCTTCTTGCACAAAGCCCATGGCTTGATGAAAGCCGATAGACGCGGCGTTATAGCCAAACGCCTCGCCGCAAACTTTATGCAAATTTAATTCATTAAATGCAAACGATAATGCCGCCAACCCCATACGTCGCCCCGTGCCTTTAGGGGCATCGGGGGCGATGTAAAAACCCCAATCCGCGATGGGGCTTTCACCTGTGCGGCGGGTGAATTGCACAAACCCCTGCGGCACGCCAGCCGCTTCAAAAATCAGCATGGTTTTAGCTGGATTTTGCTGGTGTTGATTGAACCACGCTTGGTGCTCCTGCGGCGAAATTTCGTGCTGTGAATACATAAAACGCCGCACATCAGGGTGATTGCGCCAACCCAACACCCGCGCAAGATCGGATGCTTGCATCATTCGAACCCGATCATGCCCCATGTTCATGCAACAAAACCCAGTGCGCGCGCCACCCGCACGGCGCCAAGGCCATCGGTAATTTGCGCCGCCTGCCGGCTCACCTCGGGCAAGTGGGCTGCCACCTCGGCAAGCAATCTTGGTAATTCGGCGGCAATCGCGTCGGGGTGAGCAATCACGCGCGCCGCGCCCGCCTGCTCAAGGGCTAAACCGCCTGCTACTTGGTTCGCAGCTAAAATCACTAAAATACTTGGCAAACCCAAGCAACAGCGCTCCCACGAGGTGCTACCGGCGGCACCAATCGCCACATCGCTCATGGCCATCAATTCCGCCATGTTGGCAATATTCGTGTGCACGCGCGTATGCCATGGCAACGCAGCAGCTTGCGCGCGCACGGCACTTAAGTGGGGGGCTGCGGCACCCATCACGACATCAATTTCACAATCGTCCGCCAGCGGGCAGGCACACAATGCCGCTAAAACCGCGCCCGTGGCATTGGGTAAATCCACCCCACCCATTGTGATTTGGATGCGATGAATCGCCCAATGCGCGGCGCGGCGCTTCAGGCTGCGCTCTCGCCATGCCAAAAACTCGGGGCGCAATAAGGCGTAATCGGAGCCGAACAAACCGGTGTATGGCCGGCTAATCCAGGGGGCATAGTCGGCGGCCACCCGATGCAAACTCGTATCTACAAGGCCACAGGCGGCGTGCGCGCGATCGGCTAAATCATCAATGACCCATAATTGGTTGGCAACACCCGCCACCGCCTGCTCCCAACGGGCATCAAGCGCATAGTGATCGACAATGAGCCAATCGGGTGGGCGTTTGGCCAAAATCGCGCGGGTTTGCGCGGCGTCCTCTCGCCAGCCGCACCCAAGCCATGACGCATGAGGCGGTTGATCTTCAAGGCTTGACTCGGTCTTCACGCCCGCGGGCAACACCGCCACATCAAAGCCCTGCGCTTGAATACGGTCAATCAAATGGCCGGCATGCGCGCGGCAGATAAAGCGGCAATGCGCGCCGTGGGCAGCCAACTCCTGCGCCAGCGTTAAGCAACGCATGACATGTCCTGTGCCAATGGCAAGGCTCGCGTCGACTCGAAACACCACCGCTCGTGTTGTCATCCGCCGCCCGCCTCGGCTTGCATCGCGGCAAACAACCATTCGGCGCGCGTCCAATCTTCGCTCGTGTCAATATCTTGCACTCGGTGGCGCGGTAATAACACCGCCGCCGAACCATCAAAAATCGGCTGCCCCGCGAGCCAAGCCGTCGCCCGCCCCCAATAAAATTGGCCGGCATCGTGGAAGGCTTCCTCTAAGTCTTGCGAGCGGGTGGCAAAGTGCGAGGGATCAAACATCGCCATGCGGCCATCGGCCATGCGTTTGAGGGCGCGTTGAATCGGAAAAGCATAGCGGGTGGCGGCAAACGTGTATGGCGCGCCGGTCTCGTTTAATAAATCAAGCCCCGCGCGAATAGCCGCCGGCTGCAACAACGGCGCAGTGGCATAAATACAGCACACATCTAAAGGCACGGTGCCCTGTTGCTCAAACCAGTTAATCGCGTGGGCGACAACCGGAATAGTCGGCGTGTGGTCACAGGCCAAGTCTGCCGGGCGCATAAATGGCACGCGGGCACCATATGCCAAGGCAATAGCGGCGATTTCCAAATCGTCGGTGGACACGATGACTTCATCAAAGCAGCCGCTTTCCAGCGCGACGGCAATCGACCACGCAATCATCGGCTTGCCATGGAACAGCTTGATATTTTTACGGGGAATACGCTTGCTGCCGCCGCGCGCAGGGATCACCGCAAGCCTCATAACAGCACCGCCTTCAAGGCGTTAACCACCGTATTCTGCTCGACATCGGTGAGTGCGGCGAACATCGGCAAGCTCATCGCCTCGGCATAATAGCGTTCGGCTTCGGGGTAATCGCCTGGCGCAAATCCCATCGCCGCATAATAGGGCTGGGTGTGTATAGGGATGTAATGCAGATTCACGCCGATGCCTGCTGCTCGCAAATAATCAAATACTGCGGCTCGGCTGGGCGCCTGGGCGCTGTGTTTTAGGCGGATCACATACAAATGCCAAGCGGAATTGGCGCTCGGATGCTGCCACGGGGTCATCACCGGCACATCCGCCAGCAAAGTGTGATAGCGTGCTGCCAGCGCTCGCCGCCTAGCGATAAACTCATGCAAGCGCTGCATTTGGCTTAATCCCAGCGCGGCTTGCAGCTCGGTCATGCGGTAATTAAACCCCAACGTGACCTGCTGATAATACCAAGCCCCATCGGGCGCGTGCGTCATTAAGTTTGAATCGCGCGTAATGCCATGGCTGCGATACAAAGCCATTTTTTGGGCTAAATCCGCGTGGTTCGTCACCGCCATGCCGCCTTCGGCGGTAGTGATAATTTTCACCGGATGAAAACTAAATACGGTGATGTCGCTATAGCGGCCGTTGCCAATCGGCTCGTTTTGATAGTGGCCGCCTATTGCGTGCGAGGCATCTTCAATAATACGAAAACCATAGCGCTGGCCAAGCGCGTAAATGCTCGCCATGTCGCAGGGCTGGCCTGAAAAATGCACCGGCACCACAATTTTTGGCAAACGCCCGACCCGTTCGGCTTGTTCGAGTTTTTCGGCCAAACGCGCGGGGCACAGGTTATAGGTGTGCGGATCAATATCGACAAAATCGACCCGCGCGCCGCAATACAGCCCGCAATTCGCCGAGGCGACAAAGCTGTTGGGTGTAGTCCAAAGCCAATCTCCCGCGCCTAAATTTAGCGCCATGCAGGCGATATGCAGCGCAGATGTCGCACTATTAACGGCCAAGGCATGCGCCGCGCCGCAATATTCGGCTACAGCTTGCTCAAATTTCGGCACCACCGGTCCTTGGGTTAAAAAGTCCGACTGCAGCACCGCCACCACCGCATCAATATCAGCTAGGTTAATGTCTTGGCGACCGTAGGGAATCATGGGTTAACCGCCCGCCCGCGTATTCATCGCGATGATGCCGGCGGTATCTAAAAAATCAGGATTATTGCCGGAGTTGTAATCAAAACCCTCGGGCACCGGCACGCCGGTTTCGCCTAATTTATTACGCAGGAAATCATTATTGCGGCCGGTAAAGGTGATGCTGGGTTTAATCACAAAATGATCGGCAAATTCGAGCGTTAAATGCGCATCATCGGGCGGGCACATCACCTCGTGCAGTTTTTCGCCCGGGCGGATGCCGATGATTTTTTGCGGCAAATCGGGCGCCATGGCTTGTGCTAAATCAGTAATACGCACCGAGGGGATTTTAGGCACATAAATTTCACCGCCGTGCATGCGGGCAAAGCCTTTAAGCACCAAATCGACCCCTTCTTGCAGAGTGATCCAAAAGCGCGTCATCTCGGGGTGCGTAATGGGCAGGTGATCGGCGCCTTGCGTGATCAATTTCTGAAAAAACGGCACCACCGAGCCGCGTGAGCCGACCACATTACCGTAGCGCACCACAGAAAATCGCGTGGGATGTCCCCCCGCCATGTTGTTTGCTGCCACAAATAACTTATCGGAGGCAAGCTTGGTTGCGCCGTATAAATTGATTGGGTTAGCCGCCTTATCGGTCGAAAGCGCGATAACCTGCTGCACATCATTCGCCAGCGCGGCATGAATCACGTTTTCCGCCCCATGGATATTGGTTTTAATACATTCGGTTGGGTTGTATTCTGCGGCGGGCACCTGCTTTAAAGCCGCCGCATGAATCACAAAATCCACCCCTTGCATGGCTTGGGTTAAGCGTTCACGATCACGCACATCACCTAAGAAAAAGCGGGTGCGCGGATCGGTAAACATTTGCTGCATATCAAATTGTTTGAGCTCATCGCGCGAGAAAATAATCACACGGCGCGGGTTGTGCTGCGCAAGCAAAGCGGTCAGCATTTTTTGGCCAAACGACCCCGTGCCGCCGGTAATTAAAATCGATTTTCCTGTAAACATCATCGCTCCTTTAAGGGGTGGCCGCCGAGGCACACCAGCGCAGTGGTACACTTTCGCTTTGAAATTTCAAAAATAAGAACGCTATGGACATCATTAATCAAAGCCCGCATCTGGCCAAATCATTCCGGGATGAAGCCCGTGTTCTACGCGTGCAAACCGCGCAGGGGGATTGGATTTTCCCCGAGCTCAATAGCCTGCATTTTGCCAGCGCAAAGAAGCCCGACGCCCCGCATGAGCATAACCCTAGCAAAAGCTATGCCTTGCGGGTGCTAGACGCATTCTTTCACACAAGGCTACATCAAGAAGATCGGCTCTACATCATTGTTGGTAGCGATTCTGGGCAACTCATTGCCTTTATTCAGTCACAACGCCCACTCCCCCGAGGGACACGCTGGCTATTTATCGAGCCCGAACCCTATGCTGAAGTTTTACGGCAAACGCCCGCTGTGGCTGAGCTTCTCGATGATTATGTCCAACTCGCCACGCCCGAAACTTGGGAGGAATACGCAGAGCAACTCTTGATTAATGAATATTTTCGCATGAATGGCGTGGTATTTGAGCGCTCACTTGCTGCACTCGATCATCCCACCAACGCCTATTTAGGCTTGGTTGATGCCATCGATACCCGGCTTACCCAACAGCGCTTTGCCGTGGTCGCCAATTTAGGTGATGCGCCGTTTATCGCCGCACAGCTCCTCAATTCCGTCAATTTTTATCAGGATTGCAGCACTATCAAAGGCCTATTTAAAGGCAAAATGGCGCTGATTTTAGCCGGCGGCCCGTCGCTGGATACGCAGATCGACTGGATTAAAGCGCAGCGATTAGCGCTATTTATCATCGCTGTTTCGCGCATCAGCGCCCGGTTATTGGCGGTAGGGATTGAGCCGGACATCATCGTCACGGTCGATCCCTACCCCTTAAGCCTCACGGTGAGCCGTCAAATGTTTGACTTCACCAGCCGCACCCTGCTTGTCGCGAGCCACCACGCCTACCCCGGCATTGTGAACCGATGGCCGCACCACCTGCTCTATACCGATACCCTCCTGCCGTGGCAGGAGCAAAAACCCGCCGATGCGGCGATAGATTGGGCGCCACTCAATCCGCACGATAATCTCCGCTCCGTCGGCCCCACCGTAACCCACACCTGCCTTGTGTTGGCCGCCTATATGGGCTTTACCGACATCGCCTTTGCCGGCTTAGACCTGTGCCACGCCCCCAATGGCCAAACCCACGCCCGCGGCAGCAGCGAAACAGCGGCAGGGCCTTTGCTTGATTTTTCCGCCATCAAGGTCACCACGAACTTAGGCGAATCGGCCTTTACAACGCCAGATTACTTCAGCGGCATTGGCGCGATAGAAAACCTAGCCCAATGGCTTAAACCCCAAGGCGTGCGCTTATTCAACCCCGCACCGCATGCGGTCGCCATCAAAGGGATCACGTTTATGCCGCTTTTGGATATGGCTTGGCCCACCGCGCCCTTTGATCGCAGCCCGCTTGATCGTGCGCTGCAATCCACCCCCACCGATCGCATCGCGCATCTCAAGCGCTTAAGGGGCGCATGCCGCACAATGGCCGAGGAGATTAAAGTGGTTGAAACCCTAGCCAATCTCGCTCTAGAGGCCAATCGTGCCTTTTTTCATGGCGTGAACCCGGCCCGCCAAAAGCTGCATCAACGCCGGATGCGCGCAATTGATCGTCATCTGCGCCGCCGTTACCCCGAAGCCGAGATGCTGGTTAAACAAATGGCTCAGCGCGAGATTCTCGCCAGCGATTTACCGCATGATTTTTTTGCCCTAAACCCCGAGCAAGCCGAACGCTTTGGCCTTAAATTTTATGGCAGCCTAGTCAAAGCCAGTCAAGCATTACACCCGCTCTTTGAGCAGATCACCGCAAGGCTTGAGACGCGCTTGCACGAGCACAATGCCGACCTCAGTGCCGAGGCGCTACAAGCTCGCTACATTGAGTTTGATGAGCCGGAACGCGCCCGCTGGCTCGCCGTGAACGAGCAGATTGATCCCGCCATTGTTGAACCATCCGAGCGTATCTATGCGCAAAGAATTGAGCAACTCATTGAAAATGACGTAAAAAGAAACCAAGAAAAGAGGGAACCGAAGGCCAGCTTGCGCTTGGCAGAAATGCACTTTTCACAAAAAAACAGCCCCGCGCTTGAAACCTTAATTCAGGCACTCGGCACCCACCCCGATACCCGCCATGCTGCGCCTTATTTGCAGTATTTACTTGGCTTGCAGGCGGAATTAAACCAAGAGCCAACCCAGGCACTCGCGCATTATGAGCAGGTCATCACCCAAGCAGAACCGAGTCGAGCGGGGCTGCTACTTGAGCATTGCTTGCTGCGCATATCCGTTTTAAGCCTTGCGGCGGGCGATGCCCTGCAAGCCAATCAAGCCCTAGACACCGCGGCGCAACTCAATCCTAGTTATTGGAAACTCGCCGCGCATTTAGCAAAATTACGCGGCGATTTACCCCACGCCATCGAAGCGCTGGCGCAGCATGTACAACTATTTCCGGGGGATGCGGCGCGAATTAAGCAGTTGGCGGAATTATTCAAAAAACTCAATTCCACCGAAGGCATTCAGCAGTGCTTGAGCTTATTGCCTTTTTGCCCCGCCGCAGAGCGCGATGACTTGCACAACGCCTTAATTCACTTGCTTGAGCATTAGCCGGCTATCCCAAACTTTAGGCTATCCCAAGCGCTCTGTGCCGATGTAGGCTTGCGCGGCGCGGGTTTTCGCCGCGTGCTCGTGCGCAGATTCTGACAATTTTTTTTGTTTTTGGGCAATATCTGCGGCGATTTGCGCAAATCGCTGCTCCCACACTTGGCGCAGAACAAACAAAGCCGGGTGGTTTTCCACCTGATGAGTCAAAGCCAAATCAACTGTGAGCTCAATCGCGCGACGCGCCTGCGCGATGCTGTTCAGCGCCAAATCGCGGGTTTCGCCCGATTCATCTGTCAACCAACGAGCGGTGATTACATCCACTTGGCGGCCCAATTGCTCAAGCAACACCATTCGATCACGCACTACCTCTGGCAGAGCACCCTGGTGTGCGCGGCTCATCGTGTTTAGGCGACCGCTGACTGAAGCCGTGACGCCGAGGTGGCTTCAGGCGCGAGGGGCGCAATGGCCTCCCAAGCGTCTTTGATTTGCCGAATTAAACCATCCACCTCATCAAAACCGGCGATATCTTGCCGCGCGCTGGCATCCAATAAACGCCGCTCACAGTAATCGTACAGCTCAAACAAACGGTGAGATAACTCAGGGCTGGCGCTGTCATCGAGCCCACCCTTGAGCCCTACCAAAATATTCATCGCGAACTGCACATTGCGGGCTTTCACATCAAATTGCCCCGCTTGCATCGCTATTTTCGCTTTGGCCACATGGGTTAAAAACCCCTCAAACAGCATGGTCACCAAGCGGTGGGGGCTGGCTTGCTCCACCTCGGCGGCTAAATCAATTTGGCGATAATTTTGCGCATAAGGATTAGGGTACATCGTGATCAACTCCGGTAACATGAATGGCAGACCGCACCGAACTTAACGGCGGCGCGAAATCTCATGCTTTATTTATCGGCTGGGCGGCGCAAAACTTAAGCGCATTCATTAATTGAGTTTAGCTAAAAAACTCAAAGAGGAGTTCATTTGCGAGACATAAGAATCCATCGCCGTAAATTGCGCCATCAAAGAGGCTTGATATTGCGTTAAACGCGCTTGCAAGGCGGTTTGTTGCTGCGTGATTGACTGCAACTGGCTGTTAATGCTCTGCGTGCGGCTATCGAACACCCCGCTAAATTGCAAATACGGGGTGAGCGCCGTATCAACTTTGGCCGCCAACCCATGGGTAGGGTCGGTCAGCAGGGTTTTAACCGCGTTCGGATCAGTGGTTAATGCTGATTGCAATTTTGTGGTATCAAGCGACATGACCCCTTTGGAATCCACCTGCAGGCCAATATCCGCCAAATTTTGAATGCTTGTGCTGCCGGTTGTGAAGTTCGCACCCAAAAGTGAGCGCAACGCTCGATTGGTGCTGTTGGCGGTGGCATCGCCCAACAAGGCACCGGCTTGATTCGTGGCCGTGTCGTAGGAGGTTAAGCTGCCATAAGTTTGCTGATAGGCATTAAATTGCGTCACCAAATTTTGCAAGGCATTGGTGACCGGGCTTGTATCGTTGCCAATCGTAACTGCCGTTGTCGCCCCAACTTGCGCTTGATTTAAATTCAGCGTTAAACCGGTAATAGCTGAGGTTACGCTATTGCTGCTACTGGTGACTTGCATTCCATCGATTTTAATAATCGAATCTTGCGCAGCGCTAATTTGCGTCAAATTATTAGAAGCCAAGATGGATAAACCACTGGTATCGGTGTTATTGCCATCGGAATCGGTGGCGGTGATGCTGACCGCATTCGCCGAGCCCGTATTTAGCGCCGTAATCACAAGCTTCGATACCGTGCCGCCGGAGCCGTTATCCACATTAACAATAGAGGCTTGCACACCCACATTGCCCGTTGCCGAATTAATGTTATCGCGGATGTTGCTTAGGGTATCGGTTGCCGCCACATTCACTGAAAAAGTAGTGCCACCGCTCGTAAATGCGAGCGAGCCCGAACCCACGGTTGCGCTCGATGAAGCAAACCCCACCGAGGCTTGTTTTTGCGCGGTCGCTAATTGATCGACCTCCACCTGATAAGTACCGAGGGATGTACCCGGAATCGCCGCTGCCGTCAGCATCGCGGTATTGGCAACACTCACCGTGCGCGAGCGAAAAGTATCTAAATTTTGCAAGGCATCGGTGGCTGTTTGCACACTGGCAAGGCCGCTTTTAAGCTGCCCGAGGGAGGATAAAGTTAAATTTAAATTAGCCTGCTGATTGGTGAGCAATTGCTGTTGTGGCTTGCCTTCCACACTCACCAACTGAGACACAATGCCTTGAATATCTAAGCCTGAACCCAATCCAGAAAACGAAATGCCGCTGGGTGAAGTGCTTGAAGTAGTAGAAACTGTGGCAGACATAATAACCCCCAACAATTCGCGCTGCACGCGAATTCATTAAAATGCCCCGAAAACCGACTAGGTTTTTTCGGATAAAAGCAGCCCTGCGGGCGGTTTGGTATCGAAATCTAACAGCGCTTCCCGCATTTTCAGAATTTCTTCGGCGGGAAATTGCCGAATCACCTTTTGCGTGGCGGGGTCCACCACCTTAATGACCACCTGATTGAGCTTTTCATCCACCGAAAACTGCACCGACGTGGGTGAGCCTTGCTGACGTTTGATTAGATCTTCCAGCACTTGGTTCACCTGCGCCTTGGTGGGCTTGGCCGAATCGCTGGAGGCGGTGGCGGTCACATCAGGCGATTGAGGCGCCGCAGCTTTTACAGCAACCGGCGCACCCACGGCATCTCCCGTAGGCAAATTTTGCTTACCCACAGACGACAAAACACCCCCACCGACTCCGGCGGAGATGCTTACATTAGTTAAGGCGGGTATAACGCTCATTTTATTATCCTCAACTGACCACCGCGCTGCACCCGTCGGCGCATGGCGGCGGCTTTTGAACGAAGTACGCGGCAATCCTTAGCCGCGCTTTCGCTTTTAAGCTTACCGCAATAATGTCAATACCGATTGCGGTGCTTGGTTGGCTTGCGTCAACATCGCGTTACCGGCTTGTTGCAGAATTTGCGCTTTGGACAAGTTCGAGGTTTCTTGTGCGAAGTTGGTATCCAAAATCCGCGAACGGGCTTGCGATTGGTTCACCACAAAGGTGTTTAGGTTATTAATGGTCACTTGAAAACGGTTTTGCACCGCACCCAATTTAGCGCGAGTAGTATCAACCGAACCGATAGATTTATCGATGATATTCATGGCAGACAAAATCTGCGCGTTTGTTGCTGCGCCACCAATGGAAACCCCGGCCGCCAGAATTGATTTAATCCCACCCGAAGCTGTCCCTGCGGTTGCTTGATTGGCAATCGAGAAGTTAATTTGGTTATCCGCTGTAGTATTTGCGCCCACTTGGAATTTACCGGCAGAACCCGTCAAGCTGCCGGCCAGCACCGATTTTTGGTTGAACTGGGTGTTGGTAATAATGCGGGTTAATTCAGATTTCAATTGCTGGAATTCTGTATTCAAGTTGTCGCGATCGCTCGCGCTATTGGTGCCGTTAGCCGCTTGGGTGGCCAAATCACGCATCCGCTGCATGGTGCTGGTGAGGGAACCCATCGCGCCTTCAGCTGTTTGCGCCATTGAAATACCATCGTTCGCATTTTGAGCCGCCACATTTGAGCCGTTGATTTGGCTGGTCATGCGATCGGTAATTGCCAAACCTGCGGCATCGTCTTTCGCGCTATTGATTCGTAAACCAGTCGACAAACGCTGCATCGCGGTTTGCATCATGTTGTCATTCATGCGCAAGGCATTTTGGGTTTGCAGGGACATGATGTTGGTATTGATAACGCTTGACATATTCTTATCCTCTCGTGGGGTTGTGCTTGGCAACATGCCAATGAACTTGCTTTGTAAACTGGTTATCGGTGGGCTTTGGTAAAACTTTAGGGGGTTTTAAAATTATTTTTCATCCGGGAATGCTGCCCGTGCATTCTTTGAGGTTATCGCCCGCGCTGGATAAAACTTGAACATGAGCACGAGCTCTGGCGCAAAAAACTTCATCTTTTTACGCTGGCGCATTTTTGACATGACCGCTTCAAATGAATGCGGTATAACCTTTTGAGCGCATGGGCTTGGTGTTGAATGCTCGCGCGGTTTTTATTTACGCTAAAGGGAATGACTCAGACGATGAATACTTCGATTTACACCCTAGAAATCACCCCTCGCCTCCCCGATCGCATCAAGCGATTAGACGATTTAGCCAATAATTTGTATTACAGCTGGGCGCGCTCGATTCGCTATTTATTCAGCCGAATTGATCCGGTTTGCTGGCAAGCCACCTTTGATAACCCGCGTTTATTTTTAAAGCGCGTGGCGCAATCCCGCCTAGATGCCATGCTCACCGACCCGGTTTTTTTGGCTGATTATGATGATGCCTGCCGGCATTTTGATGATTACCTGCAGCAACCCATGCCGCCTGAGCTGATCAAGCGCGTTTTGCCGGATGATTTAATCGCCTACTTTTGCGCCGAATATGGGTTTCATGAATCGCTGCCCATTTATTCAGGTGGCCTGGGTATTTTGGCGGGCGATCACTGCAAGGCGGCGTCTGATTTAAGCTTGCCCTTTGTGGCGGTGGGCTTGTTATACCGCCAAGGTTACTTCAAGCAAACCATTGATGCCCAAGGCAACCAAATTGCTTCATATCAAGATATTGATTTCACAACCTTGCCCATTAGCCCCGCGCTTGATGCGGAAGGCAATACGGTGCAAGTGAGTTTAAATTTTCCGGGGCGGGTGGTGCAGGCGCAAGTCTGGCAAGTGCGGGTGGGCAAAATTTCACTATTTTTGCTGGATACCGATTTAGCCTGCAACAGCCCGGCCGATCGCCAAATTACCTACCGGCTCTACGGCGGCGACCGACGCACGCGGATTGAGCAAGAAATTGTGCTCGGTATTGGTGGTGTGCGGGCTTTGCGCGCGCTGGGGCTTGCGCCTACGGCATGGCACATTAACGAAGGCCATGCCGCTTTTGGCGTGCTCGAACGCCTGCGTGAGCACGTCAATACCGGCAAAGAATGTGCCGTGGCGCTAGAGATAGTGGCTTCATCGACCGTATTTACCACGCATACCCCCGTGCCGGCTGGGCACGATGTGTTCAGCGAAGATCTGATTGATGAGTATTTTGGCGCGCTGTGGCCCGAAATGCACCTCAGCCGGGACCAATTTTTAGCGCTGGGCAAGGCGCCCAATGAACCTGGCTTTAACATGACGGCCTTGGCGATTCACGGCTCGCGCCAACACAATGGGGTATCAAAAATTCATGGCACCGTGGCGGCCGATATGGCCAGCGGCTTTTGGCCTGAAATTCCCGCCCATGAAAACCCCATCACCCATGTTACCAACGGCGTGCATGTCGATACATTTTTAGCGCGCGAGTTATCGCAACTTTTTAGCAGTCTGCACCGTGATTGGCGCTGGAATCTGCGCGAGGCAGCATATTGGAAATTTGTCGATACCATTCCCAACGATCGGTTTTGGTCGGTGCGCGCCGCCATAAAAGCGGAGCTCATCGTCGATGTGCGTCGCCGCCTCACC
Organism: Halothiobacillus sp.; assembly: GCA_023255735.1. Taxonomy (GTDB): domain Bacteria; phylum Pseudomonadota; class Gammaproteobacteria; order Halothiobacillales; family Halothiobacillaceae; genus Halothiobacillus. Next base: position 36,265 of record JAGDVP010000012.1, on the reverse strand, counting down.
ACCCAACTTTCAGAAGATGGGTTAAGCGACATCCGCGTTGAGCGCACGCTGCGGTATCTTAATCGCCCAGAATCGGATGTGCTTATTGTGGGCTTTGCCCGCCGATTTGCCACCTACAAACGCGCCAATCTTTTATTCCGTGATCGTGAACGGCTGGCCAAGCTCTTGGCTGATGATAACCGGCCGATTATTTTTATCTTTGCCGGCAAAGCCCATCCCGCCGATGAGCCGGGTAAAGCCCTCATTCGAGAAATATGGCAATTATCCAACGAGCCTGCGTTTCATGGCCGGGTGTTATTGCTCGAAGGCTACGACATGGCCTTGGCACGCAAGCTCGTATCGGGCTGCGATGTGTGGCTAAATAATCCGGAATACCCGCTTGAGGCATCGGGCACCTCCGGCCAAAAAGCCGGGCTCAATGGCGCGCTGAATTTATCAGTGGCCGATGGCTGGTGGGGCGAGGGGTACAGCCAAGAAGGTGACATCGCTAACGGCTGGTCGATTAAGCCCTATAACCGCAGCTTTAATCACGACTATTGCGACTCAGAAGAAGCCAGTGATTTGCTCACCTTGCTTGAAACGGAAGTTAAACCGATGTTTTTTGAGCGCGATGCCCACGGCTTGCCAAATCGTTGGATTCAAAACTCAAAAATGGCGATTCGCACCATCCTGCCGCAATTTAACTCCGCGCGCATGGTGTGCGATTACATTACCCACCACTACCTTTTGGCCGCACAATACGGCCGAAAATTGCGCGAGGCGGATGGCGTTTTGGCCACAACGCTTGAAGATTTCAAAAACCGCGTGCGGGCAGCTTGGCCTGGGGTGTGTGGCGTGTTAGTTAACGAGCCGCCCGCGCAAATTCAGGGGGGCGAGGTGGTGCAGTTTGATATTGAGGTCACGCTCAATGGGTTAAACCCCAATGAAATTGCGGTGGAATGCCTGTTTGGCGCGCCAGATGCCCAGGGCACTTGGGTCACCTCCAAGCGCTATAGCAGCACCATCAGCGCACCGGCTCAAGCGCCCACCCTTTCGCCGGCCACGCAAATTTATAGATTCGCCATTACCGTATCTTTGGCAGGCTTGCAAAACTACCGCTTCCGCTTGGTGCCCTATCACACCGCCCAGCTGCACCCCTATGAGCTGGGCTTAATGAAGTGGCTTTAAGCCGCCCGTCATTTGACCTCTATCCGGCTGGATTTTTAGCCATTACAGCCGGATAAAATAAGGCAGAACCGTCAGCACCAGCCCAATCACTACGATTGCCGCCACGTTGCTTACAAAAAACGGATAAATAGATAATGCCAAGCCCACCACAAGTGGCACCACCGCGCGTTGCTGCTTGGCATAAATTAAAAACCCAAGCCCAATTGAGCCAAACAATAAACCCCATAGCAATTGCGCTTGACCCATGATCGCTCTCCTCTGATCCGTGTATCGGGTTATTCGGCGATTGGGCAATCGTCAAGCCATTGGGTTCCCTTGGGCGTGTGCGCGGTGAGCGCTACCCTGCGCTCTTGCGCGGCGCTTAAGGCACAGCCCGTTGCCGGCGCAAGCGAGAGGGTTAAATCTGGCACCGGCAATTCGCCCGCGCCGCGCTGGGGCCACTCAATAAGCATTAAAGCCTGCTCAAACTCATCGCGCAGACCTAAATCATCCAGCTCCTCAGGCGCACTCAAGCGATACAAATCCAAGTGCAGCACCCGCCGGCCCGAATACGCTGCGGTTAAATCATAGGGTTCAATCAAGGTGTAGGTGGGGCTGCGCACCGTGCCCTGCACGCCGAGCGCACGCAAAAATGCGCGCGCAAACGTCGTTTTACCCGCCCCCAACCCGCCTTCTAAAAACAGTAAACCCGTGGCTGGCGCAGCCTGAGCCAAGGCTCGGGCAAGCGCCACCACCGCCAATTCATTCAAGTACGCGCCTGCCAAGGGCTTCACAGGCAAACACCCAGCCCATCATCGGGGCACGATGGGGTGATAGACCCATTGGCCAGCGCGCGAATGAAGGGCAACAAATCGGTGGCCGCAGCGCCCCAAGCGCCCGCCTGCGCGGCCACGAGCTCACCGGCGATGGCATGCCAGCATACCGCCCGCATCAAAACATCATTCAAATCAAGCCCTGCCGCCGCTCGAATCGCAAGCAAGCCACCAATCACGCCCGCCAGCACATCGCCTGAACCGGCGGTGGCTAACGCCGGGCTGCCGCGCCCGCAAATCAGCAGCCCATCGGGCAAGGCCAGCACGCTGCCGGCGCCTTTTAACACGGTGAGCGCGCCAAAGCGCTGGGCTAAATCGCGCGCGGCTTGCGGGCGATTAATTTCTACGGTTTGCGTCGTGCAGCCTAATAACTGCGCGGCCTCGGCCGGATGCGGGGTGATAATCAAGGCACCCGTTACTGGCTGTCTTTGGGATGCAAACCGGGCAAAAAAATATAATCCATCGGCGTCTACAACCTTAGGACAAGGCGTTGATAAAGCCCGCATTGCTAAAGATTGCGCCCAATCATCGCGCCCCAAACCCGGCCCCAACACTAGGGCATCGGCCAAGGCAAGCTGCGCCGTCAACTGGGCGGCATCGGTGATGCCTTGCACAATCAGCTCAGGGCAGCCAACCGCCAGCACCGCAGCATGCGCGGGGTGCGTAGCTACAATGACTTTGCCGGCGCCCATGCGCAAAGCCGCCTCAGCTGCCATGCGTGCTGCCCCATTCATGCCTTGATTCCCCGCGATAACCAACACGGTGCCAAAGCAGCCCTTGTGCCCATCGCGCGGCTTGGTGGGCAGCGGGGGCACCTTGAGCAAAAGTTGGGCTACCATCGTCGATTCAACCGGCGCGGATTCAACCAAAGCCGCCAGTACAACCTTCCCCGCCACCGCCGCCCCGCGCCCCGTAAACAACCCAAGCTTAAGCGCAAGAAAACACACGGTGACATCAGCGTGAATCATCACATCGCCCGCGCCCGTATCGGCCTGCAGACCCGAGGGCACATCCGCCGAAATAACCCCGACGCCCCGCTGATGCGCCGCATTAACCGCCGCAATCCATTGCGCCGGCACCCCAATCACAGGACGATTTGCGGCAAGACCAATACCAAAACCCGCATCAACAATCACATCCAGTTCAGCCAAATCATGGGCATTGAGCGCCTGCATGCCTTCAACATAATCTGCCTGCCATGCCGCCCACGCATCAGCGCAGGCACCCTGCACCGATGCGGGATTAAACCAGCCAAAGAGCACCACAGCGCAACCCGCCGCCCTTGCTTGTCGCGCCAAAATCAAACCATCACCGGCATTTTGCCCTGAGCCTAGCAACACGCCGATGCGCTGGGCTTGCGGCCAACGCGCACGTAAAGCACCCCACAGCGCCGTTCCAGCCTGCGTCATTAAGCCATACGCGGTATGCCCTGCGGTCAATAAGTCGCGCTCATGGGCGCGCACCTGATCGGCCATAAAAAGCGGGGGCAGCGGGTAATTTTTTTGGGCGGATACAGGCATTTAACGACGCGGCAAAAAGCCGTGCACCTCAAAAGCGCGCTGCAAGGTAGGCTCAGCCCGGGCACGGGCTTTTGCTGCGCCATCGGCAAGAATTTGATCCAACGCCGCCTCATCGGTTCGCAGCGCGCGAAATTGGGCTTGGATGGGTTCTAAAAAGGCAATCACCGCTTCAGCCGTTTGGACTTTGAGTGTGCCATAACCCTGCCCGGACAAGCGGCTTTCCAGCGCAGGGATGGATTCGCCCGAGAAAATCGACAACAAAGTTAATAAATTCGACACGCCGGGTTTGTTTTCCCCATCGAAGCGAATATCCGTATCGGAATCGGTTACCGCGCGTTTAAATTTCTTCAAAATCGTTTTGGGCTCATCAAGCAAGCCCACAAAACTGCCTTCACTGGGATCCGATTTCGACATTTTTTTGGTGGGGTCTTGCAGCGACATAATGCGCGCGCCCGTCTCGGGGATGAACGGTTCGGGGATGGTAAACACTGCGCCATAAATGTGATTAAACCGTGCGGCCAAATCGCGGGTGAGCTCCAAATGCTGCTTTTGATCGGCGCCCACCGGCACATGCGTGGCTTGATACAACAAAATATCTGCCGCCATCAACACCGGATAATCAAACAAACCCACCGTAATGGCCGCGCCCGGCCGGCTGGATTTATCTTTAAATTGCGTCATGCGTTCAAGCTCACCCATGTGCGCGTAGCAATTAAGCAACCAGCCCAATTGCGCATGCGCGGACACATGCGATTGCACAAAAATGGTGTTTTTCTTAGGATCCAGACCACAGGCGAGATATAAGGCCACAAAATCGTAACAACGCGCCCGAAATTCCACCGGATTTTGACGCACCGTAATAGCGTGCAAATCCACCAACATAAATAATGAATCATGCGACTCTTGCATGGCCACCCAATTGCGCATCGCGCCGACATAATGGCTAATTAATAATTGCCCCGAGGGCTGAATCCCCGAGAGCACAATAGGGCGTTTGGCGGTGGCAGGCGTCATAAATCTTTCTTCACGTTAAAATAATTAAACCGCATGATAATAACAAATCCCCCGCCTGACAGCCTGTTGGCGAGCAAAGCAGCATGCCCGCATCGGTGCGCAAATAAACGCTTGTCACGCGCGGTGCATTTCGCTAGAATCGCCGCCTCTTTGAATTAATGAACTCTTTCCGCTTCTTTGGGAGCTTATAAAAAATGAAAACATTTTCCGCCAAACCGGCTGAAGTGACACGCGACTGGTTTGTGGTCGATGCATCGGGCAAAACCTTAGGCCGCCTTGCGTCTGAAGTCGCGCGCCGCCTGCGGGGCAAGCACAAGGCTGAATTCACACCGCACGTTGATACCGGTGATTACATCATCATCCTCAATGCGAAAAACGTGAAAGTCACGGGCAACAAAGCCCAAGACAAAACCTATCACTTCCATACCGGCTTTATTGGCAACATGAAGCATTTCACATTTGAAAAAATGATCGAACGCTCGCCTGAGCGGGTTATCGAAATGGCCGTTAAGGGCATGTTGCCTAAAAACCCTTTAGGTCGCGATATGTTCCGCAAACTTAAAGTGTATGCCGGCGCCGAGCATAACCATGCCGCGCAGCAACCTAAACCGCTTGATATCTGATCGGAGTCCTCATCATGGCAGTCACCCAAAATTACGGCACCGGTCGTCGCAAAACATCAGCGGCACGGGTTTTTCTTCGCCCCGGCAACGGCACAATCACCATCAACGGCAAAACGATTGAAGAATTCTTCGGTCGTGAAACTGCCCGCATGGTTGTGCGTCAGCCGCTCGAATTGCTAGAGCTCGGCAACCGCTTTGACGTGTTCTGCACCGTAGCCGGTGGCGGTCCTAGCGGCCAATCGGGCGCGATTCGGCATGGCCTGACCCGTGCATTAATCGATTTCGATGAAAGTTTCCGTGGCAAATTGCGTACCGCAGGCTTTGTGACCCGTGATGCCCGTGAAGTGGAACGTAAAAAGGTCGGCCTGCGTAAAGCGCGCCGGGCGGTTCAGTTCTCTAAGCGTTAATTCGCAGTGCCTGCCATATTGGCTGGCAACACAAAACCCGCCCTCATGGCGGGTTTTTTATTGCCGAAAGATTAGCTCATTAAAGTGCCGAAATTGGCCTTAACAGAACACTGAACGCCCACTCAAACTGAGTTCAAATAACCTAAGCCATCCGCAAAATTCTCCAAAATGACCCGATGCGTTTGGGTCAAACGCGGTTAGAAACGGCACGCAGACTTGATGCTTTAACTTAACGCGAGTCCGTTTGTGCCCGATACGCAACCAACGAGCAATTAAGCCCTATCTCAAGCCTCAAGCAATCGCGCTACTTGTACGCTCTATCTTGGCTTTGAGCGCGCCGCCCCAAAGCCCACCAACTTAACTCAACGCCGCAAAGCAAGAATTAGCCTAATCAATTAATGCAGCCCCAGCCATCCGGCCAAAAGTTTGGGCTGGTAGCTAAGCAAATACCACGCCCCAACGGCCAACGTCAGGGCAATGACAAGGGCGATTATCCCCGCAAAATGGAGATTGGCGTTTTGCACCCGCTCACCGGATTTAAGCTCGCGTTGCCCGGTAATCATGGCGCGCACTAAAGGCTCGTGCTTTTTGAGTTGATGATAGGCAATCGCGGCCAAATGCAGGCTAATCAAACCCAGCAAAATATAAAAATTAATTTCGTGGATATAGGTGAGGAGGTCTTGCGTGCGCTCAGAGACATAATCTGAAAATGGCCCCTCAGAATAAATTTGGTCATTGGCAAAAAGCCCGGTTCCCAACTGCACCATAATCACCAGCAGCAAAGCGACAACGGAAAGCGCACCCAGCGGGTTATGACCGAGGGTCACCGTGTCGTCTGGCTTTTTCAGATATTGGATGATATGGCGAGGGCCGCGTACAAAGTGCGAAAACCGCGCCGTATCGCTACCAATAAAACCCCACACCAAGCGAAATACAATCAACCCCAGCAGAGCATAGCCAATCGCGATATGCAAACTTAACCGGCCTAACACATCAGCGGTGAACCATAGGGAAAAAATGCCGACCACCAGCAACCAATGAAATAAACGGGTGGGTAAATCCCAAACTTTAATGCGGGCGGGGGGTGTTTTAAGATCCGTCATCCAGTGTTCCTCTCATTTTTTACATAAAAAAGGGGCTTTATTTGCCCCTTGTTTAACACACTTATTTGCCGAGCAATTGATCTAAGATAGCCGGATTTTCTAGTGTAGATACATCGCCGTGCGGCAATTCACCCACGGCAATGCCCCGCAATAAACGCCGCATGATTTTGCCTGAGCGTGTCTTGGGGAGGTTATCACCAAAGCGAATGTCATCGGGCTTGGCAATGGGGCCGATTTGTTCTGCCACCCAATCGCGCAGGGTTTTCACCATGACATCCGCCGCAGCGCCCTCGGGGCGATCCCCTTTGCACACCACAAAAGCCATAATGGATTCACCCTTAATATCGTGGGGTTTACCGACCACGGCCGCTTCGGCGACAAGCGGGTGCGCCACCAGCGCCGATTCGATCTCCATGGTGCCGAGCCTGTGGCCAGATACGTTCAGCACATCGTCAATGCGCCCCATAATCCAAAAATAGCCGTCCTCATCACGGCGAGCCGAATCGCCAGCAAGATAATAACCTTTAAGTTTTGAAGGGAAATAGCTGCGCACAAAGCGGGCATTATCGCCCCAGATTGTGCGAATCATCGAAGGCCAGGGTTTGGTGATGACCAGATTACCGCCCTGATTATGGCCGACGGGCTCGCCGTCATCATCCACAATAGCCGCCATAATGCCGGGCAATGGCAGGGTGCACGAGCCGGGCTTGGTGGCAATGGCGCCAGGCAGCGGGGCGATCATGTGCGCGCCGGTTTCGGTTTGCCACCAGGTGTCGGCAATAGGACAGCGGCCAGCCCCAATCACGCGGTGATACCACATCCACGCTTCGGGATTGATGGGCTCACCCACGGTGCCAAGCAAGCGTAAGCTCGATAAATCGGATTGAGCAGGCAGCTCATCGCCCAATTTCATCAGCGCACGAATGGCGGTGGGCGCGGTGTAAAACACGGACACTTTATGCCGTTCAATCATCTGCCAGAAGCGCCCGCCATCGGGATAAGAGGGAATGCCCTCAAAGATGACTTGGGTTGCGCCCAGCGCGAGTGGCCCATAGGTCACATAGCTGTGGCCGGTAATCCAGCCCACATCGGCGGTGCACCAATACACATCGTTATCGTTGAGATCAAACACCCAGGCATTGGTCATCGCCGCGTTCACCAAAAACCCGCCCGTGGCGTGCTGCACGCCTTTGGGCTTGCCGGTAGAGCCCGAGGTATACAGCAAAAACAAGGGGTGCTCCGCTGCCACCATGACCGGCACACATTCGGCGGCATGAGCTTGGCACAGCTTGCGCCAAGAGATATCCCGCCCATCCACCAGCTGAGCCTGCCCTAAGCGCTCGAACACCACAACGTTCTCGACCGCAGGGCAACCCGCTTCCAACGCTTTATCCACCGCCGCTTTAAGGGGAACCGCCCGGCCGCCCCGCATGCCGCCATCGGCCGTGATAACGAGCCTTGCGCCGGTATCATTGATGCGATCACGCAAAGCCTCGGCGGAAAAGCCACCAAACACGACCGAATGAATCGCCCCAATCCGTGCGCAGGCCAGCATGGCGATGCTGGCCTCGGGGATCATCGGCATATAAATAATCACGCGATCCCCTTGGGTGATGCCGAGCGATAATAAGCCATTGGCGAGGCGGGACACCTCATCATGCAATTGCTGATAGGTAATTTTACGCACACTGCCATCATCGGCCTCGGCAATGAAGGCGATTTTTTCGGCTTTGGCCGGCAGATGACGATCAATGCAGTTCACCGACGCATTCAAGGCACCATCAGCAAACCATTGATAATGCGGTGCATTTGAATCATCCAGCACGGTTGAAAACGGTTTATCCCAAGTGACAAACGCTTTGGCCAACCGCGCCCAAAATCCTTCATAATCAACCTGTGCTTCGGCCACCAAGGCATCATAAGCGGCGCGGGAACCGATGCGCGCGTGGGCGGCAAAGGCCGGATTCGGCGGGAATACCCGATTTTCCGTGAGAATCGATTCGAGATTATTCATAATTTATACCTGAGGGAATTTGCGTCTGTCGTAAGCCGGCTCATGGGGCATTAAAATGCGAGGCAAAAAGCAAACTTAGGCAACACGGAGCGTTGAGACTTATGCATTTTGCCAAATAGAGCCACATTTGACCATCATTGTCATGGCCAAACATAACGCCCCCCTCGCCGTGTAACGCGGCTATTTTAAGTGAGTTTTATGAACACTGAACCCAACATTCCGAGCTTAAACACCCGCGAATTAACGCAACTGCTGCATGAAACCTTCAGCGCCCCGCAATTTGCCGTACCTCTGATGATTTGGGGCGCGCCGGGCATTGGTAAATCCGATTGCGTGCGCGCGGCGGCCGAAAGCTTGGGTTTAACGCTGATTGATTTGCGTTTATCGCAATTAGAACCCACCGACCTGCGCGGCATCCCGCTGCACGATAACGGCAAGGTGCGCTGGGCGCCGCCCGATGAGCTTCCGAATACTGAACGTGATGGGGCTTGTGGCGTTCTATTTCTGGACGAAATCAATGCCGCCATCCCCTCGGTGGCCGCCAGTGCCTACCAGCTGATACTGGATCGAAGGCTCGGGGCTTATCACCTGCCCGCAGGCTGGAGCATCGTCGCTGCCGGCAATCGGCTGGATGATCGCGGCATCACCTACGCCATGCCGGCGCCCTTAGCCAATCGTTTTATGCACATCCATCTGCGTGCCGATAGCAATGCTTGGCTTGATTGGGCCGCGCGCCACGAGATTACCCCGCTGCTACAAGAATTTATTCAAAGCGAACCTGAGTGGCTCTCGCGTTTTACCTCGGAGCCTGAAATTAAAGCCTTCCCCAGCCCGCGCAGCTGGGTGTTTGCCAGCCGAGTGATCGCGCGCCGCCCCCTTTTGGACACCACAACCTTCAATCACATTGCCGCCTGTGTGGGCTCGGCGGCCGCTGCTGCGCTGCAAACCTTTGCCGGCCAAAGCGCGGATATTAAAACACCGCTCGCCGCCTGGCTGGCGCAGCCTTCAACCTTAATGGCGATAACCGACTTAAACGAGCAAATGGATGCCGTGCAAGCCATTCGCAACGCCCTAGGCCAACAACGAATCAACCTCCCCGATGCGCTCACGCTTGCCGCCCACCTGCACGATGATGCGTTGAGTTTTGGCCTCATTGAACAACTGCATCAAACAGTGGGCGATCGGCTATTTGATGAACCGGCCTTCTCATTGTGGGTGGCCGCGCGGGGCGGCAACCCTTTGATGCCAAACAACGCTACCCGACAGTAAGCCCATCATGACGGCACTACAGCGCAACACGGCGCACACGCTCGATCATTGGCATCAAAAGCGCGAGGCCTTAAGCCGGCAGTGGCCAAGCTTGTTGCGCGCCCTCCCGCGCAAGGTGGTGTTGGTTAGGCGGGGGGCGGCTATTGGCTTAACGCCCACCGCGGTGGTGCTGCATCAAGATTGGCTCAACGAGGTCAGCCCGCATGATCTAACGCAAGCAGTGCTCCATTTAAGTGCACATGCGACTTTGGGGCACCGGCCTTGGCGCTGGCACCCCGCCGCCTTCGATGCAAAGCTTGATGCCGCCGTGCAAAATTTTCTTTGCGCGCTGGGCGTAGAGGAAGCCCTGCGCCAATGGCGGGCCGATCACCACGGCACGTGGCCGGGTTTGCCCATAGAGCAACCGGGCGAAAGCCTGATGGCGCGGGCGGCGCTGCCAGATGCCCCGCCCGATGCAACCCCGCCGCCGGCGGCAACAAAAACTGAAGATACCGGCCAATCGCCCGCCAAACCGGGCGCTCAAGCGGAAGAATTGGCCGATTTTGATGCCGAGCAAGCCAAGCAAGTCCGCCCGCACAGCGAAATCGGTTTTGCGCGTTTGGCCGCAGCTGCGCCCGCAACCCCGAACACACCCGAGGTCGCGGTCATCCATTGGCAAAGCGTACTGCCAATCTGGCTTGGGAAACTCGCGCATCAGCGTTGGCAATTTAATCGCCCCGCCCGCCGGCACGCCGCGCCGTTTATTTTGCCGCGTTTAAGTGGGCGTCAACTACAGGTAGTGCTGGCCATTGATGTAAGCGGTTCCATTGCGCCTGAATGGATTAGGCAGTTTTTAAATCAAATCGACCAATTACGCAGCCAAATCAATTTGGAGCTGCGTTTTATCACCTGCGATAATCGCATCCTCCAAGATGAGCGCCTGCTGGGCATCACCCACTGGACGGCGGTACAGGGCGGGGGCGGCACCGACTTTCGCCCCGTTTTTGCGCGCTTGCAGGGCGATGCTTCTGTCGATGTGCTCATTTATTGCACCGATTTGGCCGGGCAGTTCCCACCGATGGCACCGCAATTCCCGGTATTTTGGCTCATACCAAATAGCCTAGCGCAACCGCCTCTAGGCGCGCCCGCCAAGCTCAAACCGCCGCCGTTTGGGCAAGTGCTCTCAGCTTAGATGCCGTACCTGCCAAAATTTATGGAACCTGCCATGTCCTCACCACCGCCCCCCCCACAAACACTTGATGAAGATCACATTGATGCCTTCATCCATGCCCTATGGTTAGAGGACGGCTTAAGTCCCAATACCCAAGCGGCCTATCGCTCTGATTTACACCACGTAGCGCAAGATGCCAAAAAATACGGCGTGACTTTATTTGAGCTATCGCCAGAACACCTGCCGAGCCTTTTTGCTGACCGCCTAGCGGCAGGAACCTCGGCACGAACCATTGCCCGGCAGCGTTCCGCCTTAAAACGCTTTTTTAGCTGGCTGCAACGCCAAAACTTGCGTGTCGACAACCCCGCAAGCAACACGGCAGCGCCTCGTTTACCCCGCAGCTTGCCCCATTCACTGTCAGAAGATGACGTGCTCAATCTGCTGGCCGCACCTGATTTCAATGAACCGATCGGCCTGCGCGATCGCGCCATGCTGGAGCTGTTGTACGCCAGTGGTTTGCGGGTTTCAGAACTGATTGACCTGCAATTGGGTCAGATTAACCTCGTACACGGCGTAGTGCGCGTGGCCGGCAAAGGTAATAAAGAGCGCTTAGTGCCCGTGGGCGATGAAGCCGTGGATTGGTTGGGGCGCTATGCCCACACGGCGCGCCCGCTGCTTCTCGCAGGGCGCGCGTCGAACGCACTCTTTGTGACCGAGCGCGGCGGCAGCATGACCCGCCAAGCATTTTGGTACCGCATCAAACAGCACGCGCAAACCGCAGGCTTAGCCCGCCTGCCCTCGCCCCATACTTTACGCCACGCCTTCGCCACGCATTTATTGAATCACGGCGCCGATTTACGCGTGCTCCAAATGCTGCTTGGGCATGCGGATTTATCCACCACTCAAATCTACACCCATGTGGCCACCGCACGCCTGAAAGCATTGCACGCCGAGCACCACCCCCGTGGATAAGTTATGCTTATTGACCATTTTCAAGCCCATCACATCAAGAGAAACTCGCCATGACATTTTCCCGCTCTCTCGCCCTAAGTGCCCTGATTGCATCGACCCTAACGCTCTCGGTGCAAGCCGCACTAGCTAGCACCTCGGCCGATGCCGCGGCCAATACGAAGGCCGATGAGCAGGTCATTCGCCAAAGCCTAAGCCAAACCATGGCCAGCCTGCCCATTGATACCATCACACCCACGCCAGTTAAGGGCATCTACCAAATCACCTCTCAAGGCCAAGTGGCCTACGTCACAGCCGATGGCAACTATCTATTCGCGGGCAATTTGCTGGACTTAAAAAATCAGGTGAATTTAACCGAGCAAGTAAAAAATAAAGCACGACTGGCCTTGCTTGAAACCGTACCCGCCACCCACAAAGTGATTTATGCGCCCGAAGGCGAGAAAAAAGCCACGCTGACGATTCTGACCGACCCGACCTGCCCCTATTGCGAAAAACTGCACCGAGAAATCCCCGCGCTACAAAAAGCCGGCATTGAAGTGCAAACCATTTTGACCCCGCGCGCAGGCGCAGGCTCACCGGGGTTTGTTGAATCATCACAAATCATGTGCGGCAAGCAGCGCGCGGCCGATATGGATACCGCCATGGCAGGCAAACCCTTAACGGGCGCGGCCTGCCAAGATGCAATGATTAATGACAACATGCAATTGGCAGAAAAGCTCGGCATGAGTGGCACGCCTTATATTATTCTGCCCGATGGCAGTGCCGTGCCTGGGTATCGCCCGGCGGCAGCACTGATTGCCGTACTGAGCGGCAAGGCAAGCCCGGCGCAATTGCAGTAAGCCCAGACGGGTTCGCCTGATGGTGAACCCACCCAAAAAAATTAATCTTTGGTTTCTGTGCTTAAAAACAAGGCCATCAAGGTAATGAGCGCTGCCGTGGAAAGGTAATACCCCACAAAAGCCAAGCCCCAATGGTTTGCAAGCCAAGTGGCCAAATAGGGCGCCATGGAGGCACCAAAAATCCCCGACAAATTAAACGCCATTGACGTACCGGTGTAGCGCACTGCGGTGGGAAATAATTCCGATAAGGTTGTGCCGAGTGGGCCATAAGTCATGCCCATCAGCCCCAATCCCAGCGCTAAAAACGCCAGAACGCCCACCAAACTGCCTGAACCAAACAGCGGCGCAAAGGCAAAACCAAACAGCGCAATGCCCACAGTGACCAGCATTAAAGTTAACCTCCGGCCATAGCGATCAGCAAGCAAGCTTGAAATCGGAATCGTCAGCGCAAAAAACACCACACCAAACAACTGCGCTTGCAAAAAAGTTGCCCGGCTATATCCCAAGCCATTTTTTGCCGTGCCATAAGTTAAGGCGAACACCGTCATCAAGTAAAACGTCACAAAGGTCGCCAAAGCAATCAAGGTGCCGAGCACCACCGGCTTGAAGTGATGGATAAACACCGTGGCAATCGGCAGGCGTACCCGCTGATTATTGGCGATGGCCGCTTCAAACGCGGGCGTTTCATGCAGCCGCAAGCGCACATAAAGCCCGATTGCAACCAATAACGCGCTCGCTAAAAAAGGAATCCGCCAGCCAAAGCTGAAAAACTGCGCTTCAGTTAAAAACGCCGTCAGCAACAAAAACGAAGTTGTCGCCAGAATAAAGCCCAAGGGGGCGCCCAATTGCGGAAACATGCCAAACCATGCCCGCTTACCCGGCGGCGCATATTCGGTCGCAAGTAAAATGGCGCCGCCCCACTCCCCACCTAGGCCCAAACCTTGGCCAAAACGAAATAGCGCGAGCAAAATCGGGGCAGCAATGCCGATGGACACATAGGTGGGCAACAGGCCAATGGCCACGGTAGAAAGCCCCATGGTGAGCAATGCGGCCACCAAGGTGGCTTTACGCCCTACCCGATCACCAAAATGCCCAAAGAGCGCCGCACCCAAAGGGCGCGCAAAAAAGGCCAAAGCAAAGGTGGCCAGCGATTGCAGTGTGGCGGTAGCCGCATCCGATTCTGGGAAAAACAAACGCGGAAACACCAAAGCGGCGGCCGTGGCGTAGATATAGAAATCAAAAAACTCAATCGTGGTGCCAATTAAGCTGGCAAATAACACCCGCCGCGTCGAGTTGACTGGCCGATGGGTGGTGATGTCAGGGCTTTGCGCCATAACAGATAATCCTTAAAAACGAGGCATTAATTTAAGCCCAAACACTCGCCCCACACCCGAGGGAATGCGAGCGGCCGTGCGGGTGTTAAGCCTTAGGGGCGGGGATGTTATTAGCAGCGCGAGTGGCTTTGAGCACTTGCATCGCATCTGAGGCTTCTGTTTCCAGACCCAGCTTTTGGTAGGCGGCAATCAAAATCTCTAAGGCAGGGATGGTGGAAGTTGAGCCGTTGTACTTGGTTAATGCAGTTTGTGCTCGGTTGGCGGCGGCGAGCCACGCGCCGCGCTGCATGTAGTAATCGGCCACATAAATTTCATGTTGCGCCAAATAATCGCGAATTTTCACCAGACGAATGCTGGCATCGCTCACATATTTACTCTCGGGGAACCGATTAACAAGCTCGGCAAACGCGGCATAGGCATTTTGCAAAATGCTCTGATCGCGGTAAGCCAAATTGGGTTTTGCAATTTTATTAATCAGTGAGTCACCACGATCCATATTGGCTAATCCCTTTAAATACAAAGCGTAATCAACACTTTTGCCTTGTGGGTGCAATTGAATATAGCGATCGGCGGCGGCAATGGCCGAATCCGGTTCATCATATTTATAGTAGGCGTAGGCCACTTCAAGCTGCGCTTGCTCGGTGTAAGCACCAAAGGGATAACGGCCTTCAAGGGTCTCGAATTTTTTAATTGCGTTGCCGTAATCGTTGCGCCGCATTGCGCTTGAGGCTTCATCATACAATTGCGCCGCAGAAATGCTGGGATCAACCAGCTCAGCCTTCTCTTTATCGCCCTTAGAAAACCACGAACAACCGCTGGTCAGCGCGATGGCGGTGGCGAGAATCAGGCTGCCATAAAAATTTTTGGCGCGGAATACTTGATACCAATGGGTACGGGCAGACATACTGGAGGGAATCCTGAAATATAAAATAGGCATTGAAGGTAAAATCTAAGCGGCTTATGTTCGCAGATTCAAAACGATAAACCAAGCAATCCCCTCGTTATTTCACCATTAATTTTCGACACGACGCGCATCCTCTGTATCCGCGCTTTTGGAACCCCCCATGCAGCTTGAAGAAACGCTAATTATCCCAACCCAATGCGCGGGACAACGCCTTGATGCGGCACTCGCGAAATGCTGGCCGGATTTCTCCCGCAGCCGGATTCAAGACTGGATTAAATCGGGTGAAATTTTGCTTGATGGCGCCATCGCCCGCCCACGCGCAACCGTGCTGGGCGGCGAGCAAATCGAGTTACTCGCTGAGATTGAAGAAGCGGTTACCGCCTTGCCGCAAGATATTCCGCTCAACATCATTTTTGAGGATGACGCCATTATTGTGCTGAATAAATCGGCCAACATGGTGGTGCATCCGGCGGCGGGCAACCCCGATGGCACGTTAGTCAATGCCCTGTTATTCCATGATCCCACGCTAGTTACCGTGCCGCGCGCCGGTGTGGTGCATAGGCTCGACAAACAAACCTCGGGCGTGATGGTGGTGGCCAAAACACTGGCTGCGCACAAAACGCTGGTCGCGAATCTGGCGGCAAGAAAAATCCGGCGCGAATACGACACCCTCGTGATGGGCCATGTGGTCGCCGGCGGCACGGTGGATGCGCCGATTGGTCGCCACCCGCGTGATCGTCAGCGCCAAGCCGTCACCGCCACGGGCAAGCACGCCGTCACGCATTATCGTGTGTTGCAACATTATGGCGAGCAAACTTGGCTGCGCGTGCAGCTCGAAACCGGGCGCACGCATCAAATTCGCGTGCACATGGCGCATATTCGCTACCCCGTCATCGGCGATCCCGTTTATGGCGGCCGCCCCCGCATTCCGAACCGCGCTTCTACCGCGTTGATTGATGCCTTGCGCCACTTTGAACGCCAAGCGCTGCACGCGAGGTACTTAACGCTCACGCACCCTGTCACCGGCGAGGTCATGCGCTTTGAAGCGCCTCTGCCCGATGATATGCGCGATTTAATGGCGCTTTTAACCGAATACCGCAACGGCATTTATCACCGCGCCGCCGATGAGGACGACAACGACGGCGATGAAGCCGAAATTATTTATGTGCGTGATGACGAATAATATTGAGTTAATCACCCCCAACTGGTGCGCTCCACCGGGTGTGCACGCCTGCACCACTACCCGCCTAGGCGGGGTGAGTGCGGCGCCTTTTCATACCCTTAACCTGGCAACCCATGTACAAGATGCCCCGCCATCGGTGATTGAGAACCGGCGCAGGCTCAAAGCGGCACTCGCACTGCCCGCCGAGCCGTTCTGGTTAAATCAAGTGCATGGCACCACCGTAGCCAATCCCCAAAACGGCGCTTTGCCTGATGCCGATGCCGCCTTCACCGACCAACCCGACACCGTTTTAGCCATTTTGACGGCCGATTGCCTTTCTGTGGTGTTTGCCCGCAAAGACGGCGGCGAGATTGCGGCGGCGCATGCCGGTTGGCGCGGGCTAGCTGCAGGCATACTGGAAGCCACACTGGCCAAATTTTCAGCCCCGCCCGATCAAATTGCCGTGTGGCTGGGGCCTGCGATTGGGCCTGCTTTTTTTGAGGTGGGCGAAGAGGTGCGCGATGCCTTTGTACGCCGCCACCCTGCGGATGCCGCCGGGTTTACACCCAGCCCGATCCCGGGCAAATACCAAGCGGATTTATTTCAACTGGCGCGGCTCAAGCTTTTGCGTGCCGGCGTGCGGGCAATCAGCGGCGGCGGGCGGTGCACGTTCAGCGAGTCTGACCGCTTATTTTCGTACCGCAAAGATCAAGGCCACACGGGGCGAATGGCTACACTCATCTGGCGATCAGAAGACGGCTCGCCCTTGCAACCTGCTCAGGCATAATGCCAATCCGCAGCGTGATTTATGGAGATTAAAATGCAAAACAACTGGTTAATTTTAACGTTAGTGGGTGAAGATCATCCGGGCATCGTGGCCAATGTCACCCGCGTATTGTTCGCCGTGGGCGCTGAATTGGGTGAGGCAGCCATGATGCGCCTGGGCAATCAGTTCGCCATCATGATGATGGTGCGCAGCGCAGGCTCGCCTGAAGATGTCATCGGCTTGCTGGAATCAACCCGCATGGCGTTCGACCTTAAACTGCATGTGGATGAAACCGATGCCACCTTGCACCAAGCGCGCGAGCCGGATGTGCTCGTTACCGTGCATGGGGCTGATCGCGCCGGCATTGTGGCCGAAGTAACCGCCGCGCTGGTTGAATCGGGCTTTAATATTTTAGATTTACGCTCCGATGTGGGCGGCACGATGGCAGCGCCTATTTATATCATGCAAATCGAAGGTGAAGCCCGCCGAGGCATCAATGCCATTGAGGCGGCCATTGCCGCCTTGGGCGCGCAAGGGCTGTCCGTGCGGATTACCCCGATCGATACGGTGCGGGGTTAATCGTGGCGATTTTAGACATCATCACCTACCCCGATGAGCGCTTAAAAACCGGCTGCGAACCGGTTGAAACGTTTGATCCGGCGCTGCAATCGTTTATCGATCACCTTATTGAAACCTGCGCCCAAGGCCCCGGCGCCGTAGGGATTGCCGCACCGCAAGTGGGCATTTTGCAGCGCATCTGCCTTGTTGATGCCACGCGCGCTCGACGCCCCGTCGATAACCACGGCCATTTGGTCTTAATAAACCCCGAAATCACCAGCTGGGATGGCTTTGCCGTAGGTCGAGAAGGCTGCCTTTCTGTGCCCGATTACACGGGCAAAGTCATTCGAGCCGAACGCATTGAGATCAAAGCGCAAGATCGCTTTGGCGCTCCTTGCACGTTCACCATGACGGGATTTGAAGCGCGCATTGCCCAGCATGAGGTTGATCACCTCGATGGGATTTTATTTCTTGATCGACTCGTGAGCCGCCACGCCGATCTTAAGCGCCGCACGCCAACCTGACGCATTGCTCGCGCTGCGCCGGCAACGGGCAAGGCGGTTGTGTCAAAAAACTAACATCAAATCAACATCCTAATGTCACCCAAATGAGGCATAAACGTCACAGGTTTTCTTACCGGAGTGACCCGCCTCATGTCCCACACCGCCCCTCGAGCCCACCCCGCTTTAACCTTTCGCAGCGTATTTATATCGGATGTGCACTTAGGCACCAAAGATGCGCGCGGCGAATATTTACTGGATTTTTTAGCGCATCTTGATTGCGAGTATTTATTTCTCAATGGTGACATTTTCGATATTTGGAAAATGAAAACCAGCCGCTGGCACTGGCCCCTGCTTAATACCCAACTGCTGCAACGCGTGATGGAGTTGGCCACCGCCGGCATGAACGTGATTTATGTTCCGGGCAACCACGATGAGTTCTTCCGCGATTACCTCGGTTCAGAGTTAGGGGGCGTACAAATTCACCGTGAATACCGACACACCCTGGCTGATGGCCGCAACGCTTTAATTTTGCACGGCGATGAGTTTGATGGCGTGGTTCGTCACAACCGCCTACTCAAGTGGGCAGGTAATGCCGGATATGAAGCACTGATGGCTCTGAACCGAGCCAGCACGCACCTTCGGCGCATTCTGGGCAAAGGCTATTGGTCATTGTCACTGGCGATTAAAAACCAGGTACCCAATGCACGGGTTTATATCGAAAAATTTGAAGCGGCGGCGTTGCGGCATGCCCGCGAGCAAGGCGTTGATGTCATTGTGTGCGGCCATATTCATCACGCTAATCTGCGCACCGTCGATGGCGTGACGTATGCCAACGCCGGTGATTGGGTTGAGCATTGCACGGCGCTGGTCGAGCAGAAAAATGGCCAGCTTGAACTCATTCATTGGGCGAAAGAAAGCGCCCACAGGCTCGATGGTCGCAAATCTTTAGCCCATAACCCCATAACCGCCGCCCTGCCCGCCCCGAACCAACCTGCCCCCAAACCCAAGGCAGCAGAGCCGGTTAACGCAAACATCGCTCCATCCTAATACCCAGCCAAAAAAATGCCTACCCAGCCTGTTAAAGGCGAGCAGGCATTTTGATTTGTCAAAAATTAGGCGGCGGGACGGTCGCGCAATGCTTTAACCCAGCCCTCCATTGCCATGGTGGCAATGGGCATGGGTGGCTCCATAAAGTTAACGACAAAATGATCGGCAAACTCAGTTACCCCAATCGAACGGGGGCGAACCGCCATCACACGGGGGTTTTTGGGCAATTTAACGCCAAAACAGAAAACAATATTTTGAGCCGCAATAATTTCTTCAGCCACCTCGCCCATAGGCAAGCTCTTGGTGTGGGCATAATGATCAAATGTCGCAATAAAAGCGACGCTGGGATGCGCATCAATGTCGGCCTTCAAGCGGGCGATTAAATCGCCGGCAGAGGTGGCAGTGGTTTGCGTTTTAGGAATTTCGATCTCAAAAACTGGATATTTTTCATCAAAATGCGTTTTTTGCATGGAGCGAGCCTCAAAGAAAGCGTTGAACTTATGGTGCATTAAGGATTGTAATAACAAAACCCAAATAATACTAGAGCAAATTACCCAGAATTATTACCCAATAAATATCGGGGTTTATTCTTGAATTTATGCAAATCGCCGTCATAACCCTCTCTAAGAACCGAGCAACACCCAAGCTATCACCCGTCACTTCATGAGGCTGTATTCATTATGAGAATGGACAAATTAACCGCTAAATTTCAAATGGCCTTGGCCGATGCCCAATCGCTTGCGGTAGGGCGCGATCATCAATTTATCGAACCGGTGCATTTATTCACGGCGCTGCTGGATCAAGAAGGCGGCACCGTGCGTCATTTGCTCGCGCAATCGGATGTCAACATAGGTTTGTTGCGCTCGCAATTGGGTGAAATGATGGATCATTTGCCGTCGGTTTCAGGCGCGCCGGCAGGTGAGGTACACATTTCCAACGATTTATCGCGCCTGCTGAATGTGACTGATAAACTCGCCCAACAACGCAAAGATCAATTTATTTCCAGTGAGTTATTCGTCTTAGCCGCCGTTGAGGATAAAAGCGCTTTGGGGGAGTTGCTTCGCAAAGCGGGTGCCAGCAAGGGTGCATTAACCCGCGCGGTGGACACCCTGCGGGGCGGGCAATCGGTGAATGATGCCAATGCCGAAGAATCCCGTCAAGCACTTGAAAAATATAGCATTGATTTGACCGCTCGCGCCGAGGCGGGCAAGCTTGATCCGGTGATTGGTCGCGATGAAGAAATCCGCCGCGCCATCCAAGTGCTGCAGCGCCGCACCAAAAACAACCCGGTACTGATTGGCGAGCCCGGCGTCGGTAAAACCGCGATTGTCGAAGGGCTGGCACAACGCATCGTGAATGGCGAGGTGCCGGAAAATCTCAAAAACAAGCGCGTGCTCTCCCTCGATATGGGCGCATTGTTAGCGGGTGCGAAATTTCGCGGCGATTTCGAAGAGCGTTTGAAGGGCGTGTTAAACGATGTGGCCAAGCAAGAAGGCCGCGTTATTTTATTCATCGATGAAATTCACACCATGGTGGGCGCCGGCAAGAGTGAAGGCGCCATGGATGCGGGCAATATGCTCAAACCCGCCTTGGCGCGCGGCGAGTTGCACTGCATCGGCGCAACCACCTTAGATGAATACCGCCAATACATCGAAAAAGATGCCGCCCTTGAGCGGCGCTTTCAAAAAGTGTTGGTTGATGAGCCCAGCGTGGCAGATACCATTGCCATTCTGCGCGGCCTGAAAGAGCGCTATGAAGTGCACCACGGTATTGAAATCACCGATCCGGCCATTGTGGCAGCCGCCACGTTATCACACCGCTATGTGACCGACCGCCAACTGCCGGATAAAGCAATTGATTTAATTGATGAAGCGGGTTCGCGTCTGCGCATGGAGATTGACTCTAAGCCTGAGGAAATGGATCGGCTGGAGCGACGCTTAATTCAACTCAAAATCGAGCAAGTCGCCCTTAAAAAAGAATCCGATGAAGCCAGCCGCAAGCGCTTGGCGGATTTAGAAGAACAAATCGAGCGATTGTCACGCGAATTCAGCGCGCTTGAGGAAATTTGGAAGGCTGAAAAACTTCAAGTCGAAGGCAGCGCCAAAATCAAAGAACTGCTCGATTCAGCCCGCATTGATTTTGAAACCGCGCGGCGCGCCGGCGATTTGGGGCGCATGTCTGAATTGCAATATGGCCGTATCCCCGAATTAGAACGGCAACTTTTGCAAGCACAATCGGCAGAACAATCTGAAACCGCCCCGCGTTTGCTGCGCAATAAAGTGGGCGAGGAAGAAATTGCTGAAGTGGTGGCGCGCGCCACGGGCATCCCGGTCGCTAAAATGCTCGAAGGCGAAAAAGACAAATTGTTGCGCATGGAAGAAGCGCTCGCCGCGCGGGTGGTGGGGCAAGCTGAGGCGGTCAAAGCCGTCGCCGATGCGATTCGTCGCTCGCGCGCTGGGCTTTCTGACCCCAATCGACCCAATGGCTCGTTTTTGTTTTTAGGTCCCACCGGCGTGGGTAAAACGGAGCTCACCAAAGCACTGGCTGCCTTTTTATTCGATAGTGAAGATGCCATGGTGCGCATCGATATGAGCGAATTTATGGAAAAACATTCGGTTGCCCGCCTAATCGGTGCGCCACCAGGCTATGTGGGCTACGAAGAAGGCGGGTATTTAACCGAACTTGTGCGGCGCAAACCCTACAGCGTGATTTTGCTCGATGAGGTCGAAAAAGCGCATCCCGATGTGTTCAACGTGCTTCTGCAAGTGCTCGATGATGGCCGCCTAACCGATGGCCAAGGGCGTACGGTCGATTTTCGCAACACGGTGATCGTGATGACCTCGAACTTAGGCTCGCATCGCATCCAAGAAATGGCTGAATCAAATGATTACGATGCCATGAAAGCGGCGGTCATGGAGGTTGTGGGCGGACATTTCAGACCAGAATTTATTAACCGCATTGATGAAGTGGTGGTATTCCATCCACTCGGGCGGGCGCAAATTCGCCAAATTGTGGATATTCAAATCGACGCCCTGCGCCATCGCCTAAGTGCGCGCGATCTGCACCTAGAGTTAACCATTGAGGCGCTCGATTTACTCGGCGAGTCGGGGTTTGATCCCGTGTATGGCGCCCGCCCCCTCAAACGAGCCATTCAGCAAATGCTCGAAAACACTTTAGCTCAAGCGATATTGAAAGGCGTCTATTTGCCCGGTGCCACCATTCACATTGATGCCAAAGGCGAGCAGCTTGTTTTAAGCTGAGGCACCGAGCCGCGCTCACCTCAAGCAGCTTGCTTGGCCGATGAAGTGGCTTTGTGAATAGAACCTTGTGTCCAACCCATCCCAAAAGCCCGCCCGTTGTGCGGGCTTTTTTAACGCGCCTTCGGGTTTTCGGCCAAATTTCTGGCAAAATCAGCCCTCATTCAATCCGCCCCGTCTAAGGAATCGCTGTGACCGACCGTTCTCAAAAATTTATTCAATTTGCGCTTGAGCACAATGCCTTGAAATTTGGTGAATTCACCTTGAAATCAGGGCGCATAAGCCCGTATTTTTTTAATGCTGGGGCTTTTTCAACCGGCCAAGCCTTGGGGGCAATCGGGCGCTTTTACGCCGATGCCATCATTGCTTCAGGCCTTGAATTTGATGTGCTCTTTGGTCCTGCCTACAAAGGCATTCCGCTGGCTGCCGCAACCAGCATCGCGCTTGCCGAAAAAACCGGCCGAGCGATTCCGTGGGTGTTTAATCGCAAAGAAGCCAAAGATCATGGCGAAGGCGGCAGTTTAGTTGGCGCGCCGCTCACAGGAAGGGTGCTGATTATTGATGATGTGATTACCGCGGGTACTGCCATTCGAGAATCGTTAGACTTAATTCACGCGGCGGGCGCCAGCGCCGTCGGCGTAACCGTCATGATGGATCGACAAGAGCGCGGCCAAACGGCGCTCTCAGCGATTGGTGAACTGGAGCGCGATTACACGCTCAACGTCATCACCATTGCCTGCTTAGATGATTTAATTGCCTATTGCGAGGATAGTGCGAGCTTATCAATGGTGCGCGACCAGATGCACGCCTACCGCGCCCAATATGGCATTTCGATCTAAAAATTAACGAATTCCCGCTTTAACATCCGTCAAAGCGGGATAACCCCATAAAAAAACCCCGCATCCAAGCGGGGTTTTTTATCTAAAGCCTAGACTTAAGCGGCGAGGGATAACGCTTTAATGCGTCTTACTAAGGTTGACTTACGACGTGCTGCCGTATTTTTAGCCAGAATACCTTTGTTAACCATGCCATCAATCACCGGTTGCGCGCCTTGGTAGGCCGCTTTAGCCTGCTCAACGCTGCCGGTAGCAATGGCTTTCAGCACTTTCTTGTATTCGGTACGAACACGGGTACGTAAGGCCATGTTGCGCTGACGGGCTTGTTCCGCCTGACGAACGCGCTTTTTAGCTTGTGCGGTATTTGCCACGGATCAAACTCCTCAAATCGTGTATTAAATAAATCTTGTTTGGGTGAATCGTTTTCAAGGCGCGTGATTCTGCCACGATCGGCGCGAATGTCAAGTCAAATCGAAAAGCTAGGGCCTTAAATGGGCTGGCAGACTGGGCAAAAATAGGTCGCCCGCTGCGCCTGAACACAACGCACAATGGGCGTGCCACACTGCAAGCAAGGAGCGCCACTCCGGTCATACACTGCCAAGGTTTGCTTAAAATAGCCAGGCTGCCCATCTTGCTGCACAAAATCGCGAAGCGTAGTGCCGCCTTGCTCAATCGCCCGCGCTAACACATCTTTAATAACGGCAACCAACCTCGCCACCTCGCTAGGGTTTAAAGTATTTGCCGGCCGCATCGGATGAATCCGCGCCAAAAATCCTGCTTCATTCGCGTAGATATTCCCCACGCCCACCACAATGGCCGCATTCATTAACAGGGGCTTAATCGGTGTTTTGCGCCCGCGTAATTGCGCAATCAAATACTCTTTTGAAAATTCCGGCGTTAAAGGCTCAGGCCCCAAGCCCTGCAATCGCGCATGCGGCGTTGCCACATGATCGGTGAGCAGTGCGCCAAACCGCCGCGGATCGTGATACCGCAAGGTAGTGTCATTCTCGAAAGTAATTTCAACATGATCGTGCTTTTTCTTATGCGTGCCCGGCGCCACCAGACGCAAACTACCCGACATGCCTAAATGAATTAATAATCGCTCATCGTTTTCAAAGCGAAGCAATACGTATTTTGAACGCCGCTCCACGGCTTCAATGCGGCGGTTAACCAGCCATTGCGGTAAGTCATCACGCACAGGCCAACGCAAGCGGGGATCATGCACAACCACGCGGCTTATCTTAAGGCCCAACACATGCGGCTCAATCCCCCGACGGGTTGTTTCTACTTCAGGCAACTCAGGCATCAATAATCATCCAACAACCTAAAACAAAAAACCCGCCACAGTCAACCCGTGGCGGGTATGCAAATAAACACAATTTGAGACGCCGAACCCGTCGAAGTCAGAAAATTGAATTTACTTGATTTTGGCTTCTTTATAAATCACATGCTGGCGAACAACGGGATCAAATTTCTTTAATTCCAATTTTTCCGGCATGGTGCGCTTGTTTTTGGTCGTGGTGTAGAAATGACCAGTGCCCGCGCTTGATACGAGTTTAATTTTATCACGCATGATGATTACCCTTTATCGATGAGCACAACTTAACCCACCGAACAAAATTCAAGTTAATAAAGTACAAATTAAAACTTTTCACCGCGTGCGCGCAGATCAGCTAAAACCACATCAATACCTAATTTATCAATGGTACGGATCGCGTTTGTTGATACGCGCAGGCTAACAAAACGACCTTCGCTTTCTACCCAAAACCGTTTGTGTTGCAGATTTGGCAGAAAGCGACGACGGGTTTTGTTGTTCGCATGCGATACGTTGTTGCCAACGGCAGGACGTTTGCCGGTGACTTGGCAGACTCTGGCCATGGGATTCTCCTAAAAATCGGACGCTCAATAGCATTCAAAGGCGCGAGATACTAGCGGAATTTTAAACCGCTGACAAGTAGCGCTGTGCGCCAAAAACTTAATTTCCATATTTTGAAAAAATTGCGGGCAAAAAAGAGCCGGTGCAAGCACCGGCAACTAGAACCACCAAAGGAAATCAGCAATTAACGACATTAGAATACACTAATGCACTAACAATGCAAACACTTCTAAAATCACCCGCGTTATCGTGACTTGCCTTGCACCTAACCGCATGCTTTGATGCCGCTATGAACACCACATCCAACGCACAGCCCCCGCTCAAGTTAAAAGCCCAAATCCGCCAGCACGCCCTGGAATGCGTGATGTGCGGCATTTGCGTGCCCCATTGCCCCACCTTCGCACGCACGGGTAACGAAGCCGATGGCCCTCGCGGGCGCATTAGCTTGGCCTTAGGGTTAAGCGAGGGGCATCTGGCCGCCACGCCCGATGTAGTTGCCCATTTAGATGCTTGCCTCACCTGCCGCGCGTGTGAATCGGTATGCCCTTCGCTTGTGCAGTATGGTGCGATTATTGATCAAACCCGCGCTGCACTAGCGACGCGCGATTTTGCACGCTCGATTAAGAGCATCACACCCAAGGCCACTGAGCCGCGTTGGCGTTGGCTGCGCGATTACGTTTTAAGCCAGCGGCAAACCTTCGGCCGATTGTGGTCGCTGCTGCGCTTTTTTGAAAAAATTTGGCTTCTTGGCCTCGTGCGGCGATTCGGCGGGCGGTTGGCACAAACCCTACCGCCCGTGCTGCCCGCTCGCTTTCGATTTAACACGCAGCCCGCGCCACTCAATTCGTCATTGCAAAAAGTGGGGTTATTTATTGGCTGCACCGGCGAATCGCTTAATAGCGATGTGGTGCGTGCCAGTATTCAGGTTTTAAACGCCTTAGGCTTCGCGGTGCACATGCCAAAAACGCAAGTGTGCTGCGGCGCGATGCATCAACACGGCGGCGATTTAACGCAAGCTGCGACATTGCGTACTGACAATCAGCGCATCTTTGCCGATCCCACGTTAACTGCGATTATCGTGATTGGAACCGCGTGCACGGGTGAGTTGCAGCGTGCAGCGTGGGACGTGCCCGTGGTTGAAATCACCGATTTTCTGGCGAACAGCCCCGATGAGTTATGGCCAAAGCTCGCACCGAATCCGGCCACGGTGGCGATTCATTTGCCGTGCAGCCAAACCCGTGTGCTGAAAAACCCAACCAGCACCGAGCGGCTGTTGCGTAAAATCCCCGCCATTAAGCTCGTGCCACTATCCAGCAACGACCGCTGCTGCGGCGCTGCGGGCATGCATGTGCTGATGTTCCCAGAGCAAGCCTTTGCCTTGCGCACGCCTAAACTTCTTGAAGTCGCGGCATTAAAGCCCGATGTTGTCGTTTCCGCCAATATCGGTTGCGCCACGCATCTGGCGGCGGGGCTCGGCAAACCTGTGTTGCATCCGGTGGAATTGGTGGCACAAAGTTGCGTTGGGGCTTAGTGTTTACGCCCGAACCTCAAAATCGTAGCTCATATCGACTTTGTCTTTGAGCATGGCCGAAACAGAGCAGTATTTTTCGGACGAAAGTTTCACCGCACGCTCAACTTGCTTCGGATCAAGCCCCGTGCCTTTCACCACATAATGCAGGTGAATTTTGGTGAACACTTTCGGCGCGGGAATATCGCTGCGCTCAGCATTAAGCTCAATCCAGCAGTCTTCGACGGGCTGCCGCTGTTTACCCAAAATAACCATCACATCAATCGCGGTGCAGCCGCCCAAACCCATCAGCACCATTTCCATCGGCCGCACGCCGAGATTGCGCCCACCAATATCGGGCGAGCCGTCGATCATAACCCCGTGGCCGCTATCGGATTCGGCCATAAAAGCCATGCCCTCGACCCATTTTACGCGTGCTTTCATGGTGTTACTCCCCATCAGTTGTGGTTTCAAACAAATTTCGTAAGGCAATACCCGGATCAGGGGCACGCATGAACGCCTCGCCCACCAGAAAAGCATGCACGTGGTGCTCGCGCATCCGCTGTGCATCTGCGGGGGTTAGGATGCCGCTTTCGGTCACCACTAAAATATCCGCAGGAATGCGCGGCAATAAGTCGAGCGTGGTATTTAAACTCACCTCGAAATTGCGCAAATCGCGGTTATTGATGCCCACAAGATTAATCCCCATCGCCAAAGCCCGCTCAAGCTCGGCGGCATCGTGCACCTCGACCAACACATCCATGCCCCAATCGGTGGCATGTTGGTGGAGTTCGGCCATTTTTTGATCGGTGAGCGCGGCGGCAATCAGCAAAATGCAATCGGCCGCCAGCGCGCGGGCTTCAACCACTTGATAGGCATCGACCATAAAATCTTTGCGCAACACAGGCAGGCGGCAGGCCGCACGCGCCGCCACAAGATAATCCTCATGGCCTTGAAAGAAATCGTGATCGGTAAGCACCGATAAACACGCAGCGCCGCCACGTTCATATTGGCCAGCAATTTCGGCGGGGTTGAAGGGCTCGCGCAGCACACCGCGGCTCGGCGAGGCTTTTTTTACTTCGGCAATGACGGCCGCCTGCCCAGCCTTGATTTTGGCACGCAAGGCGGCGACAAACCCGCGCGGCGCATCATTGCTGGCTGCTTGGCGTGCCAACGCTTCGATCGATTGCCGCGCGCGGCGCTCAGCCACCTCGACAAATTTACGGGCGATGATTTTTTTTAAGATGTCGGGGGTATCGTTCATGCCACGCCTTGGGATTGTTGCTGGGTTTTGTGAATAAGCGCATCGAGTTTGGCCAAGGCCGCGCCCGAACGCAGAATTTCTTGCGCGCGAACAATGCCCATCGCCAATGTGGGGGTTAAATCGGCGGCGTAAATAGCGGCACCCGCATTGAGCGCGAGCATATCGGCTGGTGCGCCCGCTTGCCCACCAAGCGCCGCGCGCACCATAGCCACGCTTTGCTCGGGGCCTGATACCACCAGCTCGCCCAACGGCTGGCGCACTATGCCAAATTGCTCGGGCGTGATTTGATAGCGACGAATTTGACCGTGGTGCAACTCGGCCACTTCGGTCGCCTCAGAAAGACTAATTTCATCTAAGCCATCATGGCTATGCACAACCAATACATGCCGGGCGCCCAATTGCTGCATCACTTGCGCCAAGGGTTCTACCCAATAGTCGGCATAAACCCCCAGCACCATCGCCGGTGCATTGGCCGGATTGGTGAGCGGCCCCAACACGTTAAACAAAGTGCGCACGCCGAGTTCTTTGCGCGGCAAAGCGGCATGGCGCATCGAGGCGTGATGCTTCGGGGCGAACATAAAACCCACGCCCAATTCACGTACGCAATCAGCAACCGCTGCGGCAGAAATATCGAGCGAGACTCCGGCGGCCTCCAGCATATCGGCGCTGCCTGATTTACTGGTAATTGAGCGATTACCGTGTTTGGCCACATGCCCCCCGGCCGCCGCCACCACGAACCCCGCGGCGGTCGAGACATTAAACAGCGCCGAGCCATCGCCCCCTGTGCCCACAATATCCACCAAGTGGGGTACATCCACGCGCACGCCAATGGCCAGCGCACGCATCACCTCGGCTGCGGCGGTTATTTCATCGACGGTTTCCCCCTTCATGCGCAGCGCGATCATAAACCCCGCCCCCTGCACAGGGGTCGCGCCGCCCGACATAATTTGGTGCATCACGGCGTGCATGTCATCACGGCTCAAAGAATGCCGATCGACGACATGGCTAATGGCTTGGCTAATATCCATAAAATTTCTGTTCATGTTGAGATTAAATTGCGTTGAGCGAAGGAAAATAGCACGCAAGGCGCGCCCTAGGCTACCGCTTCAACGTGTGTCGATTATACTAATGGCCATTTATTTATCGGAACATGAGCCCCGTATGTCGTTACCACCGCACACCACGCCCGATTTATCGACCTTTCAAGGACTCATTCTCGCGCTGTCGCATTATTGGGCCAACCAGGGTTGCGCCGTGCTGCAACCCCAAGATATGGAGGTGGGCGCGGGCACATTTCATCCCGCCACATTTTTGCGCGCGGTTGGCCCTGAGCCTTGGCGCGCAGCCTATGTGCAGCCCTCACGCCGCCCCACCGATGGTCGCTATGGCGAAAACCCGAACCGCTTGCAGCACTATTACCAGTTTCAAGTGCTGCTCAAACCCTCGCCCGATAACATCCAAGAGCTTTATTTAGACTCGCTCAAAATGCTGGGTTTTGATCCGCTAATTCACGATATTCGCTTTGTTGAAGACAACTGGGAATCGCCCACCTTAGGCGCCTGGGGTTTGGGCTGGGAGGTCTGGCTTAACGGCATGGAAGTGACGCAATTTACCTACTTTCAACAAATTGGCGGCCTTGATTGCCGCCCCGTTTCGGGCGAGATTACCTATGGTTTAGAGCGTTTGGCCATGTACATCCAAGGCGTGCAAAGCGTATACGATCTTGTGTGGAGTAAAAGCGATGCGGGCATTATCACCTACGGCGATGTGTACCACCAAAACGAAGTCGAGCAATCCACCTACAACTTTGAGCACGCCGACACGGCTTTCTTATTCCGGCTATTTGATCAATCGGAGCAAGAATCTTTGCGTTTAGTCGAACTCGGCCTGCCCCTGCCCGCCTATGAGCAAGTGCTCAAGGCCTCGCATGCCTTCAACCTGCTCGATGCCCGCCGCGCCATCTCAGTTACCGAGCGCCAACGCTTTATTTTGCGGGTGCGCACCTTAGCGCGCGGCGTGGCCGAACTGTATTATGCGCGCCGCGAAGCCTTGGGCTTTCCGATGCTGCGAAGCCAAACCACTGCCTAACTGCTAACCATAAATTAAAACCCAATGTGGGAACCATCATGACCGATCGCGCCGATTTTTTATTTGAGCTAGGCACCGAAGAGCTCCCCCCCAAAGCCCTGCTCACCCTCTCGAACGCCTTAACCCAAGAACTCATGGCCGGCCTAATCGAAGCGGGCTTAGCGGTGGGCGAAGCCAAAAGTTACGCTGCGCCGCGCCGCCTGGCCGTATTGATTCGGGATGTGGCATGGCGCACAGAAAATCAACTCGTTGAGCGAAGAGGACCTGCGCTGGCCAACGCATTTGATGCCGCAGGCAACCCCAGCCGAGCGTTAGAAGGCTTTGCGAAATCGTGCGGCGTTCAGGTAGCCGATTTGCAGCAAATTGAAACCGACAAAGGCACATGGCTTGTGCACAAAGCCCTGCAAGCCGGCAAAACCGCAAGTGAGATACTGCCCGCCGCCATTGCGCGCGCGCTCGACAAACTGCCCACGCCCAAGCGGATGCGCTGGGGTAATTCCCATGTGGAGTTTATCCGCCCCGTCCATTGGGTAGTCGCCTTACATGGCGATACCGTCATCGACACCCCAATTTTGGGCTTAAAAGCTGGCCGCCAAACTTGGGGGCATCGTTTTCATTACCCGATGACGCTCACCATCGATCAACCGAACCACTACGCCACGCTGCTTGAAACCCAAGGGTATGTGCTGGCTGATTTCGACCAACGCCGTGCCAAAATTAAAGCGCAAATCGAAAAATTAGCCGCCGAACTGGGCGGCACCCCGCGCATTGAGGCCGATTTGCTCGATGAAGTCACCTCCTTGGTAGAATGGCCTGTGGCGATAGCCGGGCAATTTGAAGCGTCTTTCTTAGCCGTGCCACATGAAGCGCTCATTTCCACCATGCAAGATAACCAAAAATATTTTGCCCTAGTCGATGCACAAAACCGCTTACTGCCGTGGTTTATCACCATCGCCAATATCGAGAGTAAAAACCCCGCCATGGTGCGGATCGGCAATGAGCGCGTGATTCGCCCGCGCTTTGCCGATGCCCTGTTTTTCTGGAATGAAGACCGCAAGCAGCCATTGAGCGCGCATCTAGAAGCCCTTAAAACCGTCGTATTTCAACAAAAACTCGGCAGCCTGTTTGATAAAACCGAGCGCGTCGAGCGTCTAGCACGGCATATCGCCCTCCTCATCGGCGCGCCTGTAGAACTCGCTGCCCGCGCTGCGCGCCTAAGCAAATGCGATTTACAAAGCAAAATGGTAGGCGAATTTCCCGAGCTGCAAGGCATTATGGGGCGCTATTTGGCCACCCACGATGGCGAAGCGGCCGAGGTAGCTCAAGCCTTAGATGATTATTATTTGCCGCGCCGGGCGGGGGACAACCTCCCCGCGACCCCAGTCGCGCAAGCCCTTGCACTGGCTGAGCGGCTCGACACCCTCGTAGGCATTTTTACCATTGCCGGCATGGAGCCCTCGGGCTCGAAAGACCCCTTCGCTCTGCGCCGTGCCGCGCTCGGCGTATTACGCATTTTAATTGAGAAAAATCTTGATCTCGACATGCACGCGCTACTGGCCTTCGCAGCCCAAGCGGATTTTCCTGCGGCAGACAGCCGCGCCACCGCGCCCGGCGATGGTGACAAACTCTTTAACTTCATGCTCGACCGCCTGCGCGCCTACGCCCATGATCGCGGCATTCGCGCGGATGTCTTTGAGGCCGTTTTGGCCACCCGCCCCACCCGTCCGCTCGATTTCGAGCAACGCTTGCAAGCCATCAACGATTTTCTCACCTTACCCCAGGCCGAAGCCCTTGCCGCCGCCAACAAGCGCATCAGCAATATCCTGAAAAAACTCGACGGTGAACGCCCCCGCACGATCAATCCGGCCATGCTGATTGAACCCGCAGAGATTACCCTCGCCGAGGGCGTGTTGCACCTAGAATCCGAGCTTGCCCCCCTGTTTGCCAAAGGCGAGTACACCGCCGCGCTGGCCAAGCTTGCGCATCTGCGTGATGCCGTTGATGCCTTCTTTGATGGCGTCATGGTGATGGCCGACGATACCACCCTGCGCGATAACCGTATCGCCCTGTTGCATCGGCTGCGCGCCCTGTTCCTTGGCATTGCCGATCTGGCACTGCTCAACGGCTAAACCAAGTTGCACAACATGCCCATTGCTTTTTTACGCTCCGTTATTTTTCAAATCGCAAGTTATATCGCGCTCATCGTGTATGTGCCCGTTATGCTTATCGGCTGGTTAATACCCGCCAAACGCCGCTACTACGTCATGTTTAGCTACGGGTTTACTGTCATGTGGCTCGCGCGGCTGATTGTCGGCCTGCGTTGGCAAGTCGAAGGGCTGCATAATTTACCCAAACCCAGCGCTGGCCAAGGGCGACTCATCGCCGCCAAACATCAATCCACATGGGATTCCATGATTCTCCCTACCCTGCTTAATCAGCCGGCCTTTATCTTAAAAAAAGAACTGTTATGGATCCCAATTTTCGGCACAGGCTTAGCCGGCATGGGGCCGATTGCCATCGACCGCAAAGCCGGATCCAAAGCGCTTAAAATTATTATCAAAGAGGGCAAAGCGCAATTGGCGGCAGGTCGGGATGTGATTATTTTCCCTGAAGGCACCCGCTACCGCCCCGACGCCAACCCCGAATACAAAATTGGCGCGGCAATGCTCGCGATTCAAGCCCATACCGAGGTAACCCCCATCGCCATCAACAGCGGCTGCCATTGGCCTAAAGGGCAATTTATTAAATCCGCTGGCACCATACACGTTGTCATAGGCCCCCCCATCGCCGTCACAGGCAAACGGGCTGACCGGCTCACCGAAGAGATTGAACACTGGATCGAAACCGAGCAACACAAGCTCTACGCGCAATATGGCTGCAAAAGTGCGCCTAAACTCAACGCCAAAGCCAACCCAAACTTAAGCTGAACCGTATTGCTTAAGCACCCATTCCGGTGCTGGGCTGGCGTTTTTTGATGCCTCAAAGCCGTAATCCGTAAATTGATGCAGCGTTTTATTATGCGCGTGAATTAATTCAATCAACTTAGGCTCTTGCGCCGTCAACACCGCCTCAACCCCCGTAGCGATATTGTGATACGCCATATCAATATCGTGACGATAATCAAATAAAGCCACAAACAACGGATCCCAAGACCGAATCGAGCGATCATTCGCAAAACGGCGCTTCATACCCTCAACATGCTCTTGAATGACCCGCGCCAACTCAGGATCCTCGCTGGTCGTCTGCACCCGAATCCCATTAGGTAAGATCTCAGATACCCGCTTTAATGCGCCATGCTGAGCCAACAACTGCTTAAATAATGCCTGATCTTGCCGATGCGACTCATCACTGCCCCGCCCTCGTTGATAGCGATGATTGGATCCTTGCTCCTCCATCATAAACCTCGCATATATCTAAATTAAATTTACAAATAGAAAATCACACTCAAGCATCATATCCCATTCGCAATAGCGATCAAAACCCAGCGCTTAACCATCCAAATAGGCAAAGCCTTGCACGCACCAAAAATACAGTGTTTGATTTAAAAAAAAACCTGCAGTAACAAGCAAAGCAATAAGCGCGCACCGATCATCCCGAACGGTTAACCAATCGATGGTCGGGTTCTCTCCTCTAAATCGGAGAGCCAAACCAATGCCTCAGCCCGCGACTCGCCACACATCTCACGACTCGCCGCCAGCCCAGAGCAGCAGCCTGGGCGCGCCGGTTGGCCAAAAATTGCGCATCGAAAGTCCGACGTTAATTGCACGCAAGCAACCAAGGCTGGCTTGCCCTGCAGCATGCCAGGAATCGGGCTAGAAATTGAGGGCGCAATACAGCAAGCCCCGCACCCCGTGCGGCACTCAAAAGCAGGGAAACAAGTCGGCGGTTGCAAGGTCTGAGTGCAACACGGTTATTGAATTGAAGCAGGAGCATCATGCCGCATAGCTATGGCTTTCTCCATCACTTCGCTCATTATTTCGACAGGACACTTGAAGTCGAAGCGCTTTCGCAGACGTAAGTTCAATTGCAACGCAATGGCATCCAGGTCCTCCTGACTGTGCACCGACAAATCCGTGCCTTTGGGCAGGTACTGGCGGATCAGCCCGTTGATATTTTCATTGCTGCCGCGTTGCCAGGGACTGTGCGGATCGCAGAAGTAGACAGCCACCCCGGTTCGCCGGGTGATCTCAGCATGCCGTGCCATCTCTCGCCCTTGGTCGTAGGTCATGCTCTTGCGCACCGCCAGTGGCATACGATTGAGTGCCGCACTGAAGCCTTCCATCGCCGAGGTCGCCGTCGCATCGTTCATTTTCACCAGCATCAGGTAACCACTGGTGCGTTCCACCAGCGTGCCTACAGACGAGGCGTTGGCCTTGCCTTTGATCAGATCGCCTTCCCAATGCCCTGGCATCAGGCGGTCTTCGACCTCGGGAGGACGAACATGAATGCTCACCATCTCCGGGATCTGGCCACGTCGATCCACGCCACCAGAGCGCGGTCTACGTGCGCTCTTGCCTTGACGAAGACAGATGATCAACTCCTTGCGCAGCTCACCGACTGGCAGGGCATAGATCGCGTTGTAAATCGTCTCACGACAAACGTAGGCATCTCTGAGGCTGGGTAGGTTCATATGGCGTAGCTTGCCGGCAATCTGCTCGGGAGACAAACGCTCACGCAGCATATGGGTGACCAACTCGAAGCGCTTACTTCCCGGCAACAGCTTGCGCTTCGGTCGGCAAACCTGGCGACGAACCTGCATCTGTTGCTGGGCTGCGCGAGCCGAGTAATCCCCACAGTCACCTCGATTGCGGCGCAGTTCTCGGCTAATCGTCGAAGGGGATCGGCAGATCAAACAGGCAATCTTGCGCTGACTGAGACCCTGAGCATGACCAATTTGAATGGTGGCGCGTTCTTCAACGCTGAGTTCGGAATAAAACATAGGGCAACACCGTACCGGAAAAATCAGGTGTTGCACTCAGTTTCTGCCGCCGCCAGATATAACGTTCAGAATTAGTTCATGCGCTATAAAAAGCGGCCAGCTACGACGGGGAATATAATCACATGGAACCTGACAACTAGCTCAAATACAAGTCAATATCAAAACTTGCTGTTATACCTACCAGTTTCTGCAACGTGCCCGCATCAAGATACAAGGACGGAACATCATTAGAATATACAGCACAACGAATAAGGATTTCACAGCAACTTGTTAATGCCGATATTTTGTCTTCGCCGCCATGAATCCGACGAAACAGATCATTAATAGGCTGCTGGATGTCATCAATCGATGATGAATGGCACACAATTCTCCATCCATTTTTTTTTTCTTTGATGGTCGTCTTTTCCCTAACATCACCAGCAGCCCAACATCGATCACATTGCGCGCCGATAGCAGCACCAATTTCGGCTGCACTCATTTGACTGCTTGTGACAGAAAGACTCGCAAAAACTTCCATTTATACCCACCTAAAAATCGTTCATGTTTATACCTGTCGGGTCGCCTGGGCCAATGCCTGACTTGGGCTTAACTCGAATATTCCCGTCCTTGTCTTTAAAGAGATCTTGTTTGGAGTTGTCCTTTAGGTCATGAGGATGGACGCCCCCTTTAATTAGACGATCAATTTCGCCATTCGTAAGTTTTTTATCCTGGGGGCACTGTTCTGACGCATCATCACTGTGATAATGGTTGTAGACAATAATACCTACCCCAACCACCGTCGTTGCAATATCACCTACAACTCCGCCGACACATACCGGGTTTGGGTCTGCGATGCATGCCGCTTCGGCTGGATTCAGAAGCCCTAGCGGATCACGATGGCTTAATGGATTTTGCGCCACATACCCATAAAGATTAACCCCACCCAATTCCCGAATCGGATCCCGCGACAACCAACGTCCGGTCTTCGGATCATACGCCCGCCAGGTGGCCAAGCTCAATCCCGTGGCCGGATGGTAAAACAACCCGGCATAACGGTAATCGGGCAAGGTGCCGCTGCTCTGAAACATATTACCGTAGCTGTCGTATTTCAGTCTTGCGGTGATTTGCCCTTGCGGGTTGACGGTGGCGACCACGCTGCCGATCTGATCCTGAGCATAGTAGGTAATGTCACTGCCGTGCCGTTCGCCCTGGGCGTAGTAGCGGGCCAGTACGTTGTCGCTGCTGTCCCGCGCTTCGCAAATGCGTTCTCCGCACCATAGATAGTGGGTAAGCATCCAGCCGCCCCACCTACCGAGGGTATTGGCATCAGGTTATGCTTTAGGTGCGCTTGATCTTTG
>JAGDVP010000009.1:2301-57625 GCA_023255735.1 Halothiobacillus sp. | reverse complement strand
TTAGATTACGAGAAAATTCCACTTCTGAATACCGCTAGTTTTCGGGGGGATTACCCACGCAGGCGATGAAGATGTCAGCGACGCCCCGATTCTTGAGTTCGGTCACGACCTGCAACCAGAATTTGGCACCCTCGCTCTGGAGCAAAATCAGGATCAAAAAACGCATTTGCTCAGATTAATCGGCCTTTATAGTGCATACTCTGGCTAATTAATTTCACTTGAGTCGGATGCCACCGCGCTTATGGCCAACTCCCCCGCCCCCCAAGATAAAGCCCATACCCGAACGCTTGATTTGTGGCTGCGCGCGCGCGGAAAATCCGTTAAAAGCCCGCTGAACATCGCCGTCGCACTCGGCGGCATGAATGGGTTTTTTCTTATCGCGCAGTGCTGGCTATTAGCCCACGTGCTGAACGATACGGCCATTAACCATCACCCCTTAGCCAGCGTTTGGGGTTATATCGCGGGCATCGTTGGGTTATTTCTCTTCCGCGCGGGGCTCAATTTTGCGCAACTTAGATTTACCTTCGAGGCGGGTGCGCGCCTGCGCTCAGATCTGCGCAGCCAGCTGTTTGAACACATCAATAATCTTGGCCCGGCCTTTAGCCGTGCGCAGCGCTCCGGCGCCATTGCAACGGAGGTGGTAGATGGGGTTGAAGCTCTAGAGAAATATTTCAGCCTGTATTTGCCGCAAATGCAGCTCGCCATCATTATTCCTGCCGCCATTTTGGTATTTGTGTTCCCATTTGATTGGGTATCGGGGCTTATTTTGGCCATTACCGCCCCCTTGTTGCCGGTCTTTATGATGATCATCGGTAAGCAAACCGAAAAACTCAATCAAGAACAATGGCAAAGTTTAGCCCGCATGGGCGCCCATTTTTTCGACATGATTGAAGGCTTAACCACGCTCAAGCTCTTTGGCGCCGCGCGCCGTGAAGCGCAATTTATTGGCAAAATTGCCGATGATTACCGCCTGCAAACCATGAAAGTGCTGCGGGTCGCCTTTCTCTCCTCCATGGTGCTGGAGTTTCTCGCCGCGCTCAGTATTGCCATGGTGGCCGTTTATGTTGGGTTTCGGCTGATGTATGGCGATATTCACTATTTGAACGGCATTTTTGTGCTGCTGCTCGCGCCCGAGTTTTATTTGCCGCTCAGAAGCATGGGCACCCAATTTCACGCCCGCATGGATGCGCTGGGCGCGGTTGAACCGATTATAGATTTACTCAATACCCCACTGCCGCCGCAACGCAGCGGTTTAAACACCTTAAGTTTAAACGCTGCACCCACGATTCGCCTCGAGCATATCCATTTTGCCTATCCCGCCCCCACCGGTTCATCCGCCCCGCCCACGCCGGTACTGCAAGGGCTGAATTTAACCCTCACCGCGCAGACGCAAACCGCGCTCGTGGGCGCCAGCGGCGCGGGCAAAACCACCTTAAGCCAAATTTTAATGGGCTTTATCCCGCTGCAAAGTGGCGAAATTTGGATTAACGACACCGCGTTAAGCAGCCTCACCCCCGCCGCATGGCAAGCCCATGTGGCATGGTTACCGCAAAACCCCAGCTTATTTCATGGCACCTTGGCTGAAAACATCGCCATGAACCCCGCCGACATCAACCTACAAGCTCTGCACGAGGCGGCAGCGGCAGCGCATGCCCTTGAATTTATCGAGCGCTTGCCGCAGGGCTTTAATACGCTGGTAGGTGATCGCGGCCAGGGGTTATCGGGTGGTGAAATTCAGCGCATTGCCTTGGCGCGGGCGTTTTATAAAAATGCCCCCGTGCTGATTCTTGATGAGCCATCGGCGAGTTTGGATTTAGAAAGCGAGCAGCTTATTACCGAGGCGGTCGCGCGCTTATCAGTTGGCCGAACCGTGTTGGTGATTGCCCATCGCCTAGCCACCATTGAACACAGCGCGCACATTGCTGTGTTAGATCGCGGGCACATTACCGAGCAAGGCACCCACGCGGCGCTGATTGCGCGCCATGGCGCGTATGCCGAGCTCTATCGCCAATATCGGAGTGCCGGATTATGAGGATTGCTCGCCCCGCCGCCAGACACCGAGCGCTTAAATGGTTAATGGCGCTCACCCGCCCTTATTTGGGCTGGATGCTGGCCGGGGTAGGCTTGGCGGCCTTGGTGATTCTCTCCAATGTGGCACTGCTCGCCGTATCCGGCTGGTTTATCACCGCCATGGCCTTAAGTGGCTTAACGGGCGCAGTCATTAATTATTTCACCCCCGCTGCCGCCATTCGGGGCTTAGCCATTAGCCGCACCGTGGGGCGCTATCTTGAGCGATTAGTGACCCACGAGGCCACCTTCAAACTTTTAGCCGGCTTGCGCCAATGGTTTTTTGAGCAGCTAGAACCGCTCGCGCCTGCCCGCTTGCAATACCTGCGGGGCGGCGATTTACTCAGCCGCATTCGTGCCGATATCGACAGCCTAGAAAATGCGTACCTGCGCATATTCTCCCCAAGCTTAGCCGCCCTAATAGCGAGCTTAGTTATGGTGATTTTTTTATTATTTTGGAGCCCGGCCATCGCGTTCACCAATCTTATGGGTTTGATGTTAGCCGGCGTGGTGCTGCCGCTTGCAACCCTGAAACTCGGCCTTCATTCCGGCAAAGCCATGGTGGAAGCGCGCGCCGATTTGCGCCAACGCACCAGTGAAACCCTGCGCGGCATGGCCGAGCTCACTCTTTATGGCAACCCAAGCCAGCGCATCTTGGCAATTCAAACAGAAAACACCGCCCTTATTACCCCGCAGCGCCAGCAAAACCGCATCGATGCAATAAGCAGCGCCGCCATTGGCCTCATCAGCCAGCTCACCTGGCTTGGCGTGGTTGTGCTGGCCATAGGTTTGGTGCAAAGCGGCGTGCTCGATGGGCCTTCGCTGGTTATGCTGACTTTTTTTGCCATGGCAAGTTTTGAGGCCACAGCCGCCTTGCCGCTGGCGTTTCGCGCCTGGGGTGAAACCCTCAGTGCGGCCAACCGCATTCTGGATTTAGTGGATGCCAAGCCTTCGGTGACCGAACCCAGCGCACCCCAACCCGCCCCACTGCGCTTTGATATTCAATTTACTGAAGTGCGCCTGCGCTACCCGGGGGCGATGAATAACGCTTTAAACGACGTCAGTTTCAGCCTACCCCAAGGGCAAAAGCTCGCACTGCGCGGTGCCAGCGGTTCCGGCAAAACCAGCATCACCCAAATTTTGCTTAAATTTTGGGATTTTGATGCCGGCACCATCTCATTGGGCGGGCAAAATCTGCGCGATTTAAGTGGCGATACCGTGCGCGGCCTGTGCGCGGTAGTCAGCCAACAAGTGCACTTATTTAACACCAGCATTGCCGCCAATTTAGCGCTTGCCAAGCCCAATGCCAGCCAAGAAGAACTCTTTGAGGCCTGCCGCGCGGCGGCCATTTTAGATGACATTCTCGCCCTGCCCGATGGCTTTAACACCCTCGTCGGTGAGGCGGCAACCCGGCTCTCTGGCGGCCAAGCGCGTCGCATTGGTATTGCCCGCGCGCTCTTGAAAAACGCTCCTATTGTGATTCTCGATGAACCCACCGAAGGGCTCGATGCCGTAACCGAAGAGATCGTCACCACTGCACTTGGGCGCCTGCTCATTGGCCGCACCGCCATCATCATTACCCACCGCCCCAAATTACTTACCCTTGCCGATCAAATTCTTACGCTTGATTGCGGACGCGTAATCAAGCACATTAACCAAAGCAAGCTGTAACGCTCAAGCTGCTGCGCTCGTAGCACGCACGGCATAAACAAGGCGTCGCTTGTTTTGTTAAGACGTGATGAAAATAAAAGGAAGGTAACAATGAAGCGATATCTTGTCATGCTGGCCGCGCTAAGCTTTGGGCTTTCCACAGCCGATGCCTGTACCCGGGTGGTTTATCACGGCGAAGATGGGTTGGTTGTGACCGGGCGAACCATGGATTGGCGCGATGAAATCCCTGCGAGCTTGTGGATTATGCCGCGGGGTCTTGCGCACGATGAGGCTGCCGGGGCAGACTCGGTGCGTTGGACCTCAAAATACGGCAGCATTGCCACGAGCTCATTTGGCTTTAGCACCGTCGATGGCATGAATGAAAAAGGGTTAGTCGCCAATATGCTATGGCTCGCCGGCACGCATTATGCCGCTACCAACGACACAAAGCGTTTATTGAGCGTTGCAGCTTGGGTGCAGTATTTTCTCGATAACTTCGCGACCGTCGACGAGGCTGTTCGCGCCATGCAAACAGAACCTGTGACCGTGGTCTCAAGCCATATTCCCGGCACGGATCGATTCGCCACCTTGCATTTATCGCTTTCCGATGCAAAAGGGGATAGTGCTATTTTTGAATACATTGACGGCAAACTGGTGATTCATCACGGCACGCAGTATCAGGTCATGACCAACGATCCCACTTATGATGAGCAGCTTGCCATCCAAAAATACTGGGAAGGCATCGGCGGCACCGTGTTTTTGCCGGGCACCAATCGGGCGGCGGATCGCTTTGCCCGCGCGAGTTTTTATATTGATGCCATTCCGAAAACGGCTAATCCAGACTTGGCGGATGCTCAAGTGTTAAGCGTGTTAAACAATGTCTCGGTGCCAATGGGTATCACCACGCCGGGGCATCCCAATATTTCCAATACCCGTTGGCGCACGGTGGCCGATCAAACCACTCTGCGCTACTACTACCACGATGTGCACACGCCCAGTGCGTTTTGGGTCGATCTAAACCAAGCGAACTTGAAACTCGGCGCGCCAGTGCTGCGCCTTCCGCTGGAACAACACGAAGTGTACTCAGGCAATGCGCTCAAAGACTTCAAGCCCGCCAAACCATTGCAGTTTTTAAGTGTGGATGAAGCCGAGGCCGCCCGGCGGCAATAAGCCACCGATGTGAGTGAAACATCAATGCCGACAGGCTCGGTTGCAAGCCCCGCTCTGCGCGGGCTTGGTGATGATATTAGCTCGGCAGATGATGCTCCACCGCCATCTCGGCTAAATCTAAGCCCCAGCCCGGCACTTTGCCTTTTAACTGCATGAACATCGTGCGGTATTGCATTTTCAGCATATACGGCACATGCCCCATTTTAAGCACCGCCGTATCACCACCAAACCAAGTGTTTGAGCGGATATAAAACGCCTTGCCGCCGC
Source organism: Halothiobacillus sp. (assembly GCA_023255735.1). GTDB lineage: Bacteria > Pseudomonadota > Gammaproteobacteria > Halothiobacillales > Halothiobacillaceae > Halothiobacillus. The sequence goes on along the minus strand of JAGDVP010000009.1, from coordinate 52,471 downwards.
CCATATCGCCCAAACAATACACCACCGGCTTTAAGGGTTGATCCGCCTCGCCCGCGCTCATCATGCCGACATCTTTGGCAATTTGCCGGCCCACAATGTCGCACTCTTGATGGCCAATGGCGCCGAGTTTAGGCATCGTCACCGCTGCCGCATCACCCGCCGCAAACACCGAAGGGTATTTGGGATTGCGCATTAATAAATCGGTAATCACAAAGCCTTCGCTATCGGAAATGGGCAAACCACGCATAAACGGGTGCGCTTGCCAATTGGGGAACACAATTTTCAATTCGGCTGCCACCGAGCGGCCATCGGCAAACTCAATGCCGTCAACCGTTAAGCGCTTAATATCTTGCGTGTTATTCAGATAATTAAAGCCCATTTTCGTGGCTAAACCGAGCAGCTGATTGACCACCGTGACCCCCGCATCTTCTGCAATCATCTCGGCGGGCGTAAACACCGTGATTTTACTTGGGTCGCCTTGGTGGGTTTCTTTCAAATACGTGGCCGCCGCCATCATCAGCTCCACCGGCGGGCCTTCGCAGGCCGCCAGCGCCATCGGGATGCGCCCACCGGGATATGGCTCCAAACCCACCGCGCCATCACCTTGGCTAAACCGCGCCGAACCAATCGCAATCGGCCCGCCTTTGTAGCCGCCAAAATGGAGTTTTTGCCGTAATTTTTCACCCAAATACAAATCAGACACGCTATCGCCAAATTCGGCAAAGCCTTCAATGTCATCAAAGGCTAGGCGATTACCCAGCGCCACCACAAGATAGTCATACGTTAAGCGCTGCAAGGCTGCGCCCGGGCGCTCATTGGGTAAAATTTCAATAGTTTTTGATTCAACATCAATGGCTTGCACTTCTCCTTGAATGAATTTTATCGCATCATCCGCCAGCACCGAGCGCAATTCCATGCGCTGATGCAAGGCCGGATCTCGGTTCTCGAACACATCCGCCGGGATATTCGGCACAAACAATAAAAAATCTTTGCGATCAACCACCGTGATGTTGACCGCATCTTTGGCATATTGGCGAATTTTTTGCGCGCTGCCTAAGCCTGCAAAGTTGCCACCTAAAACAACGACATGGGGTTTATTTTTCAACGAATTCATCAAAAACTCCTTGGGCGCGATTCGCGCAAAAATAAGAAATTCATCTATAAATAACGGTGAGAATTTTGTGCGTTCTTGGACAAAAAACCCTCAGCGTCGCACTGCCATCATGGGGCAGCTAGATTTCAATTAAGTTTCATGGCTTATTATTTCTAACTCATTAGAAAACCAATAAATTCGCCAAAAACCATACAAAACATACTGTTGCAATATTAGATTTCCATACTAATAAGTTTTGCAAATACAGACAAAGTAACCTAACATTTCACGCATGATTCTAACCTTCACGAACCGTAAACAGGTTCTAGCTAATCTGGTTTCAATCCGATGGTTCGCGCAGGGCGCCGCCATCGATAAGGACATCAACTGCCCGGCTCGCTGGGTTTTTTACAAATTCCCGGAAACACTATTGGGAGAAATAAAATGACCGACCCTACCTTAATGCTGGATTTAGCCAGACTCGATTTTGCCTGGATTACCACCATGCACATCATTTATCCGCCGCTAACCATTGGCTTGGCGGCGTTTTTGTTTTACAGCGAAGTGAAATGGCTGCGCACCAATAACGATGAGTGGTATCGCTTAACGCGCTTTTTTGAAAAGTTGTTTGTAATTAACTTCGGTGCCGGGGTGGCCACCGGCATCACCATGGAAATGTCATTTGGCATTTTGTTTGGCCCCTTCTCGCAAGCAGCGGGGCCATTTTTCGGCAATATTTTGGGCTATGAGACCATTACCGCCTTTATGTATGAGGCGGGCTTTATCGGATTGATGATTTTTGGCTGGGGCAAAATCAGCAAAAAAATGCACTTATTTGCCACGTTTAACGTCGCGTTTTCATCCATGTTATCGGCCATGTGGATTTTGGTGGCCAACTCATGGATGCAAACCCCAACCGGCGTGCATTTAGAAAACGGCTTGTTTTTGGTCGATAGTTGGAAAGCCGCCATTTTGAACCCGAATTTCTTAACCGGCTTCCCGCACATGGCGATTGCCTCGTTTGAAATAGGCCTGTTCTTTGTCGCCGGCGTATCGGCGTGGATGGTCTTTAAGAACCGCAACGGCAAAATGTTTATGCGCACCCTCACCGCCTCACTCATGGCGCTCGTGATTGTAGCCCCCTTGCAAATTTATGTGGGCGATGAGCTGGGGCGTACAGTCGCCGAACATGATCCGGCCGCCTTGGCTGCGATGGAAGGCCATTGGCACACCTATAACAAGGATGGCACGCCGAACACCAGTTGGAATGTGATTGCCTGGCCAAATGAAGCCAAAGGCACCAACGATTTCCAAATCGGCATTCCGCATATGCTGAGCTTGCTGGAAGATCACAAATGGGTCAGTACGGTGAAAGGTTTAGAGGAATTTAAAATTGAGGACCGCCCACCCGTTTTGCTGCCATTTTATGCGTTTCGCATCATGGTGGCTGCGGGCGGATTGCTGATGCTGATTGCCTTCTGGGCATTGTATTTAAAATATCGCGGTCAATTCACGGCAGAGGGCTTGCAACGTCGCCCTTGGTTTTTACGCTTGGTGATTTTTAGTGCCATTTTGCCCTATATCGCCATTTGGACTGGTTGGTGGACGCGCGAAGTGGCGCGCCAACCGTGGATTGTGCACGGCTTAATGCGCACCTCTGAAGGGGTAAGCCAAATGAGCATCACGGCAGAAATTGTGTGGTTTGTTGGGTTTGTGGTGTTCGATCTGCTGGTTTGGGTCGGCGCTTGGTACTTTTTTGCCAAAGTGGTGCGTCATGGTCCGGACATGCAGGCCGAGGTGGTACATCAATCGGAAAATATCCCCGTAGGCTCACTGATGACCGACAAAATTGATCATCATGAAACCATTCTGATTCGCCCAACCGCCTAAAAATAAGGAACTATCATGGAACATATCATGACCATCACCCACCCCTACCAATGGCTTACCGTGGTTTGGTGGCTGTTGATTGGGTTTTTTCTGATGCTCTACATTATTTTGGATGGCTCAGATTTAGGCGCGGGTATTTTCTCGCTGTTTGATTCTAACTCCAACGAACGCGGTGCCATCATGGCCTCGATGGCCGGCACATGGGATGCCAATGAAACCTGGCTCGTGGTGGCCGGCGGCTCTATTTTTGGCACCTTCCCCTTGGCTTATGGCTCGTTGTTTCATTATTTAATGATTCCGCTCATGGTCACCCTTTGGGGGATTATCGTTCGTGCCGTATCGCTTGAGTTTCACCACCATGCCAAACGCAGCACCAAGCTTTGGGATTGGGGTTTTGGTATTGGCAGCCTTGTGACCGCCTTTTCAGCCGGCGTGTGTTTGGGCGCCACCATGCAAGGGTTTAGCTTATCGAGCGGTCCTGTGCCCACGTTCAATGGCGGGGCGATGGATTTTTTAACCCCCTTTAGTTTTTGGACCGGTGTCACCGCCGTTATCGCTGCCGCCTTAGCCGGTGGGGTGTACTTACGCGCTCGATTTGATCGCGACACGGTCATTTATCGCAAAGCCATGGTCTGGACCGACCGCATGTTCTATTTGGCGCTCATAGCCATTATGGGCACCGTAGTGTGGACCTTCTTCAAATTCCCTTGGGCGATGAGCAAATGGATCGGCCCCTACTGGTGGGCGTTTATTTTAACCGGCGCCATCGTGGTGTTTGCCGCTTGGGAAATGCGCCGCGCCTCACGCCAGCAACGCGATATGGCCGCAATGCTGTGGCTTGGGCTGATTGTGGTGCTTAATTTTGGCGCCATGATGGCCACCCTCTACCCTTGGTTTGTGCCCGGCACCCTGACGATTTATGATGCGGCCAACCCCTCGAACTCGCTCACCGCCTTCGCGCTCGCCATGACGGGTTTTGTGCCGGTGATGCTGGCCTATAATTTTTATCAGGCGTGGGTGTTCCGCGCGCGGCTGGCAGAATTTTCTGCGTACGGGCATTAAATTTTTATGCCGCCCGCCCAATTGAGCCGAGTTCGCCTCGGCTTTTTTTATTTAGCAGCAAATCAAGGTATAAAAATGGACAAGAGCCCGCTCATGCAAGCCGTATGGAACCTGCGCTGGATGAGCCTATTTATGGTGGGCCCCGCATTGGGCATCGTGCTAGTGGATAGGATTTTTGGTTTACCGATTATATTGTGGTGGTCAGCTGGGGGCGTGAGCGTGCTGATGCTGGGCATTTTTACAAGCCTTGTGCTTAAAGAGCGCCGTTTAATCCGTCAAAACGCCCCCACGAAGCCACGTTAAACCGCCCTCAAATCCTCTTTATCGAGCCCTTATGAAACGTCCCTTATCGCTTGGCACAATCGCAGGCACCTTCTTGCATCTTTTGCTGTTATGGCCGGCGGCACTGATGCTGGCTTGGCTTGCGCTCTCGCAGTGCAACTTTTTTTATCCGCTAGATTATCGCTGGCTGAATATCCCAGCCACCATCGCGCAATACGCGCCGCAAAACCGGCATGGCAAGCAAAATTTTGTGCAAACCGATGCCGCCGAACAGGCCCGATTATTTGCCGAAATTACCCGCGCCATTAATCACCAAGGGGCGGGGCTGCAGGCCTTGCATTACGCCAATCCGCAAGGGGTTGATTTAGGCGTGTTTTTAACGCCGGATGAAGTCATGCATTTAACCGATGTATCCAAAGTGGTGGATGTGGGTCAAGACGTGGGTTTGGCCGCACTCATTGCGTGGTTAAGCTTGGCGGCTTTTAGTGTTTGGCGGCGCATCCCGCTGCCGAGCCTTCGGGCGTTGAGCATCGGCACGGTCACAACGCTCGGTGTCGCAGGCATTGCCGTCGCCCTGATTGGCCCTATGCAGGTGTTTAATGCATTCCATCGCAGCGTGTTTCCCGCCAATCATCCGTGGTTTTTTTATTATCAAGATTCGCTGATGACGACCTTTATGCAAGCGCCCAATTTATTTGGGCTTATCGCCGCCTGGTGGATATTTTCTACCTGCTTGATTTTATTCGCCTTATGGGGCGGAGCATGCCTTATTAACCGCGAATTGCGCCGTTATAGCCGAAATTAAAACCGCCCCCGCCGGCCCCGCCGAAAACGCTGGCTGGCTAACCAAATGAATGGGCGCCTCATCGCTCATCGGTTCCGCTAAAGCAATCACAGCCAACCTCGGGTGGCTGCCGACCAGTGTTTGGGGCAACCAAGCAAAACCCATCCCCGCTTCAATCAAACCCAGCGCCGTGTGCAAGTGATCGACCGTAAACCGCTGCTCGGCTGAGAGCCAGCTGCCATTGGCCATGCGGCTGGGGGCAGAATCACGAATCACAATTTGCCGATGGATACGCAAATCCGCCTCTGTCACGCCGTCGATCATCACAAGGGGATGGGTTTTAGCCGCGCAAGGCACCAAATGCAGCCGATCTAAACGCCGCGCCGGCAACCCCGCCACAGGCTGCGTGCCTAAATACAACCCCACCGCCCCACTTTGCAAAAGCAAAGGCCCACCCCCCAGCACCGTTTCATACAGCTCAAGCCGCGTTTGCGGGTATTTTTTCGCCAGCATCAAAAGTGCGGGAGAAATCAACGTCATGGGAATGATTTGATCTATCGCCACCGCCAACACGGGCTCCACGCCGCGCGCCAATTGGGCAACCAAGGCCTGCGCGCCCTCTAAATCGCGCAACACCGGGCGAATGCGCTGGGTGAGTAGCAGCCCTACTTCCGTCAAAATCAATCGGCGCCCTTGGTAGGCTACCAAGGGTAAACCCACCTGTACCTCAAGCTGCTTTATGGCATGGCTCAAGGTGGAGGGTGTGCGATACACCCGATCTGCTGCGGCTTGCAGCCCGCCTAAATCAATCACCAGAGTAAGCCAGCGCCACGCTTTCAAATCATCCATGGGTTAAAGCCCCGCCATTTAATGTGAAAAATTCGAAATTTAATTGCAATTTATTTCGATATTAACGCAAATAAAACGCGCATAAACTTCAAAGCATGTCGAAAAACCTACTGCGCTATTCGATTGCGGTGTCGCGTGCTCGTTCGCACCTCGCCTATCTACTTAATATGTCTCGTTGCTTACTGCGCGGCTCCTTGCACTCGAATAGGCTCGCGACGGTTTTTCGAGGCGCCCTACAAAAAACAGGAGATCGTCATGACACAAGCCCACGTTCGCTTTGCCCGCCCCACCGAAGATGGCGCTGGCGTAAAAATTCGCCGCATCAATGAATTTACCGGTGCGCTGGATCCCTTCCTCATGGTGGATGAACTCAAATCCGACCTCAAAGATGACTATATTGGCGGCTTTCCGCCGCATCCCCATCGCGGCTTTGAAACCTTAACCTACCTTTTGCATGGCGGTTTAAATCATCGGGATTCTGAAGGCCATCACGGCGGCGTGGCGCGCGGTGGTGCCCAATGGATGCGCGCCGGAAGTGGTGTGCTGCACTCAGAAATGCCCACCACAGATAGCGATGGGCTGCACGGCTTTCAGGTGTGGATTAATTTACCCGCCCGCTTAAAAATGAGCAAACCCGCCTATCGTGATGTGCAAACCGATGAAATACCGACTATTAATTTCAAAGGCGGCCATGCCCGAATCATCGCCGACCACTGGCAGTTCAACGGGGTTGAAGCGCAGGGTGCTTTACCCACGCTCGGGGATGGCGCAGGCATGGCGCAGCTCCAAATTGATGCCGGAGCGGCTGTTCGCGTGCAACTCCCCTCGGGGTATCGGCTGCTGGCCTATGTGTTTGAAGGCAGCGTGCGCGCAACCCACCCAAGCCAAACCCAACCAAGCCAACACTATGAATCTGGCGCATTATTGAGCTTTCCTATCGGTACGGAAAAAATCGACTTGCACAGCGAAAGCGGGGCGGGGCTATTACTGCTTTCAGGCAAGCCCTTGCACGAACCCATCGCCCATCGAGGCCCCTTTGTGATGAATACCGAGGCCGAAATTACCCAAGCCATTCACGATTACCAAAGTGGCGCCATGGGGCGACTTGACGCTTAATTTACCACCCACCGAGGACTGAACCATGGACACACTCACCGCACTGCATCAACGTTTTTCTGCTAATCATTTTGATACGAGCCGGCCGGTATCGCCCGAGCTGCTCGATCAGCTGATTGATGCCGCACGCCAAGCACCCAGCTCATTTAATCAACAACATGCCCGCTATTTTGCCGTGCAAGATTTAAGCGCAAGGCAAACGCTACGCGCCATTGCCTATAACCAAGCCAAGGTCGAAGAAGCCCCGCTTGTCATCGTGGTCTTGGGCGACCTGCAAGCCCACACTCATTTTGCCGAGATAGCCCGCGCCGATCAAAAGGCGGGGATTTTTGATGAAGACTTGGCCAATTACTTCATACAAGCCGTACAAAGTGGCTACAGCGACCCGGTTCGCGCGCACGATGAAGCCCTACGCTCCGGCGCGCTTGCCGCCATGAACATCATGAATGCCGCCACCGCCTTGGGGTTGGTAACCGGCCCCATGATTGGGTTCGATCAAGCTAAATTCAAAGAAACTTTCGCAATTGCAGAACGCTATCTGCCCGTTATCATGCTCACCGTAGGCTATAACGCCGCCGGCAACTGGCCGAAAAAAACCCGCTTAACCATTGATGCCTTGCTCGTGCGGGATGGCCGCCCGCATGAGCCCCATGCGTTTACCGCAGACTAAACACTGCCGAGCGGCACCCCATCCCATCAAACCGCCTGCCTCAAGGGGCAGGCGGTTTGTTCTGTACGCTTTGGTAACATCCTATTTACCAAATGTTTCTACTTTTGCGGCGCACTATCCCCTAATCTTCGCTCATACCAAACGGGGAGAGCCGAGCATGAACACCCAAACCACCCACCCACTATTTCGCCGCATGTTGCTGGGCGGCGCACTCATGGCCACCCTCGGGCTCAGTGCCTGCGCGGTGTATCCCACCGGGTACGGCTATGGCAACGAAACGGTGGTGGCAGGCTCGGTCGTGCGCTATGCACCCCCGCCCCCTCGGGTTGAAGTGGTGGGGGTTGCGCCATTCTTCGGGGCAGTTTGGCTACCGGGAAACTGGGTGTGGCGCGATCGTTGGGTGTGGAATGAAGGCCACTGGGGCAACCCACCCCACCCAAACGCCCGCTGGGCGCCCGGCCGCTGGGATCACGATGGGCGGGATAACTGGCGCTGGCATGATGGCCGTTGGCGTTAAGTTGCGTTGTATTATCGATTCAGGTCAGGACATATCATGAACAAAATTCACTCACTCGTCACAGCACACATAGAGGGCACGCGGCCTAAAAAATCTGCGCGCGCCAAGTTTTATTCCAGCCTGTTGCTCGGTGGCCTGCTGCTCGGCGGGTTGGGCTTGTCGGGCTGCGCGGTGGCGTACCCCAATGGTTATGCCGATGGCTATGAGAGCCGAGGCTCTGTGATCGTGGGCGTTGATTATGGCCGGCGCGGCCCGCCACCGCCACCGCCTTATGAGGTGATTGGCATTGCGCCGTTTTTTGGCGCCATTTGGATGCCCGGTCAATGGATTTGGCGCGATCGCTGGGTTTGGCACCGGGGGTATTGGGGTGGACGGCCAGCCGGACCCCGTTACTATGAGGCGCCAGGCTATTACAACGGCCCCGGTTGGGGTTATGCCCCGCCGCCGCGGTATCCTGGTTATGGCTACTACAGGTGGGGGGATGATCGCGGCCGACATCATGATCGCGATGATCGCCGTGAATATGACCGAGGACATCATCATCATCATGACGATGATGATTAAATAGTTTTTAATCCCCCGCACCGAGATTGGCTCTCGGTGCGGGGGATTTTTGTTTTTATGATCGGATAACCGCGGCGGCGCCCAAGTCCGCTCTTTTCAGACTAAACTTCAAAGGTGGCAATCATAAGCCTTGATACTTTGCTTATAGGCGCGGGGATGAAACGCAGATTGTAAAATTGGGTCAAACCGAATCGGCCAGCACGCTTGGCAACAATAGAATTAATGATGAGGACTTTTTTTTGAGTTATAAGCGCCCGCCTGATAACCAGCACCCTATTGTTTTAAGCGCAAAAAAGCCGTTATTACCCCAATTAAGGGCGCGCGGCCTGTTGATTCTGATGGTTTTACTGGCATCGCCAACCAGCCAAGCCGCTAGCTTGGCAGACCCGTTCGGCGTGAATGCGAGTAACCCTACTCACCCCGGCGTAATGGCAGCAAAGCCCAGCGACTTTGCCGCAATTGCTCGCCCAAAAAATCAACCAACCACTTTGCCAGATGCCCAACACGCCTACACTTTGGCCGAGCTTTCCGCATTGGCCTTGCAAAATAACCCGCAAACCCGCATCGCTTGGGCCGGGCTGCAAGCCCAAGCGGCGGCGGTGGGCATAGCAGAATCGGCGTGGCTGCCCAAAATTAATGCGAGTGTGACCGCCCAGCAGGCGCAAATCACAAGCACCTCAGGCTTTGCCATTCCGGTACAAAAAACCGCCTCACCCAATGTGAGTTTATCGTGGTTACTGTGGGATTTTGGCCAGCGCGATGCCAGTATCAACGCCGCCCAAGCCGCAAAAATTGCCGCCCGATTCGCCAATGACCAAGCCATTCAAACCGTGTTAGCTGGCGTCGCAAATGCTTATTACCAATCGCTGGCCGATCGAGTGCTGATTTTGGTTAACACCCAGTCGGTAAAAACGGCGCAAAGTGCGTTGGATTCCGCCCAAGCTCGCTACCGCGCAGGACAAGCCACCGTGAGCGATTTATACCAAGCCCGCGCCGCACTAGCCCAAGCCCAAGGCACGCTGGCCACCGCCGAGCAAACCCGCCGACAAAATGAAGGCACGCTGGCCAGCAGCCTAGGCTTGCCGGTCAACACCCCCATTACCTTAGCACCGCTGGAAACCTTGGCGGTACCGATGTTGCAAACCCAAGTGCACACGTTTTTGGATCAGGCCATCGTGAAAAACCCTAATTTACAAAATGCCGAGGCGCTCACCCAACAAGCACGCGCCACGCTCGATCAAACCGAGCGGGCGGGCTTGCCAAGCATTTCGCTCAATGCCAGCCAAGGCATTCGCTTTCAACAAGGCTTGGGCAATAGCCAAACCAACAGCATAGGCTTAACCCTTACGGTGCCTTTGTTTACCGGCTTTAATCAGCAATATCAAACCGCCCAAGCCCGCGCCAAGCTCACTCAGGCCGAGGCAACCCGAGACAATACCTATCAAACCACCGAGCTTGCAGTATGGCAGGCCTACTATGCGTTTCGCGGTGCCGCTGCCGGCATACCCAGCGCCCGCGCACAGGTTGAAAACGCCACCGAAGCCTTAAAAGCTCTGCAAGCACAATACGCGGTGGGGTACACCACCATTCAAGACCTGCTTACCGCACAATCCACCTTAGCTACCGCGCAAGTCACCTTGGCGCAAGATGCCTTAAATGCCTATACCGCACTCGCCAAATTAGGCGCGGCGGTGGGGCAATTAGGCACGCCTGATTTTTCGGTGAGCCATCTTCTAGACCCCACCCAACAACCCGCGCCACCGGCAGTGAGCCGCCAAGGCGCGGCCGAGACCGACACTTTGCTCAAGACGCTGGCCGAACCGCCGGCTTTTATCGCCCCTAAAAATGTGCCCGTGGAATCTACTCGACCATGATGATTCATCACCCCCGACCCGCGCTTTGGCGCGCCATTTTATTAAGCTTAGTTTTCATTGCCCTGTGGGGCTGTCAAAGCCAGCCCGCCCCAGAGGGCAAAGACGCAGCGAAAAGCACCGAAAAAACTGCAAAACCGGCCGTAAATAACCGCGCTGCGATGATGGGAATGATGGGGCCTACTCAAGTCACGGTGGTAAAGCCCACCATCCGCACCGAGCCGATTACCATGACGGCCGCAGGAACCTTATCCAGCCCGAACGCCGTCACTCTCACCCCACAGGTGAGCGGCACAATCCAATCGGTACCGGTGCAATCGGGGCAAAAAGTCACGCAAGGCACACTGTTATTTACGCTAGATGCCGAACCCTTTCGCACCGCGCTCAATTCTGCAGAAGCTAAGCTCGCAGGTGATCGCGCGCAAGCCAACTATGCCGATCAGCAAGTCAAACAGCTCACGCCCTTGGTGCAAAAAGAATATGTAACCCGGCAATCCTTCGACCAAGCCGTTGCCACCGCGATGGCCGCCCATGCCCTCATTGCGCAAGACCAAGCCGCCATTCAAACCGCAAAAATCAATCTCTCCTATACCCAAATCCGCGCGCCCATTACCGGGCGATTAGGGCAAATCAGCTTGCAAGCCGGCAATTTGGTCGTGGCCAACAGCACCGCGCTTACCACCTTAGTTTCAACCCAAAAATTGCTGGTTAATTTCAGCCTGCCGCAATCGGTGTTAAACGATTTACGCACCGAATGGCCAAGTTTGGGCCAGCCGGTTGCCGCTGGACAAACCGCCCCGACAGCGCCTCGGGTGGAAGTGCTCGATGAGCACGCCAAAAACGTACTGGCCGATGGGGTTTTGAATTTTATCGACAACAGCATCAGCGCCACCACCGGCACCATTCGGCTGCAAGGCGTGGTTGAAAACCCCGAAGATGCCTTGTGGCCGGGGCAATTTGTGACCGCGCGCCTCACCCTCGGCACCATTCCTAACGCCCAAATTATCCCCGCCGGTGCCGTGCAGTTGGGCGATCAGGGCGCGTTTGTTTATGTTTTAAAAAACAACAAAGCGCAAATGCAGCCCATCACCCCGCTGCGCACCCTGGCCACCGAGGTCGCGCTGGCTTCGGGCAGCTTGCCGACCGATGCCGAGATCATCTACCCCTTACCCGCCCGAATCGCACCCGGCATGGCGGTCGCGCGGGCACCCGCCGCCCCATCTACCCAAGGCACGCACGCGGAATCTCCGGTAAGCGGACAAGCGGGCGGATCGGCGGACGAGCACTCAAATGGCCATGCCCCCGCGTCCCATGCCCCAAATGAGGCCACCCCGCCCGCTCATCCAAAATCCGGCGCGCCGAGTGGTAATCCCGCATGAGTTCGCTTGGCCAAAATCTCGCCGCGCCATTTATCCAACGCCCCGTGATGACCACGGTGCTCTTTATCGCCTTAATTATTTTTGGCGTGTTTGCTTGGCGCGCCCTGCCAGTCGCCATGCTGCCCGATGTGTCATTCCCCACCGTGACCGTGACTGCCACCTTGCCGGGCGCCAGCGCCGAACTCATGGCCAGCGCCGTTGCCTCGCCCATGGAACAGGCGTTTTCAGGCATAACAGGTTTGCTGTCGGTGAACTCGGTGAACAGTACCGGCACCACGCGCATCACGCTTCAATTTGATTTGAATCGCGACATTAATGCCGCCACCCAAGATACCCAAGCGGCCGTCACCCAAGCGGCAAGGTTTTTCCCCAGCACCATGACCCAGCAACCTTTGGTGCGCCAACAAAACCCAACCGATAGCCCGATTGTTTATATTGGCTTATCGGCACCGAATATGCCCCTGTATCAGCTCGATGCGTTTGCCGAGCAGCAACTGGCCGTGAAACTGCAAGCCATTCCCGGTGTCTCGGAGGTGCGGGTATTTGGCGGCCAAACCTACGCCGTGCGCTTGCTGCTCAACCCTTATGCTTTACAGGCGCGCAATTTATCGTTATCAAGCCTTGTAACAGCCATCAACAACAGCAATGCCAATTTGCCCCAAGGCACGCTGCAAAGCCCCAGCCGCGCTTACACCCTGAATGTGGATGGCCAGCTCACCAATGCCAAGGCGTTTAGCAATTTAATTGTGGCCTATAACAACGGCGCGCCGATTGAACTCAATCAAATCGGCACCGCGCAAGATGGCGTGCAGCAAGATACCCGCGCCACATGGATTAACAACGAACGCGGCATTATTTTGGCGATTGTCCGCCAGCCCGATAGCAACACGGTGGCTATTGCCAAAGCCATACGCAAAGCCTTGCCTGCATTGAATGCCACCCTGCCCGGCGGCGCGCAAATGCGCATCATTTACGATAAATCTACCTATGTGCAGGATGCGGTCGATGAAGTTGAGTTCACCCTGATTCTTGCAAGCTTGCTGGTGGCAGCGGTTATTTGGCTCTTTTTGGGCGAGTGGCGTCAAACCTTGGTGGCGGTGATCTCCATCCCGGTTTCGATTTTAGGCACCTTCGCGGTGATGCATCTTTTAGGCTACAGCCTGAATATCCTCACCCTGCTTGCGCTCACCTTGGCGGTGGGCTTTGTGGTGGATGATGCGGTGGTGATGCTGGAAAACATCGCCCGCCACCGCGAAATGGGCAAAAGCCCAATGGCAGCCGCGCTGATTGGCAGCCGCGAAATTGGTTTTACGATTTTATCGATGACGCTCTCGCTCGCCGCCGTGTTTTTACCGCTGATTTTAATGGGCGGCTTGCTGGGACGGTTGTTTTTAGAGTTTGGCGCCACCATTGGCATTGTGATTTTAATGTCCGGCGTGGTGGCACTCTCGCTCACCCCCATGCTGCTTGCGCGCTTGCGCGCGCGTGCGCCCCGCACGGTGGGCGGTATTGCCGTAGCGCACAAGCCTAATCTCATGAGCCGGCTTTTAAGCGTTATCACCCAAGGCTATGTGCGCTCGCTGCGCGGGGCGCTCCGCTTTCGCTGGCTGGTCTTGCTGCTCGCCGCAGGCTCGCTAGGCGGTGCGGTATTTTTCTTTAATCATTTGGAAAAAGCGTTCATTCCCAACTCCGATACCGGCATGGTGATGGGCATGCTGAGCTACCCTGAGGGCATCAGCTTTGAGCAACTCAAAGCCCAGCAGCAGCTCATTTCCAAAGCCATCCAAAAAAATCCGGCGGTGCTGACGGTCATGTCAAACGCCGGCCAAGGCGGCGCGGGTGGCGGCGGCAGTAATGTCGGCTTTATGATGATTCAACTCAAACCGGCGAGCGAACGCGCCAAACTCAACCAAGTGATTCAACAATTTCGCGGCACCATGCGCCAGTTAAGCCAGGAAATTGGCAACACTCGCGTGTTTTTTATGGAGCCGCCGGCGATACAAATCGGCGCGTTATCCAGCAACTCAAATTATCAATTCGTGCTGCAATCGACTGATCAAACCTTGCTCAATGATGCGGCGCAAAACTTCTTGCCCGTGTTGCGGCAAATTCCCGGCGTCACCAGCGTGGATTCCAGCCTGCAAATTCGCAACCCGCAAATCAATGTGCGCATTCTGCGCGATCGTGCCGCCGCCTTGGGCGTTACCTCAAGCGCGCTGGAACAAACCTTAAATTTGGCCTTTGGCGGCACGCAAATCAGCACAATTTACGGCGCAAGCAACCAGTATCAAGTCATCGCCGAGCTTAATCCGCGCTACCAAAACGATCTCTCCGCACTTGAGGCCATCACCGTGCCGGGCGCGAACAACACCTTGGTGCCACTGTCTGCCGTGGCGCAGTTTTCAACCGGCGTTGGGCCTTTAGCCATCACCCATTACGGCCAACTGCCTTCCGTCACGCTCTCATTTGATTTAGAACCCGGCTACTCGCTCGATCAAGTCAGCCGCGCCATCACCCAAGTGGCCGACCAAGCCCTGCCGCAAAATGTGAGCGGCCAGTTCGCCGGTGCCGCCCAAGCCTTTCAAGATTCACTTAAAACCCTGCCGCTGTTACTAGGTGCCACCATCTTAGTGATTTACGTCATCTTGGCGATTTTGTACGAAAGCTTTATCCACCCCATCACCATTTTAACCGCCCTACCCTTAGCCGGTTTTGGTGCCCTAGCCTCGCTGTATCTGTTCCACCAGCCGTTGGATGTGTTCAGTTTTGTCGGCATCATCATGCTGGTGGGCTTGGTGAAGAAAAACGGCATCATCATGCTCGATTTTGCCATCCACCGCCGGCGTGAGGGCGAGTCGGCCATCGATGCGATTGTCGATGCCTGCGCCGTACGCTTTCGCCCCATCACCATGACCACCCTGGCCGCTATTTTAGGCACCCTGCCCATTGCCATCGGCTTTGGCGCACAGGCCGAAGCGCATCAAGCCTTAGGCATTGCCGTGGTGGGCGGGCTTGTGTTCTCGCAGATTTTAACGCTGTATGTTACCCCCGCGTTTTACGTGGTGGCCGAGGGTTTGCGCCGCCAGCCCCGCCCCGTCATACCACCCAGCGCCGTGCAGATAGCCGAGGAACCCTAATCAAAGAGAGGCGAAATGCTGAAAACCCCTCAATGGGATATGCAGGCCATGTGGCTGGCGCACTATTTGCTTCAAACTTAACGCACCCATAAAACCCGCCTGTTTAAGGAAATAAAAAGCCCCATGTCCCTGCCTAAATTATTCCATCGCCCCGGCACCTTACCCGCCGCTTGTGGCCAAAGCCGGGTTTTAGCGCTTATTTTGGTGATGATCAATTGGGCGGGCACGGGCTTAATCGCGGCCAAAGCCGAAGAACCCCCGGCGCCCACGCCGCTGTTTCAAACGGCACAATCAATTGAATCGGCCATACAAAATTATTTAAAACAAAAGGTTGCAGCCGGAACATCCAGTCAGTTTCAGGTAAGCCCGCTCGACCCGCGCTTGCAGCTTAAAACCTGCGATCAACCGCTTGAAGTACAAACCAACACCCTGAGCGCACCCCAAGGTGGCCGCCTCACCGTGCAAGTGTCCTGCCAAGGCGAGGCACCCTGGCGGATTTATGTCCCCGTCAAAATCATGACGCCTGTTACGGTTTTAAGCTTGGCACGCCCGCTTGCCGCCGGCACACAAATTACCGCTCAAGATTTAACCACTCAGGTCGTTAACGCCAATAGCCAGACCAGCGCCTATTTAACCCAACCCTCCGATGCCGTAGGCCAGGTAGTCACGCGGCCCATGCAGGCTGGGCAAATTTTAACACCACAAGATATCAATGCCGCCCAAATCATCAAACGTGGCGATCGGGTGACCCTGATTGCCGGGGGCGATG
The DNA here is from genome assembly GCA_023255735.1 of Halothiobacillus sp. Taxonomy (GTDB): domain Bacteria; phylum Pseudomonadota; class Gammaproteobacteria; order Halothiobacillales; family Halothiobacillaceae; genus Halothiobacillus. The sequence goes on along the minus strand of JAGDVP010000009.1, from coordinate 36,488 downwards.
GGGTTAGCGTGTCTGCCGAGGGCATCGCCCAAGGCTCGGCCGGGGCGGGGCAACGGCTGATGGTGAAAAACAGCCGATCCGGCGCCCAAATTGAAGGCATCGTGCGGGATGCGCATACGGTGGTCATTCCGTAATTTTTTACAATTTTTGAGTTAAAGTTTGCCCCATCGTGGCCGATAACGTAGGCAAACTTAAATTTTAAGGCAGCAGGTGGGCGGAATTTTAAGTAAACACACCCTAAACCTGCCCATACCAAGAGAAAATACCATGAGCATAATTAACGGATATAACGGCAAAAATGGGTACAGCGCCCCCGCCCTAGACAACCGAACACCAAGCAAAACCAGCACCCCCGCGGGCGTCACAGAATCCGCGCCTGAAGCGGCATCGGACAAGGCCATGGTTAATTTATCCTCGGGTGCCACCGCCATGCAAAAGCTTACCCAATCGCTCGCCAGTACGCCCGCGTTCGATCAGGCCAAAGTTGATCGAATCAAATCCCTGATCGCCGATGGGCAATACGCGGTCGATCCCGCCAAAATTGCGGCTAAATTTTTAAAATTGGAAGCCTAGCAGCCTGTCGAATTTGACCATTCAAAAGGCAGGCAAGCTGCTAGCTTCTAAGCCCGCCACAGGGCTGGGCCGCTCGCAGTTCAGGCTCACAGTAAAGGCAAATACCCACCCATGACCACGCCAACCCAAGCCATGCTTACCCAGTTAAGCCAAGCGGTGAACCAGCTCAACGCGGCACACCATGCTTTGGCGCAATTACTCGCACAGCCTCAATCAGGCCAAACCTTAGATGACACCGTAAACCTCATTAACCAAGGCAATGCCGATCTTGAAGCGGCAGAGCATCACCGCCAGGCGTGGTTGGCCGCGCAAGGCCATTCAACCCAAATGTCGCAAGCTTTAATGGCCGCCGAGCGGCAAGATCAAGGCACTTATCTTGCCGCGTGGCAACAGCTACAACCGCAAATTGAAGCATTAGGCCGCCGCATGCAGCAGCACCAGCTGATTCTCGGGCGGCTCGGCGTGTTCATGCAAGAGCGAATCAATCTTTTAACCCATACTACTGAGCGTTTAGATGCCACCATTTATGCGGCCAGTGGCAAAACCGAGCAGCCCACCGATCGGCGCCGTTCATTGGGTGACGCGTAATCATCCATCCCGCCCATCAGTCGCGCACGGATCCCCCGTTGATGCGCACGGCTCCGCCCTGTCATCTGCGCGGCGCCACAGCATAAATCGGCTCTCACCGGCACAGCCTTCGCGCCATAAAACCCAACCCGGAAAATCAATCGCCCCCCCGCGCGCGCTGCACTCCACATAAACACGTGCATCGGCCGCTAACCACGCCGCTTTATTCAACAGCACAAGCGCCTGATTGAGTAACTTAGGCTCGGCAAAGGGTGGGTCTAAAAAAACAAGATCCATCGCAGGCGCTGCCGCCAAAAGCGCGGGCGCTTGCCGCAACCAAGTCAAGGCATCAGCCGGCCAAACCCGCGCCCGGGTTGCATCCACACCCAAGAGAGAAAAGTTTTGTCCTATCTGGGCGGCCACGCGCGGTGATTGCTCAATCGCAAAGAGCAGAGCGGCCCCCCGGGACAAGGCTTCAATGCCTAAAATGCCACTACCCGCAAACAAATCCACCGCGCGCAAGCCGGTTAAATTTTGCCCCAACCAATTAAATAAGGTTTCTCGCACCCGATCGGGCGTGGGGCGCAAACCCGGCATGGCGGGAAAATGTAATCGCCGAGAGCGAAATGCCCCCCCTGTAATCCGCACGGTTTGCTTGCCGCGCACCACGTTGCAGGGCGCAGACATTGTGCGCTGGCGGGCTAATTCATTGAGGCGGTCTTTTGCGCTGCGGGTGGCGCTTTTATTGGGTTTAGACGGTTTTATGCGGCTCAAGGGAATGCCTTTGCAAGAAAATTTAAGCGTTTGGCTCGATATAACGGCGGATTGATGATCGCGGCACTCTAACAGGGCGTTTGACCCATGTTAAGATAACATGCTCAATTTAAGGCTCTTTGGAATGATGCCTGATCGTGCGCCCCGAATACGCCAGCCTAGTTTTTTACGCCCCTACCCTCTATAAAGGCCCTTTGATGTTTGGATTTCTACGTCGAAAAAAAGCCCCAGAAAAATTAGAAACGCCGCCTATCGAGCCTGCCGTTCAGCCGCTGCCCGCAGATACGGCATTGCAATCAGCCAAGGTTGAGCCCACCGCCGCCCCCGAGGCACACCAAGACCTGCAATCTACATCAAAGCCGATAACCCCAGCGCCCGAAAGAGCGCCCCTTGATGACGCCCAAGCAGATGAGACGGTCTTGGGTGTTGATACCCACCGCGACAAACCAAAATCACGTTTTTGGCAACAACTCGCCCGCAGCCGCGCCAGTTTCACCGAAGGCTTGGGCGATTTATTCCTTGGCAAAAAAGCCATTGATGAAGAATTGCTTGATGAAATTGAAACCCGTTTATTACTGGCAGATGTGGGGCAAACCACCACTCAGTCGCTCATTAAAGCCCTGCAGCAACACATTTCACGCAAGCAAATTGCCGATGCAAACGCCTTATTTGAAACCTTAAGCCGGCTGATGGTCGAGCGCTTGCAACGGGTGCAAAAACCCCGTCCCGCCTTCATCGAACACCCGCACATCATGGTGGTATGCGGCATCAATGGCGCAGGAAAAACCACGACCATCGGCAAGCTTGCCTACTATTTCAAAAACCAAGGCCATAAAGTCATGCTCGCCGCAGGTGATACCTTCCGCGCGGCCGCCGTGGAACAATTAATGGCTTGGGGCGCGCGCAACCAAATCCCTGTTATCGGTGAACCGGGACGCAGTGACTCTGCCTCGGTGCTATTTGATGCGGCGCAATCGGCCAAGGCGCGGCAAATCGATTTGCTCATTGCCGATACCGCCGGCCGGCTCCACACCCAAGGCGGTTTAATGGACGAGCTTAAAAAGCTTGTGCGGGTTATCAGTAAATCGCAACCCAATGCCCCGCATGAAATACTTTTAGTTCTTGATGCCAGCATTGGCCAAAACGCGCTGAATCAGGCCCGGTTATTTCATCAAGCCGTGGGGGTCACAGGCTTAGTCGTCACCAAGCTGGATGGCACAGCCAAAGGCGGTATTCTGTTTGCCATTGCCGACGAGTTGGCCTTGCCCATTTATTTTGTTGGCGTGGGCGAGCAACAGGATGATTTGCGCGTTTTCGATCCCCAAAGTTATGTCGATGCGCTATTGGATCGTCAATCATGATTGAATTTGATGGCGCAAGCCGCCGCTTTAGCAACGGACACTTCGGCCTGCAAGACGTGAGCTTTCATATCCCCGAAGGTCGGATGGTGTTTATTACCGGCCATTCTGGCTCGGGCAAATCGACCTTACTGCGTTTAATTCCTGCGCTCGATCATCCCACCAGTGGCACGGTTCGCATTGGCGGCCATGATTTAAAAAAAATGCCCGCCCATCAATATCCCAAATTACGCCGGCAAATTGGCGTGGTATTCCAAGATCATCACCTGCTCCCCAATCGCCGGGTGTTTGATAATGTCGCCCTGCCTTTGCAGGTATCGGGCTTCCTCTCAGGCGATATTCGCCGCCGCACAGAAGCCGCGCTCGATAAAGTGGGCTTACTAAACCGCCAGCGCGCCCGCATCGATGAACTATCCGGCGGCGAGCAACAACGCGTCAATATTGCCCGTGCTTTAGTTAATCGGCCCAAAATTTTGCTGGCCGATGAACCCACCGGCAACCTCGACCCCGAACTCTCGCGCGAAATCTTTAATCAATTTGCACAATTTCATGCCGTGGGCGTCACCGTCGTCATTGCCAGCCATGATCTGCACTTGCTAAAAACCTATGCCGTACCGCGAATTGTGCTGAACCAAGGGCGCATATCCCACATTGAAGAAGCGTTTTAACATGAGCCCACAAGACCATCTCCCCAAAGCCAACAGCAAAATGCTGCAGCCAAAACATGGCTCGCTCACCGCGTGGCAAGCGCATCATATCCGCTGTTTTAAAGATGCACTCTGGCGCTTGGTGCGAAAACCCATGAGTGCCTGGGCGACTATTTTCGCGATTGCCGTTGTTTTAGCACTGCCTGGCTTTATCATGACGCTCGCCAGCCAAATCAAACACATTGGCGGCGTCTGGGCCAGTGAACAAGGTCAAATTAACGTTTTTTTGCACACCCAAGCCACCCCAAGTGATATTCAAACCTTTAAAACTTGGCTTAATGAGCAGCCGCAAATTAAATCCAGCCAAGAAATAACCCCACAAGCCGGCCTGCTTGAACTCGCAAATCGGCTGCAAATTCAACAAATAACCACACTAGACCCCAACCCATTACCCACCGTTTTTCTCATTCACCTGAAAGATCCAAGTAACCAAGCCACCCTCACACTGCGCCAAGCGCTCAGCAACAATCCGCTGGTCGCTAATTTATCTGAAGGCGGAGAATGGATTAAACGCTTGCAAGACATAAGCCGGTTCTTCGATCACTTAAGCTGGTGGATACTGGGGCTTTTTGGGCTCACCGTGATTTTTGTTGTGGGTAACACCCTGCGCCTTGAGCTGCAAGAACGGCGCGAAGAACTTTTGCTTATCGGCTTGATTGGCGGCACCCGAAGGTACATGTTGCGCCCCCTGCTTTACGATGGCGCCATAACCGGCCTGCTCGGCGGCATCCTTGCCAGTGTGCTCGTATTTGCCCTGCTCACCGCCTTGGCCGCGCCCGTTAATCAGTTCGCCGCTGGCTATGGCACCCAAATCACAGTCCTCCCCCCGATACTGCTTAGCCTATTATTTGGGCTAATTGGCCTTGTGCTCGGCTGGCTGAGCGCGCAAATTATGGGGATTAATTTCTTAAGAAAATCGGTTCCCGCCTAAAGCCAAAGCATCGCAGCGCAAATGGAACTTTATACCGGCAAAATCATCTGAACGAGATTGCAAAAACCCTAAATTTTGTGTGAAGATACATTTAAATAACCCCGATTACTGAGGTACGAACACAATGACTACCGCCCAACTCATAACACCCCAACGCGCGCTGCGTACCGCAAGCCCGGTGATTGGCGACTCGTTACAGCAATATTTAGCTGAAGTTCGGCGCATCCCGCTCCTCACCGTTGAAGAAGAGCAACAATTAGCCGAACAGCTCAAAACCACCGGCGATATCAAAGCCGCGCAAGCGCTCATCATGGCGCATTTGCGCTTTGTGGTGCATATTGCCCGCGGCTATCGGGGCTATGGTTTACCCCTGTCGGATCTCATTCAAGAAGGCAACATCGGCCTAATGAAAGCCGTAAAACGCTTTGAGCCAGAACAAAAAGTGCGCCTTGTCACGTTTGCTGTGCATTGGATTCGGGCAGAAATTCATGAATATATTCTGAAAAACTGGCGCATCGTGAAAATTGCCACCACCAAAGCACAGCGCAAACTTTTTTTCAAAATGCGGCAGATGAAAAACGGCCTCGGCTGGCTTACCGCCGAAGAAACGCGCGCCATTGCCGCGGAATTAAATGTACCTGAGCGCGAAGTGGTCACCATGGAATCTAGGCTTTATAGCCATGATGTAGCCATTGATGCCCCGCTATATGAAAACGATCAAGAAGGCAGCGGTCCTTCCTATGAGCAAACCTTGGTCGATCAACACCAAGTATCCGTTGAAGACATGACCGCCCAGCGCGATGAAGAGGACAGGTTAAGCGCCATGAGCCACGCACTCACCGCACTAGATGCGCGCAGCCGCGATATCTTAGAGCGTCGCTGGCTCGCAGAACCCAAAGCCACGCTACAAACGCTGGCCGATGAGTATCAAGTATCGGCCGAACGTGTTCGCCAAATTGAAAATGCAGCCCTCAAAAAGCTAAAAATGGCGTTACCCGCGCCAGAATAAAGGCAGGATCGATTATAAAAGAGCCGAATCAGCGAATGGATTCGGCTTTTTTCTGCTCCTAATTTATGCGGTATAATTTCTGTGAGCCAATTAATGCGCTTTAACGAAATTATTTAATTCCCAATAATTCCCGATTGATGAATCCCATCCAAACCCATCTGCACCCCAATAACCGCTAAAATCAACCCCATTAACCGGGTAATAACCGCGACCCCATCTCGTCCAATCCGCGCCAAAATGCGCTCTGAAAAAATAAATGCATAATAAGTAATGATACAAATCAGGGTAAACATAACCAAGGTAATCCCTGTTTCAAGCCAATGACCGCTAGGCGAATAACTCATTGCGGTGGTGATCGTGCCAGGGCCTGCTAAAACCGGAATTGCCAGTGGGGTAATGGCAATATCATTTTGTGCATCGCTTTCGCTATCATCTAAGGATGAATCTGATATTTTTTTAGGGTGCGACATTCGCGAATTTTCGCCATGCAACATCCGAAAACCAACCAAGCTAATTAAAATGCCACCAGCAATCCGCAATGCTGCCAAGGTAATGCCAAATAAAGAAAACAATAAAGGGCCAAACAAGGCAAAAACCACCACAATATAAAAAGCCATGCGCACTGCGCGCCATGCCACTCGTCGCGTTGAAGCTATGCCCAATTGCGCCGTTAAGCCTAAAAAAATGACCGCATTTGCAATGGGATTCATCATGGCAAAAAATGCCATAAAAACCGCCAAGGTGTGGTGGATTAGTTCTGGCATGTCTGAGCCTCCTGGCAAAATACCCCCTAAACAGGGCAGCATTCAAAAAAAACGCGTACGCAATGTGCTTAACAAAAGCAATTGGGTGCTCAACTTAAATTTTTACAATTTTAACAAATCAAGGCAATAAAGTGACCAAATCGTCATTGCATTCATAAGCGTTCGGGCGCATAAAGATCAGGTCATTTAACGATGCAGATTATTCATAATTTTCATGAAAAAAATATACCTGCATTTAAAAATATTATTCCAATAAAATCTGACATAAAAACATGCCCTCACACCATAGCTTATTTGATTTCGCACGAGAATTTATTAAAAACCCCCGTCACACGGGAGCCATCTGCCCAAGCTCCGGCTTTTTAGCCCGCCAAATGGCCGCGTTAGTGCCACCCGGAACAGGCAAAGTGATTGAATTAGGCCCCGGTAGCGGGCCTGTGACGCTCGCCTTACTCAATCAGGGCATTGATCCTGGTGATTTAATTTTGGTTGAGCGCACGCAATCTTTCGCCGACTATCTCAAGCAGCGTTTTCCACAAATTCGGGTTATCCGCGGGGATGCAGGCGAGTTATCGGCTTTAATTGGGCCCCTAAATGAACCCATCCGCGCCATTGTTTCAAGTTTACCGCTGCGCAGCATGCCCAAGGCGACTGTTCATAAAATAAGCTGCGAGATCAATAAACTAGCGCAACCAGGCACCCGGTTTATACAATTCACCTATCATCTTTATGACAAAAACCCGCCGTTTACAGAGCCTTATGCGCAATCGTATACAAGCAACAAGGGGTGTATTGTGTGGCGAAATTTTCCACCCGCCCGCGTGGATGCCTTTGATAAAATTGCGTATCCCCACCCTCACCATCGCTCTTAAGCAAGCGGGGCGTTCGCTTCAACCATCATAACGGCATACGTTCATACTCAGATAAAGCGCATAGGCCTCGCCCCGATTGAGCCACTTATTCATATGTTCAGCAAGCCGCGCATCATCGAGCGGCAAAGCTAAGGTGCAAAACGCGCCATAGCGGTGCTTGGCGCTACTCGCAGGTTCTGCGATGACCGTGTCGCCCTCAACAAACAGCGTGTACAGCGGATAGTTACCCACACTGGCCGCAAAAGCATCCGCGCCGTACTCGCTGAACAACCCTGCCACCTGTTGATTAAATTCTGATTGCGTTAATGCCTTTGCCACGCAAAAAACCTCTCAAAATGACTTCTATGGAGCCACGCCGACTGCCCATCGAGTAACCACCCGATGGATTGGGCAAAAGAGCTTATGCCATCATTTGAATAAAACTTTGCCGATGGAATTGATACGCCCAAGTTTCGCTAATCACTTGGCCATTGAGGGTCAGCACACCATTTAATTCAACCGGCGCGTCGCTATCAATAAAGAAATCGAACTGGGTTAACCAACGGGGGGTGCCGGCAACCCAATCAATGCTGATATTGTCGGCTTTACCGGCTGAACTTGTGACGGTGAACACAGCATCTTTTGGCTGGTGCCCTTGGAACAAGCTGCTATCCCACTCGATCACGAGCTTGACGGTATTGGCCGGGCGTGAGCCACCAAAATTACCCCCAGGCCCCGCCCGCAAAGCCACCGCGCGGGCTAATTGCCCGTGCGGGAAGAAGGGCTCATGCTCAGTCCAATACAAGCGATATTTAAACGTTAACGAAGAACCCGCCAGCGCCGGCCCATTGACTTGCCAAAAGGCGACGATGTTATCGAAGGTTTCATCATTGGTTGGGATTTCGATGAGCGTGACCGAACCCTTACCCCAATCATTATTGCCTTTACTATCAACGAGCGGCTCGACCCAAACGGAAGGGCGCTTTTCATAGCCCACCCCATCTAGGTAATGCGAAGCATCTCGATCGCGCTGCAGCATGCCAAACCCGCGCGTGTTTTGATCAACAAAAGCCGAATAAGCCAAGCTTGGCGGGTTAGCCAAGGGTCGCGCCACATGCGTATTATCACTGCGCCAAATAACCAAGGTGTCAGAATCGTGCACCTCGGGGCGCCAGCCGCGCAAATGGCTATTGGGGGTTTCGCTATACCAAAACATGGAAGTTAAGGGCGCTATTCCTAGTTGATCGATGGTTTTACGAATGAATAGATTCTTTTCAATCACCATTTCGGTGTCGCCATCAAACCGCAATTCAAAGCGATACGCGCCCGTGATGGAGGGCCCATCAAGCAAGGCATAAACCACCACCGGATCACCCTCGTTAAGGGCGGGCTCAAACCAAAAAGCGCGAAAATCCGGAAACTCCTCACCCTGAGGCAAGCCCGTATCAATGGCGATACCGCGCGCGGACATACCCACCTGGCCCTGACGCGAAATAGCCCGGAAGTAGCTTGCGCCTTGAAATGTGGCCCAAGGCTCACTTTTTGACCAATCGCCCAAGCGCCGCGAGCGTTGCACCCAAAAGCCGGAAATGGCCGATTGACCGGCGGGCACTTGGCGCAGCGGGCTATCGCTTGGCATTGTGAAGTAATCGGGGCGGTATTCGATTTCACGGGCGCGATCACCCTCGATCACATGCATCGCAACCGATTTCATAAAATACTCACCCAGCGGGCGGAACGTAATGGGATAAACCGAACCGGTTTTGCCCCATAAGGCATCCTCAGGGTTGAAGTTAATTTTGCCGGCGGCATCGTAATTAATTGATTTAATGGCATCTGGCACGGGGGACGGCGGAGCCTGATAGGGGGCTTTTGCCATTTCTTCTGCTTTGGCAATCAGCGTTTTATACGAGAACGGTTTAGCCGGTGCAAAACTTAAACCCACCAAAGGCACCGAAGGGGTAACCGCGCCCGCCGCCTTAGCACCGGCCGCCGCGCCCATGCCGTTAGCCGTGCCACTGGCTGGGGTTTCAGCGGCATAGGCCGCGTTAAATCCTAAAGCCGCAAGGCCGGCAACATTGGCCAAACTAAATAAAAATGCGCGACGGGTAAACTCAACCTGCGCTTGAGTTTGCGGGGTTTTATGTTCGGGTTTTTGGGTTTTCATGGCCTATTCTCAATATTCAATCAATTAAAAACAAATCGCGCCGCAGCCGTTTATTTCACGCAAATGGCTCGGGTTAATTGGTCCACTTGGCGCCCCCAAGGGTCATCGGGCGGCGCCATCCAAGCATGTTGGTGCAAGCGTAAAATGGCATCTTTGTCATCCAATACGCGGGCTGCTTGCCTTTTTGGCACGGCAGAAATGCCTTTTGCCAGCAACAGTTCACATAGCGCGGTGCTTGCCCGCTTAGCGGCGCCACGCCGGTTGGCGGCAAGGGCTGCGGCAATTCGCGCTTGCACTGGGTTAAGTAGCGTCCAGCTGAGCCAATCCGGGGCTTTTTCTGGCTTAAGCCGGGCATCAGAAATTGCGGCAAAATTCACCAATACCTGATCGGCCAGCGCGCGTTCAGGTGGAGTACACCAAATACCTATCGCGCGCCACCGATCCCCTAAGGAAAAGCGGGACAACCAGACGGTAATGGGCGCGGCGAGTAAAAGGGACAAGCTGATGGGGATGGTCCAGTAAAAGAAATTAGCATTTAAACTCAACGCGATACCCGACCAAAGCACGGCTAAAATCATCCCCGGCGCATGACGAATCATGGCCTGCAGCCAACCAATTTCCGAGCTGCGGTTCTGCCCTGCCCAGCGCACGGTGACATTGAATATCGCCTGCACCACGTAGGCAGAATGCGCCAGCATGCGGATCGGCGCTAAGAGAATCGAGAATAAATTTTCTAGCAAAAAACCTTGCAGCAACCGGGGCACAGAGCAAAAACCTTGCAGCCGCTTGCGATCAAAAGCGATGAGCTCAAACAGAGCCAGTAATTTGGGCAAAAACAAGGTAACTAACGTGCTTGTTACCAGCACAATCGCCCATTGCGGATGCCATTGCGGCCAATTGGGATACAGGCTATGCGCATCGGGGAAGTAGTTAATGTCACCTGCTGCAAACTGCGCCACTTCGATGGTGGAAAACAGCAAAAATAAAAACCACACGGGTGAGGCTAAATAGGCAAAAATCCCATTCATAAACGCCATGCGATGGGCGGTTGCCAGCCCTTTTTCAAAGCCGATAAAGCTTACGTGCTGCAAGTTACCCTTCGACCAGCGTTTATCACGAATTAACTCATCATCCAGCGAGGGCGGAGATTCTTCAAAACTGCCCTCTATGCCGGTTTCAAGCCATACCTCATAACCGGCGCGCCGAATAAACGAGGCCTCGACAAAATCATGGCTGAGCACGGTACCGCGCCATAAGCCAAAACCCCGCATGCTTTTAAGCCCACAATGCGCCATAAATGCTTCGGTGCGAATAATGGCGTTATGCCCCCAAAACACGGCCTCATTTAACTGCAACGCCGCCAGCCCTTCGCTAAATAAAGGGCCATACAAATGGGTAACAAATTGCTGCATGCGCGCAAAAGCCGAGCGGGCATTAAACAGGCGCGGAACGGTTTGAATCATCCCCGCTTTCGGCTCGCACTCCATTAATCGCACGAGGCTTACCACAGCATCGCCCGACATCACGCTATCGGCATCAAAGACGATAAAGTATTTGAATTTTCGCCCCCAACGGCGCAGAAAGTCCGATACATTGCCCGTTTTAGCGCGCAAATTCACGCGGCGGCGGCGATAATGCAGCCGGCCGTGAAGATTCAGCTCATTGCATAAAGCAAGCCAAGCGGCACGTTCTTCTAACCAAACCTCGGGGTCTCGGCTATCGGATAAAACAAAAAACTCGAATGAATCTAAATGCCCCGTGGCTTGAATCGATTCAATACTGGCCCGCAAGCCTCTAAATACTCGCTCGACATCTTCATGGTAAATCGGCAATGCCACGGCCGTTTTAACCAGAGGCACGGTGGGTAATTTTGCTGAAAACCGAGCCAATAAACTGCGGGCATCGCCTTTGTTTTTGAATCGGCGCCGAATGTAAAACCCAAATAACGCCATCCAAGAGCCGGCTGCCACAAAGGCATAAAGTGGCACAAAGGTGATGAGAATGGCTTTTTCTATTGGCGTGCTGCCGTGATAGGGCAGCACCAAGATCATACCCCAAACCCCGAACGCGGTTTGCAGCAACACAAACGCAGTAAAAATCCAGCGCCGCAGCAGTGCCACGGATCGAAACGCATCGTAAGTCTGACCCTTGTTCATGATGCGGGGGTATCCGAGGTGGACGATGAAACAACAAACCCTGCCTTGGCATGGCGCACACTGCCGCGCAACAGCGGCGGCATGGTGGTAAGCGGCAATACGGGCAAGGCGAGGCGTTGGGTTAAATCGGCTTGATTACGCTCAATCGCTAGATCCGCCTCAAGATCAATGGTGGGGCAACCGGTTTGCAAAAATTGATAAAACACCCGCCGTTGTAACCAGCGCAATTGCGCGCAAATCACCTCGGGATATTGGCACAGGGTGCTGACCGTTTGTTCATTCGCTTCATGGGCATGGGTTGCAAACTCAGTTGGGCGCGCGGAATTTATGCTCATTATTTCATTTGTCCAAAGCGGGATAAATCAGCGGGAAGCTCATAACGCCAGGTTTCTGATAGCGTTTTTTTACCCAAGGCTAGGTTGGCATCAATCGCTATCTCCGCCTTACTCGTGGGCGCTAACAGCATCGATAAACGCCAATGACCCGACTCGGGGAGTGGAATAACCGCTTGCTCCAGCACATTGGCCGTGTCATGGGTATTAATTTGTGCAATCACCGGCTCATTACTACCCAAACCGCTTAATTTGCCGCCGGCGAAATCTAAATTCACCCGATAAGCTTTTTCGGTTTTATCCTCAGGGTTGGTTTTTACCGTGCCGATTAATGGGCGACGCACTTCCGCCAAAGGTTCATCGGCCACCCGGCTTGTTCCCACGCTCAAGGTGTAAGCAAACGATATGGGATGATCGGGGTCGATGGGACCTTGCGGCTGAAAAAAGGCAATTTGATTTTCATGCATATCGCTGTTGGTGGGAATTTGCACTAATACAACTTTACCCTTGCCGAACCCCGCTTCAGTTGTAACCCAAAGGGAAGGACGTTTTTCAAACCGTGAGATAGGGTCTTCAAATTGGCAAAAACGGGTTTGACGCTGCACAAAACCAAAACCGCGAATCCCATCGGCATCAAACTGATTGGTGCGCAATTCAGACGGATTACGCAAGGAGCGAAACACCCAATTGCCCTCCCCGGTGTGCATTAACAAGCCATCAGATTCATACGCCGCAGGCCGCCATTGTCCTGCTGGGCGCTGGCCAATTTGGCCGTAATAATACATGGTTGACATCGGCGCTAAACCGACACGACTAATGCCATTGCGCGGAAACAAATTCGCCGTGACATGCACATCCACTTGATCCCCATTGGGTCGCACCACAAATTCATAGGCACCCGTGAGTGATTCGCCATCGAGCAACGCATAAATTGTGAGTTGGCTATCGGTTGATTGCGGGCGCACCAGCCAGAATTTGGTAAACATCGGGAATTTTTCGCCTTGCGGCAGGCCGGTATCGATCGCCACACCGCGCGCATGCGCACCCGGCACTTGATTCGCCGCCACAACCCCAAACTGCGCGCCACCTAAAAAGGTCATCATCACATCGTGTGAATCTTGCCCCGTGAGCGGGTAGGTAACTGAAAAACCAGCAAAGCCTAAATTGGCGGGCACGGTTTGCGCAAAGGCGGGGCTTGGCCAATCAAACTTAGCTTTATCGAACGCCACGGGCGCAACCGATTGCGGGGTTACTTCATAAAGGCTAACGGGTTGTTGATACATAAAGCCCGCGGCAATGGGGCTGACATTAAAACGAGCCGATGACCATAAAGCGGCGCTGGGTTTAATGGCGATTCGATCAAAGGTAGCTTGATCGATTTGGCTGAGCGCCTCGGGGATTTTTGGTGTGGCCACATAGGCTTGGGTGGCTAATTGCTGGGCTTGAACGCGCACATCGTTTAAATCGAATGCTTGTGCCGTGCCGTTAAAAAACAGCGCACTGCCCATGAAACTCACCAAAATAAAAGGCCGCAGAAAGCGCCTTCGCACCGAAGAGCACACACCGGGTACATCGCGTGTGCTACCGATTAAACCCAAACCCATTAAACTTGGCAGCATTCCAACCCACTCTTAAAAATAAACCAGACACAAACCCTGTAAGCATACGGCAATTTTATGATGGCAAATCATTGCAGCGCAAATTAGCCCGTCATTGGGCAATTAAAATCAACTTGAACACGACTATAACGCCCTAATGAGCCACCGATTGATCTTCTTGCGGCAAGAAAAAAATCAAATCGCCCCGTAAGCGCGCCCCAAGCTGTCACAATAGCCACCCGTTCTTTGATCATTGATGGAATTGCCAATCCATGAGTTTTGTTCATCTCCACCTGCACACTGAGTTTTCGTTGGTAGACAGCACGCTGCGCATTAAATCCTTGCTCGCAGCGGCTAAAGAGCGCGGCTTGCCTGCGCTGGCGCTCACCGATCAAGCTAATTTATTTGCGATGGTCAAATTTTTCGAGGGTGCACGCAAAGCGGGCATCAAACCCATTCTCGGCGCCGATTGCTGGGTGCACGCGGCGGATGGAACAACGCCCACGCGTTTAATATTGCTCGCGCAAAACAATCAGGGCTTTCGACATTTAACCGAATTAATTTCTCGCGGCTACTGCGAGGGCCAAGTCGATGGCCGCCCGTTTTTGCAGCGCCAATGGCTCACCCAAGAGCAATGTCGCGGCTTGATTGCCTTAAGCGGCGGGCATTTAGGCGAACTTGGGCAATTATTGCTGCACGGCAAGGCGCGTGAGCGCAAGGCGGCATTAAAGTTTTATACCGAACGGTTTCCCGAGCGGTTTTATTTAGAAATTTCCCGTTGCGGGCGCATTGATGAAGAAAAGTACCTGCACGCCGCTATTGAGTTTGCCACTCACGAGCACCTGCCCGTGGTGGCCACCAATGATGTGCGTTTTTTAGACGCCGCCGATTTTGATGCGCATGAAGTGCGGGTCTGCATTCAACAAGGGCGCACGCTGGATGATCCGCGCCGCCCGCGTGAATACACACCGCAGCAATATTTGCGTTCAGCCACGGAGATGGCCGAGCTCTTTGCCGACATCCCCGAGGCGCTTGCCAATAGCATCGCCATTGCTGAACGCTGCAATGTCACCTTGCAACTCGGCAAAAATTTTCTGCCGAACTTCCCCACCCCCAACGGCGAAACAGAAGCCGATTTTTTACGCAGCTTAAGCGAGGAAGGGCTGGCGCTGCGTTTTGCCCGCGTGCCCGCCGAGCAGCATGAAGCCTACCGCGCGCGCTTAGCCACTGAGCTGGATGTCATTATCCAGATGGGCTTTCCTGGGTATTTTTTGATTGTGGCCGATTTTATTCAGTGGGCGAAGCGCCAGCACATTCCGGTAGGCCCTGGGCGGGGTTCGGGCGCGGGTTCGCTCGTGGCGTGGGCGTTGTTGATTACCGATATTGACCCGATTCCCTACGATTTACTATTTGAGCGATTTTTGAACCCCGAGCGGGTTTCCATGCCCGATTTTGATATTGATTTTTGCATGGAAGGCCGCGATCGGGTGATTGATTATGTGGCCGAACGCTACGGCCGCGCGGCAGTTTCACAAATTGCCACCCACGGCACCATGGCCGCCAAAGCGGTGGTGCGCGATGTGGGCCGCGTGATGAGCTACCCCTATGGTTTTGTTGATAAAATTGCCAAACTCATCCCGATGAAACCGGGGCTTGATGTCACGCTGGAAGATTCACTGGGGCGCACCGAGCGCTCACAAAAAGAACCCGAGCGCTTCTCACAAGAGTTTCGGGATTTATACGAGCGCGATGAAGAGGTTCAGGCCATTGTCGATATGGGCATTGCGCTTGAAGGCTTATCGCGCAATGTGGGCAAACACGCGGGCGGCGTGGTGATTGCCCCAAGCAAACTCACTGATTTCACCCCCATGTATTGCGAGGCCAATGGCGCCTCGGCCGCCTCCCAGCTGGATAAAGACGATGTGGAAGCGGTGGGGCTAGTTAAATTCGATTTTTTAGGGCTGCGCAACCTCACCATTATCGATTGGGCGCTGGCCGCGATTAATGCGACGCGCACCGCAGAAAACCTAGCGCCGGTTGACATTACAGCCATTCCACTGGATGACAAAGCCAGCTTTGCCTTGCTCAAACGCTGTGAAACCACCGCTGTATTTCAGCTTGAATCGCGCGGCATGAAAGATTTAATTCGCCGCCTGCAGCCCGATAGTTTTGAGGACATCATCGCGCTGGTTGCCCTATTTCGCCCCGGCCCCTTGCAATCAGGCATGGTAGACGATTTCATCTTGCGCAAAAAAGGCGAGCAGAAAATTGAGTATTTGCATCCTTGGCTGACCGATGTACTCAAACCCACCTACGGCGTGATTGTGTACCAAGAGCAAGTGATGCAAATCGCCCAGATTTTGGCGGGCTACACCTTAGGCGGCGCCGATTTACTGCGCCGCGCCATGGGCAAGAAAAAAGCCGAAGAAATGGCCGAGCAGCGGGCCATTTTTCTCGCGGGCGCCAAGGCCAAAGCAGTCAACCCAGAACAAGCGGGTTATATTTTTGATTTAATGGAAAAATTTGCCGGCTACGGGTTCAATAAATCCCATTCTGCAGCCTACGCACTGGTGGCCTATCAAACCGCTTGGCTTAAAGCGCATTACCCCGCGCATTTTATGGCCGCCGTGCTCTCGGCGGATATGGACAATACCGACAAAATTGTGGGCTTAATTGGTGAATGTAAACGCATGGGGCTCACCGTTGTGCCGCCCGATGTGAATCACTGCGCCTATAAATTCCAAGCCCTGGATGCCAAAACCGTGGTATACGGCTTGGGCGCCATTAAGGGCGTGGGCGAAGGCATCATTGTGCACATGGTGCATGAACGCAACCGCCATGGCGCCTTTGCCGATATGAATGATTTTTGCCTGCGCGTAGGCGCCCAAGCGCTCAACAAACGCGTGCTTGAAGCGATGGTGCTCGCCGGTGCGCTCGATCACCTAGGCCCCAATCGCGCGAGCTTATTTGCCCATATTCCCGATGCCATGAAAGCGGCCGCCCAAGTGCAAACCGCCGCCGCCACGGGCATGGGCGATTTGTTTGGCGGCTTTGATGCCCCTGAAACGGCCATTGCCGTTGCCATCCCCGCCCTTGAGCCCTGGCCGGACGCCGACCAGCTCAAAAAAGAAAAAGATACCCTCGGGTTATATCTCACCGGCCACCCCATTAATGCCTTTAGTGCCGAGCTTAAAAACCTGGTGAGTGAACCGCTGGCCTCGCTCAATGAGCGCCTAGATGCGCCCGCCCCCGGCACTTATGCCAAAGGCGAACCCGTCATTGTGGCGGGCCTTTGCATGAGCGAGCGCATCGTGCGGCAACAAAATGGCGATCGGCAATTATTCATCACGCTCGATGATGGTGGAGGCCGCTGCGAAGTGCGTATTACCGGCGATGAGATTGATCGGGTCAGCCGAGATTTTGGCCGCGATGCACTCATGATTGTCGAGGGGGATGCCGCCTTCGATAGCTTCAATGGCGGTATTCGGGTGCGCAGCAAACGCCTGCTCACGCTGGAACAAGCCAGGCTGGAAAAAGCCCGTGGCTTATTTCTTGAGCTATCTTCAGATTGCAGTGCCAATCAAGCGACCCAAATTTTAGCCACCCTGCGCCCGCATCTTGGGGGCGGCGTTCCCATCAGTGTGCGCATCGAGAGCGAAATTGCCCGCGCCGTCGTTCGGCTGGGCGCCGATTGGCTCGTGCCCGCATCCGATACCTTACTCAATGCGCTAAAAAGTGCGCCGGGCATTGACCACGTAACCGTGCTTTATCGACGCTAACTCAATAAAAATTAATTCTATCGAAGCAGCCGCGCGCCCTTTAAGCGAAAACGCACTGACCAAACGCAGATTCTCGTTGATTAAGTGCGGTGCCTTGATTCGCTCGTGCTCTTAGCCGCCTGACGAACCGAAGAAACCTCGGATTAAGAGGTATAATCTTGGAAAGAATCGCAAGAAAACCCTCATGTGAAGGGGTTTGATATGATTGCGGTTTGCCCCCCACACGAGCATGTCATGCCACAAACAGAACCCGCGCACAGGCGACCTTTTTTTGACATAACCGCTCTATTAAAGCGGCTGCGGCTCAATTACAGGCTGCTTTTAAGCCTGCCGCTGCTCATGTTTTTAACTTGGGGCGGGGTGAGCGAATGGGTTCAATATCAAAACGCGCATGATGAGCTGCTCGAATCTGAGCATCGCGCGGGCGCAGCTTTCGCACGCATCATTGAAAACCGCCTGACCAATCAATTTCGACTTTTAGAATTTGCCTCAACTCTATTGGATACACAATCACCCACCCAAGCGCCCGATAATAAAACACAAGCCTTGTTCGCGCGCTTAAAGCACCAGCATCCTGAATTTTATGATTTAAATTTATACAACGCGGATGGCACGACGCGCGTCTGGTCGATAAACCCGCGGCAAAATTTCAAGCAAATTACGCCCGCCCATCAATTCACCGCACTAGCCAACCCAAATTACCTCTTGGGTCAAGACAACACGCCCAGCACCGGCCAGCAAAAAGTGCTTTCCATGCGTTATCGCGTGTTGAACGATGCGCAAACACCGGTTTTTTATTTGAGCGCACCGTATCAGCTGAGCGCCTTGCTGCGTTACAACGCCAGTAATTTGCCGTGGCAATTTTTGGTGGTAGATATGCGCGACCAAAGCATATTAGGCGTGTGGCAAAACCAGCAACTCACCGTGGGCGGCAAGGATACTTATAAACCCACGCCGCACGCCCACACCGCGACCACATTGGTGCCGGTGAATGACTACCCCCTCGCCGTGATCGTAACGGCGGCCGCAGGTGGCACCCTGCAAACCTACTGGCAAAGCGCCAAAACCCGATTAAGCATCTATGCGGGCATGCTGTTTTTTTTAGCGTTTGGGGCTTGGGGCTTGGGCGGGTTAATGCGTGACCGCGAGCAGGCAACGCAACAACTGGGGCGCTTGGCACAATTTAATGCCTTGCTCGCCCAGGTCAATCAAGTGATTGACCGCAGCAGCAATGAGGCTGATTTACTGCAAACCATTTGCGAGTTAGCCGTAGAGCATGGTGAGTTACGCTTAGCCTTTATCGCCCGCCCGGATGCGCAAGGGTGGTTTCGGCCTTTAGCCGGCGCAGGTGCGGCGATCGATTACACCACCGGCCTTAAACTCAGCACCCAGGCGAGCCTACCCGAAGGACGCGGCACGGGCGGTACGGTTTGGCGCTCGGGGCAGCCTTATTATATTAATGATTTTCAAAGTCACCCAAATCTCGCGCCGTGGGCTCATCGGGCGGCGCAATGGGGCATTGCGGCGAGCGCCACCTTGCCCATAGTTAAGCAGGGGAAAATCTGGGCCATTTTTTCGGTTTATCATGCCGATAAATACATTTTTGATACGCAACTGCGCCAAAGCCTAGAGCAGCTCGCGCAAGATATGAGCTTTGGCCTGCAACAGCTCGAAATTCAGCAACGGGAAAAAAACGCATCGGCCACCCAAAATGCGCTGCTCAACAATACCTTGGCTGGCATTGCGCTGGTAAAAGACCGGGTTTTTACTCAGGTGAATACCCGTCTTATCGAGTTATTAGGCTATGCCACACCGGATGAGCTAATCGGCCAATCCACCCAAAAAATGTATTTTGATACGGCAGAATACCAACGGGTCGGCCAAATGTATCCCAGCCTCATTGCGCTCGGTAAACAGACCTTGCTGGATGTACGGCTCAAAAAGAGCGATGGCAGCCTTTTGTATGTGGATTTATCGGGCAGCTTGATTGAAGGCACCCAATATCAATCAACCGTTTGGACATTTCAAGACAGCACAGAGCGCAAAAAGCTACAACAAGAGCTCAAACAATCAGCCGAGTTTCAATACACCTTATTTGAAAAAAATGCCGCCGCCCTGTTGATTGTTAATCAAGAGCGAATCATCACCGATATGAATCCCGCCTTAATCAAACTCACGGGGTATGAGCGCGATGAGCTGATTGGCCAAAACGCCGCGCGCCTGCACGCACCGGCAAGCCCGGTAACGCAAGCGGCCACAGAAGATGCGCGGGCGTTTGAGACAGAGCAGCCCATAGCGCCCAGCACCTTGGTTCGCAAAGATGGCAGCACCCGGGTGGTTGAGCGCCTTATCTCGCGCATTACCCTGCAAAACGGCGAATTCGGTGCGCTTTGGAGCCTCATCGACCTAACCGAGCTGCATGAAGCCAAGCAAGCCATTACCCATCAGGCGATGCACGATACCCTAACCAATCTCCCCAACCGGCGCGCGCTGGAACTGTGGATTCCGCAGGCAATCGCGCGGGCACGCCGCAAACAAACGGTTGTCGCGGTGGGTCTGCTTGATTTAGATGAGTTCAAACCCGTTAACGATAACTACGGCCATGCCGCCGGCGATCAGCTCTTGCGTGAGTTGGCCATCCGATTGCAATCCCGCCTGCGTGAAGCCGACTTTGTGGCGCGCTTAGGTGGCGATGAATTTATTATCGTGCTTGAAGATATTGATGATATGCGCGCGGCAGAGCAACTTCGCATCGCCCTGAACCGCTTGCACCAAGCCGTCGAGACGCCATTTGAGGTCGCCTGCGGGCAATGGGCAAAAATCGATATGAGTATGGGCATTGCCCTGTATCCCCACGATAGTGATGAAGCGGATGGCTTAATTCGCAAAGCCGATGCCACGCTCTATCAACTCAAAGCACACAAAACTACCCGCACGAGTTGGTGGCAACTCGCCCAAGCGACCCTAACCGGCGCTGAATCAAACGCCAACAAAACCACCAAACTGAAGCTCAGCAACAATGCCTACGCGCCCAGCAACCAAGATTTGCTGCAACGGCATGCGCCATTTTTTGAACAAATTGCCACCGAATTTATGAGCGTTTTTTATCGGGATTTAGAGCGCGACCCCCAAATGCACGCCATTTTCGGCGCCTTAACCTCAGAGGCAAAAGCCGCGCTCATCGCGCAGCAAGCCGAGCACCTTTTATTTGTGATGGGCGCCCAAACCACCCGCGAGCAAATTCTCGCGCAAGCGCGCCGCGTGGGCCAAGTGCATGCTTTGGTGGGAGTGGGCAGCGTGCATTTAATGCAATCGTTAAGCTTGTATCGCAAACTTCTTACCGATTTTTTGAATCAATCGACCCTAGCCGCCCGCGACCGTTATCGGCTCCTGATGATTGCAGAGGCGAGACTCGAAGAGGACATCCTCGCCCAAGCGCAAGAAGGCGGTGCGACCATCCAACGCTTTTTTGCATTACTCACCGCGCCCATGCCCCCGCAAGCCTGCTTTTGGATTGAAGCCATCAGCACGGAAATTCACCCCCTGAGCACCTGCCCAGGGATTAGGGCGGCTTTATTATTCCGCCCCAGTAGTGAAGGGGTGATGACGATTGAATCCAGCGCAGGCGATCAAGCCGCCGCCATCGCATCGGTGCTCAACACACCCGGCCAAGAAGCCTTATTCGATGAGAAAGTTCCCCGAGGCCAAGGCCTAAGCGCAGAAGCTTGGCGCACCGGCGCCATTCAAACGGCAGCCAATATTCAAACCGATCACCGCTACGCCAACTGGCTACCGCACATAAAAGTGCTGCGTATTCAATCGGCCATGGCGATTCCGATTCTCGATAGTGCCGGCGCGGCAATTGCCGTGCTCACCTTGTATGGCGCTTACCCAAACCAGTTTGAATCCACGTGGATGCAACAATTTGCCCGCAATCTCCAACAGCGGCTCAACCAAATTTGGCTTTTGTGTACCATTCCCAATTTGGTGATTGACCAGCAGCTGGCCCACCAGTACCGGCAGGTTTTATTTATTGATGGCTTGCGCGTATACGTGCAACCAATTATCGATTTACACACCGGCAGCTTAGTTAAAGTTGAAGCCTTAGCGCGGCTACAACTCCCCACTGGCGAGCTACTAGCCCCTGCGCGCTTTTTACCGCTACTTGGCGAGCTTGAACTCAATCGATTGTTTTGCAAAATATTAGATATCGCCTTGCATCAACTTAACGTTTGGGACGGACAAGGTTTAGTAGTGGGCATATCCGTCAACCTAGCCCCGCAAACCTTAGCCGACCCCCAGTGCCCGGCGTGGATTGAGGCGGCACTGAAAAAACATGCCATTGCCCCCGCGCGGCTCACGCTAGAAATCCTAGAATCGCAAGCGATTGATAAAAAAGAACAAGATGCGGCCATCTCGGCCATCGTGGCGCTTGGGGTGCCCTTAGCGATGGATGATTTAGGCGCGGGCTACAGCAGCCTGCAACGGCTGGCCACCCTCCCGTTTGAAACCATTAAAGTCGATCAAAGTTTACTCAGCCAACTGCACCACAACCCCATTCAAACGTTAAGCCTGATTGCCGCGATTATTCAAATGGGGCGTGATTTTGAGCAAACGGTTGTCGTTGAAGGGCTAGAAAATGAGGGGGCGCTCGAAGTGGCGCGGATTTTAGGCGCACGCTTCGGGCAAGGTTATGGCATTGCACGCCCGATGCCGATCGATCAACTCATGCCATGGCACCAAACTTTTCACTTTGCACAAACCCCCGAAAAACTGCACACCGCCATTGGCGCGCTCGCCTTTCACTGGTGGTTTATGCATCACGGTCAGAGCACTCATCCCAAATCAGCGGCAGATTGTGCACTCAGCCAATTTTTAGCGCATGAAGCGCGTGCCACCGATGAAGTGCGCCAATGGCATCAGCAAATCCACAGCGCGCAAGATAGCCAAACCGCCAGCCGAAAATTAATTGCCTGGCTGGCTGAATGCGCAAGCCCACCAGTCGAATAATCTCAGCCCGCCATTTCGTTTCACAAGGCGGCAGGCAATGGTGCAGGGTGAGCCTGCCACCCCGTGTACCCCATTTAGCCGACTCGTAACCGACTCGCTAAAACCTTCGACCCAACGCCACCTCAACCATCGAATGGCCACTGAAATTCACATCCGCATCATAGCCTGCGCGGGCAAACCAAGGCTCGATGTCAAAGGTTAACGTAAGGCCGTTGCCGCCCCCCGCAGCGCCTGAGCTATCAGTGCCGCTTTTATGAGAAAAATCAACCGTTAAGCGCTCATTGGCGCCAAAATGTTGCCGCCAGAGCACATGCGTGACCCGCTGCCCCGTGCCCAAACGATTATCTTGCACTCGGTACACCGAAAGCTCGGTGTCACCTTGCGCGCGCGTGCCCAGCCCAAAGGTTATCGCATCATTCGGATCAAAATTCAGGTTGTAATAATCTTGTAAATTCGTGCGCCCCAAGCCCACTAGCCCATAGGTTTTACCGCCAATTTCGGCATTGATTGACGCGCCCAAAAAACCATGCGTTGCCGCTTGGCCAGATAAAACCAAGCGCAAGTAATCAAAATCTTCGTGCTGTTCGAACCCCGCGCGCGCCTGCTCAAAGCCTTGATGATCGCGATAAAAGCCCAGCCAGCCGACTTGATTCCCCCTTGTTGCGCGCAAATTCAAATCCATGGCTCGATTGCCATCACCAAAAAAGTAATAGGCGGGGGTGAATTTAAAGGCCACATCCAAAGGTGAAGCTAGTGCAGCCTGCGCGCACAGGCCCGCTAAGCCTAAAAAACGCAAGCCAGCAACCCCCAACCGGCGGTGGATTTTACGGCGCATAGTGGTTCGCTTGGGTTTCTTTGCGGGTAAGCTGTGGTTCACAACGCACTTAAATTATGAGGTAGAACGGGTTTTTTGCTGCAAATACGTAAGCGCCGCATCGACTTGATCGATTAAAATCAGGCACACATCCCCGGGCTGCACGCGGCCGAGTGCCGCATCAATCGCGTTAAACTCGCCATACACTTCATCGACTTGGCGCGCTTTGGTTGCCTGCGATAAGCCTTCGCGCAGCAAGCCGATTACCTCGCCATCTTTGCGGCCGCGCTGGCAGGCATCTTGATACAAAATCACCTCATCAAATACATTGCCCAAAATGGCGGTTTGTTGGCGAATATCCTCATCGCGCCGATCACCCGCGCCGCTAATCACCACGATGCGCCGCTCGGCGGGGAGCCGTTGCACCGCTTGGCATAACGCATGAATCGCATCGCTGTTATGGCCATAATCGGCAATGAGCGTGGCGCCGTTAAATTGAAATAAATTAAATCGCCCCGGTGCCATGGCCGCTGTGCTCTCAAAACTGGCAAGACCGGCTTCAATCTCGGCCCAAGGCCGCGCAAGCCCCCAAGCGGCGCCCACGGCGGCCAATACATTTTTAATTTGAAAGCCAATTTGGCCACCCAGTGTGATCGGGATCTGCGCGAGCGGCATCCGCCATTGAAACGCGCCGTGTTCAGCCACAATAAACGCGCCATCAACATATAAAATGCGCTGCCCCATTTCCCGCCGAGAAACGAGGCGCGGTAAAAACTGATCGAGGGCAAAAAATGTCACCTCCGCCATCACCGAATCGGCCATGCGCGCCACGATGGGATCGGCAGCATTCAACACCACCATGCCATGGGGGGCTACGTTATCGACAATCACGCGTTTCACCACGGCTAAATCTTCCACCGTGTGGATATGAGCCAAGCCTAGGTGATCGCCCAGCCCCACATTGGTGATGACAGCCACATCGCAGCGATCAAAAGCTAAGCCTTGGCGCAAAATACCGCCGCGCGCCGTTTCAAACACCGCGGCATCCACATACGGATGCAGCAAGACATTTTTCGCGCTAATGGGGCCTGCGCAATCATCCGCATCAATCCGCACCCCATCGATATAAACCCCATCGGTGGTGGTCATACCCACCCGGAGCCCAGCTTGCGCCAATATGTGACCAATCAGGCGCGTGGTGGTGGTTTTGCCATTGGTGCCCGATACCGCTACTACGGGGATGCGGCCATCTTCTCCCGCTGGGTAAACTTCGTTAATAATCGCCTCGCCCACGGCGCGCGCTTTGCCATAGGATGGCTGCAAGTGCATCCGCAAGCCCGGCGCGGCATTCAATTCCACAATGCCGCCATTTTGCGTTTCAAGTGGTTCAGTGATGCGCTCGCACACCATATCGACGCCACACACATCAAGCCCAATCTGCCGGGCGGCTTCCACGGCGCGCGCCGCGAGTTCTGGGTGCAAATCATCGGTCACATCGGTCGCACTGCCGCCCGTCGATAAATTGCCATTATTGCGCAACACCACTTGCACTCCTTTGGCGGGAATACTCTCAAGGCAATACCCCTGCGACTCCAGCGTGACCTGAGTGATGTCATCAATCCGAATGCGCGTCAATGCATGGGCATGGCCATCACCGCGCCGGGGATCGGCATTCAGCTGCTCTATTAACTGCGCGATGGTATGTTCACCATCACCGACTACCATCGGCGGGTCACGCCGCGCGCAAGCCACCACCTGTTTGCCCACCACCAACACGCGAAAATCATAGCCGGGCATAAACCGCTCAACCATGATGTCGCGCCCTTCTTCACGGGCACTGGCATAGGCACGGCGCAGCTGCTCCTCACTTGTGATATTGACCACCACCCCCCGCCCCTGATTGCCATCCCGGGGTTTGACCACGACCGGCAAGCCAATCTCCAGCGC
The DNA here is from genome assembly GCA_023255735.1 of Halothiobacillus sp. Classification (GTDB taxonomy): domain Bacteria; phylum Pseudomonadota; class Gammaproteobacteria; order Halothiobacillales; family Halothiobacillaceae; genus Halothiobacillus. Next base: position 11,151 of record JAGDVP010000009.1, on the reverse strand, counting down.
CGCGGCCCAAGCATCATCGGCATTTTTGACGGCACGCCCCGTGGGGACGGGAATGCCCGCCGCCCGCAGCAAGGCTTTTGTGAGTTGCTTATCTTGCGCAATCGACTCGCCAATCGCACTCGTTCGATCAATTTCTGCTGCTTGAATCCGCCGCTGTTTACTCCCCCAACCCAATTGCACCAAGCTGCCGGAGGTTAGGCGATGGTAAGGAATCCCCCGCGCTACCGCCGCTTGCACAATCGAGCCGGTGCTCGGCCCCAAACGCTCATCTTCATCCAAGCTTTGCAAGGCGGCTTGCGCGCGCGCTAAATCAAACTCAATGCCTTCTAGAACCGCGTCAATCAGTTCTTTGGCCAAATTTAACGCTAAACGCCCCACCGCTTCCTCGGTATATTCCACCACAATTTGGTAAATACCCTCATCCACCGTGGGCACCGTGCGGCAAAAACTCACCGGGCATTGCGCATAGGTTTGCAGCGCCAAACAGCTTTGCGCCAAAATATGCGCCAAAGACAAGCTGATGTGCTGCCCTATGCCCTGCAAGTGACCAATGTGGGGAAATTGCGCCCGCAGCTGCGCTTCAAAATCAGCGGTAATTTCGCGCTCATTGGGCGCGCAAAACACAATCGCCTGAACAGCCGTATGTCGAGACCAAAGGTTCGGCCCGCGCAAAGCGCGAATACGCGAAATTTCCATGCACCAGTTCCTAAAGGTTTAGCGCGCAGTGACCCCGCGCATTATTAAAAAATTTTTTATATCAATAGTTAAGCCGAAGCTATCGCAGGGTCAGCAAAGGTATCTAAACCCGCCCGCATCAAATCGATAGTCAGCCCCAAAGCCCAGCCTGCGGCCATGGCCGACAGCAAAGCCACCGGGTGCACGTGCCGAGCCACATCAATGCATAGCTCAGCCTTAGGCGCATCGCCGTGGCAAAACCGAACCAACGCAGCGTCAAGAACCACGGCGCGCCCGCCTGCGGCCAAATGCGCGCGCACCACGGTTGAATCGGCATCCTGCGTGAAATAAATCACCTCGCCATCACATAATTCAGCCATTTGCACCACCATCGCCTCATCGGCATTGAGCACGCCAACGCCTTCGGGCAACACCACATCGATTTGGGTGCGAAATATGCTGAACACTTTTTCCGGCGTGTCGATATGAAAAGAACCCTGATGCTTTGCCACATCAATCTGAGTAACGACACCCACGGCGCATCGGTCATAGGCCAAGCCCTCACCTAAAATCACGCGCGCACTGTTTTCGATTACCGCCGCATCGACACCGGCATGAATCAGCAACCGATTTGCCGCCAGCCGATTAGCCTGATCGCCGGCGGAAATCAGCCGATTTTTGATAAATAAACCCGCGCTTGAGGCAAGCCCGGTGGTGCGCCCGGTTAAACACAAAAAGTGCGCTAACAGCTGCGCACAGGCCGATTTATGAAGGCTGCCGGTAATGCCCACAATCGGGATACGCCCGTGCTCATCGGCTGAAAATAAATGCGCAATAATGGCATGGCCGACGGGCGCCGCTTCGCCACTGGCAGGCTTAAGGTGCATCAATAAACCAGGGCCCGCATTCACTTCAATAATGGCCCCACCGCCCAGCCCCTCGGGTGTACGCAACGGCTGGCTTATATCCGGCATCACCAAATCAATACCCGCAATATCCAACCCCACCACCTTGGCTGCCAAAATGCATTGCGCGGCCACATCGGGATGAACCAGGGCGGTGCAATCGTGGGCGACATTGCCATGGCGGCTAATCAAAATACTTTGCCCCGGCGCCGGGATGGATTGCGCCGTCATGCCCAAGCGATCAAGCTCAAGGCGCGCCGCCGAATCAATGCGCACATAATTTAAGGGATGATTTTCGGTGCTGCCGCGCCGAGGGTCGCTGTTGATTTGCTGTTCAATTAACGCCTCAACAGTGGATTGACCATCACCTGTGACCCGAGCTTCTTCTCCGCGCGCCGCCGCCGCCACCCGGTCACCCACCACTAAAACTCGGTGCTCAACGCCGGGAATAAAACGCTCAACCAACACGCCGCTGCCTTCATCAACCGCAACCGCATACGCCGCATGCACTTCAGCCTCGGTCATTAAATTGGTAAACACGCCCCGACCATGGTTGCCATCTTCGGGTTTGACCACCACCGGCACGCCCAAATCGCAGGCAGCAACCCACGCATCCTCAGCGCTCGCCACCGGGCGCCCTTGCGGCACAGGCACGCCGCAGGCTTGCAATAAGGTTTTGGTGAGGTCTTTATTGCGTGAAATCCCTTCAGCAATTGCGCTGGTTTGATCGGTTTCTGCGGTCCAGATGGTGCGCCGCGCCGCGCCATAACCCAATTGCACCAAGCTGCTATCACTCAAGCGAATATAGGGGATTTTTCGTGCCATGGCCGCTTCGACGATACTGGCCGTGCTGGGGCCAAAATAACGCTCATCTTTAAGCTCGTGTAATGCATCTAAGGCGCCTGGCAAATCAAATGGGCGATCTTCAATCGCGGCCATTAATAAATCGCGCGCCGCAAAAAACGCCTGCCGGCTCACCTCTTCATCCCAGGCCGAAACCACCACTTTATAAACACCCCGAATCGGCGTTTCACGCGCTTTGCCAAAGCCACCGGGCAAACCAATTAAGGTTAAAAGCTCCAGCGTGACATGTTCCATAATGTGTGCCGGCCATGTGCCCTCGGCTAAACGCCGCAAAAACCCACCGCGCTCGCCATAGCTGCAACGGTGCTCAATTAAGCCCGGCAGCCAAGTCGATAGGCGCTCATATAATCCGGGGATCGTATCGGAGGGGCACTCTTCTAATTCCCCAATATCCACCCAAGCCTCAAGCACGGGATAATACGTCCAGATACTAGGGCCGCGCAGGGAGAGAAAATTCAAGAACTCTATCGATTTGGCCACAAAACCATCCTAACGTTGGGTTAATTGTTTTATTACGGCAATGATCCGGCAGGTTAAAAGCGAAGCAAATAATAAAAACCCGCATCGAATGGCGACGGGTTTGCCTGCATACAATCGGTTTAACGGTGTATAAGATATTCGCTTTAACAATTGTTCGTCAAAATTACTCAATAAGTTATATAAGTTACTTTGAGCTATTTTTGATAGCTTAATAATTTATAAAGACTATTTCTAGGAATGCTGTTGTGAGTCATCGCGCCCCCCCATCGGTCTTAGCCCGCCTCCCCCTTGATCTGTCACCCGACTTGCAGTTTGTTCGGCGCGTTTTAATCCTTAACCATGAGGAAATCATCTTGGCCATGCCCGATGACGAAACCGTGATCGAGGCTCGCTGGCGCATTGAGCCCGGCGATCAACTCCTGTTAAGCGAGCACGCGGGGCTCGGCGCATTGCAACTCAAAGATGCCGACAAGAGCAAAGCCCAGTGGCGCTTTACTTTAAGCCACCGACAGGCCGCAGAAGCCTTTAGCGCGCAATTTAATACCATCAACGCCGCGCCAAGCGCGCTATTAGCCTTCGATGCAACCGAGGGTGCCGCGCCTTGGCTCGATGAGCCCTTAAACGATGCCCCCCCCCCCTCTACTTGGACGCTCTTTCGCCTGTGGCGTTTTGCCAAACCCTATAAAGGCCAACTCCTCTTTGGGTTTTTGCTCACCCTTGCCGCCACCGCCGCCACCTTGGTGCCGCCCTACCTCACCATGCCGCTCATGGACGATGTACTGATTCCCTTCCAAAATGGCGTGGCTATTGAGCAATCGACCGTACTCAAATATTTAGCGGGCTTACTCGGCGCGGCACTGGTTGCCTGGAGTTTAGGCTGGGCGCGCACTTATATACTCTCACGCGTGAGTGAGCGCATCGGCGCCGACATCCGCACCGCCACCTACAGCCATCTAATGAATTTATCGCTTGATTATTTTGGCAGCAAACGCACCGGTGATCTCATGGCGCGCATCGGCTCTGAAACCGATCGCATTAATTTGTTTCTCTCATTGCACCTGCTCGATTTTTTCACCGATGTGCTGATGATTACGATGACCGTCATCATCTTATTTTCCATCAACCCGTGGCTTGCATTGGTCACCCTCATCCCCTTGCCGATTATTGCTTGGATGATTCACATCGTGCGCGATCGCTTGCGCACCGGCTTTGAGCGGGTCGATCGGGTGTGGTCACAAGTCACCAATATTTTATCCGATACCATCCCCGGCATTCGGGTCGTTAAAGCCTTCTCGCAGGAGGCTCGTGAAAGCGAACGCTTTTATCAAGCCAACCAGTTGAATCTTAAGGTGAATGACCGGGTTAATCGCACTTGGTCTTTATTTGCGCCCACCGTCACCGCGCTTACCGAATTGGGTTTGCTGATTGTATGGGCCTTTGGCATTTGGCAAGTATCACAAGGCGCCATCACCGTCGGCGTGCTCACCGCTTTTTTAGCCTACATTGGCCGCTTTTATTCCCGCATGGATTCCATGAGCCGAATTGTCTCGGTAACCCAAAAAACCGCCGCAGGCACCAAACGGATTTTCGATATTCTCGATCACGCCGCAAGCGTGCCCAATCCCAAACACCCCGAATCACTTTATGGTCGCAAAGCGGCCATTGAACTCCACCAAGTGAATTTTCGCCACGGCAATCGGGGCATCTTGCATGACATAAACCTCAACATAAAACCCGGCAGCATGGTGGGTCTTGTGGGTCATAGTGGCTCAGGCAAAACCACGTTAGTTAACCTCATCGCGCGGTTTTATGATGTATCCTCCGGCGGCATCACCCAAGATGGCACCGATATTCGGCAATTTAATGTCGAAGATTACCGCCGGCAAATTGGGCTTGTTTTGCAAGAACCCTTCTTATTTTTTGGCACCGTGGCCGAAAACATCGCCTACGGCAAAGCCAGCGCCAACCACGAGGAAATTATTGCCGCCGCCCGCGCCGCCCATGCCCATGAATTTATTCTTAAATTACCGCACGGCTATGATTCACTCGTAGGGGAGCGCGGCCAATCTTTATCCGGCGGCGAGCGTCAACGCATTTCCATCGCCCGCGCGTTATTAATCGACCCAAAAATTTTAATTCTGGATGAAGCTACCGCCTCCGTGGATACTGAAACCGAGCGTGAAATTCAGCAAGCATTAGATAACCTCGTGCAAGGCCGCACCACCATTGCGATTGCCCACAGGCTTTCTACCTTACGCCAGGCCGATATGCTGGTCGTGCTCGATCAAGGGCGAATTGTTGAAACCGGCCAACACGCCGAACTGCTCGAACGCCACGGCTACTACTACAGGCTTTATCAAGCGCAAATTAAGCTCAACGAACCCGCCGAGCGCAATGACACTGAGCCTAACTGCGCCGCGCTCACCCCACCCGAAGGTCATCATCATGTTGCCAACTAATCTTGAACTGAGCCTCAATGCCTTCAATCAACTGCTAATGCATCCGCCGGGCGCTGCATCGCCCATTCCCGTCACCCCCGTGCGTGCGTTTCCCATCGCTGCGCCCGATGACGCCATCGCTCTCGTCGATCACCACGGCGCAGAGCAAGCCTGGATAGCACATTTAACCGATCTTGTGCCCAATCAGGCCGAGCTCATCCGGCAAACCCTAGCCAACCGCGAGATGACTCCCCTCATTTTGCGCATCAACCACGTATCCCGCTTTGCCACCCCAAGCGTATGGCAAATAGAAACCAATCACGGGGCCACCGAGATCACCCTCAAAACCGAAGATGACATCCGCCCCCTACCCTCTGGCGGGTATTTAGTCGCCGATGCGTTTGGCCTGCAATTTAAAATCCCCCCGCGTAACCAGCTCGATCGGCAAAGCCAGCGGTATCTTGCGCGTTTTTTGTAACCCCTAAGCCATTTCAATTACCCAAGGAGCGCCCCTTGAAAACCCAATCAACCCCCACCAAAAAAATCCTTACCGCCACCCTGAATCTTGCGCTAGGGCTTGGTCTTGCATTCAACAGCCTAGCCAGCCAAGCGACTGAAGACCCCACCGTTGTCAGCATCAAGCGGCTATCAATGGAAATGGCATTAAAAGCCGCCCAAGCATCCATCCATGACTGCCGCGCCAAAGGCATTCAAATTGGTGTCACCGTTATGGATCGCAGTGGTAATCCCCAAGTGATCCTGCGGGATGTATTAGCACCAGATCTCACTTTAAGCATTTCACGCATGAAGGCGTATACCGCCATCTCCTTTAACGCGGCCACATCATCCCTAGAGCGCCGCGGCGAGGGCGCGCTGGGGCGTGTGCCGGGCTTATTCTTCGGCGCAGGCGGTGTGCCCATCGAAGCCGGCGGGCAAATATACGGCGCCATTGGCGTTTCAGGTGCCCCCTCAGGCAAAACCGATGAAGAATGCGCGGCAGCCGGCGCCAAGGCCATCGAGCCTGAACTCGAACTCATGTAAGGCCCCCCCAATGCCCTGAAACTGAGCGAATCGATAAAAAAATTCAGATAGAGCCTTGACGGCACCCGTCTCGATCATTAATATGCCGCTCCACGTTGCAAGACGTTTTCCCTGATAGCTCAGCCGGTAGAGCAAATGACTGTTAATCATTGGGTCGCAGGTTCGAGTCCTGCTCAGGGAGCCAGGCGCCCGTAGCTCAGCTGGATAGAGTATCTGGCTACGAACCAGAGGGTCGGAGGTTCAATTCCTTCCGGGCGCACCATGTCCCCATCGTCTAGAGGCCTAGGACATCGCCCTTTCACGGCGGTAACCGGGGTTCGAATCCCCGTGGGGACGCCAATTCATGTTTTCAAGCCTTTTAGACGGGGCTTGAATATCAAGCACTTAAAAGCCTCAAACCGCGCCACAACGCGATTTGAGGCTTTTTTCTTTGCCCCATAACGAGATGAGCTTTGAACCTAACAGGACACGTTTGAATCGGGTATTTTTCGGGTATTTGCTATCCCTAACCTCCCCATACCCGATAAGCGCCGCCAAACCCCGTGAAACTTGCCGATCAAGCCGCCGATAGCCTGTGGCGGCATGGGGTTTGTGGCCACAGCCCACACTTTATCGCCCTGTGTAAAACAGTGCCCAGTCGCACTGGCTCGCGCGACTTAGCATCTATTACAAATGTGAAAAATTGATAGCACGCATTCAAATTGCGACCGATTCGGCCAGAATGCGCTCAACCAGCCATTGCTGCAGTTCGTTCTGCGCCTGTGCTCGTTCTTGCTCGCTTTTGGCCTCATGCAGACGTTGATGGAGTAGCACAGCTTGCTCGCCGCCATCGCCCATCCACTCGGTTAAAAAAGCATGAACGGGGCAATCAGCGGCGGCGTGAACCGAGCCCTCCTCTTGATGTGAGAAGCACAGATGCAGTGCCAGCGCACCGAGCAAGGTTTGAATTGGTTCGGTCGGCACCGGAGGGGTTGCGTGAAACGCATCCAGCCAGCCAGGCAGCTCGGCGGTCGGCATGGGGCGGGCAATGCCATAGCCTTGGCCGAAATCCGCGCCCAATACCCGCACCGCTTCAATCACGCCGGCATCTTCTAGTCCTTCCACCACGATGGCCCGATTAAAATCGCGGCCAATTTGGATGATGGCGCGGATTAAACTCAACGTCGGCACGGGATCGGTGCGCAAGCGCATCACCAATCCTTGATCGATTTTCAACACATCAAACGGCATCTGAGCCATGCGCAGCAAGCCGCTAAAACCGGAGCCCACATCATCCATGGCAAGCTTCAAGCCCAAATCACGCAAGGCAAGCAAGGTGGCCGAGGTGGCCGATTGTTCGGTAATCTCTTGCGTCTCCAAAAGCTCAAGGGTTAAGCGTTCTGGCGCAATGAGGGATTGATCGAGCGCATCGCGCACCCAAGTGACGCAATCGGGGTCAAGCAGAGTGTTGGGCGGGAGATTGAGTGCGGCATCAAGGGCGTACCCCATCTGATCCCAAGTGGCGAGTTGTTCAAGTGTCCGTTTGAGTCCGCTCCGAAACAGGCGATCAAGCTCGGCATCACCCAGCAAGGGGAGAAATAACCCCGGCGCAATCATCTGGCCATCGGGTAACTGCAACCGCGCCAAGAATTCTACTTTGAGGACACGACCCTGTTTGAACTCAAGGATTGGCTGGGCATAGAGTTGCAGCCCGCCATCAAACAGCCGCGTAATCCACACACGGGCTTGATCGATCGGCACGGGCGAAGAAGCGGGGGTATGGCGCTGACGTAAAAATTGCTCGAAGCGATGCTGAATGCCATGCGCGAAATGCCGCATCCCTGACACTTCAAACTGATTGGGATAGGTGCCATACAGGCTTAATACCCAGGCGCTATGCCCGGCGGCATCAAGGATGGGAATGGCTAGGTGCGATCGAATGCCCGCAGCCTGAGCGACAGGGCGCCACACCGCGTATTTAGGGTCTTTGGCATAACTTGGGCTGCTTTGTAACGTTAGTGTGCGCCAACACTGCGGGATGAGCCCCTGGCCTTGCGGGGACTGCGGATCAACCGTAATGGCAAACTCTGGCCGTGCCAGTGCCGCCAACGCCTGTTCTGCCTGCGTGCCGCCGGCTTGTTCGATCACAAATAGCCCATCGGCATTCAGCCGCAGCAGCAACACCAAGACAATGCCGGGCAGCGCGCCGAGCGCGCCCATTTCCGCGCGCAGGGTATCGGCAAACAACCCGGCGGTGGCAAGGGGCTGACTTAACGCATCCAAATAGTGATAAAACACCGCATCTTGGCTTGCCATTTGTGTTTGTATATCGAGCTCAAGCCGAGCATCAACCACTTGGGTGAGAAAATATCGCTCCCGCCCTGTGAGCAAGGCTTGGCCAATCAAGAGGCTGAGTTGTTGGCGATACAACGCCATCGATTTTAATAACAGGCGACCGGTCACCCCGA
>JAGDVP010000009.1:0-2201 GCA_023255735.1 Halothiobacillus sp. | reverse complement strand
AGTTGTTGGCGATACAACGCCATCGATTTTAATAACAGGCGACCGGTCACCCCGATGAGGGCATGCACATAACCTACCTGCCGTGCACGGGTTTGGATCTCAAGTTCGGTGGCCTGCGGCTGCAGCAAAAACAGAAGATGCGCTTTTTGCTGCGCTTTGAGATGCACCAACTCATCATCGCCTAAGGTGGCTAAAATAGCAGCCACCTCAGGATCCAGCGCCATGCCTTCATAGAATTGATCGATAAATAAATCCGCCACTTGCACTAAAAGCGGTTGAATCCGCGTTAATGCTGCGACTGCTTGGGCATCAAAAGCCGTAAATGCCGCTAGCACCGTGGGCGTTTGGGCGGTGTCTTCATCACTTAATTGCCACCACGTGGCCCGTTGATGCTTTTGCGCTTTAATTGCATACATTGCGGCATCAGCTTGGCGCAATAATTGATCGGCATCGATCCCCGCCTGCGGATAGAGCGCCAAGCCTAGGCTTAAGCCAATCTCCACCTCATGCGCGCCCTCGAGGATAAAAGGCGTTTCAATTACCCCGTGCAACCGCTCCAGCATCAACTTAAGCTGCATTGGCGCTTGCTCTAGGAGTAAATCTTCAAACACCAGCACAAATTCATCACCGCCTAAGCGGGCGAGAAAATCAGTTTCGCGCAGCTGTGCCCGCAACCGATGAGTGACCAAGCGTAACAGCTCATCACCCGCCGCATGACCGAGCTGGTCATTGATTGGTTTGAAGTCGTCAAGATCCAACATGCCGACCGCCAAGGCGCTGCCCTGGCGCCGCGCACGCGCAATCGCATGGGTCAGGTGTTGCATCAAGGTCGCGCGGTTAGGCAAGCCGGTTAACGCATCATGCACCGCCCGGTATTCGGCGCTTTCGCGTTCGGCCATTAGCTCCGCTGCCAGTGCCGCTTCATTGATGCGCGCTTGAACAATCTCAAGACCGCGACTGGTGGTCGCAGCCAGCGCGATTAAGATCTGGCGTAACTCGGCATCAAAGGCAAAGCTTCTGGCGTGATAAATCGACAACACCCCAAAGGGTTGCCCCATCAGGGTGATGGGTAAGGCGGCTGCGGCCTTGAATTGATGCGCTTTGAGCCGATCGACCCACGGTTGGTGGGTCAGCGATTGGGAGAGGTCTTGGACAAACTGCGGCTCACCCGTTCGCCAAGCGCGTCCCATCGGGCCTTGACCTTCGAGCCGATGGGCATCGGTTGAGATCATCAAGCCCTCAAGATAACCGGTATCGCCCACGGCCGCCCGCCACTCAAACCAGCCCTCAGCATTGGGCTGTGCCACCATCGCCAATTGCAGGTGGAGATGCTGTACGGCTAAACGGCAAATGGCTTGTAGGAGCTCGTCTTGATTGAGCGGGGTGGTCAGGGTTTGATTCACTGCTGCCAACAAGGCATTGAAATCAGCCAAACGGCGCAAGCGCTCAGCATCGCGCTGCCGCCGCTGCACGAGGGTGATTAAACCGCCTAACAAAATCGCCATCACGATGAGGGTCAAAAGTTCGGCTAACCAGCGATAAACCCCTTGGGTGCGGTACTGTGCCCAGATTTTAGAGCCCATCCCTTGCACCGATACGGTGAAGGGATAACCGGGCACCGGCAGCACCACCCCATCGGCCGGGCGGGGTAGTGAGTCGGCGGCGGGCAGAATAGCCCACTGGCCATCTTGCCAACGCCCTAAAAGCTGCTGAGTGCGTTGATCTTGCACTTCAAGCACAAAGCCCGCTAAGTCGGCGATTTGCTCTGGTGCAAGCGCCAGCAACTTATCCAACCGATAAGGGGTGCCGACCAAAAACCGTACCGCACCGGCGTCATCTCGAAACCGGTAGCGCATAGTCAATACATTCGAACCGACTCTTGGCGCATAGCTCGCTCGGCCTAAAAGAAAGTCGGGATACTGCGCTAGCGGCGTAAATTCCGCCCCTTGGGTAATGGGCGTTGTCGATTGGTGGTTGGTTGACCAGAGAATCTGGTTGCCATCGGGTGATTGAATATTAAAAGCATCTAGGGCGGGATGCAGCCGCATAAACAGGTGAAGCGTATGAATGGTTTGCGGCGTGGGATTGGCGGGATTTGCATCGGTCCCCAATAAAGCGATGGCTGTAAATTGCAACTCGACAAACTGAGCGTTCAAACGCAACTGGATATCATTGGCATAGGCTTGAGCAACACGCGCCAC
>JAGDVP010000002.1 GCA_023255735.1 Halothiobacillus sp. | reverse complement strand
ACGGAAACAATTAGACAGATTTAACAAAAAGCGACAACTATCTTGAAAAACACCGCACCCATGAAGATCGTTAAGCTCCTTACCGATAACGGCAGCCAGTTCACCGACCGCTTCACCTGTAAAGAAAAGCAGCCCAGCGGGCGGCATGCGTTCGATCAACAATGTGTGGCGCATGGCATTGAGCACCGCCTGATACCGCCAGGCCACCCGCAAACCAACGGCATGGTAGAACGCTTTAACGGGCGTATCAGTGCGCTGGTCAAACAAACCCGCTTCAGCTCATCGGCTGAACTTGAGGCCACGATGATGAGCTATCTCAACACCTACAACCACCACATACCACAACGGGCGCTGAACCATATGACACCCATGGAATCACTTCAGGCATGGCAGAAACAATGCCCCGATTTATTCGTTATGGAAGTATATAACCGGGCGGGTCTTGACATCTAGTCATGGCTAATCCGCCAAGGCGACAACTATCCTGACACAGGGGAAGGTACGGAAGGTACGGAAGGTACGGAAGGTACGGAAGGTACGGAAGGTACGGAAGGCACGGAAGGCACGGAAGGCACGGAAGGTACGGAAGGTACGGAAGGTATAGAGGGTGCTGTAATACTCCCAGGCATGCCGGGTAATCCTATGTTTTGGGGTATTGATTCGGGTGATGGGGTAGTGATGATCGGGTTTGCGGCGTTCGGCTGATCGCCATGAAGTGCCCTGGGCGCCAGACCAAATTGCATGGGCGTTTGTGATGGGAGAGCCTGCTTTAATTCAATCACATTCGGCTCAATCAGTGATCCGCGAATGACTTGCCAAGCGCCGGGTGCTGGGTTTTGATGATTCGGGCTCAGGCCGAGGGTGCCGGCATCTGCCTTAATTTGAAACGCATCACAATAATTGGTTTGTTCAATATGCTGCGCATAGCCAAAGAGTTCGATGGCCTGCCCAGGCGCGAAATTAAGGGGCTTGATGAGCTCAATAGTCGAGATGATCGGTTTATCTTGGCGATACTGACCGCGAACTATGACGGCTTGATTGATTTTAAGGCCGGGGGGGATGGTGCCGGCAATGGGAAACCATTCGCCCTCTATTTGAATCTGTTTGCGATCTGGGCTGATTGCCCCAATGTGCCCTTGTAACTGCAGTGTTACTGCATTTGATGGCTGATTTAAGCGAACAAGTGCCGTGGCAAGCCATAGGCCGGTGCGCCCGGGGGCGGCACTCAGTCGCACTTTATCGCCTACTTTTAATGTTGAGAAATACAGCGCCACATGATGCGGTTCGGCATGAATTTGCGTATTGGGGGCGAACATGATTTCTTGCCCGAGCACACGAATCCGCTGGTTTGTAGAATCGATCGATTCAATTGTTCCCGTTATGGCGTGGGTCATGTCCACCTGATCGGCCACCCAACGATCATTCTGCCAATGTCCCTGAACGGTGACCCAATCCCCGAGTTGTTGTGCCTCTTCAGCGCTGGGTTGGCCATCTCGCAAAAAGCGGGTTTGTGGCGTGAAATGATATTCCTTGCCTAAAACAAAAATACTGCCAAAACGTTGGATGGGTCCGATGGCGATAATGCCCGTACCGCCAATGCCGCCCGGGTTTGCGTTGAACGATAAACCTGTGCCCCCAATGCCGCCGGGGCGGGCGGCATTGGGCGGGGCGCTGAACGCTTGGCCAGATAGGAAGATTAAACACAGCCCCAGCAAACCGCTGAGGATACCCGCCAAACCATGCCGGTGCTTTTGATTATCCATGTGTTTTAACCTGTGCGGGCGCGGCCGGGCAGGGTGTCGAGTGATCACATGTGTTTTGCGGGGTTTCGTCTTCAAAATAGTAGACCCCGAGTCGCATCCGGCGCGTTTGGTTGGGCTTTGGCGCTGGCGGGGTTTCATCCGCAGATGGGCGCGATTTGGCCACCCGCTGATAGGCATCCCGTAGTAACTTCTCCCCCAAGCGGCGCAATTCAGGGCGGAGTTTTTCGAGTTCCACCGCAGTGAGTTCATCGAAATACAGCGCTTGTTCGAGATATTTCGGTGAGCCGCCTTCCAAGTTGTGTACGGCGGCGGCCAAGTGATCGCCCACGTTGTTTGCCATAAAAATCAATCGATCTTCGGGAATATCAGAGACATAGCTGCAGCGCAACAAGCCGATCATATCCCCGCGCTCTTCGGCGACACCGGCTCGAACTAAATCGTCCACAATCGTGCGCACACGTACATCAGCCTTCACCAGCCGAGCCAATGCTTCAACCGAGGGCGCATTAGCGGCGCGGAGCGGCAGGGCGATGGGCTCACCTTGTTCATTTTGATAATGGGGGTGCGTCATCCATAAAGCGATTAATTGGGCGGCTGTGTTGGCTCCGTGGCGCAGTTTTAGGTGATGGGTTTCGCTTTGGGTGAGCTCTTCACGAATACGCCGAACTTCTTTGCGGTGCACGCCGCTGATAAGGGAGACTTTGCTGTCGGTGAGTCCTCGAGCCCCCGTTCCTTGTTGGCGGCAAGCTTCTTCGACGCAAACATATTTGAGCAATTCACTAATAGCACCAAAAGTCCACCCGTGGCCGATTAAAAATCGTACGAGGGGGCGAAGGATCAGGAGGGCGGTATTTTTGATGGCGGTATTCATGTGGGAAATTTTAGCACAGGAGAAAAAAACTTGACGTGGAAAATTTTCCCACTAATATGGATTGCACCGAGGCGATAAACCAAAACGCCCGGCCTTGATGTTTCATCTCATAGGAGTATTCGCCATGTCTCATTCAACATTCAAAAAAGCCTCTTTAACCATTTCTGCTTTGGCTTTGGCTTTAGCGGGCGTTGTTTATGCCGCTGATGCAACCACCAACACCACCGCTACCACCCAAACTCAAACAGGTGCAGGCAACGGTGCCGCTAATGGTGCGAATGCGTCTGGTTCTGGCGCTTCAGCGGGGGGCAATGCGGCAGGATCTGGGGCATCTGCGGGTTCAGGTTCAACGAATGCGGGCGCCTCTGCCGGTCAAACGGATGTGCCAGCGGTGGCAACCCCTGGGGTGAATACCCCTTCAGTGAGCACACCGAGTGTTAATACGCCTTCAGTGAACACGCCCAGCGTGAACGTGCCTTCAGTGAACACGCCCAGCGTGAACGTGCCTTCGGTGAATACACCCAGCGTGAATGTGCCTTCTGTGAATGTGCCTTCGATGCCTAAATTCTAAGCGTTTGTAAGTAATCTGCTCGTTGCTGTTGTGGCCTCGGGCAGAGGATAAGAATCAAAGCATTAGCTTAAAATTAAAAAGCCCCCGATGAATTTTCGGGGGCTTTTCTTTGCGCTTAAAAGGCTAGGTTAGTGTGCTCGATGTCCGCTGACACGCGCCCAGTCGCCGCGTGTTTCAATCTCATCAATCAGCAAACCTTGCGCCAGCCATTGGGCGGCAACGGCCTGCGCCTGCTCTTTTAGGATGCCCGAGAGCGCAAAACGTCCGCCCACTTTGATATGGGGCGCGAGGATGGGGGCGAGTTCAATCAAGGGTTGAGCGAGGATGTTGGCAATGAGGAAATCAAAGCGTTCACTGGCCGGGAGATCATCCGGCAGGCCGAGCCATAGGCGGGATGCTGCAATGGCATTGAGCGCGGCATTATCGCGGCTGGCTTTGAGAGCTTGTGGATCAATATCGGTGCCGAAGGCTTGGGCAGCGCCTTTCATGAGTGCGGCCAGTGCTAAAATTCCCGAGCCACAACCCACATCCAAGATACGCAAGCCGTTGATTGGTTGCGCATCGAGCCAATCCAAACACAGGGCGGTGGTTTCATGTTGACCGGTGCCGAAGGCTAGACCCGGGTCGATACGGATCACGGTTTTGGCTTGGGCAGGCGCCTCGCACCAGTGCGGCACAACCCAGAGGCTATCGCCATACACGGTGGGCGGGAAATCGGCTTGGGTTTGGCGCACCCAATCAATCTCTTCTACGTACTGATGATCGAGTTGATCCAATAAAGCCGGCCTGAGTTCTTGAGCCAGCGCCGCCATTAAATCGGCCGGATTGAGGTGACCTTCAAAAAGTCCAGCCACGCGCACCCGTTGCCAGAGCGGCGTTTCACCGGGTTTGGGCTCCAAAATGGGCTCATCACCGAGTTCTTCTAGGGAAACCGATACGGCGCCCGCTTCGAGCAGTGCATCTTCGCAGGCCTCTACCTCCGCTTGGGGGACATCTAGGCTCAAACGTTGCCAGGCAGAATGGTGGGCTTGGGCGGTCATTTAAGCAATTCCCAGTCGGTTTTGAAGATAATGAATATCGGTGCCGCCTTCAATGAAGGCTTGATCGGCCATTAAATCGCGATGCAGCGGAATATTGGTTTTGATGCCGTCAATCATCATTTCATCTAATGCGCCCGCCATGCGCCGAATCGTTTGTTCGCGGGTATCGGCATGGGTGATGAGTTTGCCGATCATCGAATCGTAGTAGGGGGGTACGCTATAGCCGCTGTAAATGTG
This sequence comes from Halothiobacillus sp., assembly GCA_023255735.1. GTDB lineage: Bacteria > Pseudomonadota > Gammaproteobacteria > Halothiobacillales > Halothiobacillaceae > Halothiobacillus. Next base: position 59,600 of record JAGDVP010000002.1, on the reverse strand, counting down.
CGAGTCAATTCGCACGCCAGGCCCGCCTGGGAAGTGTAAGTTTTTGATTTTACCGGGGCTGGGCACGAAGGTTGCGGGGTCTTCGGCATTAATTCGGCATTCAATGGCGTGGCCTGTAATCCGCACATCGGCTTGTTTTAGTTCAAGGGGTAAGCCGGCGGCAATCCGCAATTGCTGCTTGACCAAATCAATGCCGGTAATCATTTCGGTCACGGTGTGCTCAACCTGCAGGCGGGTATTCATTTCAATGAAATAAAAATGGCCTTTTTCATAAAGAAACTCAAAGGTGCCCGCACCGCGATAACCCATGCGCTGACAGGCGGCGACGCAAACCGCACCGATTTCTGCGCGCTGCTTTGGCGTAATGCCGGGCGCGGGCGCTTCTTCAATAATTTTTTGATGGCGACGTTGCATAGAGCAATCGCGCTCGCCTAAGTAGAGGGCATTGCCGTGGGCATCAGCTAAAACCTGAATTTCAATATGCCGCGGGTGCTCTAGGAATTTTTCCATGTACACCTGCGGGTTGTTGAAAGCGGCTTGCGCTTCACTGCGGGTCATTTCGATGGCATGCAACAAAGCCGCTTCGGTGTGTACCACGCGCATACCGCGGCCGCCGCCGCCGCCCGCCGCCTTGATGATGACGGGGTAACCGACTGCTCGGCCTAATTTAATATTTTCATCAGGATCATCGCCGAGTGCCCCTTCAGAGCCGGGTACGCAGGGCACCTTAGCTGCGCGCATGGTGGCTTTGGCGGTGACTTTATCGCCCATTAAGCGAATGTTGTCGGGCGTGGGACCAATAAAAATAAACCCCGATTGTTCTACGCGCTCGGCAAAATCGGCGTTTTCGGATAAAAAGCCATATCCCGGGTGAATAGCAACCGAGTCGGTGACCTCGGCGGCAGAAATAATAGCGGGAATATTTAAATAACTTTCATTGGAGCGAGGCCCGCCAATGCACACCGATTCATCGGCTAAGCGGACGTGCTTTAAATCGCGATCGGCGGTGGAATGCACGGCCACGGTTTTAATGCCGAGCTCGCGGCAGGCTCGCAAAATCCGAAGAGCAATTTCGCCGCGATTGGCGATTAATACTTTGTTCAACATGCTAAAAACCTAATGAGATTAAATGGCTTATTCAATGATGAACAGGGGCTGATCATATTCAACCGGTTGGCCATTTTCGACCAAGATGGCGGTAATGGTGCCGCTGGTTTCAGCTTCAATTTGATTAAACATTTTCATAGCTTCAATCACACACAGGGTGTCACCGGCTTTAACCGCACTGCCCACTTCAACAAAAGCCTTGGCGGTGGGGGATGCCGCGCGATAAAACGTGCCGACCATCGGCGATTTAATCGGTGTGCCGCTGGCCATTGCCTGCGCGGGTGTGGCTGCGGCAGGTGCGGTAATTTGGGCTGCCTGGGTAGCTTGAGCCGCTTGGGGTGGCGCAAAGTGATAGCTCGTGGGGGCAGGTTGCATGATTTGCCCGCGGGCAATCCGCACCGATTCTTCGCCTTCGCGAATTTCAATTTCAGCGATACCGGACTCCTCTAAGAGTTCGATGAGTTTTTTGATTTTACGAATATCCATCGAGGGACGTCTCCGAGGTTAATACAATTTTAAGTCAAACGAGGGGGTTTTAAGCCGATTTAAGCGGGCGGCAGGCTGAGCACCCGTTTAATGCCTAAATGATGAAATAGGGCAAAAAGTGCCAGCTCGTAGCCGAGTGCACCCACGCCCACAATAGAGCCAATGGCAATATCCGAAAAATAGGAGTGCTGACGAAAGGGCTCACGCGCGTAAATGTTGCTGATATGCACTTCAACAAAAGGAATGGCGGAAGCTAAGAGCGCATCACGCAGGGCAATGCTGGTGTGCGTCCAGGCGGCGGGGTTAATCACAATGCCGGCGACCCCTGCGTCGGCGGCGGCATGGATGCGCTCGATTAATTCGGCTTCGGCATTGGTTTGCAAGTGTTCAAGTGTTGCGTGGGCGCTTTGGCAATGGCTATGCAGCTGATTGACCACATCGGCCAGTGTGGTGTTGCCGTAGCGCTCGGGCTCGCGCGTGCCGAGTCGATTCAAATTGGGGCCGTTCAGCAGCAGAATAGTCGCCATGCGTCGCAGTTCCTTCTTGCACCAGTGATTGAGTCAAAAGTTGCCGCATTGTGCCGCGAACAGCGGTGAAAGTCTACGTTCGCGACGAGTGGCGTTGTTAGTTTTGTTCATTGCGTCAGGCGGTAAATTCATCAATGCGATTAAGAAGCAGCGCGGTGAGCCATGGATCAAATGGCACGCCAGAGAACGTCGGGAAATGCGCATAAATCTCCTCATCGGTTCAAGCAGGTTTGTAGACGCGCCCGAAGGATAAGGCATCAAAGACATCAGATAGGGCAGGGATGTGACCTTCCATTGACAGGGATTGAGCCTGAAACTTTATTCATGGGTTATCACAGAGTGCGCATCCGCCTCATGAATGATCCACTCAGGGCAGTCCGGGTGTGATAAAAACCGGTTGGGTGATGCGCTAAGACCATATGCGCCGGATTGCAGCACGCCCAGCACATCCCCGACATTTAATTGCGGCATGGGTAAATTTTGGCCGAGCACATCCAGCGGGGTGCATAAGGGGCCTGCGATTTCAACGGGTTCAACCGGCGCCTTATCTAAATAATCGATGGCGATAATCGGCCAGTTTCGGCGGATAACCTGGCCTAAATTCCCTGAGAGCGCAAGGTGGTGATGCATGCCGCCATCGCACAGCAGATAAGTTTTGCCGCGCGAGATTTTGCGATCAACGATGCGAGTTACATACAGGCCTGCACCCGCCACCAAATATCGACCCAGTTCTAAATTGAGATGAATGCCGAGCCATTGAGCTTGGGCTCGATCGGCGATGTTAAAGAGGGTCGCACGCAGGGCGTCTAAATCCAATGCGGTGTTTTGCGTTTTATCTTGTGGGTGATAGACCACGCCAAACCCGCCGCCCAAATTAAGATGGCGGGGGATGAACCCCGTGTTTCGATATAAGGTTTCAATTAAATTTATGCTGGCGTCAAGCCCGGCGCACAGGGCGGCGGCATCGCGATTTTGTGAGCCAACATAAAGATGAAATCCTTCTAAATCAATTGTTTGTTTTAACTTTGCATCCGATTGAATGAGGTTGATTAGGGCGGGGATTTGCTCGCTATCAATCCCAAATGGGCGGGCACCACCGCCCATTTTCATACCCGATCCTTTAAGCTCAAAAGGCGGGTTGATGCGTAAAGCAATCCGCGCAATTTGCGCGCTTTGGTTTGCAAGCCCGCTGATGCGCAGGAGTTCACCTTGGGATTCCACGTTAATGAGGATGTTATGCGCTAGGGCGAATGCCAGTTCAGCGTCTGATTTTGCAGGCCCTGCAATGCTGGTCTGCGCGATAAGCGCCGGCGCATGCGCGGCCACTTGCTGCATCTCTTTGAGTGAGGCGCAATCAAAACCATCCACCCGTGTAGCTAAGTGCTGCAAAATGGCTGGGTGCGGATTGGCTTTAATGGCGTAATGCAAGCGAATGGCGGCGGGGAGCACGGCACGAACCCGATTCACCTCTGCCGATATCACGTTTAAGTTGTACACATAAGCCGGCGTGGTTTGGGTTTTAAGCCATTGCGACAAGGGGGTGGCGCCCTGCATTAATTGCCCTTGTGCCACTGGCCAAGCTGATGCGGCTTTGCCTAGACATTGCTGCATCAGGTTTTGCCCTGTTGAGAGGGTATGATTGCTTGGCGTCACTTCGATGGCCTCCGTTGCAGGGGGCGCCAAATTCGCTTGGGGCGCATCGGTCATAAGCTGGCCTGACTGGCTGGGTTTTGATGGCCTAAAAAAATAGCCCGGCTGGCAGCGCGATCTAATTTGCCATTGTTTGAGCGCGGAAGATTGGGCAGCGCGAGGATTTTTTTGGGCATTTGATAGGGCGCCAGTTGGGTGTGCAGCCAAGAGTTCAATTCATCAAGATTCACGGTATGGGGCGCAACCACAAGCCCAATGAGATTCTCATCGGGCACGGCCTCTCGCCGATTATCCGGCTCACTTAGTGGCAGCGCGTAGCCAAATGCCAGTGCTTCGCTAACCCCTGCATAGTGCAGCACCGCTTGCTCAATTTCTTCTGGGCTGATGCGAAAACCTTGCACTTTAATTTGCTCATCAAGCCTGCCTAAAAAATAGTAGCGGCCTTCGCTATCACGCCGGACAAGATCGCCTGAATAAACCACCACACGGTCTTGGGGGTTTGGCCAACCCGCAGGTGGGCTGCGATAGCGTTCGGCGGTTGCATCAGGGTCATTAAAGTATCCCCGCGTAACCAGTGGGCCGCCTTGCACTAATTCACCCACTCCTTCTAAGCCAGAAGGCACAAGCACGCCTTGATTATTAACCAGCCCCAATACACTGGCAGAAAATGGCCGCCCTATGGAATCGGGGTGAGCATCTACCTCGGTGGGAATAAGATAACTTGCCCGAAACGCTTCTGTTAAACCATACATTAAAAATAGCGCGGTGTTCGGGCGTGCCGCGCGCAATGCCTTGACGCTCGTCTCGGGTAACCTGCCGCCTGAGTTGGTAATAAGCCGTAAAGCCGGGGCATCACCCAGCCAAGGGGCTTGCGCCAACGCAATCAGCAAGCCCGGTGTGCCCGCAACCACCGTTATGCCGCCTTGGAGCAGGGGTTTTTTCAAATCATTGGGCAATAAATAATCTTGCAAGGTAATGCCAGCGCCCACGAGTAGCGCCGTGGTAATTTGGGATAAACCATAATCAAATGACAGCGGCAAAACAGCCAGTAGTTCATCTTGAGCGGTTAGGTTCAAGTAGGCGCTCACCGCGGCCGCGCCGGCATTAAAATTATCGTGCGTGACCATCACCCCCTTAGGCAAGCCGGTGCTGCCCGAAGTAAACATTAAGGCCGCCAAAGCATCGCCAAGGCAGGCAGGGGGGCGGGTTTGTCGTTGGGGAGCGGGACCGTCTTCGTTTTGAAAATCAAAAGGTAACTGCTTAAAAGGGGCATCGGGCGTTCGGGCAAACCCCCAACCGGTGGGGTTGATTGCAGTAAAACCCAAAGCCTGGGCGTGCGGCGCATCGGTAATCAAACCCTGCGCGGCTGCACGATTAAAAATAGACCGCAACTGCCCCGCGCGCAGTGACGGATGCAACGGCACAATCACTAAGCCTGCCTGCCAAGCTGCGAGAAGCACCACCACCGTTTCGATGCGCTTGTTCGCCCAAATCACTAGGTGTTGACCGGGGCTCAAACCCTGCTCTTTGAGATAATGCGCTGTTTGTTCAACAGATGTTGCAAGTTTTGCGTAGCTCAAAGCGATGCTGCCCCAGCGCAAAGCAATCCGCATGGGCGTTTGGTGGGCGTGGTGGATGAGCTGAGTTATAACATCGTTCGGCATAGTGTTTTTTGAATTCGGGTGGGCGGTTATTGGGCGCGCGGATGCGTATAATGATGCCACCGCTGGCGTGTTTTTTTGAGGTTAATTGCCTCAAAGTCGGCTTAGTACTTAAATTTCACTCAATTTTATTCCCGCACAAGAAGTATTTCATTATGGCAGGCAACACCTTCGGCAAACTATTTACCGTGACCACGTTTGGTGAATCGCATGGCTTGGCTTTGGGCGCCATTGTTGATGGCTGCCCACCGGGTATGGATTTATGCGCGGCAGATTTGCAGAAGGATTTGGATCGCCGCAAACCCGGCACCTCGCGTCACACCACCCAACGGCGCGAATTAGATGAGGTGAAAATTTTATCTGGCGTGTTTGAGGGCAAAACCACAGGCACGCCGATTGGTTTGGTGATTGAAAACACCGATCAGCGCTCGAATGACTACGGCAAAATCGCCGATCAGTTCCGCCCAGGCCATGCTGATTACAGCTATTTACAAAAATATGGCATTCGCGATTATCGCGGCGGCGGGCGCTCATCTGCCCGTGAAACAGCGATGCGGGTCGCAGCCGGGGCGATTGCTAAAAAATGGTTATTTGAAACGTATGGCGTGCAAGTGCGCGGCTATTTATCGCAAATTGGCCCAATAAAACATCGAGGCTTTGATTGGTCGGCCGTGGAGCATAACCCGTTCTTTTGGCCAGATGAATCGCAAGTGCCTGAGTTAGAAGTTTTTATGGATGAGCTGCGCCGATCTGGCGATTCGGTCGGTGCGCGCGTATCGGTGGTGGCCACGGGTTGCCCGCCGGGATGGGGCGAGCCGGTGTTCGATCGCCTAGATGCCGAAATAGCACATGGCTTAATGAGCATTAATGCGGTCAAAGGGGTGGAAATTGGCTCAGGTTTTGCTTGCGTGGCGGCGCGCGGTACCGAGTTTCGCGATGAAATAACCCCTGATGGTTTTTTGAGCAACCACGCAGGTGGCGTGCTCGGTGGCATTTCAAGTGGCCAAGAGATTGTGGCACATATCGCGTTAAAGCCCACCTCAAGCATTCGTTTGGCGGGTCAAAGTGTGGATATTACCGGCGCATCGGCTGAAGTCATCACCACCGGCCGGCATGATCCCTGTGTCGGCATTCGCGCCACCCCCATTGCTGAGGCGATGTTGGCTTTAACGCTCATTGACCACGCCTTGCGTCATCGGGGGCAATGCGGGGGCGTGGTGTGTGCCACACCGGTGATTCCCGCCAAGGTTCAGTCTGCGTAACAAGATGCCTGTGATGCCAGCCAATCAACAGGGCGTTCCAGCAAGTGATGAACACGTGATGCGCCTCACGTTGTTTGTTTATTTTTTAGGCTTTGGCATTTTTTTGCCGTATTTCAGCCCGTTTTTGCTGGCACAAGGGTTTAACCCCCAAGAAGTGGGTTTTTTGCTGGCGGCGGTTATGGCTTCTAAGGTCATAGGGCCGCCGCTTTTGGGCTGGTGGGTTGATCATCATAACCGAATTTTGCCGGCCTTGCGGCTGATGACGCTGGTATCTATCTTTCTATTTTCATTGATATTTATCTTGAAATTAACCCATGCGCCGTTTGGTTTTTGGCTGGTGGCGCTGGGTTTGTTTGGCTTAGCTTGGCAGCCTTTGCTCTCGCAGCTCGATGTGCTGACTTTGCGCTTAGTGGCCGGGCGTGCCGAAGTGTATTCCTCTTTGCGCGCATGGGGTTCGATTGGCTTTATTGTCTCCTCGGTGGGCTTGGGTCTTATTATCAATGGGTTAGCGCCGAATGTTCAATCGTTTTGGATTGCAGGCTTGCTGATGGTAGCCTTGCTGGGTTTGTGGGTGCTGTTGCAGCGGTTGGCAGAACCCGCTGCTCAACCGGCGCCCCATCGCGCGCTACGGGATTCAACCGAATTCGGCTCAAGTTTCTGGCAAAAATTGCAAAACCCCGCCTTAATTGGCTTTTTGGTGATGCAGTTTTTAGTGAATGTGGCGCATGGTGTTTATTACGCTTTTTTTAGTGTGTACCTCGCAGAGCATGGCTATAGCGGCGGCGCCATCGGCTTGTTATGGGCGCTGGGCGTGGTGGCGGAAATTATTTTATTTTTTGTTTTGCCCAAATTTTTAACGCGCTATTCGTATAGCCGTTTGTTCGCCATCGCGTTGGGCTTGATGGCATTGCGTTGGGCATTAATTGGCACCCAAATCGATGCTTTAGGGTGGATTTTGTTCGCGCAGGTTTTACACGCGGCAAGTTTTGGTTTGACGCACGCCGTAGGCATTGCGGTGATTCATCAACAATTTACCGGCCGGATGCAATCGCGCGGGCAATCGATTTTTTCAGGCTTTAGTTATGGCGGCGGCGCGGCCGTGGGCTTGATGCTGGCGGGCTTGCTTTGGACTCATCTGGGGGCACAAACCGCGTTTTTGATGATGTCGCTCGTGTCACTCGGCGCCGGTATGATGCTTTTTACCTGCCACCGCTTAGTCTCTGCCGCCCATGTGCGGCCAACGGATGATCGCATTGAGCAGGGCGTGTGATGGAAATTGGTGCCAAATCCTCGCTCCAATGCCCCACCGAAGCGCTATCGGATTGGTATGGCAGCCCGATGGGTGCCACGATAGGGCAAGTTTTGGCGAGAGGGATTGGCCTTCGGGTGGATGATGCCTTTGGATATCATGCCGTGCTGCTCGGTGCGGGCTCAAAAGCCCTGTCACAAGCTTTGGCCGCGCGCTTGCGCATCCGGCGCATCACCCAAATTGCTACCCGGGCAAGCGATTTACCCCAGATTCCCAATTTAAGCCCTGATGCGCCCGCGCCCAATTGGGTGATGGCAGTGGTCGCAGATTACGCCCAACTGCCCATTGATAGCGCCGCGGCTGATTTAGTCATTGCCTTGCATGTGTTAGAAAATCGCCGCGAACCGCATGAATTACTTCGGGAACTTGATCGCACCGTTCACCCTGAGGGCCGTTTGCTGATTGTGGGGGTTAATCCGGTGAGTCTTTGGCATGGGCAGCGTTGGTTAGGCGCTCGTTGTCATGCCCCTTTATCGCTTGGGCATCATCATGCAGCGTGGCGGGTAGTTGATTGGTTGCGCGTGTTGGGTTACGAGCTGCGATCGGTCGATCATCACGGCGGCGTATGCCCGTTATGCCGGCCTAAAGTTTTTCAAAAAATGCAGGCTATGCGCCAATTTGGCCAGCATTGGCTGTGGTTTTTACAAGGCTTTTACGTGATTGATGCCGTGCGCCGGGTCAGCACGCCCACGGCAATCCGCCCAGCATTTCGGCTGCGCACCTTATTACCCAACAAAGCGCCTGCGGCGGTAGCAGGCAATACCGCTGTCGGTGGCCGATGGGCCAAAAAAATTGCCCACCGGTCGCCCCATCAACTCAATAAAAGAACACACGGCTTATGTCGCAAACTCGCCCTCTGAATGATTTAACCCCAGCGTCAGATGAAAGTCTGGCTCCCACAGTTGTGCATATCTGGACGGATGGCGCCTGCAAGGGTAATCCCGGCATCGGTGGCTGGGGCGCATTACTGCGTTATGGCGGCCACGAAAAAGAACTCTGTGGCGGTGAGGCGCACACCACGAATAATCGCATGGAGCTATTAGCCGCCATTAGTGCGCTTGAAACCTTAAAGCGCCCTTGCATCGTGCATTTAACGACCGATTCTCAATATGTGCGTCAAGGTATGCTGGAATGGTTAGCCAATTGGCGCAAACGCAATTGGCGCCGCGCGGATGGTCAGCCGGTGAAAAATGCCGATTTATGGATGCGGCTTGATGAAGCGGCCAAGCGGCATCAAATGCATTGGCATTGGATTAAAGGCCACGCGGGGCATCTTGAAAACGAGCGCGCCGATCAACTGGCCAATCGGGGCATTGCCACCCGCTAACTTTGGAGTGATTTTATGGCCGAACGCCAAATTATTTTAGATACCGAAACCACCGGTTTGCCGGCAAGTGAAGGCCATCGCCTAGTCGAAATTGGCGCGGTGGAGCTCATAGACCGACAGTTCACCGGTAAGCACTACCACGTGTACCTAAACCCCGAGCGGCCGGTCGATCCCGAAGCATTAGCCATTCATGGCTTAGATGATAGCTTTCTTGCCAATCAACCCAAATTTGCGCACATCGTTGGCGAATTTATTGAGTTTGTACGGGATAGCGAGCTTATTATTCACAACGCAGAATTTGACGTGGGCTTTATTAATAGCGAGTTAGCCCGCCTGCCCGGGCAGGGCGCACTTTCTGATTATGTGGCGGGCGTCACCGACTCACTCGCACTGGCGCGGCAAAAATACCCCGGTCAACGCAATAGCCTCGATGCCTTGTGCCGCAGGCTGTCTATCGATAACAGCGAGCGCGTCCTCCATGGCGCGTTGCTGGATTCGCAAATTCTGGCCGATGTATATTTAGCGCTCACAGGCGGGCAAAAAACCTTAAGTTTTGATGAATACAATCCGCAGCGCGCAACCGAGGGCTCGCCTCAAGCGGTGGAGGCGGGCATTATGCGTTTGCCGCAAAATCGCCCGGCGTTGCGTGTCATCAACCCGGATGCGGATGAACAATCAGCGCATGCCGCTTGGCTTTTAAAATTGGGCAAAGAAGGCGCGCCGCAAGTTTGGCCTTAAAATTTAATGCCATAGGCCACTTGGGCGCACCGATAGGCAAACTCCCCCTGCAATTGCGTCCGGCCGCGTCAATCCGTTAGGTAAATAGAAACCCATTGCCTATAATTATTAGTCTTAAGACTATTTGAAGCTTGCCTATTTAATTGCGCGAAGGCGCGTGGTGCATGGCCAGCGTCCCCTGAGGTTCTAACGTGTCTGAATATGCGCTTATCCTGATTAGCACCGTGCTGGTTAATAACTTTGTCTTGGTGAAGTTTTTAGGCTTGTGTCCCTTTTTTGGGGTGTCTAAAAAAATCGAAACCGCCATTGGCATGTCGATGGCAACCACGTTCGTGCTCACCTTATCGGCGATTGCAAGTTACCTAACCGAAGCGTTTATTTTAGAACCCTTAGGTTTAACCTACCTTCGCACCATTATGTTTATTGTGGTGATTGCTGTGGTAGTGAATTTCACCGAAATGGTGGTGCGCAAAACAAGCCCGCTGTTGCACAATGTGCTCGGGATTTATTTACCGCTCATCACCACCAATTGCGCGGTGCTCGGGGTAGCGTTGCTTAATGTGCAACAGGCGCACAATTTTATGGAATCCGCCCTGTATGGTTTTGGTGCTTCTTTAGGGTTTTCCTTGGTGCTCATTTTGTTCTCCGCATTGCGTGAACGCATTAACGTGGCCGATGTGCCCCAAGCCTTTGAAGGCGTGCCCATTGCCCTCATCACCGCCGGCCTTATGGCTTTGGGTTTTATGGGCTTTGCGGGCATGGTTAAAGCTTAATGATGACCGCCATTTTGGTTGCTGCCGGTTTAGCGCTGGCCTTTGGCTTGCTCCTAGGCATTGCGGCGCAGTGGTTTCATGTGGAAGGCAATCCGCTGGCCGAAAAAATTGATGCCCTTTTGCCGCAAACTCAGTGTGGCCAATGTGGTTTTCCGGGCTGTAAACCTTATGCAGCAGCTATTGCTGAAGGTCGGGCGGATATTAATCAATGCCCGCCGGGGGGCGATGCCACCATTAAAAACCTGGCAGATTTGCTCGGCGTGGAACCCAAACCCCTCAATGCCGACAATGGCACCGCCAAAACCGTGCCGATGGTGGCCGTTATTGATGAAGCGGTGTGCATTGGTTGCACTAAGTGCATTCAAGCCTGCCCTGTGGATGCTATTTTGGGGGCGGCCAAGCAAATGCATACTGTGATTGCGGCTGAATGTACCGGTTGCGAGCTCTGCATCGCGCCCTGTCCGGTCGATTGCATTGACATGGTACCCGTAGCCATCGGGATTGAAGGGTTTCGGTTTCCCTATCCCCAAACGCAGCGCGTCCTCTTGGCGCCGCCGCTTGCCACCCCAACGCCAACCGTTGTAGATCAACCAGCCAACGCCAAGCTAGATGAGCTTACTCGTGAACGGATCGTAACGCATGGTTAAGCCCCCTCAACTTAAGGTACCCCAAGCGCGTTTTAGTTTTCACGGCGGCATTCACCCTCCTGAGAACAAAACCAGCACACGGGATCGCCCCATAAAAGCACTGCCGCTCATGCCGCGTTATGTTTTGCCTTTGCACATGCACATTGGCGCCCCAGCACGCGCGGTGGTGGCGGTGGGGCAGCGGGTGAAAAAAGGTCAGGTGTTGGCGCAGGCCACCGATTTTATTTCGGCCTCGATTCATGCCCCCACCTCAGGGGTTATTTCTGCCATCACCGAGCACGCCATCCCGCACCCGGGTGGCCTTGGTGCTATGGCGATTATTTTAGATGCCGATGGCAGGGATGAGGCAATTGAGCCGATGACGCCGTGGCCGGATTTTACTGCCCAAACCCCCACCGAATTGCGGGGGCGGTTGCGTGAGGCGGGTATTGTGGGCTTAGGTGGCGCAGTTTTTCCTACGGCGGCCAAGCTTGCCACGGGCAGCGCTGCCTCTGTGCATACCCTGATTCTCAATGGCGCGGAATGTGAGCCCTATATCACCTGCGATGACCGGCTGATGCGCGAGCAGCCCTTTGAGATTGTGCAAGGTGCGGCCATTGTGCTGCACATGATGGGTGCAAGCCGCTGTTTGATTGGCATTGAAGATAACAAGCCCGAAGCGATTGCCACCCTAGCCGAGGCCAGCCGTGCGGATGCGCGTTTTGAAACCATTGCCGTGCCCACCCGTTATCCGGCCGGGGGTGAAAAACAGTTAATTAAAGTGCTCACGAATGTTGAGGTGCCACGCGGGCGGCGCGCCACCGAATATGGCTTACTTTGCTTAAATGTCGCCACCGTCGCTGCGATTTATCGGGCGGTGGTGTTGGGCGAGCCTATGATCGATCGCATTGTGACCGTCACGGGCGCGGGCATCGTGCAACCTGATAATTTTCGCGTACCACTCGGCACTAAGATTAGCGATGTGATTGCCGCAGCAGGCGGCTACGTGGCCGGCACGGATCGATTAATTATGGGCGGGCCGATGATGGGATTTGCCCTGCATGAAGATGACGTGCCCGTAATTAAAGCCACCAACTGCTTGCTGGCCTTGCGCCCGCAAGATAGGCCCGCCGAGCCCGCGCCGCAGCCCTGCATTCGATGCAGTTTATGCGCCGAGGCCTGCCCGGCGGATTTACTCCCGCAGCAGTTGTATTGGTATGCCCGCGCCAAGCAATTTGATCGCACGGTGGAGTATCACCTATTTGATTGCATTGAATGCGGGGTATGCAGCGCCGTTTGCCCTTCGCATCTACCCTTGGTTGATTATTATCGCTTTGCTAAAACCGAACTATGGGCGGCAGAGCGCGATCAATCGAAAGCCAGCTTGGCACGAACCCGCTTTGAGTTTCGCAATGAACGGCTAGAACGCATTAAAACCGAGCGCGAGGCCGCCTTAAATAAAAAGCGGCAAAATTTAGCCACAAATACCGCCGCCATTGAAGCGCGGGATGCGCCCGCAGGCGCCACTGTTGGTACTTTTGATGATGCGTTTGGCACCTATCAACCCCAACCCGTGAGCGCCCCTGCAGCGGGCTTAGATACAGCCGCTTTAGTGATTACCGATAGCGCGGTGGCAGCGGCACGTGCGCGGGCTAAAGCCCGCCGGGCTCAGCTTGATGCCGATCGCGCCGTGCAAGCCCACGCAAATATTCAGATAGATGCCCAAGAAGCTACCGAAGAACCCGCTAAAGCTCAGGCTGAGCCATCAAAAAATAACCCAACATGAGCAACAGCCAATGAAATTCCCGACTCAAACCGCGCCCCTGCCCGAAGCACAAAACAGTGTTCGCCGCGTGATGTTGATCGTGCTGCTCGCGCTTATGCCCGGCACGCTCGTCGCCATTGCGCTCTTGGGTTGGGGGGTGCTGATCAACATCATGCTTGCCATTGCCGCCGGATTATTGGCAGAAGCTTTAATGCTAAAAATTCGTGCGCGTTCCGTGCGCCCCGCCATTTATGATGGTTCAGTTGTGGTGTTGGCTTGGATTTTTGCCCTGTGCCTGCCCAACTTAGGCCCGTGGTGGTTGCCGGTTTTTGGTGCCATTTTTGCCGTGGTGGTGGCAAAGCAGCTTTATGGGGGATTGGGGTTTAATTTGTTTAACCCCGCGATGGTCGGCTACGTGGTTTTATTAATCTCATTTCCCGAACCCATGACGCGCTGGGGGCCTGCCATTGATGTGGGGGGCGGCGCATTAAATTTCATGCAATCGCTGGCGTGGTCGTTTAATGGCGTTTTACCGAGTGGCGTAGGCTATGACGGCTTAAGCGTGGCCACCCCGCTTGATCATGTGCGAGAGCAACTCACGGCGGGGGCTCCCATACATAATGCCACCTTAAGCTTGTTCAACTCGGGGCATTTGTTGCAAGCGTGGAATCTGTGGCTGGGTTTGGCGTTTCTGGCGGGCGGTTTATTGATGTTGTGGCGCGGGGTGATTCGCTGGCATATTCCGGTTGCCGTTATCACAGGCGTGCTCGTTATGTCGGGGTTTTTGTGGCTGCTTGATTCTGCCAAGCACGCGAGCCCACTGTTTCACTTACTCACAGGCGCTACCATTTTTGGTGCGTTTTTTGTAGCAACCGATCCTGTGACCGCCTCTACCACACCGCGTGGTCGGCTGATTTTTGGCTTTGGCATCGGCGTGCTGACCGTCCTTATCCGCAGCTTTGGCAGTTATCCGGATGGCGTGGCTTTTGCTGTACTTTTAATGAATTTATCGGTGCCCCTGATTGACTATTACACCCAGCCTAAGGTGTTCGGCCATAAACAAGGCAAACTTCAGCCGAACGGAGCGGGGGAGGGCGGCAAATGAAACGCTTAGCCGGGCTTGATAAAAGCCGCATTGCGATTACCGCGCTCTTATTAGGTGGCTTTTCCGTGATTGGGGTGGGCTTAGTGACCGTGACCGAGGAGGCTACCCGCACGCGCATTGCCGAAAGCCAGTTGGCCGTATTGCTCGGGCAAATTAGCGCCGTGCTAATACCCGGAAGCTTTAGCAACAACCCTGCCGATACCGCCTTTTTATTGCCCGATCCGGCGGCGCTTAATTTGCCGCCGTTAAAACCCACCCTATCCGACCCCAAGCAAGCCATGGCCGCTTCCGTTGCCGCGGGCATTGTGGGTTTTCGAGCCATCAAAGCCGGCAAAGTGGTCGCGGTAGTTTTGCCGGTCATTACGCATTTTGGCTACAGCGGCGATATAAAATTAATTATTGGCATTGACCGCGATGGCAAAATCACTGGCGTGCGGGTGACACGTCAAAACGAAACACCGGGTTTGGGCGATAAAATTGAGCCTGAAAAATCACCATGGATTTATGGCTTTAACGACAAAAGCCTAAACAACCCCGATGAAAAAGGCTGGGCGGTTAAGAAAGACGGCGGTGTATTCGATCAGTTTAGCGGCGCCACCATCACCCCGCGCGCCGTGGTGGGTGCCATCCATCAGGCCTTGCGCTATGTGCAAGCGCATCATGAGCAATTATTTAGTTTGCCTGCGCCGCACGAAGCCCAACCGGCAATAAATCTGCCCGCAGCCACACACAACGAGGTGCCCCATGAGTGAAGTATCCTACCGTGAATTAACCGTACAAGGATTATGGAAAAACAACCCAGGCTTGGTGCAAATACTCGGCATGTGCCCCATGATGGCCATCTCCAATACCGTTGTGAACGCCATGGGTTTAGCCTTGGCCACCATACTCACCATGGTAATTTCCAATGGTCTGGCTTCTGCCATTCGCCATTGGGTTCGCCCCGAAGTGCGTTTACCGGTTTTTGTTATGGTTGTGGCCTCGGTTGTTACCGTGATTGAATTGCTGATGAACGCCTACCTCAACACGCTTTACCATGTGCTTGGCATTTTCTTGCCGCTGATTGTGACCAACTGCATCGTGATTGCGCGGGTCGAAGGCTTCGCCGCCCGCAACCGCGTGTTGCCCTCACTTTATGATGGCTTAATGATGGGCTTAGGCTTTGGCTTAGTGCTGGTGAGCTTGGGGGTTATTCGTGAAATTCTCGGGTTCGGCACACTCTTGGCGAATGCCCAGCAGCTCTTTGGGTCTGTGGCCGCCCATTGGACTTTGCACATATTGCCCGAGCAAGCCCATTTTTTGCTGGCCATTTTACCCCCAGGCGCTTTTATGGCATTGGCGGTATTAATCGCGCTTAAACAAGGGTTTGAGCAGCGGCGTGCCGCCCGGATCAGCCAAAAGCAGCTTTCACTTGCGAGCCCAGCCATAGCAGGGGTGCAGTAAAGCCAATCCAAGGTCGCTATCTTTGGGTTTGAATGTAATGCGCGTAGGATGCGTAAAGCCTAAGACATAGTACTGTCGATCAACGTATTACATGAATGCTTACAGCGATTTTGATTAGTGCCCAAATAAAAAGAAGGCCAAGGGAGCATGGCGCGGATCTTTCTGTGATAAAAACGCCTTTTATAACAAATTTATTCGGCGCGGCGAAACAAAGTCAAAAAATTGAACTGTTGCGCCTTAATTAAATTTATTATAATAATTCGCAAATCAATTTTATTGATGCGTGAATTATGACAAGGATGTTTCAAAAAACACGGAGGTGGTTTATGTTAAACTTAATACCTCGGTTCACTATGCGCGCGATTCCTTTGTCCATCCAATTTATTTTATTCCTGTTGGTGCAGGGTTTGTTGGGTTTTGCATTTTTATTTTACTTACAAAGCACATCCATCACCCACATCGCTAAATTTGAGCATTTAATTACTGAACCCAATGAGCTCATACAAGCAGTTGAGGCGCAAAGGCAAAAACTTGCCCTCATTAATCAGTTAGTGGAACACACAACCCAGCAATTTCGGCTGGGCGCCCACCCCGATGTCACAGAGCCCGTGTCAAAACTTCGATCATTTGCTGAACAACTGGCTGGAAATACGCGCCTTAATGGCGCAGATGGTCGTAATAAACCCATTATTAATATGCTCGTAGAACATATTAATAAACAGGCAGAACGGTTGCTGCGCGCCGCCGCCCTAACGCCGCAAGGTAATGCAAATGATTTAAATTTACTATTACAAAAAATGGATCTCGGGCGAAGTGAAATTACCATTACAGATTTTGGTCAATTAACTCAGCAAGCAAATTTAGTGCTAGATCAATCCATACAGAGAATAGGACAGGTAATTAAACAAAGAATTAAAAATAATATTACGCTATTTTTTAGCTTTTTTGTGCTACAGATGTCGATTATGGCTTTAATTTTTTGGCTGTTTAATCGCCAACTCGCGCGGGTGGCTGATGCTTATGAGCGGTTAACTTCTGGTGATCTCAATGCCATTTTGCCAAAACCGGACAGAGCCGATCAAATTGGTCGCATCACGCGATCCGTGCGGTATTATCAACAAGCGCTCATTGCCGCTTCTAACACGCGGGATCATCTTAAAGTTTTGCTTGAAAAAAACCAAACAGAAATTATTTTCCGTAAAAAATTAGAACAACAACAAATCACTGCGATGTCTGTTTTTGAGCATATTCAAGAAGCAGTCATTGTCACAGATGTTAATGGTTTGGTTGAAACAGCGAATCCAGCCGCGCTTGAATTACTCAATACCGATCTCAGTAGCATTATTAAAACGCCATTGCTTGAGCGTTTGCTCAATACTTCAACCGCTGTAATAGAGCCTATTTGGGCGCAAATTATAGCGCAAGGTCACTGGCAAGGTGAGCTCAGTTTGCAGGTGAACCCTAAACACGAACAAGTGATTTATGCCTCAATTAAACGAATTGGATCCGATCCTTCTGCGGTGAAACAAGTGATTTTTGTTTTAACCGATCAAACAGAAATTCGTTCACAAGAGAAAACGCTTCGAACTTTATTGGAGCGTGATTCTGTAACCAATTTATATAACCGGCACTTTTTTATGGATGAAGGGGTTCGACGCATCCAGCAAAGCCCGAAAACCCCGTTTGCAATCGCCTTATTGTCGATTGATGAATTTAAATCAGTCAATGATGCTTTAGGTTATGCCGATGGGAATCAGGTGCTTTTTGCTTTTAGCCATCAATTGAAAAAGATGATCGACCCCACTGCGTATTTAGCCCGCATTAGCGGGATTGAATTTGCTTTTTTCATCCCACTCGATTCGCCTGAGCATTTTGAGCACGATGCGCATACTAAATTATCGCAAATGATTAGCGAACTACGTGAACCGATTGAGGTTAACGGCTTTCAAATCAAGCTTAATGTGAGTGGCAGTGTCAGTATCTATCCGCTTGATGCCGTAAATATGAGTGATTTATTATTAACCAATAACATTGCCCTGCAAGCGGCGCGTCGCCAAGGCGGCAATATGATTCTGCCCCGGTCTGCAAGTAGGCAACATACAGCGCTTAAACATTTTAAGTTGCAGCAAGCGCTAAATAAAGCACGTGAAAACCGTGAGTTACGTCTGGTGTATCAACCCCAAGTCTCATTGGCTACCGGTGAGATACTGGGTTTTGAAGTGTTAATGCGCTGGAAACACGAAGGCGCGTGGATTTCGCCTGCAGAGTTTATTCCGATTGCAGAAGAAACCGATTTAATTGTGGCGTTCACAGAATGGGCTTTTCTTGAATCGTGTCGGCAAGTTTTTGACTGGCAGAAAAAAACCAATATAAACTTCACCATTTCAGTTAATTTACCACCTAAACTTTTATTAATTGAAGATGTTGCCCAGCGATTTTTTGAATTAGCAAAACAAACTCGATTACCTCTTTCTTACATTGTGCTTGAGGTTACCGAAAGTGGTTTTGGGGGTAATCCTAAATTTATGGCTGAGCAGCTGCATCAATTTGCCATGCGCGGATTTACCATTGCCATTGATGATTTTGGCACGGGCTACTCTTCCCTATCTTATTTAAGCACTTTACCTATCGATAAAATTAAAATTGATAAGAGCTTTGTTGATCGAATAACCGATAATCGCGATGCTGAGCAATTAATTGGTTCTATTTTTGCCATGGCTCAGGCCTTAGAGTTTGATATAGTGCTTGAAGGGGTTGAAAGCTACGCTCAAATACAAGCACTCAAGAAATTTAACATGGATATGGCAATTCAAGGTTATGTATTTGAACGACCGCAACCCGAAGAATTCTGGACGGGTATTTTTCTTCATGGCAAAGCGCCAGCCTATGCCATAGAAGGATAACGAGGGGATAGATTGGTAAAATCACCGCGTGATTGACATATTTGGGGATGTGATTGTTTCAAGCTCAATCTAATTCATGATTTAACCGTGATTTAACCGTGATTTAACCGTGATTTAACCGTGATTTAACCGTGATTTTTAGTGCTTTTGCTGTGGCAAATCGGGGTGATATCGGGATGCTCTACCGCATCGGCAATCACGGCCACAAAAGCCCCCAACTCATCCGGGCTGAGCACCGACAGTATTTTCGCCATGATATGAGCATCTACCCGTGCAAGGCTTGAGCCGCCATCGGCAAGTTGCACCCAAATGCCGGCGGAAACCACATCATCGCTCACCTCCATAGCGCGGGCTTTCGCTTCATTTTGCATTGTTTCTGCTTCATACCAAGCCTCGATTTGATCATACAGCGCATCGTCAATCGTATCGGGTATAGCAACGGTGGTAACCGCCTCGTTAATAGGGTCCGAACGCGTGGTTACTGGAAGCCCTAAACCTTGAAGGCGGGTAATAAATGCTTCACCCCGGTCGGCGGTCAGAAAACAAAATTCATACATATCAAGCACCTTTGCCTAGAATTCATGTGTTGAAAAAGCAGTTCAATAGCAAAGCTTAATTATAGCGGGCAATGTTTCGATTGCCCAACCTGTTCTCAACCCATCTAATTGGTTGGGTGCGGCTTTCGTTCTTATCAACACGCATGGGATCGGCATCCGGGTCGCCATTGAGGGCTCTTAATTTAACGCAGTTAAAGGCAAAGACCGCTGTCAAGCATCGCCCAAGATTTGTTTACATTCTCTATTTTTTGTCTGTGGCACTATGCACTCATAATTTAAACGGGGTGAGTAACCATGAACACACAAATAGAAATCAACTTAATTGAGCAAGGGTGCGCTGTATTTGCCAATTTGCAGCTAAAATTGAATGCCGCTATTGATGCCGGCGAAAATGTCTTTGATTTTACCCCATTTGAACAATGTATTATTGGTGTAAATGATTGGTATCGAACTTTTCGCAAATCGACGCGCCTTCCGACGGCGTTAGAGGTTAAAATTTTAGAGCTGAATGATCGTATGCATGAGTTAAGGCGCCTTAAAAATAGCCCGACGAAAATCAAAAGGAGTTTTATTGCGCAAATTTTCGGTAAAAGTGAGCCGGCCAATTTAAGCGGGGCGTCTATTGAGATAATGGACTCATTATCTCGAATCAAGTTACTCACAATAAAAATAACCGATGATTTAAAAAAAACACCCGTGCAATCCGCGGTGAATCCGCGTGAGACCTCTTTTATTAAGTCGTATCATCAATTGGCTTAATTTTGAAAGTCTTCAGGGTTTGGTAGAGGTAAACTGATGCTGAATTTGGCACCATGGGTTGTATTTTCGGCTTGAACTGTGCCGGCATGTTTTTCAACCACGGTGCGAACAAAATATAAACCAAGCCCAGTACTGCCAGCTCGGTTGCTATTGCCGCGAAGAAAGCGCTGAAACAAGCGCGGCAGCACGTCAGCTGGTATACCAGGCCCGCTATCTTGTACCGACCAGGTCACTGTGTGGATATTTTGTATAAGCGAGACAATTACTTGGCCGCCGGCAGGGGTAAAGCTTAACGCATTGCTTATGAGGTTAATGGTGGCGCGTTCTAATAAACTAAAATCACCTTTTATCCAAATATCGTGCGCGGGTAATTGTCGTATCAGGGCCACCTGTTGCGCTTGGGCTAAATCGTAGAGTGAGTCAATCGCCTGCTCAAGCATTGAGTTGAGTTCCATTTCTTGAAAGGAATCAGGTTTTGTGGCCAAAGCACGCGATAGCGATAAATAATTTTGGGCGAGCTCATGCCCCCGTTTAAGTTGCACAGCCAGCCGATTGCGATTGATTTCATTGAGCGCTCCGCTGGCTAATTGTTGCGCGGCATTAGCCAGTGGCACACGGATATCATGCGAAATAAAATCGAGCATTTCATCGCGCTCGGCTTGTAATTCTTGCAAATGCGCTTGGGCTTCCTGGATGACGGCAATCCGTTGCTCAAAAGTTAAGGGCTTAATATTATTAACCGTGCGCAGGGTGGTCGGCTGATAGGGTAATAGCCTTAATAATTCCTTATTGAGGTGTTTTCTGGCGACTTCAAGCCGCCGCCAGCTCCATAAGGGATAAGCCGATAATGCCGCCACTAAAATTCCGGTCGGTGAAAAATAATAGCCAGTAATAAATGGAAAGAGGGCGGTGGTTATTAATATAAAACCGAACCAAACTATGCTTGCAATTAAACCGGGCAACGGCATGAGTCGGTTAAGCCAGACCAGAGGAATTAATGCCAAAACACCTGTTAATACCAACACCCATGCAATAGGCAGTGGCTGCTTTAATTGGTTCTGTTCCATTGAGATGAGGCTATTGGCAATCACTTCGACACCCGCCATCGGTGCGCCTTGGGTGGTGGCAGGGGTTGAAATAAAATCGCCCATGCCAGCGGCAGTGGCACCGATGAGCACCACCCGATGCTTGAGTGCGGCCATTGGCGCGGTATCACTTAAAATCGCCTGCGCCGAAACGGTGGGTACGCTGCCCGAGGGGCCTATGAAATTAAGTAGGCGATTATCTTGTGCCACCAGTTGGTAGGGGTGGCTTAGTGTGTGTTTGGGTGGGGGGCTTAAGGTAATTGGTGTTTTGGCGATGGTTAATAGGGTTTGTGCCATGAGTGGCCAAACGGGCGCGCCAATGCCTTCCCATAAGTTGACCGATCGGGCAATGCCATCTGAATCCAGCACCACCCCAATTCGACCAAGCCCCGCCGCCGCTGCGGCGAGTTCGGGGATGGGCGGCAACTCGCGAATCTGCCCCTCATCGCGCGCCGCCTCGATGAGTACGGGCAAGACCACTTTGCCGCAAGCGGCGATGGCATCACGCAACGATGAATTGCCCAAAAAATCAGTACCTTGCTCGGTGAAGGCAATATCTACCCCAATTACTTTAGGATTGGCTTGGCATACCTTTTCTATCAGTTCGGCATCTAAGCTGCGGCTCCACGGCCATCGGCCGTATTGGGCAAGGCTGGCTTCATCAATGGCGACAATGACTACATCTGATGTGCCTGCATGATGTGGCATTATTCGCCAACCAAAATCGTAGATGAGATGTTGAATCCGCGCGTCGCGATCCGCCATCAAACTGACTGCCGCCAAAAAAAGTAGCATCAGGCCGACCAACATTTGGTTTTGATCCAACACAAGCCCAGTGGGGCGCCGATTTTTTACAGCAGCAGACAGCCAAGCGCGCACCGAAAACACGTTAAAGCCCACAAAATTTGATGGTTATTGGCATCATTGTGGCGCTGGCAGCACGGTGATTGTGCGCTCACTCACGGGGGATTGCTGGCCATCCTGGCTGCGCTCGCGTTTTACCTGCAGGCAATAATTGCCGGACTTTGGGCGCGGCCATTGAAAAAGCCCATTTAGGTTGGGAATCCACGGTTCAGGGTGCAGGACATTGTCATCACAGGCAAACCAGCGCGCCAGATACCGCTCCGAAGCTTTTGGCGCAGGCAGGTCGATAAACACCCAGGCAGAATCAATGCGCAGGGGGGCTTGTGATAAATCAACCGGAGCCAGCGCAGGCTGTGCCTGCCAAGAAATCACCTCACCCCAAGGGCCTTGTGCGCCTTGGGCGATGCTCGCCACACGAACGTAAATCTTGCCTGCGGGCAGGTCAGTTGTGGGTGTAAACGGACTCGATTGCGCAATTTGGTCGAGCAAAATAGTTGAAAAATCAGCCGTATCTGCCATCTGGATACGCATGGCTTCGGCCGGCTCAGGCTTTGTCCAGATAATTTTGAGTTGTTGCGTTGGCACGACACTATTGCGGGCGGGGTTAAGCACTGAGGGCGCTAGGGGATGTGCGCGCACACTAAAGGGAACGGTTGCATCATAACCCTGCAGGCCTTGCCAGCTAATGCCGCGTACCCGCAAAACATAATCGCCATTGGGCAGATCGGCAAAGGTGAGTACGGGCATACGGCTTTGCTGGTTATAGAGCACGGCTGAGGGGTGTGCGGCGCTGGCAATTTCAGCATACCAAGCCAAAGCACCGACAAGCTTTGGTAAGTTAAAACGGATAGGGAGCGTACTCAGTGGGATGGCGGGCGGGGTTAAGGGCGGTGCCGGCAAAAGGTTGACCGGCGCGATGGGGCTTGCCCCGCCTTGGGTTAATGATCCGGTTCCTTTGGGTACCAAAACGGGGGCGCCGCCCGCGGCCAAATCAATGGCACCAGCCAGAGTTTCTTCACGGGTGGTTTGCTCACCCACGCCGACTCGAAACTCCGTGCCCCGCACCACGGCCTGCGCGGTGGGGGTAATGACCCGCAGATTTTGATTGGGTAGCTTTCTGGGATTGTCTTTAATGCTGATGTTGCCGGTTTTAACTCTTAGCTGGCTATCGGCCATAAGCCCGTTGGCATACAAACTTAATCGATTGAGCGTGAGGATGGTTTTGGGCTCAAGATTTAGCACCGAACCATTGGCGAGGGTAATTTGGGCAAAGCTTTGCTCAAAGGTGCGCACCGAGGTACCGGCTGCTAATGCCTGATTTAAGTGGGCGGGGCGCCAAACCGCTGGCGTGTCTGAGGTGCTTGCTTCTTCTACCTCAACCTGGCCTGCCATCGCGCTGAGTTTGGCGGCACTCGGGCTTTGTTTAAGAAGATTAGCCGGTATGCGCAAAACTAGCCCCGGCGGAATTGTGTTGGGCTGAGCGATGTTGTTTAAGCGCGCAAGCTGCGCCCAATCTTGGAGATTAGCTAAATACTGCTGGCCAATACCAATCAGGGTGTCATTCGGTCGAGTGGTGTAAATCCAGTCGGGAGGAGCTTGCGTGTCCGTCTCTGTGGATTGTGCCGAGGCTATTGGCGGCAGCAAAGCAATCGAGATACTCAAGCTGCCAATTACACGATACAGCACGGCCTGCCGTCGAATCATTGTATGGGTTCTTCACTGCGCTCCAAGCGGTAACCTCGGCCATAAACGGTGGCAAGGCGCCAGCCATTTTCTGGCCGCAGATCAAGCGCGCGGCGCAGGGTGCTCATGTGCACATCGAGTGCCCTGGTTTGAATATCGGGGTTTAAGCCAAAAATAATTTGGTTTAATCGTTCTCGGGTTAACAATACGCCGATGTTTTGCAGCATAAAAAATGCTAAATCAATTTCTCGTGCGCCTAAATCGAGGCGTTTTCCCGCCATGTAAATTTCACGCTGGTTGACATCAATCGACAACGCACCCCATTGGGTTTGAACGGCGGTTTGCCCCAAACCCCGCTTGCGCAGCACGGCACGAATACGCGCCAATAAAACCGGGCGGGTGACTGGTTTAACAATATAGTCATCGGCACCGGCATCCAGCACTTGCACAATATCGTTATCTTCACCTTTGCCGGTTAAAAAAATCACCGGTGGAGCCGCTTCTTTAAGTTTGAGCTGAATGGAGGCGAATACATCCGGCCCGTTCATGTCGGGCACCATCCAATCAAACAAGCATAAATTAAAATCGCCGCGTTCAACGGCGCGGGCGCAAGCTAGCCCTCTTTGAAACCACGTGGCCTCAAACCCTGCTTCATCGAGGTATTCCATCACGAGGGCTGCCATGTTTGCTTCATCTTCGAGGTAGGCTATTTTTATTTTGGTCACAATAATCGCTTCCAGAAAAGTGAAAAGAAAGTCAGCAAGACAATCGGGTGAAGTACGAATCTTGAGCCCGTTACAAAACGGCACGCTCGACCACGACCTCTGAGAAAGCATCGCCCATAGCAACGCAGGCGGTTTGCCGCCCCCAAAAACCTTGCTTACTGCGGTTAACTTGGTAATAAAACTCTAAGGTTAAATCGGGTTTGGTGGTGATGTCGGCGTTGTACAACAAGTTCATAAGTGAGGAGGCTATGCCCACCATGAGGTAATCAATGGGGTGGTCGGCGGGGCCGAAATGGCGTAAATGCCCCAAAGATTCATATGGATACCAAGCGCGAACCACGAGCCGCTCGTTAGGGATGAGTTCAATAATGCGCCACACGCCCCAGCCCAACGCATTAATACAGGCCACAATGCCCGAAAGCCAATCCTCACGCGATTGCAATTGCGGCACAATGAGTTGATACCACGCATCGGAACGCATAATGCCGCCCATCGTGTTAAAGCCGCAGATGTGACCGGCCTCAACGAGCAAGGTAGAGCCAAGTGCCCGCCCTTGCAGATGGCTAAATTTATCTTTATAGAAAAATAAACTCGGGTACTCGTACCACAGCATTTCACCCAAATAGCGGTGGGTGCTGAGCGCCTGCTCCAGTGCTTTTTCAAAGCGGAAAGAGACGAGATTGTAGTAATCGGCATAATGTCGCGTTAAGTTAACGCCAAAGGCGGGAATTAACCCCTCGTTATTGCCAAACAGCGGCAAGCTGCACACGGCGGCAATAATGCCGGCTTCGTCGATGTGCCGGCCAATTTCCCGCTCGGGGATGAGGCTCGCGCCAATCGGCAGCTTAAGCTCTGGCATCTTAAGGCTAGAGCTGAGCGGTGTTTGCTCTGGGGTTAGTTGAAGCGTGGTGGTGGTGTTGCCCATAGAAATGGCATCATCAAAAATTTTGCCGGTAACCGCTTGATTATCAACGGCAGCCAGCGCGCCCATCGCAAAACCCACATCAAAAAATTCACCGGGCCAGCCTCGTTTGCCATAATTAAGGCGCAGCGCTTGGCCATAGTGGGAATGGGATTCAACGAGCTGATAGCCGTGATGAGACACCGGTAAATCGGCCAGCGGCAAGTTGCCAAATCCGCAATATTGATACACCGCTTGCGCGTAAGCTAAGCGCTCCGCCCGCGATAGCTCTGGCTGATTGATAAAATGGGCGGTGAGTTGCCGCCGCGCAACATCCATGGCCGATTGCGTTAAAATAGGCTCGCGTTTGATGTAGTGGCAATCTTCCACCACCAGTTGCAAAAACCGGTTGTAATGATTGCAGTGAAACACCATCGGCTCACCATCCATGGTCACAATGCCGGTGCGGGCATCGCGCTGGGGTTGCACATTCGGTAAATCCATTTTCAATCTCCGCCGTTGTTTATTTAGCCTTGAGGGTGTCAATCATATCAATCATAAATTCGGTGTCTTCTTGTTCAAGAAGCTGCCAGCCCATAAAGCCTAAGGATTCAAGCACTGAGTTGCCTTGCGGATTATTGGGCATTTCAGCTAATGCGTGCCGCAAACTTGCACTATGCGCGACCAGTCTCGGGCTTGCTAATAAAATATGTTGAATATCGCCAATTTGACTATGCACGAGCGGGCGTAGTTGTTTGCGAATAGCACCGGAGAATTCATCGCAGGAATCCTTTAGAAAAAATCCTATATCGGCCGTGCCGCGTAATAGCGCCTTTGCCACAAGTACATAACTGTCCACTACGACAGGTTCTACAGAATCATCATTCAAATCAACCGATTCCAGCATAATCATGCCGATTAGATTGATGTCGGGGTCATCAGTTTTGGCCAGCCGTGCACCGGGTTTTAAATCTTCTAGATGCTGGATGCTGCTTTCGGCGGCCACCGCGATGACGCATTCATCAGTCACGCCGATGGCTTTGGCGATGGCGGTAAAGTTTTTTTCACGCACCAGCATGGCCGCATCGAAGGGATTGGCATAAATCAAATCAACCCGGTCATCACGAATGGCTTGCCGCTGAGATTCAAAATCGTCATACAGCTCGCAATGTGCGCGCACATTTAAGTTGCGTTGCAACCACGTATTAAAAATATACCAGCCGGAGATATGAGCGGGCGTGAAATCTGGGCTCACGGTGAGCTGAAAAATGGGTTCGGTACTCATTGTGTAGGTCCCTCCCAATGATTGCCTTCTTTGAGTTTGAGTGTTTGGTATAAGGCAATAGCGGCCGCAATTTTAGCGCGTGAGGGTTTGCGCCGAACCGAGGTATAACCGACAACCACCCCTTCGCGTACATTCGGAATGACGGTGGCATACACCCAATAAAAGGCGCCATCTTTGCGCAGATTTTTAACATAACCGTGCCAGATTTTACCCGCCTCAACCTCATCCCAAAGCCCTTTGAATGCCAACGTGGGCATATCGGGGTGGCGCAGAATGCTGTGCGGCGCGCCGATTAATTCCGCTTCGGTGTAGCCGGACATATCCACAAAAGATTGATTGCAATGGGTGATGATACCTTGGGTGTCGGTGCGCGAAACGATGAGCTTGCCATCGGGATAAGGCACTTCAATATCGGTCACAAGTAAGTGACGGAACCCTTGTTTGTAGAGGTGTTGGTCGTATTGGCGGTATTTGCCCACCACCTGATTGGCATGCATGGGTTCTAGCATAGGAACCTCGGTATTTATTCTTGGATGATTTTAAGCGAAATGCCCCATGATCCAGCGATCAGGAGTATGCTGCGCCTTACCCAGCGTGGGTTCGAATTAAATCACCTTGCTTAATGATTCGGCGGCGCGTTTAACATCCAAGAAAATTAAGCCCAATTTAGCCTGCGATTTAGCCATAACTGTGAGCACGGCATCGGTGCCCGCGTAGGTCATTAAAATATAGCCATTGGCGCCTTTAATGAGCACCTGTTCGAGCGTGCCCCGAGCCAGTTCGCGCGCGGTGCGATCCCCTAATGATAAAAGGGCAGCACTCATCGCGCCTACGCGATCTTCATCCATGCCACCGGGCAACAAGGCGGCCATCATTAAACCATCGGTTGAAACCACGGCAGAGGCTTCAATATCCGCCGATGAGCCGTTTAAATCAGACAAAATAGAGGTTAACATTTCAGCGCGCATAAGAATCTCCTAATGCTATTTAATCAAATCAAAAACAAATCAAAAAATAAATACAACAATCCGAATTTACCAAGTTTCTTTGCAGGTAATGCCTTCTGCGTGGTATTCAGATTCCACATGCAAGGTAATAATTTTCTTACCCGTGACCGCTTTAACGGTGCCATCAATCAAACCAAAGCCAAAATTACATAACGCATGCTTGCCGGCGGTAATACCGCGCTCTTGTAATACCAAGCCAATTTTGCAGCCGGATAAGGTTGCCTCGTGGCCTTGCAGGCCGACGGCATCCATAAATTCTTTATCGTGAAAAAACTTGGCAATCAACTCGCGGGCATCATCTTCCGTGCCGTTGGGGTGGGATTCTCCCAACCGTTTACCTAACTGCGCGCCCGCATATCGAAAAACGGAAATAGCGCCTTTTTCACCCAAAATACTTTCCACTTGCCCGGCAATGTCGGCTAATAAATTAACCACTTCTCGGGTGTCCATGGCGCAATGTTTGGTGGTATTGGGCGGGGCGGTTATTGGGTCTGATGGGTTCATAGTGGGCTCGCAAGGTTCGGGTTTTAAAGCAATTAGTTTAATAGGCTCTGATGATTTTAATTGTAAACAAAGGTTAATCACCAAAGCGCAATATGAGCATCCAAATTAAATCAAGAAAAGCGGTTTGGTTAAGATTAGGCGCATTGCTTAAAACAAGCACAAAACGCTCCTCACCAACAAAGAGGGGATAACAGCTTAACTCGCTTAAACCGCCGGCATTAATTAAACCCCAGGCGCTGCTGCTCATGCCCATGTTGCCGTTAAGCAATCTTGCATGGCGCAAATACAAGGCGGATAAATCGGCGGATAAGCCGGCAAGCTCTTCAGCGGTTTCATGCGGGAAGCCATGGCGCCCCAAATAAAACCCTTGGTTATCGGCCAGCAGTGCCTTGCCTTTGCCCGCGATAAGCGCCAGTAATTCAGGGAGGTTTTTCTCAACCGTGCCGTGTACGGCTTCTCTCGGTTCAGGGTGGCTTTGCACCAGCCCCATTTCTTGTAGCCGATAAATTTGTTCTAAAAATTCGTTAGGATTAGCAAATTTGCCATCCATGAGGCTGTTTAGATTCTTTTCAGAAAATGCCTGGGCTTTGGGTTGGCGTAACAAATGACGCAGGGTGTTGCGCGTAGCATCAGGGGTTGGGGAGGCAACCGCATGGTAAGCACCGGCGGGTGTGGGGGCAATATATTGGCCTTCGGTGAGGGTAAAGCTCATCATGCGGGTGCTCCTGAGATAACCCCGGGATCAAGGGAGTAAAGTAACGCCTGAACTAGAGCCGCGACATCTTTTTTAACGCGCGCATCCACTTCAAATACCGGCACTTTATACCCCTGCTGCTTAAGTTGGGCGTGATACTCCGGCAGGCTCGGGGTTTTGGATTCATCCATGCGGGTAATGCCCACCACCAGTTGCGTTTCGGCAATAAAAGGCGCGAAGGCTTTAAGATAAAAAGCTAAATCCTGAAAAGGGCGCTCGCGGGTGTTATCGAGCATAAGCACGAGGCCCAAACCCCCTTCGGTGAGAATTTCCCACATAAAATCGAAGCGTTCTTGCCCCGGTGTGCCGTATAAATGAACCCGCTCGCCATCGCCTAATTTCATGAGGCCGTAATCCATGGCCACGGTGGTTTGTGGCTTGCGATTGGCGGTCATATCGGTCGCCACTTCATCGGTTGTAATGATGGGTATATCGCTCAACGATTGAATTGCGGTGGTTTTACCTGCGCCAACGGGGCCGGTAAAGATGATTTTATGTTGTGCCATGCGCGTGTTCCTTTATCTTAGCGTGTTCCGTGTAGAGGTTCAGTTTTTAAGGGCTTATTTAATGCCTAATTTGCTCAGCATGCGCGAGAATAATCCGCGCTTTTCTGTGGCAATGGGCGCGGCCTTGGGTGCTGGTGCGTTGCCCTGCATTTGCACCGGCGTGTGCTGCGCGGCAACCTCAATGTGCACGAGCCCTAAGGCTTGGCAGGCCACATAAAAGCTAAACACATGCCGATAGGGTAAGCCTAAAAACACCGCCGTATCCATAAGGCTGGTCGGTTGTTTTGTCCACAAGGCCGAAATTTGCATCGCGCCGGGTATATCGGACAAGCGCGTTAAATTCGGCCAGTGCAGCAAATGCACGGGATGATCAAGCGGCGTGCCCGCAGGCACGCGCCCCCGCGATGACCATGCACCAATACTCCATATAATTCCCTCTGTTTCTCGGATTCTCGGATCATTGGAGCTTAGAGGAGCAATGCTCTCTAATGGCACAAGCGAGAGTTTGAGGGGTGATGCGGTTAAATTAATCATGGAAACCGATTTTAAATACCGCCAGCGCATTTCGGTAAGCAGGTGTTTGGCATCCGGATAGATATAGCAAGGTTTTAAGAGGCCATCGATTAATACCACCGAATTGGCGGTTTTGGCTTGTTTTAAAGCCAGCTTACACAAGCCGGTTAAGGTTTGATTGGGATTGAAAAATAGCTCCGCTCGGCGGCGGGGATCGGTGTATGCCTCATCGGGGAGTTGAAAGCTGCCCTCATCATCCGATTCATCAGAAATAAGATGTGCCGCATTAGACGGTTGATCGGTTTTTATGTGTTTAGCAGTTACAGCATCCGACGCGCGGGCTTGGGCTAACTCGCCTAGGGCAGGGGTGTTGTTATTAACAGGGGCGGCGGTTGAGGCGCTGTTTGGATTTAATCCCGGGCTGGGCTTCGCGGCTAGAGGTTGTGCTGATTGGTGCACGTTTAAATGGGGTGTAGCCGCTGGTATGCGCGCGGCCATGCCATTTGCCGCCATTGGGGTTTGCGCCCCGGCACTTGGCTTGGCACTTGGCAGGGCTGCGGGCGGCGTGAGTTCTTTTTTAACCTGCTCTAGCACCGCTAAAAAAGCCTGTGCATTGAATGGTTTTGCGAGGCAATAGGCATTGCGCAGCGTTTGTTCGCGCACCGAAAGCACGATGGCGGGGCCGTGAAATTGGCGGCGTAAATCGCGCCAAATGCGATCCGAATTTACCCCATCGAGATCGACGATGGCAACCGTTTGCTCGCCGCGCGGTGTGATTACGGTGGGAATTTGCGTGTTTTTGCTTAAAAACATCGTGATGATGTTTTGCGCACGCTCATCCATGCCAAATAGGGCGATTTTAATCATGCGGGATTGCTCATGGGGTGTTGCTTTGCGCTTCAACCCACGCTGCGGGCAAAGCGCCAAAATTGATTTTGAGTTGCTCTTCCATAATTTCCTTGCGGATTTCTGCACCACTTAAAACATACAGTTGCAGCAAAAATTTTATGGCCTCAATCGCGTGTGCATCGGCCAATACGGCGTCTTCTAGGGTGTCCATTGCTAAATCAAGTTGCCCATCATCAATCAGTTGATTGGCCTCAGTCATAACATCATGGGGCGCAAGGTTTGCAGGGGTTGATGCCGCGCCAAAGGTTAGCGGTTGAGATATCACCCCCGCTGAAGCGCGAACCAATAAAGGGCGCGTGGCATCGGTGTGACCTAAAAATAGGCACCCTTGCGCTTTTTTAACCAGTGCATGCTGGCGATCGATCACTTGGCTTTGTTGCTCGTGGAGGAAAGTATATTCATCACGCGCAATAAACCCATCGGCCAATTGTAAAAAATACTGTTTTAAGGGCAGCCCTTCGGTACCCAATGAGAAAAACAAATCAAGCAATGCGCCCATGTACTGGTGCGGTTGATTGTTTTTATGCAACAAAATGAGCCGTTGAGCATGGCTGCGTAGCCGCTTGGGGTTGAGCAAAATAAGATGTTCAAGTGTATTGATGGCGGCATTCAGATCGGGGATTTGCGGTAAAAAAAAGCTGCGCGCTGCTGTGACGGAAAAATAGGCATCAAATAAATTGCTTTGTAATGCCTGCAGTGGTGGGGTGTCGGCCTGTAATTTTATGAGCGGTGGTGACCGTTTAACGACCGTGATGTCCATGTATCTCTCTCATCCCTGTTGCGACGCGGTGGGCTTAAAGCCTCGTTTAGTTCGGGGGTGTTTCCTCGGCGTAAAATTTAAGGATTTATATAGCCAAAAAAAAATCTAACATTGTGTTCATCATAATGAATAAAAGGCTTCGGTGTCTATTGCCAAAATCTTAAACCTTGGCAGATGGGTATTTATGAGTGTTTCACTTGGTTGAAATGCCCCACACACTCGCTAAAGTGCGCTTATTGCCCTGTTTTTTTGTGGAAATAAGCCCAAGAGAGGTGATGTATGCACGTTGAAGCGCAAATTGTTGTTTTATCTATATTGGCGATGATGGGCATTGTGGGTATGCCGGTCGCCGTTTTTTGGTGGTTTTGGAAAAAATCAGGCGATGCGCTTAAAGAGAAAAATCACATCAACAGCCACTGAGGCATTTGCCCGATTAAATTAGCTCAAGCGCTTGGTTCAGATGGCTTGCGGCGGTGATGCTCAAGCCTTCAATCGGGCGGCTGGGCAAGTTTGCTTTAGGTACGATGGCATGGGTGAAGCCATGTTTGGCCGCTTCAAATAAGCGCTCTTGCCCGCCTGTCACCGGGCGAATTTCGCCTGCTAAGCCCACCTCGCCAAATACGATTAATCCATCGGGCAAGGGGCGGTTTCTAAAGCTCGATAAAATGGCAATTAGGCTGGGCAAATCGGCGGCAGTTTCTGCTACGCGCACGCCACCGACCACATTCAAAAACACGTCTTGATCGTATAAAGCAATTTGTCCGTGCCGATGTAATACGGCCAGCAGCATGGCCAGTCGATTTTGATCGAGCCCCACGGTGAGGCGTTTGGGATTGCCGCCCGGGTGTTCGGCGACGAGCGCTTGCACTTCAACCAGTAAGGGGCGGGTACCTTCACGCGTGACGGTAATGACGCTGCCGGGTACGGGCTGTTCATGGCGCGACAAAAAAATGGCGGATGGGTTGCTGACGGGTTTTAAACCGCGATCGGTCATGGCAAAAACGCCGATTTCGTTGGCGGCGCCAAAACGATTTTTTACGGCTCGAATTACGCGGAATCGCGCGCCGGGATCGCCTTCAAAATATAAGACGGTATCGACCATGTGCTCCAACACGCGGGGGCCTGCGAGCGCGCCTTCTTTGGTGACATGGCCTACGATAAAAATGGTGACTTCATGGCGTTTGGCAAAGCGTACCAATTGGGCGGTGCCCTCGCGTAATTGCGATACGGAGCCAGGCGCGGCACTTAAGCCTTCGGTATGCAAGGTTTGGATGGAATCGACCACCAAAAGTCTCGGCAGTTGGCGGGCACAATGCGCCAAAATCGCTTCAACTGAGGTTTCACTCATGAGGGTGAGCTGGCCTTGTTTGCCTTGCATATCCGCATCAAGCCGTTGGGCACGCAGCGCAACTTGCTGCAGCGACTCCTCACCTGTGACATACAAACAGGGCATGCGCGTTTGTAGCAAAAGCAGGGTTTGCAGCAGTAGGGTGGATTTGCCAATGCCCGGATCCCCACCGATTAATATAACTGAGCCTTCAACCAGCCCGCCCCCCAGTACCCGATCTAGCTCATCGAGCCCCGTGGTTTCGCGCGGGGTTTCGCTGATACGCACTTCTGAGAGTAGGGTGATTTGGGGGTTTCCGCCCGCATAGCCGCTTGGCAGGGCGGTGCTATTTGACGTGGCGGTGGGCAGCCGAATTTCGGTGAGGCTGTTCCAAGCGTTGCATTCTGTGCATCGCCCCGCCCATTTGGGGAAATCGGCGCCACATTCTTGGCACACATAGGCCGATTTTTCTTTAGCCCGCGCCATGAGTTTGGCTCTTGGTGTTTGACTCATTGCCAAATTCGATGAATGTTAATCGCGCGGTATCGACGGCGTGGTTTTGCACGCCCAGCACATCAATTTGCACGTTGGCCACCGTGATGCGGGCGCCTTGCGTGGGCAAAGTCTCCAACTCTTCGATAATTAGGCCATTTAAGGTGCTAGCATCGGTGGTGGGCAGGTCAATCGCTAACTCGCGGTTAATTTCACGAATGGGCATATTGCCGCGCAGAATAAAGCTGCCGTCTTCTTCCGCGATGATGTCGTTGTTATCGGGCAGCGGGGAAGTTGTGAAATCCCCCACGATTTCTTCAAGAATATCTTCTAGGGTGACTAGGCCTTGCACATCGCCATATTCATCGACAACCAGCGCCGAGCGGCGATTTTCTGTTTGAAAATTAAGTAATTGTGTGGTGAGCGCCGTGCCTTCGGGGACGTAATAGGGCTCGCGCAGCAAGCGTTTGAGTTTGCTTAAAGTGAGCGTGTTATCCATCAGTGGGCCAAATAACCGCCGCACATTAATCACGCCAATGGTGTTTTCAATGGAGCCATTAAATACGGGCATGCGGCTGTATTTAGCTGATTTGAGTTGGGCTAATACGTTATCCCAGGGTTCATCTAAATCAATGCCCGAAATTTCTGAACGCGGAATCATGATGTCTTCGACCTGAGCTTGTTCAAGTTCTAGCACCGACAACAGAAGATTGACATTTTGTTCAGGTAAATGCGGGCTTGATTCACGAACTAAGGTTTGTAATTCGGCGGCGGTTAGTCCGTGGCTGCGCTGTTTTTGGGTATTAAAGCCCAATAATTTGAGCAAGCCATTGGCGAGCAAGCTGATCAGCTGCACAAGCGGTGATACGAACGGCATGATGAAAGTGTAGATATAGGCGGCAGGCCACGCGATGGGCTCGGGCGCGGTGGCGGCGGCGGTTTTGGGCGCCACTTCGCCAAAAATGAGCAAAATCAGAGTTAACGCACCGGTGGCAATCGCAATGCCACTATCGCCAAAGAGCCGCAGCCCAATGAGGGTGGCCAAGGAGGACACCAAAATATTGGCAAAGGTGTTGCCAAATAAAATTAAGCCTAGGAGTTGATCGGGTTTTTCAAGCAGCTTTTGGGCGCGAATGGCGCCGCCATGACCGCGCTTGGCTAGGTGCCGCAATCGGTATCGATTAAGCGATATGAGGGCTGTCTCGGAGCTTGAGAAAAAAGCCGACAATAAAACAAGGGCTATGAGCGCAGTAAAAAGGGCGCCAAGATGAATGTCGTTCAATTAGGTGTCTATGGGTAGCCAAACAGGCCGACAGTGTAGCCAAATTTCTGTCTTGGCGAATAACAATCTCAATTTGGTGTTTCTTGAGTGGCGGCGACTGCAATCTAAATAGGTTTTCTTGAACGTGTCTTGGGGGTTGTTGGCACGGTTATCGCTTTGCATTGCTCACGATTTTTTTTATGAGGTGGGTTATGAGCGATCAATTATTTGGGATTCATGGGGATGCGTTGGTTTATCGCTCCCAGCGTATGGGGATTTTGGCGTCGAATATCGCCAATAGCGATACGCCCAACTATAAGGCGCGTGATTTATCGTTTACCGATGCCTTGCGCAGCGCCGCAGGAGCGCAGGGTGGGGCGGGGCAAGCGCTGACCCTCTTGCAAAATCAACCGGGGCAATTGCAAGCAAGCCACCCGCCAGGCGGCGCGCAAGAACTGTACCGCATTCCAGATCAGCCCGCGCTGGATGGGAATTCGGTGGATTTGGAGCGCGAGCGGGTTCGGTTCACTGAAAATGCCGTGTCGTACCAAACCACGTTGAGTTTTTTAAACAGCCGGATTAAGGGGATTAACTCGGCCTTAACGGGTCAATAATCGCTGATTTTTTAGGAGCTTTTATGAGCCTTTTTTCAATTTTTGATGTGTCAAGTTCCGCTATGGCCGCGCAAACCCTGCGACTCAATGCCACGGCGTCCAATATGGCCAATGCCGATTCTGTTGCCACCAAGCCGGAAGATGCCTACAAGGCGCGCGAACCGGTGTTTAGCCAGGTGCTAGAGCAAAACGGGGGTGGCGTTGGGGTGCGCACGTTAGGAATTACGCAAAGTAATGCGCCGAATCCAGCTTTGTATCAGCCGGGCAATCCGCTGGCAAATAAGGAGGGTTATGTTTACGCATCGAATGTGAACCCGGTCGAGGAGATGGTCAATATGTTGTCGGCCTCTCGTTCGTACCAAACGAATGTCCAGGTGATGGATACCGCCAAAAACTTGGCACTTAGAACGCTGCAATTAGGTCAATAGGAGTTCCCGTAATGACAACCCCCACCAATGCTACCAATCCCTACGCCAGTTTAGGCTTGGCTATGCCCACCGCCGGCACGTCGGCCACCAGTGGCACCGGCTCGCTGAATATGGATAGCTTCATGAAGCTACTGACAACACAATTACAAAACCAAGACCCGACCAAACCCACCGATAACAGCCAAATGATTGCGCAATTAGCGCAATTTAGTTCGCTGCAAGGGATTTCCGAGCTAAATACGACGGTGAGCGGGTTTCAATCGACCCTGCAATCGAACCAAGTGATGCAGGCGGCGGGTTTGGTGGGCAAGGCGGCGATTGTTAAGGGCAATTCGGCGTATATGTACTCAACTAAAGCGGCTGATGGCACCCCATCGCCTTCGGGCGTGTTAGGAGCCGTGGATATCCCTACGGGCGCTACCGGCGTGACCGTCACTCTGACCAATGCGAGTGGGCAAATCGTCAACAGCCAATCGATTGCGATGAATGGCGATTCACGGCCCACCTTTAGCTGGGATGGCAAAATGGCAGATGGCAGCAATGCACCGGCCGGCAATTACACGCTGACCGCCACCGCGACGGTGAGTGGTAAGCAGCAAGCGGCACAAACTTATGTGGGGGCGGTGATTAAAAGTGTGGGTGTTACTAATAGCGGCCCACAATTGAATTTGGATGGCGGTTTGCCGCCCGCAAAACTAACGGATGTGGTTGAAATTATAGGCTAATCAGCGCATTATTATTTCAATTTTTAATATGCTTTGTAAAGCAGGAGTTTATTTATGTCATTTAACACTTCAATTACCGGCTTAAATGCCGCCCAAAAAGATTTAGACGTTACCAGTAATAATATTGCAAACGCGAATTCAACCGGTTTTAAAAGCTCACGCGCCCAATTTGGTGATATTTATGCGGTGAGTGCCTTTGGTAATAGCAAAACCGCGACCGGCCAAGGGGTGTTAACTGAGGCGGTGCAACAGCAATTCACCCAAGGCAGTTTACAATTTACCAATAACTCATTGGATTTAGCGATTTCAGGCCAAGGATTTTTTGCTTTTCAGCCTACGCTCGATAGCCAAGACTCAGTTTATTCCCGCGCGGGCGCCATGGGTGTGAATAAAGATGGTTTTATTATTAACTCAAGTGGCCAATTTTTAAAAGCACTGCCGGTTAATGCCAATGGCACGTTAAAATCGACCTCAATAGCCAGCGCAAGCCCCGTTCAGCTTCCTGTGGCCGCCGGTGCGCCGAAAGCGACGACGAAAGTAACCCAATCCTTTAACTTGCCCGCCAGTGCAATTGCGCCGACAGTGGCTTTTGATACGACTCAAGCAACCCCAGATCCGGCTTCTTATAATCAGGCTAACTCGCAGCAAGTTTATGATTCCTTGGGTAATACCCATGCGCTTACGACTTATTATGTCAAAACGGCCAATCCCGGGGAGTGGAATTTATATTATCAATTAGATACCCAAGCGCCCATTCAAGGCCCCTCGACTTTAACCTTTGATGCGAATGGCCAATTACCCACGGCGCCCGCTCCCTTCGCTCTATCTGTGCCCGCCGCCACATTGGGTACCGGGGCAGCCGCTTTGAATATCGCAATAACCACGCAACCGGATTCTACCCAATATAACGCCCCGTTTAACATGGCGGCTCAATCACAAGATGGTAATACCACAGGGCAACTCACGGGCATTTCAGTGGGCAGCAATGGGTTAATTCAAGCCACCTATTCAAATGGTCAATCGGTAGCCTTAGGCGCAGTTGCGATGGTAAATTTTGCTAACCCGCAAGCCTTAAAACAAGTGGGTAATAATTCTTGGATTCAAACCGTTGATTCAGGCACGCCGAATGTGGGGCAGGCGGGTACCGGCACGTTTGGATCAATTCAAGGCGGGGCGCTTGAGCAATCAAACGTGGATTTAACCACTCAACTCGTTAACATGATTGTGGCGCAACGCAATTTCCAAGCGAATGCGCAAGCGATTCAAACGGATAAAACAGCAACCGATGCGGTGATGCAAATCCGTTAACTTGAAAGCACTTGAGATAATGTGAAAAACGGGCAAACGCCCGTTTTTTTATGCCCTACCTGATGCCATTGGTTAAGTTGGCATAACAAGTGCTTAAATTAGTTATATCTAGTATTTACAGGAGACGGTGATGGATCGTTTAGCCTATATCGCGATGAGTGGCGCCAAACAAACGTTGTTAGCGCAAGCCACCAATGCCAATAATTTGGCGAATGTAAGCACCCAAGGTTTTAAGGCGGATTTGGATGCGTTTCAGTCGTTGCCGGTTTATGGGCCTTCGTATGCCAGCCGGGTTTATGCGCAAGATGTCCGCACGGGCACAAATTTTGAGCCGGGCCCGCTTATGACAACCGGGCGGGATTTAGATGTAGCTTTGAAAGGCTCGGGATTTATTGCGGTGCAGGCACCCGATGGCTCGGAGGCTTATACCCGCCGGGGTGATTTACACATTTCCCCCAATGGCCAGCTGCAAACTGCAGCAGGCGATGTGGTGATGGGTAACCAAGGCCCAATTGCGATTCCGCCGGCCAATAAAATTGATATTTTGGCCGATGGAACCATTTCGATTATCCCTTTGGGTGGCACCATTAATGCCCCGGCACAGATTGATCGCATCAAATTGGTTAATCCGGCTGAAACCAGTTTAGAGAAGCGCAGCGATGGCTTGTTTGGCTTAAAGCCGAATACACCGCCGCCCGCACCGGATGCAAGTATTCAACTGGCGACCGGTGTGCTGGAAGGCAGTAATGTCAATCCCGTTGATTCGATGGTGAAAATGATCGAATACGGCCGGCTTTTTGAAATGCAAACCAAGATGATTAAAACCGCAGACGACAACAGCGCTGCGGCTGATAAATTATTGGTATTTAGTTGAGGATTGAATCATGACAACGCCTGCTTTATGGATCGCAAAAACCGGCCTTGATGCCCAGCAAACGCGCATGTCGGTGATATCGAATAATTTGGCTAACGTGAATACCACGGGCTTTAAGCAAGATCGTGCCGTGTTTGAAGATTTGGTGTACCAAAATTATCGCCAAGTGGGTTCAGCCGATACCCAGCAAAATCAAGTGCCTACCGGGTTAAATATCGGCACGGGTGTGAAAGTGGTCGCCACAGAAAAAAATCACACTCAAGGTAATTTAGTGACCACCAATAACGCGTTGGATTTAGCCGTCAATGGGCGGGGGTTTTTCCAAATCTTGCGGCCCGATGGCACCGAAGCCTATACCCGCGATGGGACGTTTAGTTTGAACAGCACGGGGCAGGTGGTGAATGCCAATGGCATGCCTTTACAGCCAGCCATTACGGTGCCGCAAGGCGCGCAATCGATCACCATTGGCAGCGATGGCACCGTGAGCGTTCAGTTACCGGGGCAAGCCCAGCCCTCGCAAGTGGGCACTGTGACGTTAGCTGATTTTGTGAACCCCGCCGGTTTGCAGCCGATTGGCAATAATCTCTTTTTGGAATCAGGCGCCAGTGGTGCGCCCCAAGCCAGCACACCGGGTTTAAATGGCGTTGGCACTTTGCAGCAGGGCATGTTGGAAAGCTCGAACGTGAATGTGGTTGAAGAACTGGTCAGCATGATTGAAACCCAGCGCGCTTATGAGATGAACTCCAAGGCCATTTCAACCACCTCCAGCATGCTGCAAACCTTAAATCAGAATGTGTAATTAGGTGAGAAGGGGAGCCAAGATTATGAATAAGCTGCGCGCGATGGGCATGCTGAGTTTGGCGGGATTAATGCTCGCGGGTTGTGCCAGCCTGCCGCCGGTAAAACCTGATCCGGCTTTTGCTGTGGTTATGCCGCCGGAGGAGTCGCAGAATAATCCCATGCAAAACAATGGCTCGATTTATCAACCCGGGCAGATGGACAATATGTTTGTGGATTCTCGCCCGTATCGTGTGGGCGATATTTTAACGGTAGTGCTGCAAGAAAGCATGAATGGCACCAAAAGTGCGACCACAGCAACCGGTAAGGCCGATAGTGTGGCTATTACACCGCCGGCTATTGCCGGTTTATCGCCAAGTATTATGAATCGGTTTGGTGTGCAGATGACCACGGCCAATCAGTTTAAAGGCAACGGCACCAGTGCCCAAACCAATAGCTTAAATGGCCAAATTACCGTGACCGTGGCACGGGTTTATGCCAATGGCAGCTTATTTATTCAAGGGCAAAAGTTTATTGGTATTAATCAAGGAACCGAGTCGGTGAAATTATCCGGCCTTATTCGCCCGCAGGATATTGCACCGGATAATACGGTTCTTTCTACCCGAATTGCCGATGCCCATATTTCGTATGGCGGCACGGGAGCCGTGAATGATGCCAATAATATGGGCTGGTTAGCCCGCTTCTTTAACAGCCCAATTTTTGCGTTTTAAGCGAGGCTCATCATGCGCCATTTAGTTTTTATTATATTGCTGGGGTTAATGTGGCCCGCGTTGAGCCAGGCTTTAACGGTAGAACCCAGCCAGCGAATTAAAGATTTAGCCTCGTTTGCGGGCGTGCGCGATAACCAAATTATTGGTTATGGCATTGTGGTGGGGCTGCCCGGCACGGGCGATCAAACCACCCAAGTACCCTTTACGCTCCAAAGTATTCAAAACATGTTGGCGCGCCAAGGGCTATCCACAGCCGGCGCGGGCAATGTGCAATTAAAAAATGTGGCCGCCGTGATGGTGACCGCCAATTTACCGCCGTTTGCCAAACCGGGGCAACAAATTGATGTCACGGTCTCATCGATTGGCAGTGCGAAAAGCCTGCGCGGTGGCGAGCTTTTGATGACGCCCTTAAAGGGGGTGGATGGCCAAATTTACGCCATTGCCCAGGGGAGCCTATTGGTGGGGGGGCTGGATGCCAGCGGCAAAGATGGCTCCCGCGTGACTGTCAATATTCCAACCGCTGGACGAATCCCCAACGGCGCCATGGTAGAACGGGCGGTGGCCAGCACCATGGGTGGGGTTAATTCTGTTTTTTTGAATTTGAACTCGCCTGATTTCACCACGGCAAAAAACATGGAACAAGCGATTAATCAGGCTTTGGGCGGCGGGGTTGCTGAAGCCGTCGATGGCGGCACGATCCGCGTGCGCGCGCCCCAAGATGCCAACGCGCGGGTCAGCTTTATGTCGGTGCTGGAAAACATTGATGTAAGTCCCGGCGAAGGCGCCGCCAAAGTGGTGGTGAATGCCCGCACCGGCACGGTGGTGATTGGCCAGAATGTGCACATTGAGGCCGCAGCCGTATCCCATGGTGATATTACTGTGACGGTGAAAGAAAATTTAGATGTATCCCAGCCCGCGCCATTCTCTCGCGGCCAAACGGCCGTGGTGCCAAACTCGCAAGTGGGCGTTAAAGAAGATAAAAAACGGGCCTTTTTGTTTAATCCCGGGGTTACCTTGAACGATATTGTGAAAGCCGTAAATGCCGTGGGGGCTTCACCTTCAGATTTGGTCGCGATTTTAGAGGCACTGAAAAGCGCCGGCGCGCTTAAAGCCCAGCTGATTGTGATTTGAGGCGTCCATTTTTTTTAGGAGGCAGCAGGATGACCATAAGCTCAACCACGGATGTAACCAGTTACAACGATTTTCAAGGCTTGGCACAGCTTAA
Source organism: Halothiobacillus sp. (assembly GCA_023255735.1). Classification (GTDB taxonomy): domain Bacteria; phylum Pseudomonadota; class Gammaproteobacteria; order Halothiobacillales; family Halothiobacillaceae; genus Halothiobacillus. Next base: position 18,344 of record JAGDVP010000002.1, on the reverse strand, counting down.
ATCCACGGCTAAAAATGACCCCCGTGCGGCACTTAAAACCGTGGCGCATCAGTTTGAAACGCAGTTTATTTCCATGATGCTTAAATCCATGCGCGATGCCACCCCTCAAGATGGCTTGATGGATAGCCAGCAAGGCCAAACTTTTCAAGGCATGATGGATAAAGAAGTGGCCACGAAAATTGCCGCGCATGGCGGTATCGGGCTGGCGGGCATGATTGAGCAACAATTAAAGCAAGATACCGCGCCCGCACCGGCTGAAGTTAAACCCAAGGCTTTTCTTCTCCATCCTGTCTCGGCGGGGGCGAGTGCGCCAATCGACACGACCCCGCGCGCCTTTAAATTACCTGAACGTAATATGGCATTGCGGGCATTTACCTTGGCCAAACCCAGTGAAGGCCTGCCCATTTCTGCGGCAGATAAAGCCCAGCTTTCATCACTGCAAAGCTCGCCCGCAACCCAGCTTGTGGCAAGCGCAAACGCGCCTAAATATTGGGATTCGCCCGAAGCATTTGTGAATGCGATTTTACCGCACGCAAAAGCGGCGGCAGAAAAACTCGGTATTCCCGCGCAGGTATTGGTAGCGCAATCGGCGCTGGAAACCGGTTGGGGCAAGCACTTACCCACTAACGCGCAGGGTGAGGCAAATTACAATTTCTTTGGTATTAAAGCCGATGCCTCCTGGCAAGGTGCCAAGCAAACCGTTAACACGCTTGAATTTGAAGGCGGGGCGATGGTGCAGCGCAAAGCGGCCTTTCGCGCCTATGATTCCGTTGGCGCCTCTTTTAACGATTTTGTGCAATTTTTGCATAATAATCCGCGTTATTCACACGTTTTAGCCGCAAAAGACAACCCAGAAAACTTTGCCCGCGCACTGCAAAAAGCCGGGTATGCAACCGACCCGCAATATGCCGATAAACTGATTGCGATTATGCGCTCAGGGCGCATTCCCGATGCACCGCTTGCCCCGGCCGGCGCGCAAGTATCTCAGGGTTTGCCCGCACCAGTGGCCGGTTAATCAGCGGCGCTCAAGTTTATCCGCCCCTGGCCGATATAGATTAGTATGTTAGCCATTATCCCAAGTACGAGGTTGCCGCCATGCCTGATTTAATGAGTAATTCCGTATCCGGTTTGCTCTCCATGCAGCAAGCGTTAGCTACCACCGGCCAAAATATTGCGAATGCCAACACGCCCGGTTATTCGCGCCAAAGCGTCAATTTAGCGACGCTGGCACCGCAATATCAATCGGGCGGATACATAGGCTCGGGCGTGCAGGTGGCATCGGTTACCCGCAGTTACGATCAGTTTGTGGTAAGCCAGCTCAATTCCGCTATCTCAGATAACAGCCGCTTGAGTTTTTTAAACAATTTTTCAACTCAAGCAACCCAATTATTGGGCGATACCAAAACCGGCATTGCCCAACAAACGCAAGCCTTTTTTAATGCGAGCCAGGCGGTTGCTGCCAACCCCACCGATTTAACCGCGCGTTCGGCATTTTTGGGTTCCGCTCAGTCACTCACCGCTAAGTTCAACCAAATTGATAGCCAACTGCAAAATCTAGATAGCCAAATTGGCCAGCAGGCCTCTGATATTGGTCGGCAAATTAATACCTATGCCCAGCAAGTGGGGCAATTAAATGATCAAATCAGCAAAGCTTATGCTATTAATCCCAATGCGCCGCCCAATGATTTACTCGATCAGCGGGATTTGTTAATCAGCAAAATCGCCATGCAAATTGATGTCAAAACCACACGCGATGGTCAGGGGAATATCAATTTGAGTTTGGGTTCAGGGCAAGCCTTGGTGCTGAATGGCACGGCGACGCCTTTAACCGTAGGCAATCCCCCGTCGGGCTTAAGTATTATGCTGGGTAGCACCGACATCACCACCAAAGTCAGTGGCGGCACGTTGGGCGGTATGCTGCAAGCACAAAGCCAACTCATCACGCCGCTTCGCAACCAGCTTGGGCAAGCGGCACTCGTGCTGGCCGATCAGGTGAATAAAAATCAAACCGCTGGGGTTGATTTACAAGGCAATCCGGGCGCTGATTTATTCAGCCCCACTGCCAGTTTTACCCCGCAAACCACCGCGCTTGTCACCAATAAAGGCACTGGCGCGGTCAGCGGCACCTTCACCGACCCCACCTTGCTGACCGGGCAAATTTATACCGCCCGTTACGATGGCAGCAATTGGCAAGTGCGCACAGAGCCGGATAATGGCGCAGCGCCCGTCACCGTGGCATCGGGTGGCGCTTTAAGTTTGCCGGGTTTAAGTATGAATTTTTCCGGTACGCCCCAAACCGGCGATGTACTCAATATTCTGCCCACCGTCGGTGCTGCCGGTAAAATTAACGTGGTGCAACAAAACGCCTCGGGCATTGCGGCCGCAGCGGCGGGTCAGCCCGCGTACTCGCGCGATAACACGCAAATGAATGCTTTGTTTGCTTTAAGCCGCACGAATATGGTTGGGCAAAGTGCGGCGGGGGCGAATGATGGTTCAAATTTGAGTGATACCGTCGGGCAGGCTGTGAGTAAAGCTGGGGCATTTGCGGCAGGGGTTGCGCTCTCGGCGGCGGCGGCAAGCTCGACCTTGGCGAATTTGACGGCGCAACAGCAATCGGTATCGGGCGTTAACTTGGATGAAGAGGCCGCTAATCTGATGAAATATCAACAAAATTATCAGGCGTTGGCTCAGTCGATAAGTAGTGCGAACACCTTGTTCCAATCTTTGCTATCGGCCTTCCGTTAAGGAGTATTGATGATGCGTGTATCAACCTCGATGATTTATACCCAAGGCTTAAGCAACATTCAGCAGCAGCAAAGCACCATGCTGCAAAATCAAGTGCAGATTGCCTCGGGGGTGAAGCTTACCAACCCAGCCGATGATCCCGTTGCGTTTGCACAGGCAACGAATCTCGCAGTGCAGAGCAGTAAAGATCAACAATACAGCACCAATATCGATAACGCCACAGGTAAGGTGCAAGTACAGGAATCGACCTTGGGGTCCATTACCAGCTTGCTTCAAAGTGTGCGCGATGTGGCCATTCAAGCGAACAACGCAGCGCAAAGCGGCACTTCATTAGGTGCGCTGGCCGATCAACTTGATCAAATGCAAAAAGCGCTCACGGCACAAATGAATTCAACCGACGAGCGGGGCGAGTATTTGTTTTCCGGCACGGCAGCGCGCGAGCAACCCTATGATTCCAGTGGCAGTTTAAATCCGGCGGTGTCTTCGGCAAATCCGGTTAATTTAGCGATTGCCGATGGCCAGACGGTGGCGATGAATCAACCCGCAGGCGGAATTTTCCAGCTCGCTTCCAGTGCAACCACCGGCGGTAATGCCAGTATTTTGCAAATCATTAATCAATTAAAAACCGCCATCACCACGCAACCGGCCAATGTGCAAACGGTGTACGCCAATGCGCAAAAAGATATTGATGCGGTGATGAATCAGGTGACCAACGCACGCGGCAGTATGGGCAACACGTTAAATACGCTCGATGCCGCTAAAAATGATAACTCGGCGCAAAATATTATTACGCAGCAAACTCTATCGACCTTGCGCGATACCGATATGGCAACCGCCATAACCCAGCTCAATCAAAGCTATATTAATTTGCAGGCCACTCAGCAGAGCATGGTTAAAATTCAAGGTTTATCGCTGTTTAACTACCTGCGTTAATCGCTTGATTTAACTGCGCTAACGCCGTTTTTAGTACCGAGTGCGGGCAGCCAATGTTAAGCCGCATAAAGCCTGTTCCGGGCGCGCCGAAACTAAGCCCGGGATTCAATCCCAGCCCGGCTTGTGTGATAAAAAAATCTGCCAATGCCTCATCATTGGGCAGATTTTTTTGTGCCATCAGCTCTTTGCAATCTAACCACAACAAAAAGCTGGCTTCTGGGGGCACGACGCGGATGCCTTGGTTTTTTTGCTTGAAATAGGCGACGACAAAATCTCGATTGGTTTGCAATACGTATCGCAGTTGATCGAGCCAAGGTGCGCCGTTTTGGTAAGCGGCAATGAGCGCGGTAATGCCAAAACAATGGCCAGAGGTTAAGCCAGCCGCTTGAATGGCATGGGTCAACTGATCGCGCAGCCCGGGGTGCTCAACAACGGCATAAGCGGTATTTAGCCCGGCGATATTAAACGTTTTAGATGGGGCATTGAGGGTAATACAGCGGGTGTTTTTCGAAGCCGGCAGGCTCGCAAACGGAATATGCCGATGGGGGGAAAACACTAAATCGGCATGAACTTCATCCACCAGAATCATCACATCGTGGCGCGCGCATAAATCGGCCATTCGGGTGAGTTCATCGAGCTGCCACACTCGTCCGACGGGATTATGCGGCGAGCAGAGCACAAACACGCGGGCTTTTGTGATTTTTTCTTCAAAATCAGGCCAATCCATCACGGCGCCTTGCGGGGTTTGAATGAGTGCGTTTTCAAGCAACACCCGCGCGTTATTGACGGGCAGCTGATGAATGGGTGGGTAAACGGGGGTTTGCACTAAAACGCTATCACCGGGCTGAGTTAACGCCTGAATCAATAAATTTAAGGCCGGCACAATGCCCGGTAGCGGCACAATCGCCTCACGCGCAACCTGCCAGCCGTGGCGTGCGCTTTGCCAGTGCGCAATCGCGGTGAAAAATTCCTCAGGATAAATACTGTAGCCATAAATCGGGTGCGCTACCCGTTGCGCCAGTGCTTCGCGCACGCAGTGGGGGGCGGCAAAATCCATGTCCGCTACCCACAGGGGGATCACATCGGCTCGGCCAAAACGGGCAGCTCTGGCATCATATTTCACGCAATCGGTGTGTTCGCGTGGAATGATGGTTTCAAAATCAATGGCTTGATTAGGGGGTAAGTTATTCAAGGCGCTTTTCCCAGATGGTCATGTGTGCCACCGTGTGTTGGAATTTGCGCGCGGTTTCACGAATCACGAAGGGAATATCGTGCTGTGCTATGAAATTAAATGCGCCGCGAAGCTGCTCGGTTAAGCCATCAAAGCTTGCAACCGCCTCACCATCGCGCTTAAAACCGCCCAGCCACTTGGCTTTGGGCGTGTGCGAATCGAGCCAAGTGTAGGGCGAGGTGAGAATCAGTAAACCACCCGGATTTAAGCGATGCGTGGCATCGGCTAGGAATTTTTCGGGGTCATACAACCGATCAATGAGATTGCCGGCGAAAATGAGATCGTACCCAGTAAATTGGGGTTTGAGATTACACGCATCGGCTTGCCAGAAGGCAACTTTGGCAGGGGTGTTTGCCAGCGGTTTAGGCAGTGTGGCCGTGCAGTAATCCACCAGATCGCCTTCGGTGGGCAGGGTGTAGCGAATTTGTTTTTGTGTGCGCATTTGTTCGGCAATTTGGATAAATCGGGCTGAAAAATCTAAGCCCGTTGCTGAATCAAAGGCTTGTGCCAGCTCAAAGGTGGAGCGCCCCGTCGCGCAGCCGACATCCAGCGCGTGGGTTTTTGGCCGATCACCCATGGCCTGCACGCACAGCATCGCGCAGCGTGCCGCAAAATTTTCAACACCGAAATAACCGGCGCCCCAACCAAAGTCACCATATTGGCTCACCAGAGCATCCGTTTCATATAAGGCGGTGGTGGTGGGTTCGCGATAGTCGCTGCGCACATAACGAAAACCGGCGTGTTGGTAGAAATGGCGGCGAAACGCGTAGCGCGCCGAGCGCAGTGCCTCGTTGCCGGTGCTGATAAAGGAGCCGCCTTTAATTAAATTATGCCGGCCATCAAAGGTGGGGGTGGTGAAATCATCATACAGAGGGTGCACTTTGAAGCCATCGAACGGCGCGATGGGGGTGTTTGTCCACTGCCACACATTGCCAACCACATCGTAAAAATGGCCCTGTTTGAATCGGTTGACCGGACAAGCGCTGGCCCAATAGCCAAGGGCGATGTTGCCGGGTGGGGTTTGGTGCCAATCGGCTTGATCGGCAATATGGGATTCATCATAAATGCGGCGCCATTCGTCCTCAAACGGCAAACGAATCGGCTCACCGGTTTGCATGGCTTTCCAGCGGCAAAACGCTTCGGCTTCGAGTTGATTCACATCAACCGGCCAATCCAGCGGCAGCGGGATTTCGGCGGCGATTGTGCGGTAGCGATAGCCTGTGGGCTGAGTTGCATCGGCAATCCAAAAAACAGGGTGGTTTGGTTGTTTAAACTGGCGCCAAGCTAGGCCTTCTTCGCTCCAATAGGCATCGGTTTGGTAGCCACCGGCGTTGATAAATTCTAAAAACTCAGCATGGCTGACCAAATATTGGCTGGCGGCGAAGGCGGGGATATCCGCTTGATGCTCGCCGTATTCATTATCCCAGCCGTAATACGCATCGTGTTTGCCAAGATGAACGCTGCCCGCAGGTACTTCGATTAGGTGATTTTGCGGAGCGGCACCCGCCTCGGTGCATACAGGCCAATGCTCGGGGCGCGGTATGATGAATTTAAGCGGGGTTTGGCGAATAAGTACCGATGAGGTTTCTAAGTGAATCCGTTCGTGTTCAATGCCCATTAAAATCGGCCAAAAAGGCGATTCCCAATCGATGGGCAAGCTCAATGGGGTGGATTGGATGAGCGCATCAACGGCGGCGCGCACTTTTTGGCGATAAGCGCGGGTTTCGGCCACCGATGGCCAATCGTGGGTGGACTCGTTAAGGTCATCCCAGCTCATTTCATCCACACCAATGGCAAAAATTGATTCAAATTTAGGGTTGATGCGCTCAGGTAATAATTTGGCGAGCACTAATTTATTTACGAAAAATACCGCCGTGTGGCCAAAGTAAAAAATGTGCGGATGACGTAGTGGCTCGGGGCGCTCGTAAAACACGGTATCGTCTTTGAGCAGGCTAAAAAGCCGCTCAAAGGTATCCATCGTGGTGTGAAAATAGTGGCGGATTTCGGCACGCTTGGCCGTGGCGTCGGATCCGGTCAAGCTGGGCATGGGGGTAAAAGTCACGCGGATGAGCTCCATTCATTTAATTTGATGAAGTATAGACAGAACCTTTGATGCTGCCAGATTTTAGCACAATGGATTATCACGACTTAATCAGACCCCAAGGGTTAGGGTGCATCCCACTGTTGCAGGGCTTGGCGGATGCGCTGTTCGGCTAAACGGGTAATGCCATCGCGATTTAGGCCGGGGGCTGCCTTGGCCGTGCGCGCGGGCTGCACGGGAATAGATTCTAGAAACCGCACCCGTACTTGTATTTTTTTGGCTCGCAGAATGCGCCAGAGCGAGGTTATGAGGCTGTCATTGTCGATGTAAGCCGCCCTTCGATCAAGCCTGCCATCAGGGGTGATATAGCGCAATGCCACCGGCTGCACGGGCACGGGTACATCCAGCGCAGTTTGAATTAATCGCGCATGGAAGCGTTTTACCGCAAGCCCCACTGTGGTGGTGCCCTCGGGGAAAATTACCACGTGTTGATTGCGTTTTAAGCCTTGCGTAAGGGCATGTTGCGCCTGCCCACTGCCTGTGCCCCGCAGCATAAATAACGTGCCCGCTTGAGTGGCCAAGCGGCCAATGAGGGGCCATTCTCGAATTTCCGCTTTGGCGAGAAACACGGTACGCGGCACAAGCCCACCAAGCAGCGGAATATCAAGCCAGCTCACATGATTGGCTAACCAAAGATGGCCGCACTCGGTGGGGGGCTCACCTTCAATAACCACTTGAATGTTCAAAATAATTAATACATGAGCCAACCAGTTTTGCACGCGCTGGGCGTGCACGGCAGGGGGGTGATGAGACGCCCGGTGGGTTAACCAAACGCCGCGCGCTAAATGCCATTGCAGGCGAATAACACGAATGGGAACCCACCACATTGGGCTGAAACTTAGTGCCGCAGCCTGCGGGCATTAACTGCGCGCCAAGCGGCCATGCCATATAAGCCGCCGGAAACCAAGGTGAGCACAGCCGCCCCCATTAAAAGCCAGTAGCCTATATCAAACACGGGTACCACACCCCACAGCGGAAACAATTGCAGCAGGAACATAATGGCGAACATTTGCGCGACAGTTTTAAGCTTGCCGATTTGCGAAACCGCCACGGCGGCTCGATTGCCCGATTCGGCCATCCATTCACGCAGGGCGGAGACAAAAATCTCACGCCCAATAATGACAATCGATCCCAGCACAATGAGCACATCATGATGCGCATGCACCAGCAGCATCAACGCCGCCGCCACAATGAGCTTGTCGGCAACCGGATCGAGAAATGCACCAAACGAGGTTTGCTGATTCCAGCGGCGCGCTAAATAACCATCCAGAAAATCGGTGGCCGACGCTAAGCCGAAAATCCAAGCTGATAACGGACGCCCCCAATCAGCGGGCGCAAATAAAAATACCAGCACCAAGACAGGAATGGCGGCAATACGCATCCAAGTGAGGAACAGGGGCAGTGTCATGGGGCTGTCCTTAAAGGATGGTGAGGCTTGAAATCAAGTGTATCGACAATCTCACTTGTTTTTGCATTAAAACGCTCGAGCATGATTTTTTCAGATGAAACAGCCATAAGCCAACCTTGCTCGCCCCAATCACCCGTTACGATTCGGCTGATACCGGGCGCCTCGCGATGAATCGCGGGGCGATGCGTGTGACCATGCAACAAAATACACGCATCCTGCGCTTTGAGTAACGCGCGCACTGCGGCGGGATTCACATCCATTATATCTTCAGGCTTACTACTCGATTCGGTGCGGCTCCTCGCGCGTAAACTCATCGCAATCGCGAGGCGCTCATCTAAGGGCTTGCTTAAAAAATCGCAACGAAACACGGGCGAGCGCAGCTGTTGGCGCATGGCTTGATAGGCCGCATCATCGGTGCACAAGGTATCGCCATGGCATAAAACAAGGCTTTGGCTATAGTGCGATACGCTGCAAACATCGGGCAGGGGCGTTGCCTTGATGCGATCCAGAAATTCTTGGCCAATGAGAAAATCTCGGTTGCCACTTATAAAAAATTTGGGGCAAGGCAGGGCAGCCAGTTGATCCAGAGCCGCCCCAATGTCTGCCGCAATGGGTTGATCGTCACCTACCCAATAATCAAATAAATCACCCAAAATATAGAGCGCATCGGCTTTAGCGGCTCGCCGCATCAGCGCCTGCCACGGCTGCAATGCTGCGCTATTGGCGGGCGCTAAGTGAACATCGGCGATGATTAAAACTTCAGCCATGGGCTTTTCCTTAAACTATCTTCCTTGGGGTTAGGCGCTTAATGCGCTGAATTAGTCTTCAAGCCGCTCAACAGCGGTAATGACAATATCTTCAGCGGGCACATCACTATGCCCCATGCGCCGACCCGTGGGCAGGGTAGCCATCGCATCAACCACGGCCATGCCGTCAATCACATGACCAAACACCGCATAGCCATAACCTTGAGGGTTGCTGGCGGTATAGTCGAGAAACCCATTATCTTTAAGGTTGATGAAAAACTGGCTGGTGGCCGAGTGGGGATCACCGGTACGCGCCATCGCGATGGTGCCGCGGGCGTTTTTAAGACCGTTATTGGCCTCGTTTTGAATGGGTGGCATGGTTTTTTTCGATTCCATATCGGCGCCCATGCCGCCGCCTTGTGCCATAAACCCGGGGATTACCCGATGAAAAATCGTACCCACATAATGCCCACTATCCACATAAGCCAAAAAATTGGCGACGGTGGCGGGGGCTTTGTCAGCATTCAGTTCGATCACGATGCGACCCAAACGGGTCGTCATAGAAACGCGGGGATTAGCCATGGTTCATCTCTCTTTAAGGTTGGAAAAAGTTTTAAGTTAAGCGCCAAGTGCACACGGTTCTAGTCAGTGCAATTGCGTTATGATTGCCGCATAGCGCCGTAATCATAACGCAAACTTATTCATCATTTCGTTTGACCTCAGTTTTTGGAAACCCGCCCCATGCTTGTTATTTATGACACCCACGCCCGCGCCAAGCGCGAATTTATCCCCATAGCGCCGAATAAAGTCGGTATCTATGTGTGCGGGATGACAGTGTACGATCGCTGCCATATTGGCCACGCTCGGGTGATGGTGGTGTTTGATATGGTGGTGCGGTATCTAGAATCTCAGGGCTATGCCGTCAATTACGTGCGAAATATCACTGATATCGACGACAAAATTATTGCACGCGCCGCCAAAAATAAAGAAAGTATCCAAGCCTTAACTGAACGCTTTATCGAATTAATGCACGATGACGCCGCCGCCTTGGGTTGCATGCCGCCTACGAGCGAACCGCGTGCCACTGAAGCGGTGGGTGATATGGTCGCCATGATTGAAACACTCATCGGCAAAGGCCATGCATACCGGGCAGACAATGGGGATGTGTATTTCGATGTCTCCTCATTTGCGCGCTATGGCGAGCTATCTCACCGCAAGATGGATGATTTACGCGCCGGTGCGCGGGTTGAGGTTGATGAAGCGAAAACGGATCCCTTGGATTTTGTTTTATGGAAAGCCGAAAAACCCGGCGACCCGAGCTGGGCCGCCTCATTTGGTGCTGGCAGGCCGGGTTGGCATATCGAATGCTCGGCCATGTCTACCCGCGCATTAGGTGCCACCTTTGATATTCATGGCGGCGGGCAAGATTTGCAATTTCCCCACCACGAAAATGAAATTGCCCAAAGCGAATGCGCCACCGGCAAGCCTTATGTTAACTATTGGATGCACAACGGCTTTGTGCGGATTAATGAAGAGAAAATGTCCAAATCGCTGGATAATTTTTTCACCGTGCAGCAAGTGATGGCCAATTATCACCCGGAAGTGATTCGGTTTTTTGTGTTATCGAGCCATTACCGCAGCCCGCTTAATTACTCCGATCAAAATTTAGATGCCGCGCGCGCGAGCTTATCGCGCTGGTACACCGCGATTAAAGGCGTGGCGACTACGGCACCGGCGCTCGATGAGGTTATGGCGCGGTTTGTGCAGGTGATGAATGACGATTTTAATACGCCTGAAGCCTTAGCCATTGTGTTTGAGCAAATCAGTGAGTTAAATCGCCTGAAACTCAGCACCAATCCCGCCGATCAGGCTCTTGCCTTGCGTGTGGCCGCCACGATCGCCGTCATAGGGCAGGTGCTCAATTTAGGCTGCCATGATTCAGACACGTTTTTGCGTTGGGCGCCCCCATCGCAGCACGCGCTCACGGACGTGGCCATTGAGCAAAAAATCCATGAGCGCTTGGCGGCACGGCAAAACCGGGATTTCGCCCGTTCAGATGCCATCCGCGATGAGTTGCTCGCTGGCGGGGTTGTGCTGGAGGATGTGGCAGGCAAAACCACCTGGCGGCGCAAGTAATCGAACGTCTTGTTGCGCCCAACTTGCCTGCTAGAATGCCTATCCAATTTATTATTCCGAGCTAAAACTTATGACCACGCCTGCCCTAATTGCACCAACTGGCACCCTATACCACATTTCCCATACCGATTTAGATGGCTATGGCGCACAGTTCATGCTGAAAGCTGCGGGCATTAAAACCCAGTGCTTTAATTCAGATTACCGCGATATTCCCGCGGTGGTCGATCGGGTGGTCGAAGAAATTCTGGCCAAAGGAGAGCCTGCCGGTATTCTGCTCACCGATTTGAATTTAACGCTCGATCAAGCCGATCAAATCGACAAACGCGTTAAAAAGCTCAAAGTACCAACCACTCTGCAACTGCTCGACCACCATGCCACCGGTGCCGATGTGGCCGCCAAATACGATTGGTATTACCTTGATACCGAACGCTGCGCGACCAAGCTTGCGTATGAATCCGTCGCTGCGCGCATGCCCGAAGCTCGGCAGGCGCAATACGCCTTGCGCGCTGATTTTGTAGACATGGGCGATCGGTGGCTTAAAGACGAACCTTTGTTTCGTAAGTCTTTGTATTTACTTGGTTTGGTTATGCAAGATGACCACCTTGCACCGCCGTTGAGCGACCTGAAACGCGCCTACCGTTTTCATATCATCGAATCGTTTTTTGCGGCACACGAACGCGGTGACAATTTAGAAGTCATCGAGCGCAGCTTATACGATATTCGCAAGCAATTTCTCGAAGGTCGTATCGATAAAGCTGATATGAATAACCCCGAATTACCCTTAAACGATAAATTTCATCTCCTTTCAGCCGCCGTGCTGGATGAAACCACGGTGCCGATGGTGATGATTGATGGCGTGAAAACCGGTATTTTTTACAACTGGCCGCATGATGTGTGGCGCGGTGTCATTATGGACATGATGGAAACCCGACAAGTCATGGATATGGCCATCGGTGTGCGCGGCAATGGCAAGCTTTCCCTGCGCGCCAACCCAGGCGTCGATGCCGGTGCTATTTCAGCCAAATACTTTCGCGGCGGCGGGCATCCGGGCGCCGCAGGGGGCGAATTAAAAGACAACCGTCTGCGTGATCTTGATCATGCGGTTAGCCTCATCAAGCAAACGATCAACCCCGAGCCGCCCATCGCTACGGCTAAATTGGGCAGCATGATTACTATTCAACCGCCCCGCAAAGGCGCACAAAAGAAATAAGGGCAAATAGCCATGAGCACGGCGGTGATCTCCGCGCGCGGCCATGCCCGCTTGCTGGCAGAGCTCGATCAGCTTTGGCGGGTCGAGCGGCGTGCCGTCGTGCAGGCAGTGCGTGAAGCGGCCGCCCTAGGCGATCGCTCAGAAAATGCCGAGTATATTTACGGTAAGCGTCGCTTGCGGGAAATCGATCGGCGTATTCGGTACCTACAAAAACGACTTGGCGACATTAAAGTTGTGCGTGCGCCGCCCACCGATCGCAGTCGGGTCTATTTTGGGGCAGAAATTACTTTGTTATATCAAGATGACCGGGAGCAAACGGTGTGCTTGGTAGGACCCGACGAAATCGACCCCAGTAACGGTTTGATCAGCATCGATTCCCCCTTGGCGCGCGCCGCGCTGGGCAAATGCTTGGATCGGGAAATCACCTTGTTTTTACCCAGCGATGATGGAGCGCCTAGGCGCGTACAAGCGGAAATTATCGCGATCAACTACCCCACTTATTTGCTTCAAGCCAGCGATTCTTCCGCTCAAAGTTAGGCGCTTGCGATTTGAGCTTGATTGGTTTTGCCTCGCTTCAACAAAACGTCATGCAAAATACGCAAAATGCAAAAGCAGCTGCGTTAGAATAATGCGGCATCACACAGGCAAGCCCTTTCACGCACCGATCGGTGGAATGGGCTGTTTTTATTTGTTCACTTCGGCACAGGGTTCATCCTATGTTATTTCGCTTTCCCGTCGTCATCATTGATGAAGATTTTCGTTCAGAAAATGCCTCAGGCTTGGGCGTTCGTGCACTGGCTGATGCGATTCGTGCCGAAGGAGAGGAAGTGCTCGGTGTGACAAGCTATGTCGATTTATCCTCATTTGCGCAACAGCAAAGCCGCGTGTCGGCATTCATTATTTCTATCGATGATGAAGAATTTAGCACCTTAGATGAAGATCAAACCAAAGAGCTGCCGGTCATCGCCCAGCTGCGTAAATTTATTCGAGAAATAAGATTTCGCAATGCGGATATTCCCATCTTCTTGTATGGTGAAACCCGTACCAGCCGCCATTTACCCAACGAGGTATTAAAAGAGCTGCACGGCTTTATCCACATGTTCGAGGACACACCCGAATTTGTGGCGCGCCATGTCTTGCGCGAAGCCCGAGCGTATTTAAACTCCGTGGCGCCGCCCTTTTTTCGGGCGCTTACCGGGTATGCGGCTGATGGTTCTTACTCTTGGCATTGCCCCGGGCATTCGGGCGGTGTTGCCTTTTTAAAAAGCCCGGTCGGGCAAATGTTCCACCAGTTTTTTGGTGAAAATTTATTGCGTGCCGATGTGTGTAATGCGGTGGATGAATTGGGGCAGCTGCTCGATCACACCGGCCCCGTGGCCGCATCTGAACGCAACGCAGCCCGCATTTTCAATGCCGATCACCTGTTTTTTGTAACCAACGGTACCTCAACCAGCAACCGCATGGTGTGGAACTCTAATGTGGCACCCGGTGATATTGTGGTGGTCGATCGCAATTGCCATAAATCGATTTTGCACTCGATTATTTTAACCGGCGCCATTCCTGTGTTTTTGATGCCGACCCGCAATCATTACGGCATTATCGGCCCCATTCCCCAAAGTGAATTTTTGGTTGAAACCATCAGGGCAAAAATTGAAGCGCACCCATTTGCCGCTAAAGCCATCGATAAAACGCCCCGCATCCTCACCATTACCCAATCGACTTACGATGGCATTATTTATAACGTCGAGGAAATTAAAAACGAGCTGGATGGGTACGTTGAAAACCTACATTTTGATGAAGCTTGGCTGCCCCATGCCGCCTTTCACGATTTTTATGGTGATTATCACGCCATTGGTGCTGATCGCCCGCGCTGCGAAAAATCGGTTATTTACTCCACCCAATCCACCCACAAAATGCTGGCGGGTTTATCGCAAGCATCACAAGTGCTGGTGCAAGATAGCGAACAGCATCTGTTTGATCGGGATGTGTTTAATGAAGCCTATTTAATGCACTCATCCACCTCGCCGCAATACGCCATTATTGCCTCTTGTGATGTGGCGGCCGCCATGATGGAGCCGCCCGGTGGTACCGCGCTCGTGGAAGAATCCATTTTAGAGGCCTTGGATTTCCGCCGAGCCATGCGCAAAGTAGATGCTGAATATGGCGATGATTGGTGGTTTAAAGTTTGGGGGCCTGAGCATTTGGCCGAAGAAGGCATCGGCTCGCGGGAAGATTGGATGGTGTGCGCCGATGATAGTTGGCACGGCTTTGAGCGCATGACCGATCGCTTCAACATGCTCGACCCAATTAAAGCCACCCTCATTACCCCCGGCTTAAACTTAAATGGCGATTTTGATGAAACCGGCATTCCCGCATCCATTGTTACCAAATACTTAGCCGAGCATGGCGTGGTGGTTGAGAAAACCGGGCTATACAGCTTTTTTATTATGTTCACCATTGGCATTACCAAAGGCCGCTGGAATACCTTGCTCACCGCCTTGCAGCAGTTCAAGGATGAATACACTAAAAATCAACCGTTATGGCGCATTTTGCCTGATTTTGTGGCTAAACACCCCCGGTACGAGCGGATGGGGCTTAGGGATTTATGCCAGCAACTCCATAATCTTTATAAACAAAATGATGTGGCGCGGCTCACCACGGAAATGTATCTCTCACAAATGGAGCCGGCGATGCGCCCAGCGGATGCTTGGGCGAAAATGGCGCGCAAACAAATCGATCGTGTTTCTATCGATGAGCTCGAAGGGCGCATTACAGCCTCGTTAGTTACCCCTTATCCACCGGGCATTCCCTTGCTCATTCCCGGCGAGCGCTTTAATAAAATCATTGTGGATTACCTCAAATTTGCCCGTGATTTCAACAAGCAGCTGCCCGGATTTGAAACCGATGTGCATGGCCTAGTTGCCGAGGAAACGGAGTTTGGTAAAGCCTACTTTGTCGATTGCGTGCGGGATGATTAACCGCCCACTACACATTCTCGTGGTAGGAGGGGCGGGCTATATAGGCTCGCACATGGTCAAATATTTAGCGCGAGCAGGGTACACCGTTACCACCCTCGATAACCTGAGCACTGGCCATGCCGATGCCGTGAGGTACGGATCACTTGTGATTGGTGACATGACCGATACGCCTTTGCTAAACCAACTGTTTCAAACACACGCATTTGATGCCGTGATGCATTTTGCCGCATCCAGCTTAGTGGGCGAATCGGTACAGCATCCGGCCAAGTATTATCAAAATAATGTGAGCAATACCCTCAATTTGCTGGATGCCATGGTGCGCCACGGCGTTCGGCATTTTATTTTTTCCTCGACAGCAGCCACCTTCGGTGAGCCGCGAACTCCTCGAATTAAAGAATCTCATCCACAAAACCCCATCAACCCCTACGGCCGCAGCAAATTAATGGTGGAGCAATTGCTCGAAGACTATGACCAAGCGTATGGCTTGAAGTCGGTCTGTTTGCGCTATTTCAATGCGGCGGGGGCGGATCCTGAAGGCGAGTTGAGCGAGCGGCATGAGCCTGAAACGCATTTAATTCCGCTCGTGTTGCAAGTCGCCGCAGGCAAGCGGGCGGCTATTTCTGTTTTTGGCACAGATTACCCCACCTGTGATGGTAGCTGCGTGCGCGATTACATCCATGTACAAGATCTTTGTTCAGCCCACCTGCAGGCGTTGGAATGGTTGCAGCGCACCGATCAAAGCCAACGCTTTAATTTAGGTAATGGCGATGGTTTTTCTGTGTTGGCGGTTATCCAAACTGCAGAAATGGTCACCGGTCGCCCCATTCCAATCGAACGCGCCCAGCGTCGATTAGGCGATCCGGCGCATTTAATTGCCGATGCCCGTGCCGCCGAACAGTATCTAGGCTGGCAGCCTAAGTACCGCGCGCTTGATCAAATCATTAATGATGCTTGGCGCGCCACCGTATTGCGCACTTAGCCGTGCGCCACGTTAGCGCCCTTAACTTATTAATAGTGCCTAAAAAACTTCCCTATGACTTCAAATTTTAAGCGCGGTAGCATAACTGTCACAAATGAAGAGGAAATCCCCCTCTCATCGAACTAAACCCATCACATGAGTTGCAGGATGCAAATTTCGAAACATGTTTTTCGTGCCTTAGCCTTAGGCATGCTGACTATGGGGCTTGTTATGGGCGCCGTATTTCCGCTCTTTGTTATAGGGTTTGGCGTACCTAAAACCATTGCCCTTGCACCGGCGTTTATTGCGGCAACTCTAATATCCGGCTTTGTGGTGGGTTGGCTCAACTTCGCGCTGGCAAGCGGCATCGTTCGCCCCCGGCTCAGAAAGCTTGCTGCAGGTATGCAGCAAGTGCGACTCGCTATGCAACAAGCCACATTCACAGAGGATTGGTCTACCTGTGATCCAGCCAGGTGTCGCCTCGATGAACGCGATCAAGATGAATTAGGTGCTCTAGCTCATAGCTATAATTCATTGCTCTATGCCTTGCACGAAGCGCATCGCATTGAAGCGCAAATTCGAAGCTTCACCCAAACCCTTTCCAGTCAATTAGATTTACACGAGCTGGGCGATTCAGCGTTAGTTATGCTGCAAGCCAATGCCCGCGCACAAGGGGGCGCCCTTGTGCTGGAGCGGCAGGGCGAATGGATTGTACTGGCCTCTCGCGGCTTGAATCACCCCGAGAAAATACTAGAAAGCCAGGCGTTTGTCGCCAACCAAGATCAAGCCGCTCAAAACCGTATCACACTACCGCCCGGTGTGATGGTTGATGCCGTGTTATCCCAATTTGTGCCCGCCGATGTTTTACTAACCCCCATTAAAAATCATGGTGCCGTGCTCGGCTGGGTGATACTCGCGTCCGCCCAACCCTTTACCGATGAGGTTCCGCGTTTGTTACCACTCTTGATGCAAGGCTTAGGTTTGGCGCTGAACAATGCCCTCTTGCATGATGATCTGCAGCGCGTTGCCGCGTTAGATCCCCTCACAGGTATTTATAACCGCCGCTTTGGCTTTAAACGCCTTGAAGAAGAACTCAATCGAGCCGAACGCAACCGAACCGCGCTGGCTGTACTCATGCTTGATTTGGATCATTTTAAAAGAATAAATGATACCTACGGTCATTTAACTGGCGATAAGGTACTTATTCGATCGACCAATATTTGTCGAGACATTCTCCGCGAAGGCGATGTGCTTTTGCGCTATGGCGGTGAAGAATTTGTGGTTGTTTTGCCCGGTGCCAGTTTGCACGACGCAAGAGACGTCGCAGAGCGAATCCGCTTTGCCATCAGCCAATCCAAAGTCCCGTTCGGCGATCAAGTGCTTGAGGTGACAGCCAGCATCGGTATTGCAGCCACCTCCGGACAGACCCCAATAACGGCGGAGGCGTTGGTCGCGCAGGCTGATACGCGCTTGTACATGGCCAAGTCAACGGGGCGGAACAAAGTGGTGGCGACCGGCTCGCCCGATGCCAAAACCAGCCTAACCGCCCATTAACTGCGCGCTATTAAGAATAATTGAATATTGTCTTGACACCGCCTGAAAACCCTATAATATACCCCTCCTACTGACGCGGGATGGAGCAGCTCGGTAGCTCGTCGGGCTCATAACCCGAAGGTCGCAGGTTCAAATCCTGCTCCCGCAACCAACGCAATCTGCACTGCACTGGCTAGTCCATTGCGGTGCATTTCCGCTTTCATCGCCTCCTAACCAACGAAAAATGCAAAACTCCGGCTTGTCCGTAAGCATCCAGCCGCCCCACCTACCGAGGGTATCGGCATCAGGTTATGCTTTAGGTGCGCTTGATCTTTGTATCAGTTTTTAATCGGCGTTTTGAGTGG
>JAGDVP010000015.1 GCA_023255735.1 Halothiobacillus sp. | reverse complement strand
ACCCAACCCTCCCCCATGAAGGGGGAGGGCTAGCCTCATGCTCAACCCGTCCACCGCAGACGACCCACCCAACCCTCCCCCATGAAGGGGGAGGGCTAGAAAGACGCCTATGGCAAGCCATCGTGCACCATGTATTCCACCCCCTTGTAGGGAAGGAATACTTCGCGCATGTATTTTCCCTCCCCCCTTGTGGGGAGGACTATTTAGCGAGCGCATCTTCCCTCCCCCTTGTGGGGGAGGGCTATTTAGCGAGCGCATTTTCCCTCCCCCCCTTGTGGGGGAGGGCTATTTAGCGAGCGCATTTTCCCTCCCCCCTTGTGGGGAGGGCTATTTAGCGAGCGCATTTTCCCTCCCCCCTTGTGGGGGAGGGCTAGGGAGGGGGGTGCAGACAGCGTGCTGACAGCCTAATGACAGCGTGTTGTCATATAAAACACATACAATGATTTGCTTGCCTAATGAGGCGCATCAACAGTGGTTGCTGTTTAACGGAGGGGTTTATGGCACGCAATTGGCTTAAAGATTTATTTGTCGGGTTTTTGCGTGCGCGGCATCTGAACCGGCATTTTCGGCGCTTGCTGTTACTCGATTCGCTGACCCAAACGGGGGTCAGCCGCGAGGTGCCAGCCTCATTAAGCCAGGTGCTCATTCAAGCGGCCAAGCAAACGCCAGATGAGCTATTGCGCGAACTTGAATCGCACCCGGATGGCATCACCGATAATCAAGCCGAGGAGATTCGCGTCCGCGTCGGCAACAACGAAATTGGCCATGAAAAGCCCCTGCCGTGGTGGCTGCATTTATGGCTTGCTTATCGCAACCCGTTCAATTTATTGCTTTCCCTGTTGGCGGGGGTTTCGGCGCTCACCGGCGATGATACCGGCGCGCTGATTATTGGCTTTATGGTGCTGTTTTCGACCCTGCTGCGCTTTTGGCAGGAAATGAAAGCCAACAAAGCCGCTGATGCCTTAAAAGCGATGGTCAGCAATACGGCGACGGTATTGCGACGAGATATTTCCACCGAAGCCGCGCCCATTTTTGCGCAGTATTACGGGGTGCACTTACAAACCAAAACCAATCCGCCGCAGGAAATCCCCTTAAAAGACCTCGTGCCCGGCGACATCGTGCTGCTTTCGGCGGGCGATATGATTCCCGCCGATTGCCGGTTACTCGCCGCTAAAGATTTATTTATCAGCCAGGCGGCCATGACGGGCGAATCGCTGCCGGTTGAAAAGTACGCCAGCCTTAAAACCGCCGATCAAACCAATCCGCTTGATCTCGACAACATCGTGTTCATGGGCACCAATGTGGTGTCCGGCTCAGCCACCGCCTGCGTGATCCATACCGGCGATCGCACTTATTTTGGCGCGTTGGCACAGCGGGTCACTGCCACCGACCACGCACCCACCTCATTTCAAATCGGTGTAAATAAAGTGAGCTGGCTGCTTATCCGCTTTATGATGGTGATGGCGCCCATCGTCTTGTTACTGAATGGTTTTACCAAAGGCAACTGGACCGAAGCACTGCTGTTTGCGTTATCGGTAGCGGTGGGGCTCACCCCCGAAATGCTGCCGATGATTGTGACAAGTACGCTGGCCAAAGGCGCGGTCATCCTATCGCGCAAAAAAGTCATCGTAAAACGCTTGGATGCGATTCAAAACTTCGGTGCTATGAATGTGTTATGCACCGATAAAACCGGCACCTTAACCCAAGATAAAATCATTCTCGCGCGGCATGTCGATGCCTTCGGCCAAGAATCGGACGAAGTGCTAGAGCACGCCTACTTAAATAGCTATTACCAAACCGGCCTTAAAAATCTGCTGGATGTGGCTGTGCTTGAGCACGCCGAGGTGCATCAAGAACTCAACCCGACCCACAATTTTCATAAAGTTGACGAAATTCCGTTCGATTTCAATCGGCGGCGCATGTCGGTTGTTGTCTCCGAGCATGGCGAGAGCGATCGGCTGATTACCAAAGGCGCAGTCGAAGAGATTTTAGAAATTTGCACCCATGTGCAACACGGCGCGGCGGTAGAATTGCTCACACCCGAACGCTTAGCTGAACTGCGCACCGTCACGCGCGATCTCAATAGTGATGGCCTGCGCGTCGTAGCGGTTGCGGCCAAAGATTTGCCCTCGATGCGCAAAGCTTATGGCGTAGCCGATGAATCGGGCCTGACTCTGATTGGCTACATCGCCTTTTTAGACCCGCCTAAAGAAACCACCGCGCCCGCGCTCGCCGCCTTAGCCGAGCATGGGGTAAGTGTGAAAGTATTAACCGGCGATAACGAATTGGTAACCGCCAAGGTATGCGCCGATGTGGGGCTTGAAATCTTGGGTGGCCGCGTGATTTTGGGCGGCGACATTGAGCGCATGGATGATTCTGAACTCAGCCGCTTGGTTGAAACCGCCAATGTATTTGCCAAACTCACCCCCGCCCACAAGGATCGCGTCGTGCGGTTGCTTAAAGCCCGTGGCCATGTAGTCGGCTTTATGGGCGATGGCATTAATGATGCCCCGGCGCTGCGTACCGCCGATATTGGCATTTCGGTGGATACCGCCGTGGATATTGCCAAAGAGGCGGCGGATATTATCCTGCTCGAAAAGAGCCTTATGGTGCTGGAAGAAGGGGTGCTAGAAGGCCGCCGCACCTTCGCCAACATGCTCAAATACATCAAAATGACCGCCAGCTCGAATTTCGGCAATGTGTTTTCCGTGCTGATTGCCAGTGCGTTCTTGCCGTTTTTGCCCTTACTGCCCTTGCAAATTTTAACGCAAAACCTGCTCTACGATATTTCACAAACCACCATTCCATTTGATAACGTCGATGCCGAGCAAATCAAAAAACCGCAACAATGGAACCCCGCCGATATTGGCCGTTTCATGATTTTTTTCGGCCCCATCAGCTCCATTTTCGACATCCTAACCTTCGCCTTTTTGTGGTTTGTGTTGGGCGCCACCACCCCCGCTCAGCAAAGTTTGTTTCAATCCGGCTGGTTTATTGAAGGTCTGCTCACCCAAACCCTGATTGTGCACATGATCCGCACGGCAAAAATCCCATTTATTCAGAGTATTGCCGCGCTGCCGCTGTTGGTGATGACCGCTGTGATTGTCGCTTTTGGCATTTTTTTACCGCTGGGTCCGCTCGCCGACACCTTTGGCATGCAGCCCCTGCCATTGATTTATTTTGCCTTTTTGCCGTTTGTGATTTTGAGCTACGTGCTGCTCACGCAAGCCATGAAAGGCTTTTACATTCGCCGCTTTGGCTGGCAATAACGCCCTTCAATGAGATGAATTTATGCTTTTGGCAATCCAAAATTTAAGCGCCGCCTCCATGCTCGATAGCACGATTAGCCTTTTGACCGCCTTTATCTTGGGCGGGCTGGTTGGGTTTGAACGCCAATATCGCCAACGCACCGCCGGATTGCGCACCAATGTATTGGTGGCGGTAGGCGCGGCGATATTTGTCGACATGGCCAATCGCATCGGCGGCAGCGCCGGGGCGGTTCATGTGGTGGCTTATGTGGTTTCCGGCATTGGTTTTCTGGGGGCGGGCGTCATTATGCGCGAGGAGGGCAATGTGCGCGGCATCAACACCGCAGCCACGCTCTGGGGTTCGGCCGCCATCGGCGCTTGCGCTGGTGCTGATCTGATTGCCGAGGCCGTGCTGGCCACAATATTTGTACTATCAGCCAATACCTTGCTGCGCCCCGTGGTGAACGCAGTCAACCGCAAGCCGATTGATACCCAGCAGGTCGAGGTAACAACCAGCATCCACCTCATTACCACCAAAACTTGGCGCAACGAGGCGCTGCAAAATCTCGAACAAATCTTGGATGAGCACGCCCTCGCCGTGCACGATATGGAAATTCGCCCCTTTGGTGAGAGTGAAATCGAAATCGAAGCCACGCTCGCCATCACCTCGGTGGATAGTCAGTTACTGGATCATCTCATCGAACACCTGCAGGAAATCACCCAGTTAAACCAAGCGTTCTGGACATCCAGCACCACCGACTAGCCCTAGCAGCCTGGTTCAATCCGCGCGATTGACAACCACAAACAAGCTAATACAATTGCAACTCGTTATCATTTGCAAAGGAAATCAATTCCGTGTCAAAACCTAGTGGATTACCCCATAAATTATCCAGGCAGGCCATCGAAAAAAACTCCGCCAGGCTGAAGCTACCAAAACTAGGTTTGCTGCTCGGCGGGCTCTTTGCCGTATTCACCTCGGTACCAACCCATGCCGACGCCATCGAACCGCCAGCGCAAAACTCGCAGGCATTGTTTCAGGCTACGGGTATTGGCCAATATCACCCAAGTTTTAACGCGCCTTACACCGGCAATAACAGCCTCTTGCCGCAAGCGCAATGGGGCAACTCATTTTCAGGTACGGCATTTTTGGGTGCGCGCTTAGCGCCCCATACCGAGGTTTATCTAAACCCTGAGATTTTCTCCGGGCTGCCTTTCTCCAATCTTTTGGGACTGGGCGGGCTCACCAATGGGGAGAATCAGCGCGGCGGCGGGCAGGAACCGCATGGGTATATCGCGCGGCTGTTTGTGCGCCAAACCTTGAATTTAGGGGGCGGGCGGCAAGCGGTTGACAGCGATCAAAACCAGTTAGCCGGCTCAGTTGATCGGCGAAGGCTTGTGTTCACGCTTGGTAAACTCGCGGTGACCGATATTTTTGATACCAATCAATTCACCGGCGACCCGCGCAGCCAGTTTTTTAATTGGTCGTTTTTGGCCGATGGTGCCTACGATTACGCCGCCAATGCCCGGGGGTACAGCACGGGCGCGGCGATTGAGGGCTATTGGGATGATTGGGCGCTGCGCTATGGCCGATTTATGCAGCCTTCCACCTCCAATGGGCCAAACCTTGATCACCAATTAGCCCGAACCTATGGCGATCAGCTCGAACTTGAGCACGATCACACGCTCGCGGGGCAACCTGGCGCTGTGCGCGTGTTGTTGATGCGCAACCGCGCCACTATGGGTAGCTTTAGCGATGCGTTGGCGTATTGGAATGCCAACGGCCAGCAAGGTGTGCCCGATTTAGCCTCTGTGCGTGCGCCGCACATTAAAATTGCCTACGCGCTGAATATCGAGCAAAACTTGAATTCTGATGTGGGCGTGTTTTTGCGCGCCAGCCACAACGATGGCCGCTATGAGACGTTCGCTTTTGCTGAAATTGAGCACCAAATCGCCACCGGCTTATCGGTTACCGGGCGGGCGTGGGGTCGGCAAAACGACACTTGGGGTCTCGCGTTCGCGCAAAATGGCTTATCCAAGCGCCATCAGGCGTATTTGGCCGCCGGCGGTTTGGGCGCCTTTATTGGCGATGGCGCACTGCCCCGCTATCGCCCAGAGCGGGTACTGGAAACCTATTACGCTTATGCGCTCAATTCTGCCACCACGGTGAGCCTTGATTTCCAGCACATCAATAACCCAGCCTACAACCCAGCGCGCGGCCCGGTGAATGCGTTTGCGGTGCGCGCACATTTTGCGTTTTAGCCGCTGTTTTCTTGCACTTAACCGCCAAATCGACGAATTTAAGCCGCCGGTTTTGAGGCGGGATGCTCGCTCGTACTGGCCTATACCGCCGGAAAACTGAGCCTGATGCGGGTCCCCTGCCCCGTCTGTGGGCTTAAAATTTCGGCCACGGCATTATGGCGGCGGGCAATCTCTGCCACAATCGCCAAGCCCAAGCCCGATCCTCTGCTGGCGTGTGATGCGTCTTTATGTGCATCGGCGGTATCGGCGGCGCGATAAAACCGCTCCCAAACCCGCGCATGCTCTTCTGCTGGGATGCCAGGCCCGTTGTCTTCGACATCCAGAAATGCGCGATACCCCGCCACGCGGCAGCGCACGGTGACGACACTCCCTGCGCCTGCATATTCAAAGGCATTATCAAGAAGATTTGCAATCGCCTCGATAAGCAACGAGGGATTGGCATAAATAAGCGCCGATTCGAGCTCAAAGCCTAAATCAATCGATTGCACCAGCGCGCGGCGCGACCACTCTTCTACGAGCTCGGCCACCACAGTTTTCAAATCCACCATTTGCCACTGCCCCACCGCCTGCAGGCCCTGATCGGCACGCGCTAGGCTCAAGAGCTGCGCCGATAGCCTTGCGGCGCGATCAGCGGCGCGATTTAAGTTTTCAAGCGCCTGATGCACGGCGGGCGGGTGCGGTTCAAGCAAGGCGAGTTCCGCTTCCATTTTAAGAGATGAGAGCGGCGTGCGCATTTGGTGCGCCACATCGGCAATGAGCTGCTGCTGGGCGCGATGCGATTCTTGCAACTTAAACAGTAATTGATTCCACGCGGCAATCAGGGGCGCCAGCTCCTTGGGGATGGGCTCGCCTTGCCACAAACTCAGCTCGTGCGGGTTTTGCGCGAGCAAGTGGGCGTTGAGCTGATTGAGCACAGCCAAGCTGCGGCGCACCGCCAGCACCATCACGCCGATGGTAATTAGCCCAAACAAGAGGGAGTAACCAATGGTAGCTATTAAGGCATCGGTGCGTACTTGGTTGCGTTTAATAAACGTCTCGGCAATGCGAATTTGGCACACCCCCGCACCACAAGGCGTGCCGAACACCAAAATCCGCAGGCGATGATGATGAAGCACGCCATCGACAAACTGCCATTCATCGGGCGCCACGCGCAAAGGCGGATCCCGCAACGCTTCATCCCCGGCCAACGCGCGGCCGGCGGGGTCGAGCACCAAAAAATACTCTTTATCTGATTGATCGGTTAGCAGTAAGCGCTCGGCCTGCGCGGTAATTTTAAAGCTAACCATGCCGCCCTCTTCGTGGATAAACCGCGCCAAAGCGAGCGCAAAATCCCCAAGCTGGGCATCAATTTCCGCCTTGGCTGGGGTCACAATCAGCCAGTATTGAATTGCTGCGACCGCTGGCAAAATCAAAAGCAGCGGCACAATCAGGCCAATTAATAAGCTGCGCTTTAAGCTATGCACGCGGGGTATCGCTTTGGGCGATGAGCCGGTAGCCAAAACCGCGTACGGTTTGAATCGAAACGCTCGCCGCGCTGATTTTGGCGCGCAGGCGGGAGACATACACCTCGGCGGCATTGGCCGAGGGCGCATCGTCCCAGCCAAACAGCGCATCGAGGATTTGCTCTTTGCTCACCACCCGCCCGCTATTGCGGATTAAAAAATGCAGCACCGCCCATTCCCGCGGCAACAACTCTACCCGTTGGTTATTGATGCGCACCTCTTTGCTGGCCACATCAATAAATAAGTTGCCGAGCGTGCGGGTGGATGACACAAAATCGGTGGCGCGGCGCGCCAGCGCATTCACCCGTGCAAAGAGTTCGGCCAGTGCAAACGGCTTGATTAAATAATCATCCGCCCCCAGCGAAAGCCCGTGCACCCGATCGGCCACTTGATCGCGCGCGGTGAGCATCAGCACCGGGGTTTTAATGCCCGCCGCCCGCAGCGCGTGCAGGGCACTAAAGCCATCTAGCCCCGGCAACCCCACATCAAGCAAGAGCACATCAAACGCGGTTTGGCGCAGCAAGGCCACCAAATCGCCTGCCGCCTGCAGCCAATCAACCGTCCAGCCTTGGGTTAAAAGGGCGCGACGGGTTACCTCGCCTAACTGTTCATCATCTTCGATAAATAAAATGCGCATCCGCCGCCTCCCTACCCCGAGGCTTTGAGCCTACCATGCACCCCCAAGGGATTGATAGAGCGCGGCCACATCCTGATACACCAGGGCCTCGGCCTGCACGCGCGCCAATGCAGCTTGACGATCATTTTGCTCGGCGGCCAAGCCGGTTAAGGGGCTAATATCGCCTAAATCAATCTGTTTCATCGCGGCCTGCCAAGTTTGATGCGCCAGCTGCTCTGCCGCCACCGCTGTGCGCACGCCTTCGGTATCTGCTTTCAGCGCGTGCAAGCTATCGGCCACATTCACAAACGCGTTCAATACCGTGGCGCGATAGGTTTCCAAGGCTTGGGTGTAAAACCCTTCGGCGGCTTTTTGCCGATTGGCCAGCCCGCCCGCATCAAACAGGGGCTGGGTTATGCCACCAATCAGCGACCAAAATTGATTGGGGGATGAAAGCAGCCCCGCCAGCGCCGAGCAGGTATAGCCACCATCGGCGCCGCCGCCGCGTGCACCGAAGCCCCCGCCGCCACAATATCAGGGCGATTTTGCACCAGTGCCGAGGGCAGGCTTAAGGGCAAGGCAGTCGGCAGATGAAATTGCGCCAGCGAGGTGGGCAATTCAAGCGGCTCGTTGGGATATTGCCCCACCAAAGCCGCCAATTGATCGCGTTGCAAGGCGGCTTGTTTTTCTAATGCCGCTTCGGTGCTTTGCGCTTGCAGCAAGGCGGTTTGCGCCAGCATCACATTGAGTTGCGGCACTTGGCCTTGGGCGAATTGCTGCTGGGTGCGGTTCAACGCGGTTTGGTTGAGCGCCACCACCTCGCGGGTTAGTTTCAGGGAATCTTGCCCGGCGGCGTAATTCACCGCCGCCAAAATCACATTGTTAATTAAGCTTATGCGCGCGGCGGCAAGTAAGGCCGCTTGCTGATCGGCCAGCGCTTGGCCAATTTGCGCTTGGCGTTGATTGCCGCCAAACACATCCAGCGCGTAGCTCACCTGAACTTGGGCGGTGTGCAAATTAAACAGGCTTTGCCCCGAGTTTAAGGTGGGCGAAATGCCTTTTGCTTGGCTTTGCCGGCTGGGGAAAAACCCGGCCTGCACGCTTGGCAATAACGCGCTTTGGCCGGCCGCCGCCAAGGCTTGCGCCGCGTTCAGCGCCGCCTGCTGGCTGGCAAGATTGGGGTTGCGGGCCTGTGCTTGGGCGATGAGTTTATTGAGCTTATCCGAACCCAAAGCCTGCCACCAGTTGGTGCAAAGGGTTGGGTTTTCGGCGGTTTGCGGCGCAATCACCATGCCCGCATGGGCAGGCAACGCGATGGGCATTTGGGTGTACCCCGCATCGGCAGGCAAGACGGGGGGGGTGCCGGCGGGTCCTAAAGTGCAGCTCGCTAACAGCGGCAAGCACGCCAGCACGCCCCATTTAACAAGCCCAGCCCTGCCCTGTGGCTGACGATGGAGCCGTTGGATGGAATGAATTGAACGCATGTCGGCTTCTCCGTTAATTTTGCAGCACAGCGGGCTTGCGGCGTGAAAACATCACAATCAGCACCGGCAGCACGGTCAAAATCAATACCGGCGCCAAGAGCATTCCGCCCACCACCACCAGCGCCAAAGGTTTTTGCACCTGCGAGCCTATGCCCGTGGCCAGGGCTGCGGGCACCAGCCCCACCGAGGCCACGATACAGGTCATGAGCACCGGCCTAAATTGCGTGGCCGTGGTTTTGAGCATCGCGCTCGCTTTATCCAAACCTTCTTCAAGCTGGCTGTTGAAATACGACAGCATCAAAATGCCATCCATCGCCGAAATACCAAACAGCGCCACAAAGCCAATCGCAGCCGACACGCTAAACGGCGTGCCCGTCACCCACAGCGCAAAAATACCGCCCAGCATGGCCATAGGGATCACACTTAAGGCCAACAGCACATCCACCAAGGAGCGGAAGTTGATGTACAGCAAAACCCCGATCAATAAAAACGCCAAGGGCACCACGATACTTAAACGCTGCATGGCATCTTTAAAGTTTTCAAACTGCCCCACCCACGCCAAGCGATAACCCGGCGGCAACTTGATCGCATCGGCCACTTTTGCTTGCGCCTCCAGCACCGCGCTGCCCAAATCGCGCCCGCGCACGCTGAATTTAATCGGGATGTAGCGCTCTTGATTTTCGCGATAAATAAACGCCGCGCCCGAAACGAGCGAAATATCCGCCACCTCACCCAAGGGCACTTGGATGCTGCCGCCATTGCCGGTGGGGTCTGGCGCGCTCACGGGGATGCGTTTGAGCGCCTCCAGATTATCGCGGTATTGCGCCGCCAGCCGGACCACAATCGGAAAGTG
Source organism: Halothiobacillus sp. (assembly GCA_023255735.1). Taxonomy (GTDB): domain Bacteria; phylum Pseudomonadota; class Gammaproteobacteria; order Halothiobacillales; family Halothiobacillaceae; genus Halothiobacillus. Next base: position 5,665 of record JAGDVP010000015.1, on the reverse strand, counting down.
CCGATCACTGCCCGGCTCAAAGAAATCGCCCGCCGATTGCCCGCCGATGGCGGTGGCAATGGTAGCGTTAATATCGCCGGTATTCAGCCCATAGCGCGCCGCCGCCGCGCGGTTAATATCAATGCGTACCGTGGGCTGCCCCAGCGATTTATACACCCCTAAATCCGTCATGCCGGGCACGGTGGCCACCACATCTTTAATTTGCTCGCCCAGTTTTTCAAGCGTGGCTAAATCAGGCCCAAAGAGCTTGATGGCATTTTCGCCTTTCACGCCCGAGGCGGCTTCCTCGACGTTATCTTCAATATATTGCGAGAAATTAAAATCCACACCCGGGAATTTTTGACGCAGCTCCGAGGACATCTCATGGGTGAGCTTCTCTTTATCCACCCCAGCAGGCCAGGTATTAAACGGCTTTAAGGGCACAAAAAACTCGGCATTAAAATAACCCGTCGCATCGGTGCCATCATCGGGCCTGCCGTGTTGCGATACCACCCGATCGACCTCGGGGTATTTTTCGATCACCCGGCGCATGGCATTCACATACGGCTCGCCTTCATCCAGCGAAATAGTGAGCGGCATCGTGGCGCGAATCCACAAATTCCCCTCCTCTAACTTGGGCAAAAACTCGATACCCAGCGTGCGCCCCATTAAAAAGGTGAGCAGCAAAATCCCCATCATAAGGCCGAGTACCAGCCATTTGAATTTAAGCGCCCACACGCCTAAGGGGCCAAAAATGCGCCGCAAAAACCGCACGAGGATCGTTTCGGTTTCCTCCACATGCTCGGGCAACAGCAAGGCTGAAAGCGCGGGCGATACGGTAAAGGTGGCAATCAAGCCGCCGGCAATCGCGTAGGCGTAAGTGGTCGCCATCGGGCCGAAAATATGGCCTTCAATGCCCGTCATGGTAAACAGCGGCAAGAAGCCCGCGATAATAATCACCGCCGAAAACAAAATGGATTTTTGCACTTCAACCGCGGCGTTGCCGATGGTGCCGTATTTGCCGGTTAAGCCAATCGGCGTGCGCATGCGGTGCAATAACGTGCCGCCGGTATGTCGCGCGGCTGCTGATTCCGATAAATGGCGGAAAATGTTTTCCACCATAATCACCGAGGCATCCACCACCAGGCCAAAGTCAATCGCGCCCATGGAAAGCAAATTGGCCGATTCGCCCCGCACCACCATGAGAATCACCGCAAAGGCGAGCGCAAACGGAATCGTCATCGACACAATCAGTGCGCTGCGCAAATTGCCCAAAAACACCCACTGCAAAAAGAAAATCAAAATAATGCCGGTGAGCATGCTTTCCATCACCGTGTGAGTGGTCACTTCAATCAGGCTTTTACGATCGTAAATCCGCTCGATTTTCACACCCTCTGGCAGCACACCAGTGGCATTGATTTTTTTAACCTCAGCCTCCACGCGCTCGATGGTCGGCATACTCTCGGCACCACGACGCATCAGCACAATGCCTTGAACAATGTCATCCTCGTTATCTAGCCCGGCTATCCCTAAACGGGGCGAATTGCCGATGGTGATGCGCGCCACATCGCGCAGCAACACCGGAACCCCCTGATTGGCCGCCAGCACAGTTAGGCCAATATCTGCCTCGTGCGCAAACACGCCCACGCCGCGCACCACCGCCGCCTGCGCGCCGATGTCCATCGTCTGCCCGCCCACATTGCTGTTGCTGTTGCCGATGGCCTGCAATACCTGATTCAACGAGAGGTTGTATTCCCTCAGTTTAGGCAGGCTAACGTTCACCTCATAGGCTTTGGTTTTGCCGCCCCAGCCGGTCACGTCTACCACGCCGGGCACCGATTTGAATCGGCGCTGCAATACCCAATCTTGCAAGGTTTTAAGTTCACGCACCGAATAGCCCGGCGGGCCTTTGAGCTGATAGCGGTAAATCTCGCCTATGGGGCTCGTCGGTGAAATGCTCGGCTGCGCGCCATTGGGCAGGGGGCCTAATTGCGAGAGGCGGTTAATCACCCACTGCTGGGCTTGCTCGTGGGTGAAATTGTAATTAAAGCTGATTTTAATGTCGGATAAGCCAAACAGCGAAATCGAGCGAATACTGGTCACATTCGGGATGCCCGCCATATCGGTTTCAATCGGAATGGTGATGTACCGCTCAATTTCCTCGGCCGATTGGCCGGAGCTTTGCGTGACTAATTCCACCATCGGCGGCACAGGATCGGGATAAGCCTCGATATTCAGCTGAGTAAACGCCACCGCGCCACCGACCACCGTTAACACCAAAATCACCAGCACCAAAATGCGCTGGGTGAGCACAAATTTAATCAGCGCGTTCATTCTTGCATCCCCGCCGCCGCCTCAACCGCGCGCACCATAAAAATCGCGCCTTGCGTAATCACGCGCTCACCTTCACTCAGCCCCGCAGTAATCGCCACAAGCCCCTTGCCATCGGACTGCCCAAGCTTAACCGGCACCACCTTAAGCGCGCCATCGGGCTTTTGCACACACACCACCGAGCGGGTTTCTTCATGAATCACCGCAAGCTCCGGCACTGCCAAAGTAGGCTCCGTTGAACCGGTTTGAATGGCAAATTGCGCAAACATGCCCGCCTTGAGCAAGCCTTGGGGGTTTTCCAGCGCCGCGCGAATCGGCAAGCGATGCGAGCTTGCATCCAGCGCCGGCGCCACCCAATCCACCTGCGCGGTAAAGGTTTGCCCCGGGAATGCCGACAAATGCACCCGCACCGGCTGCCCCACGCGCACAAACGGCGCATCAGCCTCGCGCACGCCGGCAATCAGCCACAATTTCGATAAATTACCAATCGTAAACACCGCCGTACTGCCACCGGCCGCCGCGCTGTTAATCACCTGCCCCAATCCCACCTGCCGCGCAATCACCGTGCCATCAATCGGCGCCACAATGAACGACTCAGGCAAAGCGGCGCGCGCATTTTTCGGGCGCAGCATCGCCGTAATCTCCGCATCTGCCACCCCCAGCACCCGTAACCGATCCCGCACCGCCGTCAATGCCGCCTCAGCCGACTTCAAATTATTCTCTGCCGCCACCAAATCCGATTGCGCTTGCAATAAATCTTTCACCGCGCCCGATTTCGCCTCAACCAGCCCCTTTTGCCGCACCACATTCGCTTTGGCTAACTCAAACTGCGCCTGCGCGGTGGCGCGGGCATCGGCGGCGGCCTGCAAATCGCTCTGCGCTTGCACAATTTCAGAGGCCGCCACCGCCATCAACGGCTGCCCACGCTTCACCACATCGCCAGGTTTGGCCAGCAAGCGCACCACCCGCCCGCTATAGGGGGAGAACACATCGGTTTTCATGTCCTCATCAAACGCTAAACTGCCATCGGCCCAATGCGTTTGCGCAAAACTTTGCCTAACCACCGTCACCACGCCCAAATTTTTCATTTGTGCGGGCGTTGGGGTAAATTCTGCTGGCGCTGCCGCCTGCGCCACCCCACTTACCAGCCCCAAGCCAAACACAAGCCCAAGCAACGCGCCGCTCACCCGAATCCCAAAACTTTGCCGCATAACGCCCCCAAAACGGTTATTTATCAGCAAAGCCTAATAGACCAACCTGACAGCAGGCTGTCAGCCTCTGCACCCCCACCCCAGCCCTCCCCCACAAGGGGGGAGGGAGTCGTTAATACGCTCACCCTAAAGCCCTCAACAGCGGGCTTTTTAAGCCCCCCAACAACGGTGGGCTCTATCAAACCCCTCCCCCAACAGCGGGCTCTATTAAGCCTCTCTCCCCTTGTGGGGGAGGGGTTGGGGTGGTGGGGGCAATCAGAACCCCTTTAACGGATTCAGGCTGCTAGAATGCTGCATCTTTAATTAATTGAGCACACCCCCATGACCGACTTCAACGCCCTTAAAAACACCATTGAAACCGCCTTCGAAGACCGCGCGAACATCACCCCCGCGCAAGCCCCAGCCAACGTGCGCGAGGCGGTCAACACCACGCTTGGCCTGCTCGATGCCGGCACGCTGCGTGTAGCGACGCGGCGCGGCGTGGGCGATTGGGAGGTTCATGAATGGCTGAAAAAAGCCGTGCTGCTCTCGTTCCGCTTAAACCCGAATCAAGTCGTGCAAAGCGGCGATTTGCGCTATTTCGATAAAGTGCCCACCAAATTTGCCAATTGGGATCAAGCACAATTTGAAGCATCGGGCATTCGCGTGGTGCCCAATGCCGTGGCTAGGCATGGCAGCTTTATCGCCAAAGGCGCAGTGCTGATGCCCTCTTATGTGAACATCGGCGCGTATGTGGATGAAGGCACCATGGTTGATACCTGGGCCACCGTCGGCTCTTGCGCGCAAATCGGCAAAAACGTGCATTTATCCGGCGGTGTCGGCATTGGTGGCGTTTTGGAACCCTTACAAGCCGCCCCCACCATCATCGAAGATAACTGCTTTATCGGCGCGCGCTCAGAAGTCGTAGAGGGCGTGATTGTCGAAGAAGGCTCGGTGATCTCCATGGGCGTGTATATCGGCCAATCCACCAAAATTTATGATCGCGAAACCGGCGAAATCACCTATGGCCGCATCCCCGCAGGCTCGGTCGTGGTATCGGGCAATTTGCCCTCAAAATGCGGCAAATACAGCCTGTATTGCGCGGTGATTGTGAAAAAAGTCGATGCCAAAACCTTAAGCAAAGTCGGCATTAATGCGCTCTTGCGTGACATCTAACCCCGCCCCATTGCGGCCATAACGCCGCCACAAAAATACGGTACACTCAAGGCATTGCATCAAAATCAGGATCAATGCCATGAATGCGACCGCAACCACGAAAGCCATCCCCGCCATCTTGAGCGATTTTCTTAAACAGGAAGCCCATACACCCTTGCGCCACGAGTTTACCGAGGGTGAAGCCTTTATCTGCACCCAAGACAACCACTGGACGCTCTTTGAGGCCAGCGGGTTTGAATCGGTTTTAACCCTACCGCTGCCGGATGCCACCCCGAGCATCCCATGGGCACAAATTTATCAAGACATCACCCAGAGCCCCCCGATGGCATCCCCGCAAGGAGAACGAACATGAACGCACAAACCGCGCAGCACGCAAAACTCACCGTACAAGATTATTTGCGCGGCGAGGAGCACAGCGAAATTCGCCACGAGTTCATCGACGGCCAAGTTTTTGCTATGGGCGGCGCAAGTGATCGGCACGGATTAATCACCAATGCACTCGCCTTCGCCCTCACGACCCAAGCCCGCGCAAAAAAATGCCAGCTTTTTATTGCCGACATGAAAGTGCATTTACGCATTAGCGGCAAAGATATTTTCTACTACCCCGATTTGCTACTGAGCTGCGATTCCACCGACCGCGCGAGCCATTACCGCACCGCCCCGTGCCTGATTATCGAGGTGCTCTCCGACACCACTGAGCGCATCGACCGGCGCGAAAAAATGCTCGCCTACCAAACCCTACCCAGCCTTGAAGAATACGTGCTGGTTTCACAAGATACCTCGCAAATTGAAATCTACCGCCGCCGCGCCGATTGGCAGCCCGAAATTCACACCGAAGGCACCTTTACCCTCGAATGCCTAGAGCTCACCTGCACGGTCGCCGAGGTCTATCAAGACATCACCCTAGCATTCCAGACGGCACCCCCGATGGCGCCCCCGCAAGGAGAACGAACATGAACGCACAAACCGCGCAGCACGCAAAACTCACC
>JAGDVP010000025.1 GCA_023255735.1 Halothiobacillus sp. | reverse complement strand
TCTTACCGCTTCAAACAGCGCAAAAATTCAGCCTAAACCCTGGTCAAAATTGGACGCTGTTGGGTGGTCAGTTTTCGACGCTGTTTGACATTGAATGGTTTGATCGTTCATTGAGGTGCCTCCGTGGGCTTGGTTAAGTCACGGAATGCAGGTTAGAGGCGGTGATCTTGCCCGAATAGGTGGGCAGGTTATAAAAAACCCACCCCTTAAAATTACTTAAGGGGTGGGTGGGTTTGAGCAGAACCCACAAGGGGTAATAAAATTAAATCAATTTATCCTACTGTTTTATCTTGATTTAATGGGGTGGGTGGGTTGCTGGGTTCGGGGGTTTTGGTTGCCCCGCCTTTAGTGTTCCAGTTTGCCACTTTTGCGCATTCTTTTATTGCGGTGTTGTTCCTTGTGCCTTCATGTAACAAATCAAGTTCCTTATAACGAGTTTCTAGCCATGCTTCCATGGCGTTGATCGTCGATTTTCCGCGCGTAAGTTCCTCATCATCCATCGCCAGCCGAACCCGTACAGCAGCGGCTAGTTTTGCCGAATAGCGGGGGTGGTTTGGGTTCATATAGTCAGGGTCTTTTGTAGGTTCTCCGAAAAAGAATGCAGGGTGTACGTTTTTGCTATTTAGCCATTTTTTAATTCGCTAATACTGATTTCGGCAATCCATGGATTGGGTAAATCATCATCAAAATGGTTTGTTGATAAACTAAATCCTTTGTCATTACGAACAGCCCTCATTAATGCTTTTGTGACAGTTTCTAATTGATCGTCGCGGGGGTCAGCCACCCACTCGTTGTATTCCCAATGTCCAAAAGAAGGCATGTTTTCCTCACCATATTTTGTAATTCTCGCTGGCAATGAACCAATGATTACGCAAGCTGCCTCGACTAAAGTTAGTGTGTCGTGCAGTTTTAATAAATCCCATTCGGTAAACTGTAAATCAGCCATTGCAAAGCCCTTTTTGCGTTATGGTTAGAAGCCCGCTTGATGCGCCAAACATCCGGCGGGTTTTGTTTTATGCGGTTATGTTGGCCGTCTGGTGATTGCGTTCAATACCTAATTTCAAGCCCGTGGCTTTGAGTACCGCCAGCAGGGTTTTAAGCGTTGGGTTGCCGCGCGTGGATAAGGCGCGGTAGAGGCTTTCGCGGGATAACCCGGTTTCTTGCGCAATGGCGCTCATGCCTTTTGCTTCGGCAAAACAGCGCAATGCTGTTAGCAGGGCTTCGCGTCCGCCCGGTTCATCAACTTCTTCTAGCACCACGGCCAGCAGTTCTTCTGCAAATGCCGGGTCTTCGCGCATCAGCTCGATAATGGTTTCTTCATGGGGGATGTCGGGGCGGTTCATATTTTGTTCCTCGCTTGCCAGTCCTGCCAGTAGCGAACGGCGGTTGATATATCGGTTTGCTGGGTGCGTTTGTCGCCACCGGTTAGGAGCAAGATGATTTTCTTGCCCGATCTGGCGTAATACACGCGGTAGCGCCTGTTCCGTGGTCAATGCGTAGCTCCCACACGCCTTCACGCATGGGTTTACAGTCGCCAAAGTTACCGCCTTTCATGCGGAGGACACGGGCAACGATGCGCGCGCGTGCTTGTCGGTCGCCAAGTCCGGCAAGCCATGCCCGGTAGGGAATTTTGCCGTCAGGCGTTTGGTAGTCGCTTTGTTCCCACATGGGGTTAGTGTAGCTCATAAGTTACAAGTTACCCGTGTGTTTTATCCAGCATTACGCCGGGCGTTAATGTCGATCACTTGCGCCACGGGGTCGAGTACCCCGGCTAGTTGCAAAATGCGGTTTTCAAGTCGCTACAAAAAGGGCGCTTTCATCAAGCGCAACGATTTGTTCGATTGATGAAAGCGCCCTAGATAAGATAAGTGACTTGGTGCCGCGTTAACTTTATCTGATAACTAACTTAAAAATTAGTGTTACCAGCTTAAGGCGCCCCCAGTTTGGTAATCGGTTACTCGGGTTTCAAAGAAGTTTTTTTCTTTTTTAAGGTCGATTACTTCACTCATCCAAGGGAATGGGTTGCTGGCTCCGGGGAACAATTCTGCTAAACCGATTTGGTTGCAGCGGCGGTTAGCGATGAAGTGTAAATACTCGGCACACATTTCGGCATTAAGACCCAATAAACCGTGCGGCATCGTGTCGCGTGCATAAGCAACTTCCAGCTCTGCAGCTTCATGCAACATGGCGCTGATTTCCGCCTTGAATTGCTCGGTCCACAGATGTGGGTTTTCAATTTTGATCTGGTTAATAAGATCGATCCCAAAATTCATGTGGATGGATTCATCGCGCATGATGTATTGGTATTGCTCGGCGATGCCGGTCATTTTATTGCGCCGGCCTAAGGACAAGATTTGCGCAAAGCCGGTGTAAAACCACATGCCTTCAAACACGACATAAAACGCGACCAAATCGCGCATAAAATCCTGTGCACCTTGGGTAGTGCTGGTATCAAACTGTCCATCAGCGAGGTTTTTGGTGTATTTCAGTGCCCAAGCATCTTTGGCGGTAATTGATGGCACTTCACGGTACATATTGAAGAGCTCGCCTTCGGCCAGACCTAAGCTTTCCACGATGTACTGGAATGTGTGGGTATGAACCGCCTCTTCAAAGGCTTGGCGCAGCAAATATTGGCGGCACTCGGGGTTTGTGATTTGCTTGTAGATGGCCAGCACGATGTTGTTGGCGACCAAACTTTCTGCGGTCGCAAAAAAGCCTAAGTTGCGCATAATCATGGCGCGCTCGTCGGCGGTTAAGCCCTCGCGGCCTTTCCATAGGGCGATGTCGGCCTGCATGGATACTTCGGTGGGCATCCAGTGGTTGTTGCAGCCAGCGAGGTATTTCTCCCATGCCCAGGTGTATTTCATCGGCAAAAGTTGATTCACATCGGCGGTGGCATTAATGATGCGTTTGGCAGAAACATCTACCCGGCCGGCGTTGGTTTCAATGCCTTCTAAGCCCGTTAAAGTGTGCCCTTCCTCTTGCGCCGAGCTTGCGACGTGTTGCGGTTGTGCGCCCAGATTAATTTCATGCAGCGGTGATTTGATCGCTTCTGATTCATTCCAGTTCAACATGGTTGACTCCTTAATTTAACGACTCTTGGTTGGTATTTATTGGCAGGCTTCACAACCCGGATCATCTATCGCGCAGGCCTTGGGCATCGCTTCGCTGATCGGATCTGACTGCACGCCACGTAATTTGCCATCAAGCTTGGTCATGGTTGTTTTTTCGACGCGGGTTTTTGATGAGGCGCGCAGGTAGTAGGTGGTTTTCAAACCCGCAAGCCACGCATTTTTGTACATTTGATCTAATTTCGGACCAGACGGATCGGCTAAGTACAAGTTGAGCGATTGTGCTTGGTCGATCCACTTTTGACGACGCGAGCCTGCTTCAATCAACCAGCGCGGGTCCACCTCAAAGGCGGTTGCATACAGGGCTTTGAGCGCATCGGGAATGCGATCGATTTGCTGCACGCTGCCGTCGAAGTATTTGAGATCGTTCACCATGACCTCATCCCAAATGCCGATCGCTTTGAGATCGCGCACAAGATAAGGATTGATGACGGTAAATTCACCCGATAGGTTGGATTTAACAAATAAATTCTCGAACGTGGGCTCGATGGATTGCGCCACGCCGCAGATGTTCGAAATAGTCGCGGTTGGCGCGATGGCCATGGTGTTGGAGTTGCGCATGCCTTGCGCTTTGACTTTGGCGCGCAGGGCATCCCAATCGAGCGTAGTGTCACGATTCATGACCAAGTATTGGCCTCGCGCCTCGGCTAATAGTTCGATGGAGTCGATGGGCATAATGCCTCTGCTCCATAAGGAGCCCTCATAACTCGGGTATTTGCCCCGCAGCGCGGCTAAATCGCTCGAAGCGCTAATGGCCAAGTAGCTGACCGCCTCCATAGATCGGTCGGCAAATTGCACGGCTGCATCAGACGAATAGGGGATTTTCTGGATGTGTAAGGCATCTTGAAATCCCATAATCCCCAAACCTACCGGGCGGTGGCGCAAATTAGAATTTCGCGCTTGCGGCACAGCGTAAAAATTGTATTCGATCACGTTATCGAGCATGCGCATGGCGGTTTTAATGGTGCGCTCAAGTTTGGCATGATCTAAACCTGCTTCCGTTACGTGCTGCGCAAGATTAACCGAGCCTAAATTACAGACGGCAATTTCTTGATCGTTGGTATGCAGGGTGATTTCAGTGCACAAATTTGAGGAGTGCACCACACCCACATGCTGGTTGGTGTAACGAATATTGCAGGGGTCTTTAAAGGTGATCCAGGGGTGGCCAGTTTCAAACAGCATTGACAGCATTTTGCGCCACAAGCTGGTGGCTTTAATGCGCCGATAGTTTTTGAAGCGACCGGCATCAACCAACGCTTCATAGCCCAAATACGCCTTTTCGAATGCTTTGCCGGTTAAATCGTGCAGATCGGGGCAGTCAGCGGGTGAAAACAGGGTCCATTCGGCATCTTCCATCACGCGCTGCATGAATAAATCCGGTACCCAGTTGGCGGTGTTCATATCGTGCGTGCGACGACGATCATCACCGGTATTTTTGCGCAAATCCAAAAACTCTTCGATATCCAAATGCCAGGTTTCAAGATAGGCGCATACGGCACCTTTGCGTTTGCCGCCTTGATTTACCGCCACGGCGGTGTCGTTGGCTACCTTCAAAAACGGCACAACACCTTGAGATTTACCATTGGTGCCTTTGATGTGGCTAGACAACGCGCGAACGCGCGACCAATCATTCCCCAAGCCGCCGGCAAATTTTGAAAGCAGGGCGTTATCTTTAATTGCACCAAAAATGCCATCTAAATCATCCGGCACGGTGGTGAGGTAGCAGCTGGATAATTGAGGGCGCAAGGTGCCAGAATTAAACAGCGTAGGGGTGCTGCTCATAAAGTCGAAAGAAGAAAGCAGCTTATAAAACTCAATGGCATGGGCTTCGCGGTCGATTTCATTAATCGCCAACCCCATCGCCACCCGCATAAAGAACGCTTGGGGCAGCTCAAAGCGCACCCCATCTTGATGCAGAAAATACCGATCAAATAAGGTTTGCAAACCAAGGTAGCTAAATTGCAGATCCTGCGTGGTATCAATGGCGGCAGCCAAACGGTTTAAATCATATTGACGCAAAGTGGGGTCAAGCAGCCCATGCTCGATACCGGCGTGGATATAGGCGTGAAAATACTCGGTAAATAAACCGGCGAGTTCCGATTGCGTGCAGACTGTTTGTGGCTGCTTAAGAAAGCTCAAGGCATCGGTACGAATACTATCTAGCAGCAAACGTGCCGCTACAAACGAATAGTTGGGGTCGCTTTCGATTAATGTGCGCGCACTCATAACAAGGGCGGTATTCACTTCTTTGATCGCTACGCCATCAAATAAATTGCGCAGCGTCTCTTGGATTACAGCCTGCGCATCGACATCATTAAGGTTGCTGCAAGCCTCGTTTACGAGGGCATGCAGGCGGGGCAAATCGAGCGGCGCACGGCTGCCATCGACATGGGTTACGTGAAGAATGCTGGCGACGGGCGCCACAACCGTTTGTTCGGCGGCACGTTTTTGCGCTTGCTGATCGCGATACAACACATAAGCCCGAGCCACTTTGTGATGGCCTTCGCGCATGAGTGCCAATTCAACTTGATCTTGAATATCTTCGATATGCACCGTGCCGCCGCCCGGCATCCGCCGCATTAAGGCATGCGTGATTTGAGCCGATAGCGCATTGACAAGATCATGCACCCGCATAGAAACCGCCGCACCGCCGCCTTCTACCGCTAAAAATGCTTTAGTCATGGCGACTTTAATTTTTGATTCATCAAAAGCGGTAACTTTGCCATTGCGTCGGATGATGCGCAGTTGGCCGGGGATTGTGGTGGCAGTCTCGATGCTGGCATTCATGACGGGTGTCGCGGGGGGCGTGAAGGCGGCTGAGCGCTGAGTTTCGTTCGGAGTGACGGGTTCCATCTTTTTCCATCCTGAATTTTAGAGGTGTTGGGGTTGCGTTCTTGATTAAAAGCGGGGGTGACTGCGATGTAATCCCAGACACAAGGCCACTTGACAGCCATGATTCTTGGATAGAGCGGGCGGAAAGTCAACCCACGCTTACCACCAACCAAAGTGTTTGTGAAAAATATAAACACAATAGGTAGTGCTCTTTGGGTTTTTCGGGCTTAGCCGACCGTTAGGGATTCTGTGGATAATATGCGGATAAATACGGCCAGATACCGAGAAAACAGCGGCTTGGCTTGCTTGTGGTCAGTCGATGGTAAAGTCGTTAAATCAATAAACTGGCCGCCCCATTAGTGGATAAAGAAAACCAATATTTTTGTAAACAGCCGGTGGTTTCTGGTCGCCGCAATGGCGTTAAGGCCGATTAAATTGCTGGCGAAATTCAGCACGAAATTGCTGATGGCAAGCAAGACAGCTGGATTGAAGGTTGGCAAATGCGGTGATGACCAAAGGCCCATCGTCCATTAAGGCCGCATCGCTCAAAGTTTGTGCGGCAGTATGGTTGGCGGCATCCATCGCATGAAAAATGGGCGCTTTTTCGCCTAAAAATGTGACCAGCCGTGTTTTTTCTTTGGCAGAAATGTCGGGTTGTGCGCTGATGAGCGCGGCACTTTTTGATACCACAGCCCAATCCTCTAAGGCGATTGCGCCGGTGATGGTTTGCATGTGTTGGTTTAAGGAACCTCTGATTAAATCCCCGTGGACCGAGTGGCTGATCCAAAAGGCGCAGAACAAGGCTTCAGGCCGCCGGTCGTAGTTATTCTACGACACCAAGGCCGATAACGCCGTTATGCGCCTTTTGGGCAGCCACCCGCAGGGACGGGCATTTGGCGGGCGATCCGCGTTGTTGCGGTGCTGGTCAAGGGAATGGCCATTGCCGGCGCACCGCGCCTAGCGGCTCATCCCGCCAAACCCCGTCTCGGCCACGTGGATTTAATCAGAGGCTCCTTTAGCCTTGCATTACTTCAATGAAGCTGGGTTGATCGGCCGCTTGCGAAACGGGGCTTGCGAATGCGGATACTAAACTTAACACGAGCAGGGGGGGCATGGCGAACTCCAATGCAGTTGAGGGGGTGTTATAAAATTGCTCGGCCTTCACCCGCTTCTTCATAGGTAACGCCATCGCGGATGTGGTAGATGCGTTTGAAGGTGGGGATAATTTTTTCATCATGCGTGACAACAATAATGGCCGTTTGATAGCGCTGCGCCATGTCGTTCAAAATGCGAATCACGGCAAGTGCGCGGGTGCTGTCGAGCGGGGCTGTCGGTTCATCGGCCAAAATAACGGGCGGGCGGTTAATTAGGCCACGCGCAATGGCCACGCGCTGTTGCTCACCACCCGATAGTTGCGCGGGCATGGCGCGGGCGCGGGATGCGACATCGAGCGCCTCAAGCAGCGCACGGGCGCGTGCACGGGCTTCTTTATTGGGCACGCCGGCCAGCATGGGGAGGAGGGCGATGTTGTCGGTTACGTCTAAAAAGGGGATTAAGTAAGGTGCCTGAAACACAAAGCCGATTTTATCGCGGCGCAGCGCGCGCAAATCTTTGATTTTCCAATCGTTATCGAAGATAACATCGTCGCCCAGAATCATTTTGCCTGTGGTGGGTTTTATCACCGCACCCAAGCACTTGAGTAAGGTGGATTTCCCCGATCCCGAGGGGCCAATTAACCCAACTACCGCACCGGGCGCAACCGCCATATTGACGTTTTTCAGCGCATCGACTGCGGTATCTCCGGTGCCATAGCGTTTACTTAAATTTTCAATGCGAATGCCGTGCGCCATCTTAGCCCCCAATCGCTTCGGCAGGATCAACCCGCAGCGCCGCGCGAATTGCCAATACGCTCGCCAGCGCGCATATCATCATCACGGCAATTAGGCCATAGAGGGCATCCATCGGGGTGAGTAAAATATATTTGGGGAAAATGGGTGCCCATAAGGTCGAGGAGATTTTGCCGACCGCAAAACCGATGAGCCCTAAACCAATCGCCTGTTGCAAAATCATGCTGGCAATTCTGCGGTTGCGGGTGCCGATTAATTTTAATACGGCGATTTCTCGGATTTTACCCAAGGTGAGTGTGTACATGATAAACGCCACAATCGCTGCGCTCACAATGGCCAGAATGACTAAAAACATGCCGATTTGTTTGGCTGAGGTGGCAATCAGCTTGCCGGTGAGAATGGCCTCCATGCCTGCCCGATCGAACACTTGCAGCCGATTCCAGCGCTGAATTTGCTCGGTAATCGCGTGGGAATTAAAGCCGGGTTTAATGCGCAGGAGCACCGCGTTCACGGTGGGGTTGGTGCTTTGGGTGCTAATCACCGCATTCAGCAAGCCCGGCACGCCGGGGCGGTTGTAGACGGGGCTTGCCTCGGTGCGGTGGCGTTGCTCAATGATGGCATCGTTATCTTTTAAAAACTGCGCTTCTTGGGCATCTTTAAGGGGGATGAAGATCATCGGATCCCCGCCCGAAGACACCATGCGGCGGGTTAACCCCACGACGGTATAGCGATTACGACGAATTTGAATGACACAGCCCAGCTGCAAGCCACTGGCGACATCCGCGACGGCCTCGTAATGATCTTTAGTGATTTGTCTGCCCGCAATGAGAAATCGAGGCCAGCCCGGTGCATCTAATTCACTGGTGACAATGCCGGTGACCAGCGCCCGCACATCGCGCGTACCATGGCGCACTTGCATGGTGAAATAGGTGACACTGGCGGCCTGTGCCACGCCGGGATAACTTGCCACTCGCCGCCAAATGTCATCATAAATGCTTGAGGATTCCGCATAGGGGCCTTGGGTATCTTGTTGTACTACCCATAAATCGGCGCCGCTGTTGTCAAGCAAGACTTGGGCATCGTCGATCATGCCGCGATAAACCCCGGCCATGGTGAGCGTGACCCCAATCAGCAAGCCCAAGCCAAAGCCGGTAAAGACGAACTTACCCCAAGAATGCAGAATGTCTCGGCCTGCTAGGCTAATCACGGGGGGCGTCGCCGGATGCGTTTTTGATGAGTGAATCCACCACGATGAAGCGTGTATTTGCAGCTAACACCCGCTCGCTATACACCACAATGCGGCTCCCCGCTGTGAGGCCGGATGTGACCTGCACTTCACCCGCCAGATTCATGGCGCCGAGCGTGATGGGGGTGAACTCCAGCGCAGCGTTTTTGATTTGCCATACGCCCGTTTGGCCATTGACTGTGTGGATGCTGGCGTTGGGAATGACCGGTGCGACGGGCAGGCTTGGCAACGCAATGGTAACGCAAGCGAGCTCGCCCACGGGCGTCAAGGGTGTTTTGGGCTGCGTAAAGCTGACTTTGACTTGCGTCTCCTCGGTGACGCTATCGGCTTTGGGTTCGATGCGGCCAAGCTGGCCTTGCAGGGTGTGCGTGCTGCGGGAGCGCAATTGAATCAGGGCGGGCAAGCCTGCAGTCAAACCTTGCGCCTGATTTTGCGCAATACGCGTATTAATCCATAACTGCTGCGGATCGATCAGCTCGATGACTGCTTGGCCGGCCACCACGGTGCTGCCGTGTTCGGCATCGCGCGCCACGACCAAGCCATCGACGGGGGCGATCAGCGATAGATTGCTTTTTTGAATACTCAGCCCCAAACGATCCGATTGCAGCCGTTCAATTCTAAATCAGCCGCTTGGCGTGTCGATTCTGCCGTGAGCCATTCTTGCTGTTTGATGGCTAGCGATTCCTCTGAGGTTAAATGTTGCGGCGCGAGTTTTTGATAGCGTTGCAATTGGCTTTTGGCCAAGTTCAGGCGTGCGGTCGCATCTTGGCGTAGGGCTTTGGCGCGCTCGATTGCGGCGGTGAGTGAGGCAATGCGCGCATCTAAATCGACGCTATCCATTTCCCCTAATAGCTGACCGGCTTTAACGTGATCGCCCACATCAACGGCGAGCGATTTAACGCGTCCGGCCACGGTGGGCCCAATCGCGTAGGTATAGCGCGCTTCCACCGTGCCAATGCCCGAGATTTCGGGCGTGATTGCACGATCCTCAACCGCGATAACGGTGACTTTTATCGGTGCCATGGGGCCTGCCGTTAAAAAAAAATACACCAAACCCACCACCAAAAGCCCCATAACAGCCCATAGGCTAACGGTTCGCGAAGGCATTAATCGTGGCATGAATGCGTCCTCTCAATGGCGCGCAAAATGAGTGCAAAAGACGGTGGCGCTTGGGTCGCCATATATTGTGTATCGCCCAGCAACAACGATTGCATCACCAAGCCTTGAATACTGCCAATAAATAAGCTGGCGGCCGCAGCCGTATCCAGCTTGGGGTCAAATTCGCCATTGGCTTTGCCGCTGTCCATAATCAAAGCCAAGCGTTGCGTGTAACGGGCAATTAAGCCTTGCGCCATGCGCTTGGGGGCGGTAAGCCTGGCGTGTTGCAGTTCGCCAAAGAGCATGCGCGGCACGCCCGGGTGCTCGACTACAAACTGAATATGGGTCATAAACACCGCGTGCAGTGCCGCCGTTGGGCTGATTGCGGCGCTGATGGCGGCATCAACACGGCTTAAGATGCGCTCGGCCACCCAGCCAATGACCGCTTCAAAAATGGCTTCTTTAGTCGGGAAATGCCGAAATAAGGCACCCTGAGAAACCTGCATGCGCTCGGCAATCGCGGCGGTGGTAATGCTGCTGGGGTTTTGTTCCGCCGCCATAGAAACCACCGCGCGCACCGTCTCGGCGCGGCGCTCATCGGCAGAACGATATTTTGATGGGGTGTCCATGCTGCGGGGAAGCCTCGCGGGGGAATCGAAAAAAAGTATTAAAAGAAAGTGAGTGCTTGCTTTTTATTCTGCGTGAGAAGGCCGTCTTTGTCTAAATAAATTTTAAAGGCCTCATCGAATCCCTGCGATGTGGCTGCAAATCGGTACAATCACCGAATATTTGTAGGCAGTTAAATACTTTGATTAGGATGATCTCATGCGGATATTAGTGACCGGCGTCGCTGGGTTTATTGGCTCACACACCGCGCAACGCTTGCTGACACGCGGTGATGAGGTAGTCGGTATTGATAACCTCAACGATTATTACGATGTGAATTTAAAAAAAGCGCGGCTGGCGCGTTTGAGTGGGCAAGCCGGTTTTGAATTCATTGAGATGGATATTAGTGATCGCGCGAAGATGGCCGCCCTATTTGCACGGCAAAAAATTGATCGCGTTGTGCATTTAGCCGCGCAAGCGGGGGTGCGTTATTCGATTGAAAACCCGCATGCGTATGTGGATAGCAATTTGGTGGGCTTTGTGAATGTGCTGGAAGGCTGCCGTCATGCCGAGGTTCTGCATCTAGTGTATGCCTCATCAAGCTCGGTGTACGGCGCCAATACGCGTTTGCCCTTTTCGGTACACGATAATATCGATCACCCGTTATCGCTGTATGCCGCCACCAAAAAAGCCAACGAGTTAATGGCGCACACGTATTCCTCACTCTATGGATTGCCCACGACAGGTTTGCGGTTTTTTACGGTGTATGGCCCTTGGGGGCGGCCGGATATGGCGCTGTTTAAGTTCACCAAACATATTTTGGCCGGTGAGCCGATTGATGTATTTAATTACGGTAAGCACCGCCGAGATTTCACCTACATTGATGACATTGTCGAAGGCGTTATTCGCACGCTTGACCACACCGCTGAGATTAATCCCCAGTGGGATGGCATCAACCCCGATCCGGGGTCATCCAAAGCCCCGTGGCGGGTGTATAACATTGGCAATAGCCAGCCGGTTGAATTGCTTGCTTATATTCAATGCATTGAGCAGGCGCTGGGCAAACAGGCCATTTTGAACTTATTGCCCCTGCAACCGGGTGATGTGCCCGATACCTTCGCCGATGTGGCTGATTTGGTAGCTGATGTGGGCTATAAACCGGCCACGTTGGTTGAAACCGGTGTGGCACGATTTATTGAATGGTATCGCGATTATTATCGCGTTTAATCGTGCGTTCAGTGGCTAAGCACGACCCGATAGCGCGCTTTGCCGCCGCGAACATGCGCAACGGCTTGATTTATATCCGCAAAAGCGAATCGTTCGGTTATAGGGGCGATTTGGTGCCTCGCGGCAAAATCAAGCATTTTTGCTATCGTGACGGGGCTGCCCACGGGTGAGCCTGAAACCGAACGCTGCGCCATAATCAGCGAGAATGCGCCAATATCGAGCGGCTCAAGTGTGGCACCCACAATATGCAGGCGGCCTTTGGGTTTGAGCGTGCCTAAATAGCCGTTCCAATCGAGTTTGACATTCACGGTGGATAAAATTAAATCAAACCGATTCGCTGCAGCCGCTAAAACGGCGGGGTCGCGCGAGTCGAGGGTGTGGTGCGCACCCAGTTCAATGGCCTCAATGCGTTTGCTTTCAGATGAGGTGAATGCGGTCACTTCACAGCCCCACGCATTTAAAAACTGTAATGCCATATGCCCCAAGCCACCAATGCCGATCACGCCCACCCGCGCAGTGGGGGATACATCAAATTGAACCAGCGGGTTAAAAACCGTAATGCCGCCACAAAACAAAGGACCCGCACTCGCGGCATCCAGTGAGGCGGGCAGGGGAATCACACTCACGGCTTGAGCCCGTACTTTATCGGCAAAACCGCCATGATGGCTCACAATCGTCGATTCAGCCGTGCTGCATAAATTATGATCACCCGAGAGGCAGGTCTCGCAGCTCATGCAATAGCCCGAATGCCAGCCCAAACCCACCCGTTGGCCGAGGTGAAGATGCGTTACTTCGGCGCCCACCGCGCCAATGGTGCCAATCACCTCATGGCCGGGAACTAAGGGATATTGAGAAATACCCCATTCATTATCCATCATGCTCAAATCACTGTGACAAATGCCGCAATGCTCGACATTGATTTCCACTTCATGGGCCTTCAATGGGCCGGGATCATACTCAAAGGGCTTCAATTCACCGCCCGCTTCAAACACGGCATACGCTTTAATCATCAATTTCACCTGTTTGGTTAGTTTAGTTACGTTAATTAAGGCGGTATTAATCGGCAAACCGGTTTTGAATCACCACATCATCTGCACTCAATTGCCCCGGTTTTGGCCATACGTCTTGGGTTTTTTTACCAATGGCCAGCATAAAGGTAATGACATGATCGCTTGGTAAATTAATGATTTTAGCGACGGCATCAAAATCAAAACCATCCATTGGGCAGCTATCTAACCCCATGCCGCGTGCCGCCAACATCAGAGTTTGGCCGGCAATGCCGCAACTGCGCATTACCTCATCGCGCTGCACTTGGGGGCGATCACGGTAATAGGCATCAATGGCGGGCACCATCATTTCGCGCACGGCATCTGGGGCGTTTTGCCACACTTTGGCTGCGTTTTTTTGCCAACTGTTTTCATCAGCACACAAAATAATTAACAGGGAGGCATCAGTCACTTGCGCTTGATCCCACGCGACGGCGCGGATGGCTTGACGTTGCACCACGTCATCGACCACCACCATGCGCCAATGCTGCAAATTAAAAGCGGTGGGCGATTGCATTGCTAAATCAATTAATTCAGCCTGATCTGTCGCTGAAATTTTGTGCTTGGGATCAAAGTATTTAACCGCACGGCGGCTGCGAATTGCTTCATTAATATGCATAGTGTTCAAATCTCCTTTCAACAATCAATAGCAAGGGCAAAAACAGTGAGGCATTAAACAAGCGGTTGGATGGCGTTAAACCAAGTGTCTGGAATCGGCAAGTGGCCCGTTTTAACAAAAATGGTGCAACCCTGCCGCGTGAACGGCGTGTGATGGCTAAAGTGCGGGCTGCGAAGCCACGAGCCGGCCGGATAACACCCCGTTTCATCACAAAACTCGCCTTCGAGTACAAAAATTTCCTCACCGCCAAAATGGTGATGCGGCTTAAAATAAGTATTGGGTTGCCAGCGAACTAAAGCCGTATGTTCACCACCAAAATCAGCCAGCGGCATCACATCCAAGCCATCTACTAAACCGGGCAGCCAAGCGGCTTTTAGAGTATTAATCACAATTTTCTGCGTGGATGCTGCCGGCAAATGATGCAGTTTGACGAAAATAACACAGCCCTCTGGCGCGCTCGGTGTGTGCTGTGAACCCGGGGGATTAACCACATAACTGCCGGCGGGGTAACATCCAAACTCATCACAAAAAACCCCCGACAGCACGAAAAACTCCTCGCCCTGCGCATGCGTGTGCGCCGGAAATGACGCGCCAGCCGCAAAGCGAACCAAGCTTGTCGCCCGCGTGCCATCGCCCCCCGCGCGCTCAATCAACTTGCGCTGCACCGTGGGTTCCGGCGACGCCACCCAAGGCAGCGCTTGCGTATCAACGACTGCACGCTGAAATAAATCGGCATGCAGCGGGTAAAGGGATGCTTCAGGCATGATTTAGTCACTATACTATTTAATAGTTACCAATCTAGTTGATTCTTGAAAATTTGCAAGCCGCTGGCTGTTTGTAAATTAAGTTCACCATTTCCCCAAAGCGGTTAATTATTTATGTCGAATAACGTTAAGACTTCTTTTGTAAAACCTTTTTCCGCGCTTGTGCTTTTGGCATTGTTATGGGGTTACAACTGGGTCGTGATGAAAGGCGGGCTTAATGACATTGCCGCCCTTTGGTTTGGCGCCATCCGAACCCTCGCGCCAGCTTTATTACTTCTACTGCTGCTCCCCTTACTGGGGCGGCCAATTAAACCGCCTCCATTGAGCTATGTGATTCCATTAGGCTTGCTGCAAACCGCCGGTTTTGTCGGATTTATGATGTGGGCTTTGCGCACGGGTGCGGCAGGAGAAACCGCCGTGATTGTATTCACCATGCCGCTTTGGCTGACCTTAATGGCGCATGTGGTTTTGCATGAACGCTTATCCCGTTTGCAGTGGCTGGCACTTGGCATCGCAGGCTTCGGCCTTTTTATGATGGTTGCGCCATGGCGCGGTCATTTGGCCATCGCTTCATCCATTTTTGCCCTACTATCAGGCATCACATGGGCTGGCGGCTCCATCTGGCAAAAACGCTTCGGGCATCGCTATCCGCTTGATTTGCTGAATGTGACCGCATGGCAAATGCTGTGGGGTGGGCTTGCACTATTGCTCATGGCCGCGCTGTTCGATCCTTGGCACCTAAATGCAACACCGCATTTATGGTGGGTTTTGTTTTACAACATTCTCCCAGCAGGCGCCTTAGGTTGGCTACTCTGGATTTATGCGCTACACAATTTACCCACGCGGGTGGCAGGTTTTGGCTCATTGATGATTCCCACCGTCGGCGTGCTGGGCGCATGGCTGCAACTCGGCGAGCGCCCTGGGCAGTTCGAGCTTATCGGCATAAGCTGTATCTTGCTAGCATTGGTATTGGTGCTGCTACCTAAACGCGCAAAGTAAATAGTCGATCCTGAAAAACTCTCAACGCCCTGTTTTTGATGTAAATTAATCAAATTTGCATGGTTTATTTCTTGCAAATACGCAGGGATTTTTACATGAGACCGAAGCGTTAATCTGGTATTCATGGTGAGTTGTTTTAAAATGAGCGAATTCACCCCGCCTAACCTAGAGCGAACCGGCGTTGCGCGGCTTTATCGCGCAGCGCCCGTGTTGATGGCATGGGTTCGGTTTCGCTTCACTCATAGTGAGTCCACATGCGCAAGACGCGAACCGTTTTCTCTTTGGTAAAGACCTCGTAAACCATGCGGTGCTGAATATTAATGCGACGAGCGTAGGCGCCAGCAAGATCACCGACCCGCTTTTCGAAGGGCGGTGGATTTTGAAACGGGTCACGGACAAGACTTGCAGGGACTGCTTAGCCTCGCATTGTATTTTCGTAATTCGGGATACTCCCAAATGAAGCGCACGCCAATTCGGTGGCAGGTGACGCCAAGGCTTAAGCCAAGTACCATTCACCAATTAAGTGAGGGTATTTTTGCCCTTAATTGCCCAGAATTTATGTGACAGGCCCTATTGATGACGCACCAAACCGACGATTTACGTATTCTTGATATTCAAAATTTATTATCGCCAGATGAGATTCGCGCACGATTTCCATTAACGGATCGCGGTGGCGAGACAGTTTTTAACGCGCGCCGGGCGATTAAGGCGGTGTTAAATCAAGAAGATGATCGGCTGATTGTGGTGATGGGGCCTTGCTCGATTCATGATGTGGCCTCGGCGCGGGAATATGGGGCGCGCCTTAAAGCGTTGGCCGATGAAGTTCAAGACGATATCTTACTCATTATGCGGGTTTATTTTGAAAAACCGCGCACTACCGTGGGCTGGAAAGGGCTTATTAACGACCCGAATCTGGATGATAGTTTTGAGATTAATAAAGGTCTGGGTGTCGCGCGGCATTTATTGGTTGATTTGGCTGATATGGGTGTGCCGTCGGCGACGGAATATCTGGATTTAATTAGCCCGCAGTATGTGTCTGATGCCGTGGCTTGGGGGGCGATTGGCGCGCGCACCACCGAATCACAAGTGCACCGTGAGCTGGCCTCGGGCTTATCTTGCCCTGTTGGGTTTAAAAATGGCACAGATGGCGGCTTGCAGGTGGCGATTGATGCCATTCGCGCGGCGGCTCGTCCGCATCATTTTTTATCCGTCACCAAAGCGGGGCATTCGGCAATTTTTTCAACCGGAGGCAATAATGATTGCCACATTATTTTGCGCGGCGGTAAAAAACCGAATTTTGATGCCAATAGCGTGAATGATGCGTTGGAGAAATTGCGCGCGGCAGAGTTGCCCGAGCGGTTAATGATTGATTTCTCTCATGCAAACAGCCAGAAGCAGCATGCGCGGCAAATTCAGGTGGCTGAGGCAGTCGCAGCCCAGGTGGCGGCGGGCAATGCGGGCATTATCGGTGCTATGGTGGAAAGCCATTTGGTGGGCGGTCGCCAGGATGTCCATCCGGGCAAGCCTCTAATTTACGGCATGAGTATTACCGATGCCTGTATTGGCTGGGAAGATAGTATTGGGGTGATTTATCGGCTGGCGGAATCGGTGAAAATGCGGCGCGCCGGGGGTGGCGTTCTGGTGGATGTATGCGCAACGCCAGAGTCGTGAGAGTTGATCACCGGTTTTAGACTCGCGCGCTGGGTGGTGTGTAGGTGAATTTAAGTGGCACTCAACTCAATTAAGTGCTTCTTGGCTCAGTCAAGACAAGGTTGTGATCATTCAATAAGACGAGGGCTGTCTGTGCTGATGCGTAAAATCAATCGGTTCGTTAGTGAGTTGGGGGCCTTGGGCGGGTTTGCGCGGGGCGCGCTGGGTTTGATGTTGTGCTGGGGGGCGGCCACTGCGGTGCTGGCCGCAAACCCTGAGGAGGAGTCCGCCTTGTCATCTATGGCGGTGCCTGAGACCTCAGCCAATTTATCTGCACCTAAGCGTCTCAATGACGCATCCAACGCGGCGCTTAACCTTCCTTCTAAAGTAACGCCCAGCAAAATTACCGCGGTGACGGTTTTACCCGAAGGGGCTTGGATTACCCGGCAGGTCGCTATTGCGCGGGATATAGGTGAGCATGCTTCGATTGAACTCGCTGATCTGCCGCCTGGCGTGCAAAAAGATAGTGTGCAAATTGAAGGCAATGCCGTGCGTGTGATAGGCCCCATGCAGTGGCGTGTGGTGCCGGTTGCGCAATCTGAGGCTTATCTTGAGCTTGCCAAGGCTCAAGCGTTAGAGCGGCGTGCGCAAGATCAGGCGGAAGATACCCTTGAAGCGGCGCAAATGCGTTTAGCCATTTTTCAAGCGCAAATGGGTGCCCCTAATGCACTGGCACCTAAGGCGGGTGTTGGGGCGGGTGCGTTTTTAGTTGAACCGATGGTGCGCAAAAAATTTGATCAACTCTTGGCGCAACTCATAGCAAGCCAGCGGGCAGAGCAAGATGAGGTTAATGCGATTCAGCTAAAAATTAATGCACTGAATGCAACAGCCGCGCAGCTTGAAGCGCAGGGGGATCGGCTTTTATTAAGTGTGCCTATTCAAATACGAGCACCTGCGCGCGCTGCTTTGCCTGAAACTGGCGCGGCTGATCAACCCGCCATCGTGTTCATTCGCTATCGAGTGAATGAAGCCCGCTGGCAACCCGTGTATCGGGCAGATTTGCGCACGGTGCGTGCACCACAAGGGGCGGCCACGCCAGTCGCAGGCGATGCGCCATTGGTGGCCTCTCATGCTGAAGTCGATTGGTCTTTGGATGCGCTGGTGCAGCAAACCACGGGGGAAGATTGGGCGCACGTGCCTTTAACCCTCGCGCTGCAAGATAGCCGGCACACCACCCCCGTGCCAAAATTACCGCGCTGGTTAATTGGCTTTAATGCGCCAAGCCCCATCACGCCTCAAGCCAGATTGGCGTTAGCGGCACCTATGAAGGTTTTGGCCTCAAGCGATGCGCTGTTAGTGCCTCAAGATAGTACGGGTTTTAATGCGGAATTTAAAAGTAGCGAGCCTGTGCACATTCAGAGCGGCGCGGGTGATAGCTTGATTCCTTTGCTGCATCAAACGGTTGCGGCCGATGCGATGGTGTTGATTGCCCCAGCGCTCGCGCCCCAAGGCGTGTTGACGGGCGAGTTCACGCTGGATAATAAAATCCCCCTCCCCGCCGGGCAGTGGCAGTTATTTTTAAATGGGGCACAAATTGGCCAAGTGGCGCAAGCTGCGATCAAGCCGGTGCAAAAACAAAATCTCAGTTTTGGGGTCGATCAACGTATTGCGGTTAACTTTGATCAAATGCCCGATCAGCGCGATGAAAATGGGGTAATTGGTAAGTCATCTCAATTGGTTCGCCGTTCGGTGATAACGATTCAAAGCCAGCACACAAACCCTGTAGCTATCACGGTGCTGATGAACGTACCCACGGCGGAGGATGCGGAAATTTCGGTTGAGCCGCTGAGTGACAATACGCCGCCCACCACCAAACAATATAATGGTGAGGAGGGTGTTTGGGCTTGGTCGAACCAAATTAAACCAGAACAAAAAGTCACCTTGAATTTTGGCTTTCGGTTACGCTGGCCCTCCGATAAAACATTATTTGGCTTGTGATTGTGATTTTTAAGGATGAAAAGTTAGGAGTATCAAGGAGATGATCGGATTGATTTTGGCCGGTGGCGGGATGATGATTCCCATTCTTTTAGCCTCAATCGTGGCGTTGGCCATTGTTTTTGAGCGCTTATGGGCGTTGCGCTATAGCCACTTAATGGGCGGCGATCTTGTCGGCTCAGTTGAAAGCTGGATAACCCAAGGCCAGCTCAGCTCGGTGAAAATTGCAGAATTAGCACGCATATCCCCATTGGGTATGATTTTGGCGGCGGGCTTGCAAAATACGGGCAATATGGATGCCATGCGCGCACGGATGGAAGATGCCGGTCGGCATGTGGCGCATCAAATGGAGCGCTATCTCAATACCTTGGGCACCATCGCGGTCATCTCGCCTTTATTGGGGCTTTTGGGTACGGTGGTGGGGATTATTGATGTATTCCAATCGATTACGGCCAGTGGCGGTGCGGCAGGGGTTAATCCTGAATTGCTGGCGGGTGGCATTTCTAAGGCCTTAGTCACCACCGCCGGCGGCATTATGGTGGCGGTGCCTGCCTATATTTTTCATCGATATTTTCGCGGCCTGGTGGATGAACGCATTATCGACATGGAACGCGAATCGATTCGTTTGGTTGATCTCATTCATCCGGTTGAATCACGGCAACGTTGAGGGTGAGCTTATGAAATTTCGTCAAAAGCCGCGCGAGGAGCTGGAGCTTAATTTGATCCCATTAATTGATGTGATCTTTATGCTTTTGATTTTCTTTATGTTAACGACCACCTTTATTCATGAACGCGCTTTAAACGTGAGCTTACCCGTCTCCAATCAAGGCAGCGAGCAGCGTGCGCCGGTTAAAGATCATGTGATTGAAATTGCTGAAGATGGCCGGATTGCACTGGATGGTCACATTCTGGATCAAAGCGCCTTACGTTCCGCCCTTGTTGCCGTTGCCGCTGACCATAACCCGGTTGTAGTTTGGGCGGATGCCAATGTGATTAATCAAAAAGTAATTACGGTGCTTGATTTAGTGCGCAGTGCCGGCATTACCAAAGTCGGCTTGGGCACCACCCCCATTAAATAACTAGGTTTACGCGTTGAATCAATTGAGTTTGCTATGAGCACCGCATCGAAACATCCTGCTTCGGGTTGGCAAACCTACCGGCGGCTTTTGATGTACACCCAGCACTATTGGCAGCTTTTGGCTTTAGCCATTTTGGGCATGATTGCAGCGGGACTAACCGAAGTGGCTTTTGCTGCCCTAATGAAGCCCTTGCTGGATGGCAGCTTTGTTCATCGTGATCCTGCCACCATTCATCTCATGCCGCTCTTGCTACTGGGGGTGTTCGCCGTGCGGGTGATTGCCGAATTTGCCTCGGGGTATGGCATGGCTTGGGTGGGGCGCTCGGTTATTCGGGATTTGAAGCGCGATGTGTTCGATCATGTGTTGCATTTGCCGGTGCGCTATTTTGATCATGTGCCGGGTGGCGATATCTTAACGCGGCTCAATTACCAAAGTGAGCAAGTCTCTGAGGCGGCCGCCAGCGCGCTCACCACCTTAATTCGCGACACCATCACCGTATTGGGTTTATTGGTTTGGCTTTTAATTTTAAGCTGGCAATTGGCTTTATTTATTGTGGTGTTGGCGCCGATTTTGGTGGTGTTGGTATGGAGTATTTCACGCGCGTTTCGCCGTTATGCCCGGCGGATTCAAGATTCGATGGGGCAGGTCTCTCATGTCGCCGAAGAGGTGATTAATGGGCATCGGGTGGTGAAACTGTATGGCGGTGAAGCATTTGAGGCGGCGCGGTTTTCGGCCATTAATGCCAAAAATTTTCAAGATTTCATGCGCATGCAAGCGGTCAGCGCGTTATCCTCGCCCTTAACGCAATTTGTTTTAGCCTTAGGCATTGCGGGCATCGTTTGGTTTGCCACCACGGGCGATCGCATGCACAGCATCAGTGTGGGCACGTTTGTCTCGTTTATAACGGCGCTGAGCCTGATTTTATCGCCTATGAAGCGCTTAATTGGCGTGAATGCCGTGTTGCAACGGGGTATCGCTGCCGGGGAGAGCTTATTTGGCTTGCTCGATGAGCCACGCGAAGCGGAAGCAGCTCAAACGCTGCCCTTTGGCCGAGCCAGTGGGCAAATTCGCTTTGAAGGTGTGGGGTTGCGCTATCAGCCAGCAAATTTTTCGGCCGATAGCGCGGCCTCAAATGCCCCTTGGGTCTTATCGGACATCAACCTTGATATACCCGCCGGTAAAACCGTGGCGCTGGTGGGGCGCAGCGGTGCCGGTAAATCCAGCCTAATGGCGAGCTTGCCTCGGTTTGTTGAAATTGAACGCGGTGTGATTCGCCTAGATGGTATCGACATTAGCACCCTTAAGCGCAGCGATTTGCGCCGCCAATTTGCGTATGTATCGCAAGATACCGTGTTGTTTAACACCAGTGTGGCGGCAAATATTGGCTATAGCGATGGCTTGGCCGCCGATAAGACGCGCATTATTGCGGCGGCTAAAGCGGCATTTGCCTTTGATTTTATTGAACAATTGCCGGAGGGTTTTGATACGCCCGTAGGCGAAAATGGGGTTTTATTGTCTGGTGGCCAGCGCCAGCGCTTAGCCATTGCGCGGGCGTTGTATCGAGATGCGCCCATTTTAATTTTGGATGAGGCCACCTCAGCGCTGGATACCGAATCGGAGCGGTATATTCAAGCGGCGCTTGAAAATTTAAGCCGGGGGCGAACCACGCTCGTGATTGCGCATAGGCTATCGACGATTGAACACGCCGACCTCATCGTGGTGCTCGATCAAGGGCGTGTTATTGAATCGGGTAGCCACCACGACTTGTTAAGTATTGAGGGTGCTTATGCGGCACTGCATCGTCTGCAATTTAAGTCTGCGGATTTGCCGCAGCCGAGGCTTTAGTGCGTTATCCCGCCTTTTGGCAGCATCGCGGCGTACTGAGCATTTTGCTTTGGCCGTTCTCGTTAATTACCTGCAGGTGGGCTAAATCGCGTCGATTAAAGGCGCAAAACCGCACCGGCGCGCTGGCAACGGATTGCCCGGTCATTGTGATTGGCAACATTACCGTAGGCGGCACGGGTAAAACCCCCGTTTTGATTGCTTTGGCGCAAGCCCTAACCCTTCGGGGTAAAAAGGTGGGCATTATTAGCCGGGGCTATGGTGCAAAAATTGGCGTGGAGCCGCGTGATGTGGCGGAATCGTTGTCGGTACAGATGGTGGGCGATGAACCCTGGTTAATCTATCAGCGATTGGGTTTGCCCGTGGTGGTACACCCCGATCGGGTGCGAGCAGCAAGCCAATTGCGTGCGCGTTATCCTGAGGTTGATGTGCTGCTCAGTGATGATGGTTTGCAGCATTATGCATTGGTGCGCGCCATTGAGCTTGTGGTGATTGATGGCGTGCGGGGCCTAGGCAATCAATTCTGTTTGCCGGCAGGCCCGCTGCGTGAGCCCATGAGTACGCTATCAAAGAGGGATTTTGTGCTGATTAATGGAGCGCCTCCGAATTTGTCCGCCCCCATGCCGGCCAATTATTGGCCTGTCGCGTTTGAGTTGTACGAAATTTGCGATTTGCATGATGACACGCGCTACACCATTGATGAGTTTATTGCGCAAGTTCTGCCAGCCTGTGAGGGTAGGGCGGCGGCGTTGGCTGCAATTGGCAATCCCGCGCGTTTTTTTGATGCGCTGCGCAGCTTGGGTCTAAAATTAGAAACCTATCCCTTGGCCGATCATCAGCCCGTGCCGGCTGAGTTGCTGGTGCATTTGGGGCGGTTAGCCCAACCGCTCCTGATGACTGAAAAAGATGCCGTGAAATGGCGTGAAAGAAAACCCGCCTGGCATACCCAACCAGGTCAGGTTTTTGCTGTGTGTGGCCACATACCCTTAAGCCCGGCGCTTGTGGATTCAGTTCTTGCCCTGCTCGATGCGCGATCCAATACGGCTAGTTAATTACTTGGAGATAATTGTGGATAAACGTTTGCTTGAAATTTTGGTTTGCCCGGTGACTAAAGGCCCCTTGATTTATCAATCGGGCACGAAGGAATTGATTTCCTTATCGGCACGTTTGGCCTATCCCATTCGCGATGACATCCCGATTATGCTGGAAACCGATGCCCGTGTTTTAACCGATGAGGAATATGAAACCTTGCGGAAAGCCCATCCCGCCGGGCCAATGGCCCCATGAGCCCGCTGCCCGCATCACCGAATTTGGCGCCCGGGTTTTGCGTGATTATCCCTGCCCGCATGAGCTCAACCCGTTTGCCCGGCAAACCATTGGCCGATATTCATGGTCGCCCCATGTTGGCTTGGGTGCACGATTGCGCGGCATTAAGTGGGGCAGAATTCATCGTGATCGCAACCGATGATGCAAAAATCCAGCAGGTTGCCAAAGACTTTGGTGCCCAAGCGTTGCTCACCAGCCCCGCGCATCAATCCGGTACCGATCGATTAGCTGAAGTGATTATCGAATTGGAATTACCCGATCACCAAATTGTCGTCAACCTGCAGGGGGATGAGCCCCTTATGGTACCGGCATTGCTGCAGCAAGTGGCGCAACTACTGGTCGATCAACCGCGAGCTGCACTCGCCACGCTCATGGTGCCTATTGTGGATGCGCATGAGTTTAATGATCCTTCGGCCGTTAAAGTTGTGGTGAATAACCAAGGCCAAGCGTTGTATTTCTCACGCTCGCCCATACCTTGTTATCGCGACGGCTCGCCTGCACAAGGGCAGGTGTTAGGCTATCGGCACTTAGGGCTTTATGCTTATCGGGCAGGGTTTTTGCGCCGTTTTGTGGCCACACCGATGGCCGAATTAGAGCAAGCCGAAAAGCTGGAACAATTGCGCGCACTGGCGATGGGGGAATCTATTGCCATAGCAAAGGCGCAATGTATTCCGCCGATTGGGGTAGATACCCCATCTGATTTGGCGCGCGTGCGCGCAGCTTTAGACCCGCATAAAGCATAACGTCATCAAGCGTACCGCTAAAATTGCCGCTATTTTGGGTAGCGCCAGCCTTGTTTTTATGCGGTTAGGTGTGCGGGTGCCTAAATTTTGGCGACAGGGTGGGGCATTATGCGCGGTCATTCGGCGGGGCTTGGTTGGCTGATGGCTTGGGGGCTCTACGTTTGAGCCGAAATAAAATCACGATGACCCAAAACATAATCACGAGCGTACCCGCCCCGTAGCCAAGATACGAGGTAACCAAAATAATGCTCCCAAAAATGGCACTAATGACTAAAAATTCAAATGTTGAACGCTGAATACGCATAAAAAACTCAATGTTGAGATCAAGAAAAACCACGGGTATTGCTGATGCAATTAATCCGAAGGGGCGAGGCAGCCATGCTGCGAATGGCATAAGCCGTGTCGGGTTGAATATAAATCACATCGCCGGGCACCACCGCGAATTGATTCACACCGAGTGTCATTAAACCGCTACCCGCCAATATTTGCCAAATAGTTTCTCGATTAGGCACGCCAGGCGAGCGGATTTGCGAGCCGCTGGGCAATTCCATTTCCAGCACCTCCAACCCCCAGGCGGTTTGGGGTAAAAGCGTGCGTTTTATTGCATAATCATTGAAATTTTCTGGCGAGCAGCTGGCGCGATGGCGCAAATGAGCGCGGCTTGGGGGTAGTTTTTTGCGTTTTTGCTGCACAGATTCAGCCATGATGGACACTCAAATAAAGGGATTAAGCCGCCAAAGGGCGGTCTTTTACAGTATGAACACTTTATCACTATCCGAGCGGCACGAATGACGAAGAACAGTAACGCAGCTAAGCCCCACGCCACCTTGCAGCCCGCAGGCGATTTATCAGAAGATCGATGGGCCTTGTTTTTAAGCCAAACGGCGAAGATTAGCTGGCCTGAGTTAGCGCCTTTATTTGCGCGTGGGCAAGTTGTCCATGTGGCAGACGGCCTTGATTTAATTGCGGCGGCCGTTGCCGTGGCTGAAGATGACAAAAACCAAGTAGCGCACTGGATGGCGCAGCAACAGTTTGGCTTGCTGGATGTGGCAACCGCCAAGCGCTGGGCGCAAGGTGAGCCTAATTTGTGGGCGGTGGTGGTGAACCCTTGGGTTTTGGTGCAGCAACGCGGCGCAGATGAATCAGAATTAAATCGCTGAAGTTTTGCCCTTCCCGTGCTACTTTGATAGCCTGCTATTAATTTATGTATTTATCTATAGTTGAGGGAGCCCCATGAGCAACACGTCTGTTTTGTTACAACCCATCACCTTGGGTGCAATTGAGCTTGCCAACCGCCTTGTGATGGCGCCATTAACCCGTTGCCGGGCGGGGGCGGGTAATGTGCCGACCGATTTGATGGCGGAATATTACCGTCAGCGCGCTTCGGCGGGTTTAATTATTAGTGAAGCGACGCAAATCATGCCCGAAGGCCAAGGTTATCCCAATACACCGGGCATTTATAATGAAGCGCAAATTGCCGGTTGGCGCAAAGTCACCGATGCCGTGCATGCGGCGGGCGGCAAAATAGTGCTGCAGTTATGGCATGTAGGGCGAGTTTCTCATTCCAGCTTTCAGCCGCATGGCGCACTGCCGGTAGCGCCATCGGCCATCGCGATTCCCGGTGAAGGGCGCGATGCCACGTTTAAAAAAGTGCCCTTTGAAACACCGCGCGCGTTAGATACCGCTGAAATCCCCAAGCTTGTGTGGGCTTATGAATTGGCGTCGCATCACGCCATTGCAGCGGGTTTTGATGGCGTGGAAATTCATGCGGCCAACGGCTATTTACTCGATCAGTTTTTGCGTGATGGCAGTAACCAGCGTAGCGATCAATACGGCGGTTCCATTGTGAATCGGGCGCGTTTTTTAATGGATGTAGTGGATGCCGTGACTGCTGCCGTGGGCGCGGATCGGGTGGGTTTGCGTATTTCACCCTTGCAGCCGGCCAATGGTATGAGTGATAGCGACCCGTGGGCGACCTTCTCGCATGTGGTGCGCGCCGTGGATGCCTTTAATCTTTCTTACCTGCATGTGGCCGGCATGGGAGTTGATCAGCCGGGTGCTGCTGGGCCTACTTTTGATTTAAACGCGTTGCGGCCGTTGTGGTCGGGCAAAATGATGGTGAATTATCAGTACGATCAAGCGCGGGCTGAGGCCGCCGTGCACGAGGGACTGGCCGATGTTGTGGCATTTGGTGTGCCGTTTATTGCCAACCCAGATTTAGTCAATCGATTTAGGTTGGATGCGCCGCTCAATGCGGCCGATGCCAACACGTTTTATGGGGGCAACGCGAAAGGTTATACCGATTACCCCGTGTATTCAGTCTAAATTGACTGCCACGGGCGCGCACGCAGCCTTGGCCGGTTATTTTTTACTGCGGATAACCCAAACGGCTTGCGCCAATGACGCGTTAATGGCGCGGGTTTGTTTTTCGATTTGCAACACCACATCACTTGCGCCGGGGATGGGCTCGGCGCGCCGAATTGTTTGCCCCGGCACCAATCCCAATTGCGTGAGCAGCCTAAGCTGAGTGGCATTGTGCGCCGCGATTCGCACAATGGTTGCGCTCTCGCCGGCTGCTAACTCAAAAACAGCGATTAAATCCCGGCGCTCGATGGGCGCTTCGGATGCCACGGGAATCGGTGCGCCATGCGGATCAAACTCAGGTTGGCCTAAGTGCTGCCAAAGCCGATCAATCAAGGCGCTAGAAAAAGCGTGCTCAAGAATTTCTGCTTCAGCATCGACATCGGCCAAGGGCACGTCCAGATCGCGCACTAAAAAGGTTTCAATCACCCGATGGCGCCGAATCATATCCACAGCAATCGCCGAGCCTGCATTTGTTAAGCGTGCGCCTTGATAGCGCTCATAGGTAATCAAGCCATCGGTGCTTAAGCGTTTGAGCATCGCCGTGACAGAGGCTTGGGCAATATTTAGACGCTCTGCAATGGCTGAGGTGCCTACCGTGGCTTGGGGGCTGTGCTCGGCTAATTTGAAAATGGCTTTGAGGTAATCCTCATGTGCCGTGCTGGTTTTCATCCCGTATTTTTATCCTTAGCCGCCGTGGCGTTCGGCGGCATTTTCCAAACTTTGGCCGCCCGATTTAATATCTTGGCCTAATCCTTTCATGGTGCTGCAGCCGGCAATGCCCGCCAAAAAAATCAAAGACAATAAGGCAAGCATAAATTTTTGAGCAATGCGGCGCATTTTAAAGGCTCCTGTCAGATTAATTAATCGAGCGTGCGGCTCATCGCGGCATGCTGCGCAGCTAAGTTGCGGTACAGTTCAGCCGATTGGGTAAAATAATCCAGTTCATCGGCCGTGAGTGGGCGCACCTTGCGGGCGGGCGCACCTAAATACAAAAACCCCGATTCCAAGCGTTTCCCCGGCGCAACAACGCTACCGGCACCAATAATGACCCAATCTTCAACCACCACATCATCCATCACAATCGAGCCCATGCCGACCAGTACCCGATTGCCGATGGTGCAGGCGTGCAAGGTGGCTCTGTGCCCCACCGTAACTTCAGCGCCGACGATGCAAGGCGTGCCAGTGGGGTGTTTGCTGCTGGGTTGGTTGACGTGCACAATCACGCCATCTTGCAAATTACTATTCTCGCCAATCGTGATGGCGTTTACATCACCCCGGAGCACGGCGGTTGGCCAAATTGAAACCCCATCGGCCAAATGAACGGCACCGATCACCACAGCCGAAGGATCGATCCAAACATTCAAACCCAAGGTCGGGGATTGATCTTTAAAATTTCGTATCATTCTGTTTCCCGAATACTGAGCCTGAAAAGCCATTGCACTGATCGCAGTGCGAGGCGTTGTGTGAATGACGGATTTTAGCCGATTGAGCGCCCAAATAACCATTTAAACCACAGTGAGTACCGCCGTGCGCAGCAATTTTGCCATTTTGCGACAAAAAATGATCGCCTACAGTGAGCTAACCCGATTGAACCGGCCGATTGGCATTTTGCTGTTACTTTGGCCAACCTATTGGGCGCTATGGATTGCAGGGGTGGGCATGCCTGCGCTCAGTGTTTTGATTATTTTCACACTCGGTGTAATTGTGATGCGCTCGGCCGGATGCGTCATTAATGATTATGCTGATCGTAGAATTGATGGCCACGTGGCGCGCACTCGGAATCGCCCGATCGTGCGTGGGGCGGTCAGCCCCAAAGAGGCTTTAGCCGTTTTTGCGGCTTTGTTGCTCTTGGCGCTGGTTTTGGTGTTGCAGCTCAATCAATTGACGATTGCGTTATCGCTGGTTGCCGTTGTGCTGGCGGTCACCTATCCCTTAGGCAAACGCTGGCATCAGCTGCCCCAGTTACAATTGGGGCTGGCATTCGGCTGGAGCATCCCGATGGGGTTTGCCGCGCAAACGGGCGCTGTGCCAGCTATTGCTTGGGTATTATTCGCGGCCAATGTATTTTGGACTATCGCCTACGATACGCTCTATGCCATGGCCGATCGCGCAGATGATTTAAAAATTGGCGTTAAATCGACCGCGATTTTATTTGGGCGCTTTGATTTGCTTATGGTGAGCTTGTTGTACGCCGCCGCCTTGCTGTGTTTGGGTATTTTGGGCTGGATTAGCCATTATCCTCTTGGGTATTACCTTGTTTTGGCGCTCTCTGCGGTACTCGCTGCTTTTATTGTGCGCGGCGCGCGCACGCGCACGCCTTCAGACTGTATGCAGGCTTTTAAACGTAACAATGGGTTTGGCGCGCTCATCATGCTGGCCTTGATTGTGGCTCAGGCTTCAAACGTCATTTAAGTTGCTCGCTCAGGTTGAGCCCATCGCACGAGATGCGGCCGCTTGGTAGGTTACTTTTGCTTTGGGGGTGGTTTTAATGGTTCGCGCCACAGGCAGAAAAAACCATGCTGTGACATTTTAAGCTGCAAAACTTTTCGCCTTAACCTCGGGTATTTTCTTAATTAGGTTAATAACTTGGCGGGCGTTATTCAATTATGACAAATTGATTAGCTAAACTTACTTTGCAATCTTGAGCAAATCCTTATACTTTTAACCGAGGCGGTTACCTAAGGCTGCGTGCGCAACTGAGTTTGCCGCCGATGAGTTTATTTTTTATTGGCAGTGTGAAGGAGATACAACATGCGTTTTGTGAAAACAGCAATTGCTGCGGTACTGGGGTTATCTGTTGTGGCGGGCGGCTTGGCGCAAGCGGATGCGATGTCGGATGCGATTAAATATCGTAAATCGATGATGGAAGTCACCGGCTATAACTTCAAAATGATGGCCGCAATGGTCAAAAAAGAAATGCCTTTTGATAAAGCGCAATTCGAAAAAATGGCTTCAACCGTGCACACTATGAGCATGTTGACGCAAGATGGTTTTCCTAAAGGCTCCGATGCGTTAGCCGGTGAAACTAAAGCCAAAGATGAAGTTTGGAGCAAGCCAGATGAATTTAATAAAGATGTGGTGGCGTTTCAAAAAGCGTCTGCTGATTTAATGGTGGCGGCAAAATCGGGCGATATGACCGCGATTGGGCCTAAGTTTAAGGAAACAGCGGATTCTTGCAAAAAATGTCACGATGGTTTCCGTTCAAAATCTGAGTAATCGGTAAGACATCTTCATTCCTCGGGGCTGAATGCCCCAGAGTGAATGCCGCAAAATAAGCTAGTCCGTTAAATTGTGACTGGCTTTTTATTTTTTACAAGGCAATGCGCCCGGGGTGCCTAAAATAGCGCCACAAGTGACAGGGCATTTAAGGCGCTAAAAATCCCGCCGCACGATAAGTTAGCACCAAGGTATCGCGCCAGCCTTGATGAGTTTCTTGAAGCGGGAGGATGGGTGTGCTCTCATGAATCACTCGGGTGTCATCCATCAGCAAAGCGCTAAAGGGCTGGTTGAGCGTAAAGCGCACACCGTGATGACCCTCGAGTTCAAATACGCGGGTTTCCCCCCCTTTAACGCCCTGCCGCCCAATAAATACAACCGCGACAAAATCAACCCCATCGCGGTGGGCGCCTTCTGGGGTTGGGCGGCCAACCCCGCCTTGGGTGTCGATGCGAAATTGATGCGCTTCTATAAACCACTGTTGGGTGGGTTTAATTTGTGCAAACAATTGGCCAAGCCCGGTGAGCAGTGGGTTCCAGCACGCTAATTGAACAAGCTTTTCAGATAGCGCCTCAAAATGGCGGAGCATGCCCCCGTGCAAGGCATTGTAGGCGGTGGGTTGCCAATGAGGGCGTTGTGGTACTTCGCTTAACGCGGGCGCACCGGGTAATGGCGACAGGGTGTGAATAAAGCTCGCGTGGCGACGCGAGCGATAATGGCCGCCGTCTTTAAGGTATTGATCGGCGGGTAAATCATCCCACAAGGGCACGGCGGCGGCGCAGCTTGTCGGCTCGATGATGGCGAGCGCCGTTAGCTCCTCGGCGCTGGCTAAACAAAAGCCTTGATGCGTTAATCGATGAGTAATATCCCAGCCTTGCGGCAGTGGGGCACCAAAACTCAATGTTGCAAAATGTTGAGGGGTGTTGATTGGGTAGGTCATGGTGGGGTGCTTTTTTAACCGTGTTGTTAAGGGGATGGTGCCAAGTTAGGGCGCAGTGTTGATTAATACGGCGTTGTCATCGATATAAAACCCGAGCGCTTTAATGCATACCTCAGCTGTAAACGCGCGTCCGATGGCCACAATCGCAAGCGATTTTAATCGTTTGGGGTTCAGGGTGGATTGGGTTTTATAGGGGGTAAATTCACTATAGGGAATATAAAACCGCTGCCAGGCGGCGCTTGCGGTAAATGTGTGGCGGTAAGATTGCCATGGAAGCCACAATTGATGCGTGCGCAGATGCAAATTGTACGGCTCGTTGTTGCCCCAAGCATCAAAAAATACGCCGGTATAAGCGCTGGCATCTAAGGCGGTCGTAAAAGGCCATTGCATTTGGATAAAGCCGCCGCGATTAGCCAGCGAAACTTCGCCCGATAAGCAGGTACAAGCGGCTTGCTCGATAAGGGCGGGCTTAATGACCCCTACAGATACCCCGCCCATCACGCGGTCATCTGCCGAGCGCCAATGTGCGTTGGCATCCATTGGGTTTTGAAAAAGCGGGTAATGTTGCAGGCTCATGCTTGGGCTTCCTCTTGCTGTAGCGCCCAAAGTTTGGCGTAAACCCCACCTTCGGCCAGCAATTGGCGGTGGTGCCCCCGCTCGACAATGCGCCCTTGCTCCATCACTAAGATTTGATCGGCATCGACAATGGTAGAAAGCCTGTGTGCGATGGTGAGTGTGCTGCGGTCTTTGGCAATTTCTTTGAGCTCGGCCTGAATAATTTTTTCGGTTTGGGTATCGAGTGCTGAGGTAGCTTCATCCAAAATTAATAGGCGGGGATTTTTTAACACGGTGCGGGCAATGGCCACGCGTTGTTTCTCGCCACCGGAGAGTTTTAAGCCCCGTTCGCCTACGGTGGTTTCCCAGCCTTCGGGTAGGGATTCGATAAAATGCAAAATATGAGCCGCGCGCGCCGCCTCAATGACCTCATCTCGGCTGGCCTCGGGGCGGCCATAAGCAATGTTGAAGTAAATGCTGTTGTTAAACAAAACGGTATCTTGCGGCACGATGCCAATGGCGGCGCGCAAACTGGCTTGCGTCACCTCGCGAATATCTTGCCCGTCGATGGCGATGTGGCCGCTTGTTACATCAAAAAAACGATATAACAACCGGGCGAGGGTTGATTTACCCGCGCCGCTGGTGCCCACCACCGCCACATTATGACCGGCGGGAATCTGAAAACTAATGCCATGCAAAATCTGGCGGTTGGTTTCATAACCAAAATACACTTGCTCAAATTGCACAGCACCGCCCGCCACGATTAATGCCTTTGCCTTTGGCGCATCAGAAATTTCACGATGCACATTAAGCAGCGCAAACAGGCGTTCAATATCGGTTAACGATTGTTTAATTTGCCGATACATCACGCCTAAAAAATTAAGCGGAATAAACATTTGGATTAAAAAGGCGTTAATCATCACCAAATCACCCACGGTGAGTTTGCCGGACACCACCCCACGGGAAGCCAAAATCAGCATAAGAGTCATGCCGATGGCAATCACGAGGGCTTGCGCGGCATTGAGCACCCCAACCGAGGTTTGGTTTTTAACCGCTGCGACCTCCCATTTTTGCAGGCTGGCATCATAGCGGCTGGCCTCATAAGCCTCGTTGCCGAAGTATTTAACCGTTTCATAATTAAGCAAACTGTCAATGGCGCGGGTATTGGCCTGGGAATCCATCTCGTTCATTTGGCGGCGCAGCTTGGTTCGCCATTCGGTAATGCTGATTGTGAGCGCGATATAAATCACCACAATCACCAAGGTGATGGCCGCAAATTGCCAATCAAACTGGCTAAACAAAATGCCCGCCACGAGGGTAATTTCAATTAAGGTAGGCAACACTGAAAACAGCGTCATTTGAATGAGGGATGAAATGCCATTGGCGCCGCGCTCAATATCGCGCGTAACCCCGCCGGTTTGTCGCCCTAAATGAAACCGCAGCGATAAAGTATGCAGGTGTTTGAACACCTCAAGCCCCACCCGCCGCACCGCCCGCTGCGTCACTTTGGCGAACACAATATCCCGCATATCGGCAAATACCGTGCTAGCCAAGCGCAGCAAACCATAACCAAACAAGAGCGCCATGGGTACCACCAGCAAGTCTTTAGGCTGGTTTAAACTATCAACAATGTGCTTGAGCACAATCGGAATAGCGACAATGGCCAGTTTGGCACCGATAAGAAAACTCAGCGCGATCACAACCCGCCACTTAAATTCCCACAAGTAGGGCAATAATAAGCGCAGGGTGCGCCAATCGGCCGATCCGGGTGGGCTGGTATCTGAACCAAGATGACGCATACTTCCTCGATTGAATTTAAGTAAAGTGATAAGTTTAGTTAACTATCTTGTTGTCCGGGAATTTGATTGATAGGATTTTGCATAAGAGCGCTCTTGTTGTGTTGGGCTGTCCCATCAGCCGCCAATTCTCATCAATTCGCGCTGCCAGTTTAGGCGGGGCAGGGCGTCCGTCACGCGGTTAATTCCGACAGGCTGCTAGGGGCTGGCTTTAATCATGCCTTCGGTTCGGTTTTTTGGCGTGTTTTACCGCCAACCAAGATGGCAAGGTTGGTTATTCAGTTTGAAAGGTTTTTTATGGAATCCCCCGTCGAAGCATTTGATTTTTATGATAGCGCACCGCGCCTGTGCATCGTGCCGAGTCCGTCAGCCCCGCTATCACCCGCGCAACAGGCATTTAATACCTTAATTGCGCAAATAGAAACCCAGCAGCAAAAACTGGCTGCTTGGGATACGGCTCGTACGCATTTTCGGCAAAAATATCAATCAGAACTCCTGCCGATTATTGCGCAGCAGTTAGATTTAAAAGTGCAAATTATTTATCGGCTAGATGCCGCTTTTGATCAAAAAGGCTTAAATAAAAATGAACGAAGTCATTTGGTTGATCTTATCTTGCATCTTGTTGCCAGTGTGCAGGGCGAGCGGGAAGATGAGGCGCTCTTTGCATTAGCCGATAAATATCAAGCCCAAGTCGAATTAGCGCACGCGGCGTGTGCGCCTGATGATGAGGCGCTTTTGCCCACGCAAGCTTGGCTTGAGCAAATGGCGGGGCTGGATCAAGGCGAATACTGCGATATGAGCGATCCTGAGGCGGTGATGCGGATGATTGAAGCGCGCATGGCCGAAGAAGACGCCGTTGCTGAAGCACACAGGCAAGCAAGGCAGGCGGCGCAAGCGGCTCGACAGGCCAAACGCATGAAAACAGCCAAACAAATTGAAAAAGAAGCCCGCCTGCAAGCCGAGGAGAAACAGATGAGTCAATCCATCCGCGAGCTGTACCGCAAGCTTGCAAGCTTATTACACCCCGATCGCGAGCCGGACCCGATCAAACGCTTGCGCAAAACCGATTTAATGCAGCGCGCGAACCAAGCGTATGAAAATAATAACTTATTTAAATTGCTTGAATTGCACATGCAATTGGCGCTGATTGATCAATCGGCATTGGGGCAGCTAAGCTCTGATCGATTGCAGCAGTTTATGCTCAGCTTAAAGGCAGAACTTAAAAACGTGACATTGCAGGTCAAACAAGCCGCGTTCGATTTTCATCTCGAATATGGCATTAATCCCGCTGAGCGTTTAACCCCAAAGACCGCTGTGCGATTTTTGTCTCAAGAGGTGCGCGACTTGCGCCAGCAAGTGCTTATTCTCGAACACGATTTAATCCATTTGCGTGATATTAAAGGCGTTAAATCGTGGCTGCGGGTGATGCAATCTATTTAAGCGGTTGCTTGCGGCAGTGTTTAGGAATCAGGCTTGCCCTGCGCGGTTAACACGTCGATCACCGCGCGCAGATTGGTTTCTAAAGTTTGACGATGGCTTGCCGCCTGTTCATCCCATTGGTTTAGCGCGGCTTGATATTGCGTGGTTTGCCAATGGATTGCGCGGATAAATTCATCACGGGCGGGGTTAAAAGCCTGCTGAATTTGGTTTTTTTTAACCATCGGTTGGCTAATGAGTTCCGATAATTGCCCGTTTAATTGCGTGCAAACCCAAGGGGCGATCAACTGGCGCATCAAATACAAATCATGCAAATCCCCTAAGGTGGTTTGCAGGGATTTTAAGTGGCTAATTGCCGCTGTCATGATGGGTAACGCCGCCAAGGGCTCAATTAAATATCTTAGGTGCTTGATGTGAATTCTGGCCTTGTGCAGGCAGGTTTCATTGCCATTAAAGCAAACCTCGCTCTGGTGCTGGGCTTCTTTTAAGCGCTGCGCCAGCCAAAGGCCAAACGCTTGGGGTTTTTGTTTGCGGCGGCGTGGCGCCAGCTTGGGCAAGCGGGCGGCGAGCGCTTGGATTAGTGTCCGGGTATTGGTCGGCTTTTGCGTATTGGGGTGCGCGCACGGCGCGGAATCTCTTGGCTCATGGCGTGGCAAAGCCGGCTGTGTTTTGGCCAATAAATCGAGGAAAACTTCCCTATCCCTCGGGGCATTGCTTAATTTGGCAAGCCGGCGTAATTGAGTCCGGGCGGCACGGCGGGTGGCAACACAACCGCGCGATTGCACCAGCCACACGCGCAAACGACGCAATTCCACCCGAAAATCATGCAAGGCTTCCGGGTGTTGGGGCATTGTGTTGGCATCCACGCTTGAATGATGGTGTAGCAGCATGAGCCAGCGTTGGTGTTGCACATTTTTTTCGATGGCCTTGATGATAAAACCGATCACCTGATGCGCCGGTTTTTCTAAGTGCTCAAAGGATATTTCAACCATTGACATAGAAAACCGTCTCCCTGATACCCATGAGTTTGTGTGCAACTTAGAATCCTGACACAGGATGATGAAGCATTTGCTAAGATTGTGAGCTTAAATTAAGCCTTTATCGAGTGGCGTTTCGCCCAATTGATGCAGGCTCACCTTTTCGCGATCGTTAAAACCTTGAGTAACCCATGATTGGTGCCCCCCCTTTGCCATTACTGCTCCTAATTGAGCGTGCGCTTAATCATCACATTGCGCGTGATCCTTCTGCGGCGGCTGCTTTGCGCGCGCTACAAGGGCGCTTGTTTGAGGTGTTGCTGCGTGATCCCGCCTTAAGGCTATCAATCAGCATCACCCCAGAGGGGGTGTTATTGCTGCGTGATACCGAAGATATGCCTGATGCCACCTTGCGTGCCAGCAGCTGGGCGCTGCTGCGGGCAAGTCAAGCGGCGCATAAAATGGATGCGCTGTTTACAGGTGATATTCAAATCGAAGGCGATCAGGCGGCGGCGCAACAATTTTTACGCTTATTGGTTAATTTAGATTCCGACCCGTTCGCCCTTCTTGCCGAACGGGTCGGGGCGGCTCCCGCGGGTTTGATTGAGCGAAAAGTTGAGCAAATGCGCGCACAAGCCGCCATTTGGCGCCGAACGCGGCAAATTGAGGCGGCTGATTTTCTTATTTTTGAGCGCGCGTTGCTCACCGAGCGCCCCGCGATGCAACAATGGCTTGATGCGGTTGACACCTTGCGCGATGAGGTGGATTCGCTAGCCGCCCGTATTGAGCGGCTAGCCGCTGCCCACCCTAATTCACCCGCCCCAGCGCTGCGAGATACCCCATGAAGCTGCGCGTAATCTGGCGTATCGCCGTTATCCAAACCATTTTTTATCGCCATGGGCTCGATGAGCTGGTGCTGTCACTGCCTGTTTTGCGCCCGTTTAAATTTCTCAAATTTCTCTCACCGTGGTATTGGCTCTCCAATAACAAAAATCGCCCCGAGGGTGAGCGCTTGGTCGCCGCGCTTGAAGATTTAGGTCCCATTTTTGTTAAATTTGGCCAAATGCTCTCTACCCGGCGCGATTTATTGCCCGGCAAATATGCCGATGCGCTCACGGTGCTGCAAGATCGCGTGCGTCCGTTTGCGGCGGATATTGCCCGCGCGCGCATTGAACGAAGCCTAGGCTTCCCGCTCGATGCGATTTTTGCAGAGTTTAGTGCCGAGCCCATGGCTTCAGCCTCAATCGCCCAAGTGCATGCGGCCACCCTGCATGATGGCAGCGAGGTGGTGGTGAAAATTGTGCGCCCCGGTATTTTGCCGCGTATCCGCCAAGATTTAGACGTGCTCTACGCCATTGCCCGGCTGGCCGAGCGGTATTGGTCAGAGGGCCCTAGATTGCATCCGGTCGAGGTAGTCGGCGAGTTTGATAAAACGCTCATGGATGAGCTGGATTTAATGCGCGAAGCGGCGAATGCCTCAGAGCTAAAACGCCATTTCTCGGATTCGCCTTTGTTATATATCCCTGAAATTTATTGGGATTATTGCCGCACCGATGTGCTGGTTCAAGAGCGAATTTTTGGCATTCCCATTGCCCAAACCGATCGCCTGCGGGCGGCAGGGGTGGATATGCGCGTGCTGGCGGAACGCGGCGTCGAAGTGTTTTTCACCCAAGTATTCGATAACAATTTCTTTCATGCCGATATGCACCCCGGCAACATTTTTGTGAATGCGGATAACCCCGCCAAGCCACAATATATTGCGATTGATTTCGGGATTGTGGGGAGCCTCACGCCGGAAGATCAGCGCTACATTGCTGAAAATTTTCACGCGTTTTTTAATCGAGATTATCGCCGAGTGGCCGAGCTGCATATTGAATCGGGCTGGGTGCCCGCCACCACGCGCTTAGAGGAATTTGAATCGGCCATTCGCACCGTGTGTGAGCCAATTTTTCAAAAACCGCTGCGGGACATCTCCTTTGGTAATTTTTTATTCCGATTATTCCAAGTGGCGCGCCGCTTTGACATGGAAGTGCAACCGCAGCTCACCTTACTGCAAAAAACCTTGCTCGCCATTGAAGGGCTTGGGCGTGAGCTTTACCCCGATTTAGATTTATGGGCCACCGCCAAACCGTTTATTGAACGCTGGATGAAAAATCGCATCGGTCCTAAAGCCTTCGTTAATCGCCTTAAAACGGAACTTCCTTTTATTTTTGAGCACATTGCCGAATTGCCCAGGCTGCACATTACCGCCGCCAAACAAGCTGAGCGCCAGAGCGAATTAATCACCGCGCAAATAAAAGCAATCAAGCAGCTGCGCCTTGAGTTGGCTTATCAGCAACGCAGTCAACGCAAAACGCTCATCGGCGGCTTGCTGCTGCTGGCCTTTTTGCTTACCCAATATCCGAAGCTTGACACCTTGGGCGGCTGGCAAGAACTCTCCCTAATCGCTTGGCTAAATTTGCTGATCGGGCTTTTTTTTGTCTACTTTGGGCTTAAAGAAAAAAATAAAACGTCATGATTTTAAAACAAATTTCCCCTTGGCGCTTCTGTGTGGCGCCGATGCTCGATTGGACTGATTCTCACTACCGGGTACTTGCCCGCCTGATGACTCGGCATACGCGGCTTTATACCGAAATGGTCACCACGGGCGCACTCATGCACGGCGATAGCGCGCGCCATCTGCGGTTTAATGCATCTGAGCATGCGGTGGCATTACAACTCGGCGGCAGCGATGCCTCGGCACTTGCCCAATCAGCCGCGCTGGGCGCGCAGTATGGCTATGATGAAATCAACTTGAATGTCGGCTGCCCGAGTGATCGGGTGCAAAATGGCGCATTTGGCGCCTGCTTAATGGCCACACCTCAAATCGTTGCGATGGGCGTGCGCGCGATGCGGGCGGAAGTGGCGGTGCCCGTCACCGTTAAAACCCGTATC
Organism: Halothiobacillus sp.; assembly: GCA_023255735.1. GTDB lineage: Bacteria > Pseudomonadota > Gammaproteobacteria > Halothiobacillales > Halothiobacillaceae > Halothiobacillus. The sequence goes on along the minus strand of JAGDVP010000025.1, from coordinate 46,989 downwards.
GGCATTGATCGCTTGGATAGTTTTGATGAATTTAGCCGCTTTATCGACACGGTAGCCGGGCAGGGCGGGTGTGAGGTATTTATTATTCACGCCCGCAAAGCTTGGCTTGATGGACTATCGCCCAAACAAAATCGAGAAATCCCGCCGCTGCGCTGGGATTTTGTGCACCGCATTCAAGCAGAGTTTCCTGAATTAACCTTTGTGCTTAACGGCAAGCTTGAAACCTTGCCGCAAATGGCCGAGCAGCTCAACATGGTGCCGGGCGTGATGGTGGGGCGCGCAGCCTATCAACATATCGACTGGTTAAGATTTGTGGATCAAACCCTGTTTAATGCAACTTGTCCCGTTATTTCGCGCACCGAAGTGATTCAGCAATATCTTAAATACCTAGAGGTGCAGTTAGAACAAGGCCAAACCTTGCATAGCATGACCAAGCCGTTACTTACCTTAGTGAATGGCCTGCCCGGTGCGCGCCAATTTCGGCGGCATTTATCAGAACAAGCCCCCAAACGCAGCAGGGACGCCGACGTATTGCGAGAAGCCGTAGGGATGCTCGGTGATTTTGAATCCGATCAAAGCGGCGAGCTGCAATGGCGACTTACCGGGCAGCCATTGCCGCTTGCGTCCACGGGATAGCCGCAAACACCACAAGCCCGCACTGATTGGCGGGATAAAACGGTGATGATATTTAAGCTTTTGTTTTATTTATTCTTTGTTGCCATTGGCGGCTTTTACTGCGGCGTGGTAATGCGCTTTAATTTCTTCAATGTTGACATGGGTGGGCGGCAGCTCAAGCTTCATCTCTTTTAAGGTATCGGCAATGATCTGCGATATGGCGAGGTTGCGAAACCATTTACTGTTGGCCGGAATCACATACCACGGCGCATGCGGGGTGCTGGTTTTGGTTAAGGCATCTTGATAAGCCTCAATGTATTGCGGCCAGAATTTGCGCTCTGAATAATCGGACTCACTGATTTTCCAGTGGCGTTGCGGGTCATCAAGCCGCTTTTTGAAGCGCGCCAGTTGCTCCTCCGGGCTGATGTGCAGGTAAAACTTTAAAATTTTTGTGCCATTTTCCGTAAGGAGCCGCTCAAATTCATTGATTTTATCGAAGCGTTGCGACCAAACCGCCTCAGGCACTAAATTATGCACCCGCACCACCAGCACATCTTCATAATGTGAGCGATTAAAAATAACCACTTCGCCATCGGCGGGCACATGTTGGTGCGCGCGCCATAAAAAATCGTGGGCGGCCTCGATGGGTGTGGGCTGCTTAAAGCCGTGTACGCGGGTGCCTTGGGGGTTCATTGCGCTAAACACATGGCGGATAACACCATCTTTGCCTGCCGCATCGAGCGCTTGCAGCACAACCAACAACGATTGCCGGCCATCGGCGTACAGCAAAAATTGCTCGGCTTCCATTTGCGCGCGATATTGATCGGTTAAATCGGCGGCCGCACTTTTGGAATCGAGATTGCCGGTATTGCTGGGGTCTATATCGCCGAGAAGAAGCTGCTTTGTGGGATCAACCAGAAATTGTGTGCGATAGTCCATCAAAAACCTCGTGCGCCTTAAATATTAAACCTAGTTGCTTTGGCAAAGATTATGCCGGAGTTTTGGTTTGCGCGCGCAGCCATTGCCAGCCGGTTTGGCCGGCGATAACTAGCAAATAAATGGCGCAGGCCGTCGCAATAATGCTGGCGCCTGAGCTTAAATCAAACTGATAGGCCACCGCTAACCCCACCACACAAAACACCAAGCTCCAAAGCCCAGAGGCCACCATTAAGCCCGCTAAACTTTTTGTGTGGCGCTCGGCGAGGTACGGTGGCAGGGTGAGCAGGGCGATGACTAAAATTAAGCCCACGACCTGAATCATCATAACGACTGCTTCGGCGACCATAATCAGCAGCATGAAATACAACCCGCGCACGGCAATGCCGCGCGAGCGCGCAAAATCAGGGTCAAACGAAAACGATAATATATCCCGGTAAAAAAATAGCGTTAAGCCAACAATAACCCCGTCAATGCCGAGCATGACCCATAAATCGTAGCTGGGCACGGTGAGAATGCTGCCAAATAGGTAGCTCATCAGCCCCACGTTATATCCTGGGGTTAAGTTAATCATAATGATGCCAAAAGCCATGCCGGCCGCCCAAATAACACCAACTAGCGTATCGGTGCGCTCGCGCTTAGTTTGGGTGAGTGTGCCCAAAATAACCGCAGCGCCCGCTGTAAATAAGCCTGCCGTGGGTAGTACGGGCGTGCCTAAAAAAAAAGCCAAGCCGACGCCACCATAAGCGGTGTGGGCAATGCCGCCCGCCATGAAAATCAATCGGTTGACCACAACCAACGCGCCAATCACGCCGCAGGTAATGCTGACGAGCAGGCTGGCCATGAGCGCGTGTTGCATAAAGGTTTGTTGAATTAAATCAGCGAGGTTCATGGGTGTGTTCTGTTGTGGCGTGTTCGTGCGGGGCGTGCGCGGTGGGCGCATGGGGTTGGGCGGAATCGACTAATTGCTGCAGCAAAGCATGCACGGGGCACCCGGCTTCATGGGTGCCATACATAAGCGCTAACATGGCAGGGGTAAGCTTGGTGCCACCGGCGCTTAAAGCATAATGATTGACGGCGATAATGTCGGTGACCGCGTTGGCGGTTATGCCTAAATCATGGCTTACCATCACGACCGTGGTGTGGGAACCGAGCCCGGTTAGTGTCTCTAAAATACACTGGCGACCATAGGGATCAATGTTGGATAAGGGTTCATCCAGAATCAGCAATTCGGGCTCGGTAATGAGCGCGCGGGCAATTAAAATTCGCTGGCGCTGGCCACCGGAGAGTTCATTTAACCTTCGATGGCGCAAATCCAGCACCCCCGCACGCTGCATGGCATGCTCAGCCGCGGCGCGTTCGGGTGCAGTAAACCGAAATCCTCGCCGCTTGCCTTGGGCGAGCCCCATCAGCACAACCTGCTCGGCTGAGGCCGGAAACCCTTGCGTGGTATTGCTGTGCTGCGGCACATAACCAATGCGATCTGGGGTGGTGCCTGGCGGCGCGCCAAAAACCAATATTTGCCCTTGCTGCGGTTCCAGCAAACCTAAGATGAGTCGCATGAGGGTGGTTTTACCGCCGCCATTAGGGCCAATAACGGCAATAAAATCGCCTCGGTTAATGCGAACATTCACGCCACTTAACGCTTGGGTGTTGTCATAGGCGTAGGCTAAATCGCAAATTTCAATAATGGGTTCTGGCGTCATGGGTTGTGGATTAATTCAAGGTTTTTTGCAGGGCAGCAGCAATGGCGGTCATGCCGGCCGGCCAATCTTCTTGCAGGGGATCGATGGTGACCACTTCGCCGCCAATGGCATCGGCAATCGTTTTGGCGGCTTTTTGGGCAAATTGTGGCTCAATAAACACGACTTTAATAGCGTTTTTCTTGGCAAAATCAATTAATTCAGCTAGCTGCTTGGGGCCAGGTTCCTTGCCTTCAACTTCAATCGGCACTTGGGTTAAGCCATAGGCCGCCGCGAAGTAGCCAAATGCCGGATGAAACACGATAAATTGGGTTTGTTGCAATGGGTGGGTGCTTAGGGTTTTTAAAATGGCACCATCCACCCCATCAATGGTTTGGGCGAGTTTGGCATAGCCTTGGCGGTAATCGGCCGCATGGCTGGGATCGGCTTTGATTAACGCATCACGAATATTCATGGCTTGAATGCGCACCAGTACGGGCGATAGCCAGATATGGGGGTCTAGCCCGGATTTACCGACGTGCTCATCAGTGCCTTTGATCATGGGCATGCGCTCGATGCCGCGCGTGGTATCTACTACCACCATTTTAGAATTAGCGTTGGTGAAGCGCTCAAGCCAGGCACGTTCTAACGGCACGCTAATTTTCATATATAAATTGGCGTGCGAGAGCGCGGTAATTTGCTTTGGGGTGGGCTCATAGGTTTCAGGTTCCGCCGTGGCGGGCACCAGCACTTCCACTTGCACATGCTTGCCCCCAATGGCGTCAACAAAATACTTTTGCGGTGGAATGCTAACTGCGACTTCCAAAGGCGTATCGGCAAAGCTTGCGGGCGCCCAAAAGCTCAAAATTAACGCAAATAATGCAATAAAACGCATGGATAACTCCTTGAAATTGGGTAAAACGCCCGTGGGTCGCTGATAGGCTTGCCAAAAGTTGACTCAAGCAATGCCATAATCGCCGTATTCGCTCAAAAACGGACAATCTAACGTAATACTATAACGTATTATTCCGTATTCAATCGGTTGGTGTGCAATTTTTAGACAGGTTGATTTTTTAATGCAAAACCCAGAGCTGGCTTTGGAACATAACACCGTTGATGGGCTGATGCCGTTGCTTGAGGCTTTGCTTTTAACGCACGCTGAGCCTTTAACACGCGCCGCGCTTGCCCGCATGATCGGCAATGAATTGCCGCAAGCGGCCATTGAGATGGCTCTAACGCAGCTTGAGCGCCAGTATCAAGCGCACCCCTTCATTCAAATGAAATTAGGGGGATCGGCTCAAGAACCCAATTGGCAATTGGTTGCTAATGCGCGTTTAGCGCCCTATTTAGCACGCAGTGAGGCACCTAAAACAAGCCGATACTCGCGTGCGGTGCTTGAAACACTTGCGCTGATTGCCTGGCGCCAACCAATCACCCGCGCAGAGATTGAAGCCGTGCGCGGTGTGGCGGTGAATGCACCGATTATTCGTCTGTTAACGGAACGCGGCTGGATTCGCGCTGTGGGCGTGAAAGACAGCCCTGGCAAGCCTGAATTATTGGGCACAACGCCGCAGTTTTTACAAGATTTCAATTTGGAATCACTCAGTCATTTACCCGCGTTTGAATCGTTTGCAGGGCAGGGGGCGCTGGATGTTTAACGCCCTAAACTAGGGCTAACGCGGTTTGTTCGGATAAAACACTTGTCATCCCCAAAGATGCCCCGCCTTTACTGGGTGAACGCCGTGGCGGGCGGGTGCCGCGATGGGTGGGCTGATTGGTGTTACGCCTTATCGGCTTTAAGCGGATTGCCCCGCCACCCAGCCAGATGACCAGGCCCACTGAAAGTTATAGCCGCCAAGCCAACCCGTTACATCGACCACCTCACCGATAAAATACAAGCTCGGCACAGTGGTACATGCCATGGTTTTCGATGAAAGCGCACGGGTATCCACGCCGCCTAAGGTCACCTCTGCCTTGGCGTAACCTAGGGTGCCGGCGGGTATCAGCATCCACGCGCTCAAGGCATCACGCATGGCGATAATCTCTTTATTGCTGTGCTCGGCCATGGGTTTACGCCAGCCTTTAAGCTCGCACCACGCTTGTGCGATGCGTTTTGACCAGGCAGATCCTTCAGGCTGAGCCAGCAATTGCGCTAAGGTTAATTTGCTGGTGCGATGGCTTTGCAGCCAAGCTGGGATATCGAGATCGGGCAGTAAATTGATGCAGATGGGCTGCTTTTTGCCGCCCTGATACGCTTGCTTCTGCCAGTAGCTTGAAACCTGCAAAATGGCCGGACCCGATAATCCTCGATGCGTAAACAATAAATTTTCCCTAAATTGCGGGGTGTTATCGCCGCATTGGGTACGCACCACAAGAGAATTTCCCGCCCATTTGCTAAAGGTTGCAACCTCATCCGATGCCGCAGCCAAGGGCACCAATGCAGGTTGCGGCGGAATAATATTCAGCCCAAATTGCTCGGCAATACGGTAGCCAAATGGAGTTGCACCTAATTGGGGTATGGCAAGCCCACCGGTGGCAATTACTAATGATTGACTGGAAAAGCGGCCTTCTGCGGTGTCAAGCGCGAAGCCTTGCGGGGTTTTTTCAACTCTGTGCACGGCGCAAGGATACGCCCATTGCACTTGGCCTTTGTCGCATTGGTCTTTAAGGAGGGCGATAATTTGCGTGGCTGATTCATCACAAAATAGCTGCCCTAAGGTTTTCTCATGATAAGCAATGCCGTATTGCTCAACTAAATCAACAAAATCAGCGGCGCTAAATTGCGTTAAGGCAGAACGAGAAAAATGCGGATTTTGTGAAATAAAATGCTCGGGCTTAACAATTCGGTTGGTGAAATTACACCGCCCGCCGCCTGAGATGCGGATGCGCTCACCAATTTTGGCGGCATGATCAATTAATAATACCCGCCGGCCACGCAAACCCGCTTGCGCCGCGCACATCATGCCTGCGGCTCCAGCGCCAATCACAATCACATCAAAATCCATACGCAAACTCTAAAAGCAGTTAAGGCTAATCAGATAAGGGCGGCGGGTTAAATTCGCAGTATCCAGCGTGAAATTAATACGGCCAACCCAGCATGTTTTTGCAGGCTTTGGTTGATGTGCGCATAAAGGCTAGGCAGGACGCGCACCGACAACGCGCCTGTCGCTAAGGCCACACCCATGCTTGTTTTGGGATACTGCCGCACGGTTTTTTTTAGAAGCGCGATGGGGGTTAGCGCTTGGCTTGTTGCGCGAAAACGCGCTTTTGCTTCATCAAGGGAAGGCGGTTGTGGCATCGTGTTCATCTCTTATCGCAGGGCGCGATAGGCGGCGAACCCCAGCGCTGCGGCAACGAATAAAATCATACTGCCCATAATAAGCGCTGAGATGCTGGCGCTAAAAAAGGCGGTGAGCGCCCAATACCCCGAAGCCATTAAAAAGCCGAAACCTGAAATGACAAGGAGCGTAGCAATACAAAGAAAAGCGGCGCCAAAGCTGGCACGACGAAATGCGCGCCGCAACGCCCTGCCTTCCGCTTCAAGCAGCTCCAGCAGGGCAATCACAAATTCAGACATAAGGCTTTTAGTTTTTGCTAAATAATTTTGCCAGCAAGAAACCCACCCCAAAAGCGGTTAACAAGGTGGCGACGGGATGGCGATCGACGAGCTGTTCTGCTTGTTCGAGCGTGGCGTTGGCCTGTTGGCTTGCCCCTGCGCGAGCTTCGGTAACGCGCGCGGTTAAGGTGTCTATCGCAGCATGCACGGCGGCGAGGGCATCGTGCTCTAAATTACTGGCGCGGGTTTTGCTTGATTCTTTCATAACGATAAGCAGTTCGGCCAAATCTTTTTTGAGTAAGGATAGATCCGCTTTAACAGCGGCAAGTTCATCCATGCTGGTCGTAGGCGTTGGTTGAGACATTTGAGCTATTCCTCATCAATTTAATAACAATTGATCCTATTCTTTTGGCCGCTGTGATACAAGGCTTGGGTGAATTAAATCAATTAACAGAGGCGGCTTTGTGGATACTCCCATCGTGATTGATACGGTTCGAACCTGGGTTTTTGATGTGGTGATTGCATTGAATTTGTGTCCGTTCGCCAAGCGTGAGCTGGTTAAAAATCGGGTGCGCTTTCAGTTAAGTGCGGCCACCGATGAAGAGCAGCTCCTGCGAGATTTGGAGGCTGAGTTAATGTTAATTCAGCACACCCTTGAGATTGAAACCACGCTTTTAATTCACCCCGATGTTTTGCATGATTTTTTTGATTTCAACCAGTTTCTCACCCGGGCGGATAACCGATTAGCGCAATTAAAACTCAAGGGCGTTTTTCAGATTGCAAGCTTTCATCCCGACTATCAATTTGGTGGCACCGAACCGGATGATGCCGAAAATTACACCAATAAATCGCCGTATCCCGTGTTGCAAATTTTGCGAGAAGCCAGTTTAGCGGCGGCGATTGCGAATTATCCTGAGGTTGATTTAATCCCCGAACGCAATATCGCGCTTTTAGAGGGCTTGGGCGCGATGAAATTAAGTGCCTTACTGCAAAATTGTGCCCCAAAGCCGTAAGACTTTGCCCCGGCTCTTACCGGAATCAATGCTGGGGTAATTTCTCACCCAAGCGGATCAGTGGCATTGGTGCAAAATTTAAGCTTAGGGCACCAAATGGCGGTAGGGGTTGTCCTAGCAACTAACATACGCATAGTGTGCCTATGCAATGGTAATATACGGGTGTTTTTATTGCCTGCTACCGGAGTTAATGTTACGAGTGAAGTTATGCCAGCGCCAGAACAAAAGCCCGATAGCGCCGCGAGCACAATCTTAGCCGGGGCGGGGCTCACCCAAAAAGAAGCCGAACAGCGCCTAGCCGAATTTGGCCACAATGCCATTGCGGAGCAAAAAACTAACCCGCTTAAAATTTACTTACTTAAATATTGGTCGCCCGTGGCTTGGATGCTCGAAGCGGTGATTGTGCTTGAGCTTGTTTTGCAGCATTGGGTGGAAGCGGTTGTCATCGGCTTGCTCTTGATTTTTAACGGAACGCTGGCTTTTATCAATGAACAACGGGCGCAATCGGCCCTGGCTTTATTGCGTCAACAGCTTGAGGTAAACGCGCGGGTGCAACGGGATGGCGCTTGGAAAACCATTCCTGCCTCCGAGGTGGTGCCCGGTGATTGGGTGCATGTGCGGGCGGGCGACATCACCCCCGCCGATTTGCAGTTGCAAGAAGGCCAGATAGCACTGGATGAATCTGCCCTCACGGGGGAATCTTTACCGGTATCCGTTGCCGTTGGCGCCACGGCCTATGCCAGTTGCACCGTGCGCCAAGGCGAGGCGACGGGCGTTGTCACCGCCACCGGCGCAAAAACCGCGTTTGGCCGCACAGCCGAACTGGTGCAAACGGCAGCGGCGCCGAGCCACATGCAGCAAATAATTTTAAGAATTGTGCGCTATCTCATTATTTTTGATGCATTTTTATCGATCATTGTCTTGGGGTATGCCTTGGCAACTGGCTTACCCTTGCTCGATACCCTTTCGTTTGTCTTGATTTTGTTGGTCGCCTCGGTGCCGGTCGCTTTGCCAGCCACCTACGCGCTTGCCACCGCCATGGCCGCGCAAGAATTATCCCAGCGCGGGGTGTTGGTCACCCGGCTTGCCGCCGTGGAAGATGCCGCTGCCATGACGACCTTGATATCCGACAAAACCGGCACACTGACACAAAATAAGCTGAATTTGAGTAAAACGGAGCCGGCTCCGGGGGTTTCGGCTGCCCAGCTTTTGATGGCAGCGGGGTTGGCGAGCGATGCGGCCACGCAAGACCCGATTGATTTAGCGATTTTGGCCGCAGTTGCCGCCGATGAAGATGGGCAAAAACTCAATAACCCCGCCCTCAAGCGCGTGCATTTTACCCCGTTTGACCCCGCAACCCGTCGCTCAGAAAGCCGCTATAGCGGCGCGGGCGCCTCTTGGCATTTTGTTAAAGGCGCGAGCAATATGTTGGCCGAAATTGGCGTGGTGCCCCCCGCCGACTGGTTGGCAAAAACCGAGGCGGCCTTAGCCGCCGATGGCGCGCGCGTGTTAGCCGTGGCGGCAGATGAAGGGCAGGGGATGCAGTTTTTGGGATTACTTGCTTTAGCCGACCCCGCCCGCCCCGATGCCGCCGCGTTAATTGCCTCGTTAGGCGCGTTAGGTGTGCGGGTGCGCATGGCGACAGGCGATGCGGTTGAAACGGCGCGTGCGATGGCGCGCGCGCTGGGTATGGGCGATAAAATTTGCGATCGCAGCGTCATCGAAGGCTTGCAGCAAACCGCGACCCAGCCCGCAGGCCATACGGCCCAAGATAAATTACAGGCCAACACCTTGATGGCTACCGCGAAAACAGCGATTACCGATTGCGATGGCTTTGCCCGGGTTTTGCCAGAAGATAAATATCATTTAGTGATGGCGCTGCAAAAACAGGGCGAGATTGGCGGGATGACCGGCGATGGCGTTAATGATGCCCCAGCGCTTAAGCAGGCAGAATTGGGCGTGGCCGTTGCCACCGCGACCGATGTGGCTAAAGCCGCAGCCGGTGTGGTGCTGACCCAACCCGGGCTATCAGGCGTATTAGATGTGGTGCGCACGGGGCGAGAAGTGCACCGGCGGATGCTCACCTATACATTGAATAAAATTATCAAAGTGATTGAAATTGTTATTTTTTTAACGCTAGGCTTGCTCGTGACGCATGATTTTGTGATTAGCCCCACGTTAATAGTGCTGCTGATGTTTACCAACGATTTTGTCACCATGTCGATCGCCAGTGATCGGGTGATGCCCTCACGCTTACCGCAGCGCTGGCAAGTGAAAAGGCTCATGACCAGTGCGGCGATATTGGGTATCGTTTCACTGATTTTCTCGTTTTCGCTCTACAGCATGGTGCGCGTCCACGGTGATTTAAGCCCCGCCCAACTCCAAACGTTTTTGTTTTTGATTTTAGTGTTTACCAATCAAGCCAGCGTGTTCGCCCTTCGCACCGATGGCGCACTCTGGCAAGTCAAACCCGGCCGCCTACTCGGCGTGGCCAGCACCTTAGATATTCTAATCGTGGGCTTGCTTGCCACGATGGGGTGGCTCATGATTGCTCTGCCGTTAGGCTTTGTGTTGCTGGTGGTTGTGCTCAGTGGGTTTTTTGCCCTCGCACTGAATTTAATCAAGCAGGCCGTGCTGCCGCGCTTCGGATTAACTGCGGCGGAGTAAAAAAGTGCGTTGTGCTCCCTTGATTGAGCGCAAGCGCACCTATGATGAGCGCATTTTCGCCTAAAACGGATGCAACATCGCCCGCGTCAGCCCTTCAACAACGATCGGCACGCTCGCCCTAATGCCCTGTTATTTAATTCAAACCATCTTTTTTGATGAGAGGTAAACCCCATGAGCTCCATAGAACCGATTGAAATGGATCACCACCGCAAGCAGTTATTAAGTGATGTGCGGCATTTAGTTGAAAAATATCGCGCGATTTTCGATTGGGATATTCCCGATGTCGATCAAAAAGCGGCCGACCATGAAATTATCGAAGGCATGCGCGGGGCGCTTGCGGTGGTGGAGCAAGAGCTTACTCAATTAGCACCCCGTCAGGAATTATAAAAATCTTGCAATCTTTTGCTGCGAAGGACTGAATTTTTTTCAAAGAGCCAAATTTAAGCGGGTTTAAGTTAACTTAGCTTAGCGAATTATTGATTCGTGTGCTAATTATAAACCGCTTAATTTTATGGCGACAATGAATAAAGGAGATTGCTCTTGATGACCGGCACAATTCAAACCAAATCGATTCCCTACACTTTAGATGGCATCACCATGCAAGGTGAAATGGCGCTTAACACCGCCCAAGCCGGGCGCAGGCCAGCGGTGCTGGTGATGCATGAATGGTGGGGGCGCAATGCGTTTAGCGATGATCGAGCACGTGCTTTAGCCAAATTGGGCTATGTGGGATTTGCGGTAGATATGTTTGGTAACCACGCCCAAGCGGATAATCCCGCCGAGGCATCCCGATTATCCAGTGCAATTAGCGAGAATCTGCCGCTGATGACCAACCGGTTTATGGCAGCCCTGCGCGCCATTAAACAGCAGCCCGAGGTTGATCCGAATAAAATCGCCGTGATTGGTTACTGCTTTGGCGGCTCGGTTGCGTTAAGCATGGTTCGCCAAGGGGTTGATTTAGCGGCGATGGTGGGGTTTCATGCCGGGGTTAGTGGCATCGCACCGATTGCCCATCCTCCGATTAAAACCCCGGTGCGATTATTTACCGGCGGGGCTGATCCGTTTGTGCCCACTCTGCAAGTCGAGGCCACCGTAGCGCAAATGCGAGCTGCAAAAACAGATATTGAGGTGGTTACCTACGCGCACGCCAAGCATGCGTTCACCAATCCTGCCGCCACCGAGAAGGGTGAGCGATTTAATTTACCGTTGCAGTTTGATGCCGATGCAGCGGATGATTCATGGCAGCAAATGCAGGTTTTTTTGAAGTCCGTCTTGGGCACCTAAGTTAGGCGCGGCGATTGAATCTCACCGCACGGCGATAAAAAGCGCCCTAAAAGGGTGCTTTAAGCGAGAAGATTGCCCCATCGTCATGCAGTCGCTGCCCGCTGGTGCCCCCGTTTAAAAAGGCGTTTTAATTTTTATTATTATGATTCTATTGAATAATTTTTAATTGATTGAGTGCGAATGAACATTGGCATGAATGTCGCTATCTATATAAATGCCAAGCAGAGATCATTAAAAAAGGGTTCCTTCCCTGTCCCTCGTTTTGATGAAATCCCGCGTGGCAGCGTTTGACTCCTCCTGTTATTGTTGGGCACCCGATTTGGGGTGCCTTTTTTTATGCTGGCGCCGGGCGCATCGCATTGAAAATGGGTGTATTTTTTATCCATTTTGTTCAAAGGAGCCGACATGACGGCATTGGGACCCTTGATGGTCGATGTGGCCGGTTTGAGCTTGACGCCGGCCGAGTCGGTGCGTTTGCAAAATCCCGCCGTGGGTGGGGTGATTTTATTTGCCCGCAATTTTGAATCCACCGCCCAATTAACCGAGTTAACGCAGGCTATTCGTGCCTTGCGTCACCCCCATCTGCTGATTGCCGTAGATCAAGAAGGCGGGCGGGTGCAGCGCTTCAGGACCGATGGTTTTGTGCATTTGCCACCGATGGGGCGTTTGGGCGAGCTGTTTCAAAAGGATCGGCAAGCGGGGCTTTTAGCCGCCAAAAGTTTGGGCTGGCTTATGGCCACCCAGCTGCGCATGGCGGGCGTCGATTTAAGCTTTGCGCCCGTGCTTGATTTGCAGCGGGGTGTGAGTGGCGTGATCGGCGATCGGGCTTTTGCGCGCGATCCCGCCGCGATCATTGCGCTCAGTATCGCATGGACACTCGGCATGAAAGACGCGGGTATGGCGGCGGTTGGCAAGCACTTCCCGGGGCATGGCTCCATCGCTGAAGATTCCCACATCGCCCATCCAGTCGATCCGCGCAGCTTAGCCACCATTGAGCGCGAAGATTTGCGGCCATTTCTGGCCTTAATTGAGCGCTACATTCCCGCTCTAATGCTGGCGCACGTGGTGTACCCGCAAATTGATGATAAGCCCGCCGGGTTTTCAAACGTTTGGGTAAACACGTTGCTGCGGCAACGCTGGAATTATCAGGGCGCGCTGTTTACCGATGATTTAACTATGACGGCGGCATCAACGGTGGGCGACATAACCGCGCGGGTGGATGCGGCCTTATCTGCGGGCTGCGATATGGCCTTAATTTGTAACCATCCTGAGTGGGCAGATGAGGTGTTAGCGCACCGAAAATTTAATCCCGATCCGCTGCGCGAGGTGCGGCTAACGCATTTAATCGGCCATGGCTTTGTGCCATCACCCAATCGTTTTATGCATGATCCGCGCACTATTGAGGCGAAGTTATGGGCTGAGCGCTTAAAGGATGATCGCGCCGGTACTAATGCCGGCTGGTTTTTAAACGAGGAGTAAGCCGTGATTGAACCACACGCCGAAGAGGGCGCTAATACCCCAAATCCCGATGCAACAGCCCGAGCCCTGCACGCGCAAGCCGCCGAGCTTGAATCCTTGCTTAGCACCTGTGAATGCGTGGTGTCTGCGCAAACCATGCAAACGGTTTATGATCGATTGGCAATAGAAATTACCCAAGCGCTGCGCCATCGTTTACCGATTGTGTTGGTGGTGATGAACGGTGGGCTGATTGTGGCTGGGCAAATTTTGCCGCGCTTAATGTTTCCGCTGGAAGTGGATTACGTGCACGCCACGCGCTACCAAGGCGCCACAACGGGCGGCGAGCTTAACTGGTTGGTGCGCCCCGAGCGGGCACTCAATGGGCGCGATGTGTTAATTGTTGATGATATTCTAGATGAAGGCGTAACCCTCAACGCCGTGCGCGATTGGTGTTATCAAGTGGGGGCGGCCAAAGTGTGGATAGCTGTTGCCACCAATAAAATGCACGATAATAAAATGAAGGGCGTTCATGCTGATTTTATCGGCATCGATGTACCCAATCGCTTTATCTTTGGCGAAGGCTTGGATTACCACGGCTATTTTAGAAACTTAACTGGGATTTATGCCTTGCCTGAATCCGGTTAAGCCGCAGGCTGGGTTAACGTTTAACTTTTGCTATAAAACGAGGTACATCATGCACTTTGCTATTATTGGCGGCACGGGGCTAAGTCAGCTTGAAGGCTTGGAATCGGTTCGACACCAAGTGGTTTCAACCCCTTTTGGTGAGCCTTCAGGTCCTTTGAGTATTGGCCGAATGTCGGGCTGTGATGTGGTGTTTTTACCGCGCCATGGCTATAACCACCGCATTGCGCCGCATGAAATTAACTACCGCGCCAATATTTGGGCGCTTAGAGAAATGGGCATTACCCGCATTTTGGCCGTATCCTCGGTCGGCGGCATTACCCCGGCCATGCAGCCCGGCACTTTGTGCGTGCCCAATCAAATTATCGATTACACCTGGGGGCGGCCTTCCACCTTTTTTGAGGGGGATTTAGAATCCGTCACGCATATCGATTTTAGTTACCCCTTTGCGCAGTCCTTGCGGGCGGCATTTTTGCGCTCGGCGGCCGCGTTATCCATCCCCTTGATTGATGGCGGCACCTATGGCGCCACACAAGGCCCAAGGTTAGAAACGGCTGCCGAGATTTTAAAGTTTGAACGCGATGGTTGCGATGTGGTCGGCATGACCGGCATGCCGGAGGCGGTGCTGGCGCGTGAAAGCGATATAGCCTATGCGAGCCTTAATGTGGTTGCTAATCGGGCAGCGGGTAAAAATGGCGGCGGGGAAGTGGATTTTTCAAAAATGAATCACACCATTGCGCATGCCATGAACAATGTGCGCGCAATTTTTACGCAGATTTTACAAACCCGAGATTGCGCGATTTGCGCCGATCATTAATAAGCCCGCAGACATCAACAGCCGCCGTGAACGGTGGCGGCTCTGCAAAAACGCAAATTATGTGTTTAAGCTTAAACACAAAAAGTTTTTTTGATTGCCTTATGCAAAAGCACGTAATGCAGCGTAAAATGCGGGGTTTATTTTTGCCAAAGCTGGTGTGGCACATTGTTACCCGCCGCGTTCGTTTTCTTTACTACCTAAGTGAGAGCCTAAATCCCCATGTCGCAAGCACAGCGCTACACCGGTTTAATTGATCGTTACCGTAATCGACTGCCCGTCACTTCAACCACTCCGGTTATCAGCTTAGGCGAGGGTAACACCCCGTTAATTCGCTTAAATAATATTCCGAGAATTTTGGGTAAAGCTGTTGAAATTTATGTGAAATATGAAGGGCTAAACCCCACGGGTTCGTTTAAAGATCGTGGCATGACGATGGCCGTCACCAAAGCGGTTGAAGCGGGTTCAAAAGCGGTGATTTGTGCCTCAACCGGCAACACATCGGCCTCTGCTGCCGCGTACGCCGCGCGGGCGGGCATTACCGCATTTGTGTTGATTCCCGATGGCAAAATTGCCATGGGCAAGCTCGCGCAAGCCATGATGTACGGTGCCACCACCTTACAAATTCGCGGCAATTTTGATGATGGTATGCGTCTGGTTAAAGAAGTGGCCGAGCACGCACCGGTAACCATCGTAAACTCGGTTAATCCCTTCCGCTTGCAAGGCCAAAAAACCGCCGCCTTTGAGATTGTTGAAGAATTGGGTCGAGCCCCCGATTACCACTGTTTACCCGTGGGCAATGCCGGCAATATCACCGCGCATTGGATTGGTTATTGCGAATACTCAGCCGTACAAGGTCAAAACCTAACAGAATCTTGCGCGTTTTGTGATGGGAATTGCCAGTTTGTGCAAGGGTCTGTGTGCCACAATCGACCGAAAATGATTGGCTACCAAGCGTCGGGTTCTGCACCATTTATTCGGGGCGGTATGGTCGATCATCCGGAAACCATCGCCACAGCCATTCGCATTGGCCACCCGCAAAGTTGGGCTAGGGCATGGAAGGTAATGAGCGAATCGGGTGGCTGGTTTGCCGAAATCACTGATACAGAAATTCTGGCCGCCCAACGCATGCTCACAATGTATGAAGGCATTTTTTGCGAGCCGGCCTCAGCCGCCTCGCTCGCTGGCCTAATTAACGATATAAAAGCCGGTAAAATCGAGGAGGGCGCAAGTGTCGTCCTCACCTTAACCGGCAATGGGCTAAAAGACCCCGATACCGCAATTGCCCAATGTCAAGGCGAACAAGCCGGAGTAGAAAAAGCCCGCATGCTCACCATTGATGCCAATTTAGATTCGGTTCGCAGTGCAATTTTAGGCTTTATGTAGCCTTTATTTTGAACGTCCGCGTCATGCTGTGGCGCGGTTTTATTATTTATTGATTATCGCAGGATTACCGTGAACGACAATTTCGCCCGCATTAGCCGCTTGCCACCCTATGTATTTAATATTATTGGAGAACTAAAGGCGAAGGCGCGAGCGTCCGGCGAAGATATTATCGACTTTAGTATGGGGAATCCCGATCAACCGACCCCGCCGCACATTGTCGAAAAACTGATTGAAGCCGTGCGCCGAGGTGACACGCATCGTTATTCGCAATCTAAGGGTATTCCTCGGTTGCGCTTAGCCATCGCGCATTGGTATAAAAACCGTTATGACGTGGATATCGATCCTGAAAAAGAAGCGATTGTCACCATCGGCTCCAAAGAAGGATTGGGGCATTTGGCTATGGCCACCATGTCGGCTGGCGATACGGTGCTGGTGCCTAACCCCGCGTACCCTATTCACCCTTATGGCAGCGTGATTGCCGATGCGGATATTCGGCATGTGCGCCTCACACCTGATGTAGATTTTTTTGAAGAGCTTGAGCGCGCCATCAAAGAAACCTGGCCAAAACCTAAAATGCTGATTATCAATTTTCCGGCCAACCCAACGGCGCAATGCGTTGATTTAGCGTTTTTTGAGAAAGTAATCGCGATTTGTAAAGAAGCCGGTATTTGGGTTGTGCATGATTTAGCCTATGCCGATATTGCCTTTGATGGTTATAAAGCCCCCTCAATTATGCAAGTGCCCGGTGCCAAAGATATTGCAGTTGAATTTTTCACGCTCTCTAAAAGTTACAACATGCCCGGCTGGCGGGTGGGGTTTATGGTGGGCAACCCCGTGCTGGTGAATGCCTTGGCGCGGATGAAATCGTATTTTGATTACGGCACATTTACGCCCATCCAAGTTGCGGCAATTTTGGCGCTAGAAGGCGATCAATCTTGCGTGCAAGAGATTAGCAACATGTACCAAAAACGGCGGGATGTATTGTGTGAAGGGCTGCATTCCGCAGGCTGGATGGTCGAGATTCCCAAAGCGACCATGTTTGTTTGGGCAAAAATCCCCCCGCTCTTTGCGCATATGAAATCGCTGGAATTCACCAAGCATTTAATGGAAGAAGCGAAGGTGGCGGTATCGCCCGGCGTGGGCTTTGGCGACTACGGCGATGATCATGTGCGCTTTGCACTCATTGAAAATGAGCATCGTACTCGGCAAGCCTTGCGTGGCATCAAATCTATGTTTCGCAAAGAAGAATTGCGCCAAGCAGACATGGCCGGCAAACGGGGAGCGGCACAGGCATGAGTTCGATCAAAGATGAGTTACCCCCGGTGCGAATTGGTTTGCTGGGGCTGGGTACCGTCGGCGGCGGCGTGGTTAATGTCTTAAAACGCAATGTCCTCGATTTATCGCGGCGCGCGGGGCGGTCGATTGAGGTTATTCATGCGTCAGCGCGGCGTTTGGATGCGGTGCGTATTTGCCCGCTTGATGGCATTCTGCTCACCACAAACCCCATGGACGTTGTCGAAAACCCCGATGTGGATGTCATTGTTGAGGTTATGGGCGGCATGCAGCCCGCCAGCAGCCTGATTCGTCGGGCGCTGGCACTCGGTAAGCCGGTGATTACCGCCAACAAAGCGCTCATCGCCCATGAGGGTAATGAGCTTTTTGCTTTGGCGCAAAATAATGGCACCGTGGTGGCATTTGAGGCCGCCGTGGCTGGCGGTATCCCCATTATCAAAGCCATTCGTGAAGGCTTGGCGGGCAACCGCATTGAATGGTTGGCCGGCATTATTAACGGCACGAGCAATTTTATTCTCACTGCCATGCGCGATGAAGGCCGCAGCTTTGCCGATGTATTGGCGCAAGCGCAAGCTTTGGGTTATGCCGAGGCGGATCCCACCTTTGATGTGGAAGGTATTGATGCGGCACACAAGCTCACCATTTTGGCGGCCATTGCGTTTGGTATGCCGCTCAAGTTTGATGCTGTTTATACCGAAGGCATCAGCCAGCTTCAAACGGAAGATGTGCGGTACGCGCGCGAATTGGGCTATCAAATTAAGCATTTAGGTATTGCGCGGCGCTTCGAGAATGGGGTTGAGCTGCGTGTGCACCCCACGTTAATCCCCGAGCGGCGCATATTGGCGAATGTGGATGGCGTTAAAAACGCGGTACTGGTTTGGGGGGATGCGGTCGGACCCACGCTGTATTACGGTGCGGGCGCAGGTGCTGAACCTACGGCTTCGGCCATCGTGGCCGATTTAGTGGATGTGGTGCGCACGCGCACCGCCGACCCCACCCATCGCGTGCCGCATCTGGCCGTGTTGCCCGATCAAATCACCGATTTGCCAATTTTGCCGATGAGTGAGGTTGAAACTGGCTATTACCTGCGGTTAACCGTGCGCGATCAGCCGGGTGTCTTGGCGAATATCGCCCGCATTTTGGCCGACCACGGCGTGAATATTGAAGCGATGATTCAAAAAGAAGCCAGTATTGAAACTGCGCATTTACCCATCGTGTTGCTCACCCACCCCTTGCAAGAAGCCCGCATGAACGCCGCCATCACCGCGATTGAAACCTTAGATACCGTACAAGCACCGGTGGTGCGCTTACGTGTCGAATCTTTGGCAGGTTAATCCATCCGCTGCCTCTTGTGCTGAGCGGCGGGCATTTCTTTAATTAAATTCAATTGCTTGGGGTTGAATTTAAAATTTGGCATACGTTGTGCTAACTCTTAATTAACTTCTAACGTTAATGAGAGGCACATGATGGCCGCTTACCGCACCACACTCCGCGATTCTTTAATTGAGCCAAACACTTATCGGCTGCCTTTGTCTGCGGTCGTGCCTAATCTCAATCGGTTGCCCACCGAGTGGGCGGCACTCAATTTAGATTTGGTGCTGGCGGCTCAGCGTTGCACGGACCCTGTTAGCGTGCTCAATGAATTATATGAGCGCGTCATTACCTACTTGCCGATTAAAGGGTTTGCTTGGATTCAGGACAGCGAGCTAGTTCAAACGCAAAATTTTATCGCAACAGCCGCGCAAAATTCGCCCATAAAGTGGATTGAGCTGACTCATGCCGATGTGCGTTTGGGTAAATTAGGCGTCCAATCCGTGCGTGCCCTATCGGATGCGGAATGCCATTGGCTCACGCAATTGGCGCAAACAGTGGCTTTTGCTTTGCGCAACAGCCTGTTGTATCAAAGAGCCTTAAGCGATGCCCAGCAAGATCCCTTAACGTGCCTTAAAAACCGGCGCTCTTTTGATGCGCAGTTAGCGCGGGAACACGCCCATTTTGTGCGCTACGGCATCAAATCTTGCTTGGTGGCGATGGATCTTAATAGCTTCAAATCCATTAACGACACCTGGGGGCATGATGTGGGTGACCGCGTGCTCAAGCTCTTCGCCACAGGCTTAATGCACATACTGCGTGAAACCGATCATGCGTTTCGCTTGGGTGGTGATGAGTTTTGTGCCATTTTGTCGGCAACGAATGCCTATGGCGCCAAAAAAATGACAGATCGACTGGATGCGTGGTTAATGCAGCATGCCGTTGAGCTTCAATCGGGCGAGCGCATTTCCATTCATACCTCGTATGGGGTAGCAGAATCAGAGCAGGGCGGTGATGAACGCGACTGGTTTCGCAGAGCCGATCAAGCCCTGTACGAAAATAAACGAGCCCATAAATGGGTTGCAGCGTAAGTTAAATTCGCTAAAAAGTGCTTATTCCTTAAATATCAGTGTGAAAAACCGATCGGCTCCAGTTAAGCTACGCGCTCTATAGGCATGAGCTTTTTCTGCCGCTGTTGAATGAATAAATCCATGATAAAGGAGTTGATTTATGGCCAAGGCCCCCGTGGTGAACGATGAGCAAACCCCCGCACCCAAAAGCGGGAATAAATTGGTCATGATTTTAATGATCGTAATTATTCTTTTGCTCTTGGCGGTGGTTGCCGTGGGCGCCCTGTTATTGCTGAAAAAACCCGCCACGGATGCTGGTGCAGCAGCCCCTGCCGCGACAGAACAAAAAGCTGATGCGCATGACGCAAAAGCGGGCGATGGGCATGGCGATGCCAAAGCCGGCGCGCCGGTCACCATTCCGTTAGGGCAACCGGTTACCGTGAATTTAGCCGCTCCCAATGATGCAAAGTTGCTGCAAGTGGAAATGGATATGGTGACTTACAGCCATACGGCCGATGCAGCGGTTAAAACCAATCGCGCTGAAATTATTAATAACATCATGTTGGTGTTAAGCGGCGTTAATGCGGCCAATTTGCGCACGCGTGAAGGCAAAGAAGCCTTACAAAAAGAGCTTAAAGATGCCATCAATAGCGTGCTGGAAAAACGCGCTAATTTAAAAAATGCGATTGATGATGTGTATTTTACTAAATTGTTGATGCAGTAGGGGGCGGCGTGAGTAGTGCGGACATTCTCTCGCAAGATGAAATCGATGCCTTACTCAATGGCGTGGATGAGGGCGATGTAGCCACCGAGCAGGGGCTGGGTGACCCAACTAAAGCCCGCGATTACGATTTAACCACTCAAGAGCGCATTGTGCGCGGCCGTTTGCCCACGCTTGAAATGCTGAACGAGCGGTTTGCCCGCAATTTTCGGATTCGATTGGTATCCATGCTGCGACGCACGGTCGATATCTCCATTGAAGGCGTTCGGATGATGAAATACGCCGAATACTCCCATGCCCTTTATGTACCTACCTCGCTGACTCTGGTGCATGTGCGCCCCTTAAAAGGTGTGGGTTTGTTTATGATGGAATCTCAACTCGTCTTCAAACTGGTGGATAATTTTTTTGGCGGCTTCGGTTTGCACGCCAAGATTGAAGGTCGCGACTTTACGCCAGCCGAACTGCGGGTTATTACCCGCGTGCTTGAGCAAGCCATCGATGAAGTGCAGCGCTCTTGGATGCCGGTTTATCCTATTAGTATTCAAACCCTTAGTCATGAAATGAATCCGCAATTGGCCAATATCGTCTCAAGCACAGAGGTGGTCGTGGTTAATAGCTTTAGAATTGAGGTGGAAGGCGGCGGCGGTAAATTCGATATTGTGTTCCCCTACTCAATGATTGAACCCATTCGCGATTTACTCGATGGGGGGATGCAAGGCGATCGCCTGGAGGTGGATGAACGCTGGACATCGGCGCTCAAACGCGAGCTGGGGTTGGCGGAGATTGAGCTTGTGGCTCAATTAGGCGAAGCCCGCATCCTCATCTCCGATATTGCGAAGTTAGAAGTTGGTCAAATTCTTCCCTTTGAGATGCCGGAGAAAATTATTCTCACCGCCGAGGGATTGCCGCTCTATCAAGGCAAGCTGGGTGTGCATCGGGGTAACAAGGCGATTCGGATTGATTCCCCCGTACATGAGCGTTTAGAGCGCACGGTGCGCCCCAACGATGCTTTGCGCGCCAAAGCAAAAGCGCCCGCGATTGACGATGCACAAGATTAACCCCGTTCAACTTAAATTCGAGCGAATGGATAAACACGAAAGGCAGCAAAATGGCAGAAAATTCTGAAACCTCCCCTGACGGCATGGACGACTGGGCCGCCGCAATGGCTGAACAAGCAGACGCAAATGCCAAGCCAAATGATCCCGCGCAGACGCTAGGGCTCGATCAATTGCAAACCAATGTGGCAAGCAATAAAGAAAACCCCATCAATCTGGATGTATTGATGGATGTACCGGTCACCTTGTCCATGGAAATTGGGCGAACAATCGTTAATATCCGAAGCTTACTGCAACTCAATCAAGGCTCGATTGTTGAGCTTGACCGATTGGCTGGGGAGCCTTTGGACGTGCTGGTTAATGGCACCCTCATTGCCCGTGGTGAGGTTGTGGTCATAAACGAGAAGTTTGGCATTCGCTTAACCGATGTGATTAGCCCCGCTGAGCGCTTAAAGAAGCTGCGTTGATTAGGTTGCCCTGTGATGACCCATTTCATGCGTAGCCTCAACGGGATAAAAGTGTGCAACCCGCAGCAAGCTAGGTGGGCTCCCGCATTAAATGCACGCAGCAGCGCGTTTGTTCTTTTAATGCTATGGGGTGTCGGCGCGGTGTTCGCGGCAGAACCGCTGCCCATGCAAATGCCCTCTCCAGCGCCTGATCCAGCGCCCATGCAAATGCCCACGCCTGTACCCACTTCTGTGCCACCCCCTGTGAGCGCTGCACAGCCGGCACCGTTTGAGTTTTCACCCGTGCAGTCACTCGGGCAGCCGCCGAGCAGCAGCAAAGCACAGCCAGAGCCCGCCGCGTTTGATCCCTTAAGTACGGCGTATCTGCTCAAGCTCGTGTCCAGCCTTGTGCTGGTTTTGGCTTTAATGTTCGCCGTGGTGTGGATTTTAAAGCGCACTGGCCGGTTTTCAGGCCGAGCCGGGCGTTATCCTTTGCAGGTATTAACGCAAATGCCGCTCGGCACCCGCGAGCGGGTTTTTCTCGTGGCTGTGGGCGATCGACAAATGTTAGTGGGCGTGGCGCCGGGTCAAGTAACGGCTTTAGGTTGGGTAGACCCGCCTTTGGCACCCGAGCCAAGCGCGCCGGCTCCATATCCTGATGTGCCGTTCACCCGATTGTTGCAGAATTACATGGGACAAAAAAATAAAGCTCCCGCACCACCCAAAGCCCCCCGCGCTGCAGAGCCACCCGTATGACGCCTTTCTTCGCTTGTTTACCACTAAAACGTCTTTCCGCTGGCCTGATAACACCACGCGGCCTTGGTCTGTTCGGGATTTTAATGGCGGTACTGCTGCTTTTATTTCTGCCGCATACAGCCTTTGCGGCACCGACCGTAACCGATGCACTGACCGCACCGGGGCTGCCGGCCGTTACACTCACCACCAACGGTCAAGGCACGCAATACAGCCTCACTTTGCAGATTTTGGCCTTGATGACGGTTTTAACGTTGCTGCCTTCGCTGTTATTGATGATGACGTCTTTTACTCGAATTATCATCGTGTTATCGCTGATGCGCCAAGCATTAGGCACCGTGCAAACCCCCTCAAACCAAATTTTGATTGGGCTGGCCTTGTTTCTCACGCTGTTTATTATGGCGCCCGTATTCCAAAAATCGTATGACGACGGGGTAAAACCCTATATGGATCAAAAAATTACAGCACAAGTGGCCATTGCCAATGCCGCTGCGCCCTTGCGCACCTTTATGCTGAACCAAACCCGCCAAACGGATATTGCCCTGTTTCAGAATATTGGCCATTACCCCGCATTCAATACACCAGACGATGTACCGTACCCCGTGCTGATGGCGGCTTTTGTGACCTCGGAATTAAAAACTGCGTTTCAAATAGGCTTTTTAATCTTCATTCCGTTTTTGATTATTGATTTAGTCGTCGCCTCGGTTTTAATGTCGATGGGGATGATGATGCTTTCCCCGATGATTGTCTCGCTGCCATTTAAGTTGATGTTATTTGTGTTGGTTGATGGCTGGACTCTGCTCATGGGCACGTTGGCATCGAGCTTTTACCTAGGCGCACCGATTGCGTCTTAGACCCATGGATACATTTTGGAACCACCCCACGGGAGTTAAGCCCAGATGAATGCCGATACCGTCCTCGACATCACGCGTCAAGCCATGGTGATGATTTTATTGTTATCCATGCCCATTTTATTAACAGCCCTAGTGGTGGGTTTATTAATTGGCATGTTTCAGGCCGCCACGCAAATTAATGAAATGACATTAAGTTTTATCCCTAAGCTTTTTGCCGTCGTACTTGCCATTTTATTGGCAGGGCCTTGGATGCTGCATTTGTTAACGGATTACACCTTGAATTTATTTCATCGCATACCGAGCCTTATCGGCTAACGCTCAAAGCCATGACCCTACCACTGGCAGACATCATGGGCTGGGTCGGTACCTATCTCTGGGTACTCATTCGCGTGGGTGCCGTGTTAATGGTCGCCCCCGTTTTTGGTGCTCGCGGTGTGCCCAAACGGTTGCGCGCGTTGGCGGCCATGGTGATAAGCCTTGTTATCGCCCCCACCTTACCCGCGCCACCTGCGATTGACCCCTTATCGGCAGAAGGCATTGTGCTGGTTGCGCAACAAATTATGATTGGCGTCACCATAGGTTTTGTTTTAGGCATGGTGATTAGCTCATTTGTTATGGCCGGTGAGGCGATGGCACTGGGGATGGGGCTGGGGTTTGCCCAAACGGTAGATCCGCAAAATGGCGTGAGCGTGCCGCTCATTTCTCAATTTTTAACCATTGTGGCCACCTTGCTTTTTATTGCATTAGATGGTCCGGCTTTAACCCTTAAGCTCTTGGCGGATTCATTCTTATGGCTACCGGTGTCGCCCATCGGCCTTAATCCTCAGGATTTCTGGCGGGTGGTCGGCTTTGGCCAAGCTATGTTTGTGAATGCCTTATTAATCGCCTTGCCGGTCATTATTAGCTTGCTCATGGTGAACATTGCCATGGGGGTGATTACGCGCGCCGCGCCGCAGCTGAATATTTTTTCGATTGGGTTTCCAGCGACTCTATTGATCGGTTTCTTTCTGATCTTGGTATCTAGCCCGGTTTGGTTGCCCAACCTTGAGCATTTTCTGCAAAAAGCGCTTCAGTTTTTAAGCCATTTATTCCGGCACGTTGATGGTTGAGCTTGCCCATGGCTGAAAACGAAAACGGTCAAGAAAAAACCGAAGAACCCAGTGAAAAGCGCCTTCAAGAATCGCGAGAGAAGGGGCAGGTACCGCGCTCTCGTGAACTGGCATCGCTTGCGCTCACGGCTGGGTCTGCTGTGGTTTTTCTAGTTTTAGGCGGCCAAATGATGACAAGTTTGGCCGGCATGATGCGCCAAGCTTTTATTATTTCGCGCCCGGAGATTTATGATCCGGCCACCATGTTTCATCGTCTGGCCTTGATTTTTTCTGAAGGGTTTTTTGCGCTCACCCCCTTATTTATTGCCACTGTTGTGCTGGCGCTCGCTTCGACCTTGCTCGTGGGCGGCTGGAATTTCTCATCTCAAGCCTTAGCGCCGCAATTTAGCCGCTTAAATCCGATTGCCGGCATAGGCCGCATGTTCTCGATGAAATCCCTCGTTGAATTGCTGAAAACCCTCGCAAAATTTGGCCTCATTATGGCCATCGCGTTTGGCTTATTTACCGCTCAGGAAAAACAATTTGTGGGTTTGGGCTTAATGAGCTTAGAGCCGGCGCTTGCCAGTGCCGGCGCCTTGTTGGCTTGGTCTTTTTTGGGCTTATCGTCTGGTCTTTTAATTGTGGCGCTCATTGATGTGCCGTTTCAGCTGTATGAATACAAAAAAGGCTTGCGCATGACGCGCCAAGAACTGATTGATGAATATAAAGAAATGGAAGGAAAACCAGAAATCAAGCAAAAAATCAGGCAGCTTCAGCGGCAAATGGCTCAGCGCCGCATGATGGAAGCGGTGCCGCAAGCCGATGTGATTATCACCAACCCTACCCACTTTGCAGTGGCGCTCAAATACCAACCCAACCGCAATGAGGCGCCCATTGTCGTGGCCAAAGGCGCGGATGAAATGGCGCTGAATATCCGCAAAATTGGCCAAGCGCATCGGGTACCTTTGTTTGAATCGCCCCAGTTGGCACGATCCTTGTTTGCTTATGTGGAAGTGGATCAACCGATCCCCGCCGGTTTGTATACCGCCGTGGCGCAAGTGCTGGCGTATATCTTCCAGTTACGCACGCAAACGGGGGGCGCGGCATCCCCCGATCGGCCAGAGCCCGTTGTGCCAGATGAGTTTGCTGCTAATCGTGATGGTCGTCCTCAACGCTAAATCTGCATTGAGGCATTCGGCCTTAATTAAAGGATTTTGAAGATGAAAACATTGATGGCGGCTTTTGATTGGCGTGCAGCGGGGCGTGGCATTGCCCGCTACCGTGGCCAAGGCATTGGCCCGCCGATCATCATCGTGATGTTGTTGGCCATGGTGATTGTGCCTTTGCCGCCTCTGGCATTGGATGTGCTTTTTACCTTCAATATCACCCTGTCGATCATGATTGTCATGGTGACAATTTATGTAATGCGCCCGCTGGATTTTGCCGTATTTCCCACCGTCATTTTAATGGCGACTTTGTTGCGGTTAGCGCTGAATGTGGCCTCAACCCGGGTCGTATTGCTGCACGGTCAAAATGGTACCGAGGCGGCCGGCCATGTGATTAGCTCATTTGGTGAGTTCGTGATTGGCGGCAATTACGCCGTCGGCATTGTGGTGTTTATCATCCTGATGCTCATTAACTTTGTTGTGGTTACCAAGGGGGCGGGGCGAGTGGCTGAGGTCACGGCGCGATTCACCTTAGACTCCTTACCCGGCAAACAAATGGCCATTGATGCC
Organism: Halothiobacillus sp.; assembly: GCA_023255735.1. GTDB lineage: Bacteria > Pseudomonadota > Gammaproteobacteria > Halothiobacillales > Halothiobacillaceae > Halothiobacillus. The sequence continues at coordinate 20,609 of JAGDVP010000025.1, read as the reverse complement.
GATTTAAACGCCGGCATTATTAATCACGATCAAGCCAAGTTGCGCCGAGAAGAGGTGGCAGCCGAGGCCGACTTTTATGGCTCAATGGATGGCGCCAGCAAATTTGTGCGCGGCGATGCGGTGGCCGGTATTTTAATCGTGCTGATTAACGTATTTGGCGGCTTAATGATTGGCGTGCTGCAACATGGCATGCCCTTTGGCGTGGCGGCTCAAACCTATGTTTTGCTGACCATTGGGGATGGTTTGGTTGCCACCATTCCCTCCCTGCTGATTTCTACTGCCACCGCCATCATTGTGACTCGGGTTGCTACCGCTCAAGATATGGGCAAACAAGTGCAAACCCAAATGCTATCGGATCCGCGCGTATTGGGGGTAGCGGCGGGGCTCATGGGGGCGCTCGGCATGATTCCCGGCATGCCCAATGTCGCTTTTTTGACGCTGGCAGCCATAGCCGGTGGCGGCGCGTATCTTATCGCGCGTAAAAAGCGCGAAACCATCCACGCGGCCGAAGTATCTGCCCAATTGCCCCAAGATAAAAAACCCGAACTTAAAGAATTAAGCTGGGATGATGTCCCGCCCGTTGATGTGATTGGCCTTGAGGTGGGTTATGGGCTTATCCCGCTGGTGGATCGCAATCAAGGCGGGCAACTTATGCCACGTATTAAAGGCGTGCGTAAAAAAATCTCCCAAGATTTAGGTTTTCTTGTGTCGGCGGTGCATATTCGCGACAACCTCGATTTAAAACCCGGTGAATATCGAATCAGCTTAAACGGCGTACCCATGGGCTTGGCAGAAATTTATGCCGACCGGGATATGGCGATTAATCCGGGGCAAGTTTCAGGTCCTTTAACCGGCATTAAGACCACGGATCCGGCGTTTGGGCTTGAGGCCTATTGGATTGAGCGCAACACCAAAGAGCACGCCCAAGCCATGGGCTACACCGTGGTGGATCCGGCGACCGTGGTGGCCACCCATTTATCGCAAATTTTGAATGAAAATGCGGCCGATCTTTTTGGCTATGAAGAAGCACAACAGTTAATTGATACCTTAAAACAAGGCGCGCCCAAGCTGGTTGAAGATTTAGTGCCCAAAACCTTAGCCATGACCATCATCGTGCAGGTATTGCGCAATTTATTAGAGGAGCGCATTCCGATTCGAGATATCCGCACCATTGCCGAAACCTTGGCGCGCCAAGGGCAGCACACCCAAAACGTGCAACAGCTCACCGAAACGGTACGAATCGCTTTGGGCCGAATGATTGTTCAGCACATCAACGGGCTGACCCCCAACCTGCCGGTGATTACCTTAGACCCTCAATTGGAACAACTCTTGCTTAACTCAACTCAGCGCAATGGCGATAACCCCGCAGGCACACCGGGCATAGAACCTGGGCTGGCTGAACGGTTGCATCAGTCGCTGCGGGATGCGGCAGAAAAACAAGAGCAGGCCGGCCAACCCGCCATTTTATTGGTGGCGCCGCAAATCCGTGTTTGGCTCGCGCGCATGGTGCGTTATTCCATCCGCCAGCTCCATGTGTTGAGTTATAACGAAGTGCCGGATAACAAAGAAATTAAAGTCGTTGCCAGTGTGGGAAATCAGCGAGCAGTCGCTTAAATCCGCCCGATCGTAAGAGGCATTTGAGATGAAGATTAAACGAATTATTGCAAACGATATGCGCGAAGCCATGCGGCAGGTTCGTCAATTATTTGGCGATGAAGCCCTTATCTTATCGAATCGCGCGTGTCCCGAAGGGGTCGAGTTAGTTGCCGCCATTGATTTTGATGAGCAAGCCATTCAATTGTCGGCGGCGCGCCAAGCACCCTACCGTGTGGCGGGTACATCGCCGCAGGATCGTTTTGGCCCATCTAATCAAATGCCGGATGCCGCGCCCGCCGTCGCCTCATCCGATGAGCTGACCACGGCCGAATTACTGGCGCAGCGCGCAAAGCTTAAATCTGAACGGCAAATGCCGCCATTTCCTTTTGCTGGCCACGCAGAACCCGCGCAAGGCGCGCATTGCGAGGGTTGGGCTGAGTTTCATGCCGCCGTGGCCGATCAACCCGCGCCCGCGTTGAACAAAACCCAGCTTGAGACACCCCGTGCGCCTTGGGATGGTGATTGGGCGCCCAGCCACGCCCAGCCGCACCCAAGTGCGGATGAACCACTATCAGAACTCCAGCGTGACGTGAGTCAGCTGCGCGAATTATTCGAGCGGCAGCTTTCTGTGTTGGAATGGCATAAATACAATACTGCCCATCCAATCGAGCTTGAAACCCGCGAGCGGCTGCAAAATTTAGGCTTACCCTTAGGCTTGGCCAAATCCCTCGCGCAAGCAGCAGCCCAGCAAGAACCCACGCGCGCGTTTTCAGCCGCGTTAAGGCTGCTCGGGCAGCAAATAAAAATTGCCGGGCAAGCGCAATTTAATCAAGGGGGTATTTTTGCCTTTATTGGCCCCACGGGCGTGGGTAAAACAACGACCCTCGCTAAAATTGCCGCGCAAGCCGTGTTAACGCATGGGCGAGATTCTATTGCATTAATTACCACCGATCGATTTCGGATTGGCGCGCAAGAGCAATTGCGTAATTACGCCCGCATTCTCAATATTCCCTTGCATGTGGCTCGCGATGAGCAGCATTTAAGTGAACTCTTGCCCGCCGTGTCGGATCGTCGCTTAGTGCTCATCGATACGGCGGGCATGTCGCCGCGTGATACGCAAATGATGAATTTATTGCATAAAATGCCCAAGATTGATCGGCGGGTTAATTTGTTGCTCGTGCTCTCTGCCCAAGCCCAATATAGTGCGATGGTTGATGCCATTAATCGATTTAGCACCTTACCGCTGGCGGGTATGGTGTTAACTAAATTAGATGAAACCTTGCTCTTGGGTAACGCCTTAGCTGCCTTGATTCACAGTGGGCTGCCCTTAGTGTGTAGCGGCGTGGGTCAGCGGGTGCCGGAAGATTTGTGGTATCCCAGCAGTGCCGATTTAATGAAACAAACCCTAGAGTTAGGGCAGGGCGAATGGGCGCGTAGGGAGGAGAGTCCCTTGTCTCCCGTGTTTGGACGCCAAAAAACACCGGCATAATGCGCCTTAAGATGCTTGTTCATGTGTTATCGAATCGCCCCTGGTGGGTGTGTTAATTTTTAGGCGAAACCGTATGCAAAACCAACCCGTTCGAGTGATTGCCGTAACCAGTGGCAAAGGTGGGGTCGGCAAAACCAATGTGTCCGTCAATTTATCCGTAGCCCTAGCGCGTCAGGGTAAGCGTGTTGTATTGATGGATGCCGATTTAGGCTTGGGCAACGTCGATGTGTTGCTGGGGCTTAAATCGCTTAAAAATTTAAGCCACGTGCTCGCCGGCATCGCCACCTTAGACGAAATTTTACTGGCAGGGCCCGAGGGCGTGGGCATTTTGCCTGCCTCAAGCGGCATCAAGCACATGGCCGAATTATCACCCACAGAAAATACTGGTTTAATCCACGCGTTTAGCACCTTAACTTACCCTGTGGATGTGATGATGGTTGACACCGCGGCGGGTATTGCTGATTCTGTGGTGCGTTTCGCGCAGGCCGCGAACGATGTATTGGTCGTGGTGTGCGATGAGCCCGCATCCATTACCGATGCCTACGCCATGATTAAAGTGCTGTCGCGCGATCACGGCGTGCAGCGTTTTCAGGTGGTTGCCAATATGGTGCGGGATGCAAGCGAGGGGCGGCGATTGTTTGAAAAACTTAATTCTGCGGCGACCCGATTTTTAGATGTTACCCTCATCCATTTAGGTTCCGTGCCGTTTGATGATTATCTTCGTCGGGCAATTCAGCGCCAACAGCCTGTTTTGCAAGCATTTGGTAGCGCCCGCTCATCGCGGGCATTTATTGACATGGCATCCCAAATTGGCCGCTGGCCGTTGCCGCGCGGCATGCAGGGTCATTTACAATTTTTTGCCGAGCGGCTCGTTAAATCTGATCTGGGATTGGAAGTAATCTAATGAATGTGCGTGCCATGTATCGTCATGTGCAAAGTGGGGGCAATGAGGCCGTGGTGGCCGAACATGCCAATTTGGTTAAAAGGATTGCGTTTCACTTAATGAATCGATTGCCCGATCACGTGCAAGTTGATGATCTCATTCAATCCGGCATGATCGGGCTGCTAGATGCGATCAGGCTTTTTGATGCAAGCCAGGGCGCCTCATTTGAAACTTATGCAGGTATAAGAATTCGCGGCGCCATGCTCGATGAACTGCGCCGCAGTGATTGGACCCCGCGTTCAGTGCATAGGCGGCACCGAGAAATTGCCCAAGCGGTACGCGAGATTGAAGCCCAAACCGGCGCAGAGGCCAAAGACAGCGACGTGTGCGCGAAGCTCGGCATGAGCTTGGATGAATACTTCGATGCCATCAATGATTTTGCCCAAGTTCGCTTAACGCCGCTTGATCATGGGGGGGAAGATCATGATGAGACGCAGGATATTGCCGATCATAGCTACCAACCCGATCAACACCTAAGCCAAGAGCGGTTTTCAGCTGATTTAGCCAAGCACATAGCGGCCTTGCCCGAGCGTGAGCGGTTGGTTATGTCGTTGTATTACGTGGATGAATTAAATCAAAAAGAAATTGGCGCCGTGCTCGGCGTGTCTGAATCGAGAGTGTGCCAAATTCAGAGCAAAGCCATTTTGCGGCTTAAATCCGCCTTGCAGGATTGGCGTTAAGCCCTTGCTGCATTGATGCGCTGATAAAATTAAACAATCGGCCAATCCTGCCGATACCTTGGATAATTGATTCTATCCAAATTAAATAGAGGCTTAAAATAATGGATCGAAATATGAAAATTCTCGTGGTAGATGATTTTTCTACCATGCGCCGAATTATCAAAAATCTGCTCAAAGAGCTGGGTTTTACCAATATTGAAGAAGCCGATGACGGGGCAACTGCGCTGCCAATGCTCAAACAAGGCCATTTTGATTTTCTGGTGACTGATTGGAACATGCCCGGCATGACGGGGATTGATCTTCTAAAAGCCGTGCGCGCTGATCCGGCTTTGGCGCATTTGCCGGTGCTCATGGTGACAGCCGAAGCCAAGCGCGAACAAATCATTATGGCGGCGCAAGCGGGTGTCAATGGGTACGTCGTTAAACCCTTTAACGGCCCGACCTTAAAAGAAAAAATCGACAAAATTTTCGAGCGCGTTCAAGGCTAAATACGCTGCGCTCATTTTGTCGAAACAGGAACCATCGCAATGGAAGAATCAGAAAAATTGAGCCGACTGATCCAAGCGCGCGCGCTGGTGGCCGCGTTGGAAGCGCATGATGAGGCTGGGTATTTGGCAAGTTTAAATGCGCTAGCCGCCAGCCAAACCCAGCCGATGTTTGAGGCGGTGGGGCGCATGACGCGAGAAGTCCACGAGGCACTGATGGCATTTGCCACCGATGACCGCTTAAATCTTTTGGCTGAAGATGAAATGCCCGATGCGCGTGATCGCTTGCGCTATGTCATCACCCTCACCGAGCAAGCGGCCAATCGAACTTTGACGCTGGTTGAAGAGGCGCTTCCCGTCGCAGATCGGCTCATGGATCGCGCCGAGCGCCTGCAGCAGGCGCTCGGGCAAATCCGGCAAAGCCAAGTGGATAACGTCGCGCTGGTCGGTGTAATTACCGAGCTTGCGGAGTATCTCGATTCGGTGCAGCAAGATGGCGGTGCATTAAAAACACGGCTGACAGACATTATGATGGCGCAAGAATTTCAGGATTTATCCGGCCAATTGCTGTTGCGTGTGATTGCCCTGCTTGAAACGCTGGAAGGCAAAATGCTGGGTTTGTTGCAAAAAACGCACCCCGTTGCCAGTGAAAAACCGGTGGCGCTAACCCAAGCGGCCCTTAGCCAAGGCTTAGGGCCCGGTGTGCCCGGCGCTAAAAATCATTCGAGCGCGGCTGAACCAATCAAAAACCAAGATGATGTTGATGATTTACTGGCCAATTTAGGTTTTTAAAATTTGCCTTTTGCAAGAAATTCATTCCCACTAGAAGCGCAACGAGGGTTAGGCCATGGCATTTGAACCGACCAATGAATTACTCCAAGACTTTTTGATCGAAGCCGGCGAGCTCATTGATGCCCTCGATTCGCAATTGGTCGGGCTTGAACAGGCACCGAACGATAAAGACTTACTGAATGCGATTTTTCGTGCATTTCATACCATCAAAGGCGGTGCCGGCTTTCTTGAGGTGACACCACTGGTTGAAGTGTGCCATCGGGCGGAAGATATTTTTAATTTGCTCCGCACCGGCGAATTAACCGTAACACCTGCCATTATGGATGTGATGCTGCGCGTGCTCGATGCCTTAAACAGCATGTTTGCCAGCTTGCGCCAAGGGGTATTGCCGCCTTCGGTGGGGGCGCCTTTTTTGCATGAAATTGAAGTGTTAGCTCATGCCCATAAAACCGCACAAGCGCCGAAAAAAACTAATTTAGCAGAACAGCCCACGCCGGGGGCACCGTTGCCCCAAGTCGCTATGGGGGCTGCTCCCCTAGCTGAAACCACCCCATCCGCAACTGTGCCCTCAGAGATGCCGGTGATGAAACCCGCATCAATTGATGCGCAGTTCGATGCCCTGTTGCAGGCCCTCGAGGCGGCAGAAGAAGCGCAGTCGGCGCCCGCGCCTAAGCCTTCAACGTCAAGCGACTTAATTACCGATGAGGAGTTTGAAGCCTTGTTGGATCGGTTGCACGGCAAGGGCCAGTTTCAGGGGGCGGGGCGGGGCGCACTCGCTCATTCATCCGATGCCGCGCCAATCACGACGCACGGGGAGCCTCCGCCCGCCCGCGATGAATCGGCAGAGGCAGGGCACGATTTAATAACCGATGATGAGTTTGAGCGCGTGCTGGATTCATTATACGGTAAAGGCCAAGGCCCCACGTCGGCCATAAAGCCTGCGGCACCGGCCGAAAAAATTGCGACTGTGCCCAACGCCGTTGCGCCCATATCGAGCAAACCGGTTGTGCCTACCCCCGCTCCTGAGGCTGCAAAAGTTGAAACCACGGTGCGTGTGGATACCGAACGCTTGGATTTTATTATGAATCTTGTGGGCGAATTGGTGTTGGTTCGCAACCGTATGAATACCCTAAAACTCAGCTTTAACAACGAAGAAGTCACACAGGTGATTGCCACCTTAGATCGGGTAACCTCCGATTTGCAAGGCGCGGTCATGAAAACCCGTATGCAGCCGGTGAAAAAAGTGTTTGGTCGCTTTCCGCGCGTGGTTCGAGATACCGCCCGCCTGTTAGGCAAAGAGGTAGAGCTTGTACTGGTGGGCGAGGAAACTGATCTCGATAAAAATCTGGTCGAGGCCTTGGCCGATCCTTTGGTGCATTTAGTGCGCAACTCTGTGGATCACGGCATTGAGTTGCCGGCTGTGCGTTTAGCTCAAGGCAAGCCCGCCCAAGGCACAGTGACCTTATCCGCCGCGCAAGAGGGTGATCACATTCGCTTATCGATTAGTGATGATGGCGCGGGCATGAATGCCGAATTGCTGCGCCGAAAATCCGTTGAAAAAGGGCTCTTAACCGAAGAAGCTGCCGCGCGGCTCACCGAGCAAGAGTGCTTTGAGCTGATTTTACTGCCCGGTTTTTCAACCAAGGATGAAATCTCGGATATTTCAGGTCGGGGTGTAGGTATGGATGTGGTTAAAACCGCCATTACACGGCTCTCAGGTTTAATCAGTATTGATTCATCGCCCGGTGTAGGCACCACAATCAACATTAAAGTGCCGTTAACACTGGCGATTTTACCCACCTTGATGGTGGTGGTCAGCGAGCGCAAATACGCCATTGCGCTCGGTATCGTGAGTGAAATTTTTGAAATGGCGGATAAAGAAATTAATATTGTCGATGGCCAAGCCACCATTACCGTGCGTGATCGGGCGCTGCCGTTATACCGCTTAAACCATTGGCTAGCGCTACCGGGTGAACCTATGACCGGGCGCGGCGCCAGTGATTTAGTCGTTATGGTGCAAGTGGGGGCGCAGTTGATTGCCTTGGTAGTTGATTCAGTGATCGGCCAAGAGGAGGTGGTCATCAAGCCCTTAGGTGAGCTGTTGCACAATGTGGGCGGCTTTGCGGGCGCCACCATTACCGGTGACGGCCATATCGCCTTAATTCTAGATTTGCCCGGCCTAATGCGACGCAACATCCAACCCCGCTTCAAAGCCAAACTCAAGGTTGTGGCTTGATTATGGCCGTAGGCGTTTTAATCGTCGATGACTCGGTTTTCTTCCGTCGGGCGCTTAGGATGCTTATTTCCAGCGACGATCGCTTAACCATCGTAGGTGAGGCGGCTAATGGGCGGGAAGCCATTCTCAAGGCCTGCCAGCTCAAACCCGATGTCGTCACGATGGATGTGGAAATGCCGATTCTCGATGGCATTGCCGCGGTGCGAGAAATTATGAGCCGCTGCCCTGTGCCCATCATGATGCTGTCCTCATTAACACGGGCGGGCGCGGTGGCAACCTTTGATGCGCTAGATGCGGGCGCCGTAGATTTTTATACCAAAAACTCGGATGACCCAGCGCAAGCCCTCAATCAAAGCGGCAAAATGTTAACAACGCGTTTGCGCCTACTGGCCTTGCGTAAACAACGACAAGTTTTGAATTTTGATGCGCCCCCGCGCAGCACGGGCAATTCGGCGCAACGCCCCCTCACAACAAGCACGGCTGAACGCGGCGTGATTGCTCGGCGGGGCATTGTCGTTATTGGCTCATCAACCGGTGGGCCTGCGGCATTGCAGCGCGTATTACAGGAAATCCCCGCCGATTTCCCCGTACCGATTGTAATAGCCCAGCACATGCCCGCCGCGTTCACCGGCCCCTTTGCGAGCCGATTAAACGATAGCCTGCCCTTGAACGTAGTGGAAGTGGCTGATGGCGCCTCGCTCACGCCCGGAACTGCCTACCTTATCCCTGGAGGTATGCACGGTGAAGTCAAGTTGCAGGCAGGTGGTTGGGTGTTTATCTCGCGCACCCCGTTAATTGATGAGCACTTTCGCCCCAGTGTGAATGTTTTATTCCAATCGGCGGCTAAAGCAGGGGGCGCTGATGTGCTGGGCGTAATTTTAACCGGCATGGGTGATGATGGCACGGAAGGCGCCCGCGCGGTGCGCGCAAGCGGCGGGCATATCTGGGCGCAAGATCAGGCCAGCTGCGTAATTTACGGGATGCCCGCAGCGGTGGCTAAAGCCGGTTTAGTGGAAGCGGTGTTAGCTTTAAACGATATGGGTCTTGCACTATCGAGGTGCGTGCGATGAAAATCTGGGCCATTGCAAACCAAAAAGGCGGCGTTGGTAAAACCACCACCACCATTAGCTTAGCGGGGCATTTAGCCCAGCAGGGCTTGCGGGTATTGCTGATTGATATTGATCCGCACGGCTCCATGACCTCTTACTTTGGCATGGAACCCGATGCGCCCGGCGCAAGTGTCTACTCGCTTTTTAAAACCGCCGCAGAAGGGGCTGTATTAAATCCCCTGCGGGTCATTCACCCCACCGCTTTTGAGCAAATCAGCCTAATGCCAGCCGCAACGGCCTTAGCGACTTTAGATCGTCAACTCGGCAAACAAGATGGCATGGGGTTAGTACTCAAACGCGCATTAGCTTTGCTGCACGATCAATTTGATGTGGTTCTGATCGATTGCCCGCCCATTTTGGGGGTGACGATGGTGAATGCACTGGCCGTAGCGCAGTTTTTATTTATCCCCGTGCAAACCGAGTTTTTGGCGCTTAAAGGGCTAGAGCGCATGCTCAACACGCTGGCCATGGTGCAGCGTTCACGCAAACAACGGTTGGATTACCTCATTGTGCCCACGATGGTAGATATGCGCACCCGCGCCTCGCGCGATACGCTGCAAACCCTGCGTGATCGTTATTCATCGGCACTTTGGGCCGAATTTATTCCGGTTGATACCCTGTTTCGTGAAGCCAGCCGCTTGGGGCAGCCTTTACCGTTTCTCCAGCCTCAGAGCCGCGGCAGCCAAGCCTACGCTGTCTTATTAGCACATGCACCATTGGGTGTGGCTCAACCGCCCTCCCCGAGTACGATACCCGCAATATCCCAAGAGGTATTGCCATGAGCGTCGCGCATTTATCAGCCGATAAACCCAGCGGATTAGTGCCGCAGGATAACGCCTTAGCCGATTATTTAGAGGGGTTACTTAAAGACGATTCAGCCCCTGAGCCCTCGCACCTGCCGGTCAAATTGGCCATCGTGGCTACCCAGCCGCAGCCCACTATCCGTACAGAATATCAATCAGTTAAGCCTCAAATACCCAATACTGTCACCGAGGATATGGCACCGTCTGAGCTTTGCACGTCTGCGCCTGCCAACGATTTAACCTTAACGATACCCCAACAAGGTGAAACCATTGCAGATAAGCCAAATACGAGCAAAGCAGACGGCACCCATATCTTATTGCCCCAAACTGAGCCGGATCAACCTCAAACAGCGGCGGCGAATAATCCGGCGGATTTTTCTGAATCCTTAGTGCACCCACAGGTTGCTCAAGCACCACACCGCCCGCTTGAGGATGCGCTGCCCAGCCCCTCGGTGTGCCCGTGGCGTATTTTTTCAGCGGGCGCTATTAAAATTGCGATTGCTCGCACGGCAATCAAACACGTTCTATCACCCACCGCTCTCACGCCGATTGCGGGTGCGCCCCAAAGTGTTGCAGGCGCACTCGAACATGAAGGGCGTATCCGCATGGTGTTATCGCTGCCCGCATGGTTGGGGGCACAAAAATTAACCGATACAACCCTAACCTTTGGCGCGCAAGGATTATGGGGGCTGAATGTGGGGCAGGAGCTGTTGGATTTTGTTTGGGATGATACGCAAACCAGCTGGCGAGAAGCCGGCACGCGTAATCCGGCGCGCCCGGGATTTATGGGTTTTAATCAAGCGGCGGGGCTGGTTTTTCTTGATCCGAATGAATTACGCGCACTTTTTGATTTGACGAATTAAACCCAACCGGCACAGCTTGCTGATCAAAAGCGTATTTTTAACCCAATTTGTGAATTAATCAGGATAAAGCCTATGAGCATGAGCACCTACCTCATCAATAACCAAGATTCACTCGATGACATGGGTTTAGAGCAAGGGCCGGTCGTCATTTCGCGCTGGGTTACCTTTACCGTGGCCAATGAAACCTACGCCGTGAATGTATTAGATGTGCAGGAGGTTTTGCGAGCGGCAGATATCACCCCAATACCCGGTGCCCATCCCGCCGTGCGCGGCATTATTAATTTGCGCGGCAATGTGGTGACCATTTTAGATGCGCGCGTATTTTTTGCGCTACCCGAAAAGCCCTTTGATGACGATAGCCGCATAATGGTGGCCGAACTTCGCTCGGGAGAGATTGCCGGCATCGTGGTCGATAGTGTCGCCGAGGTGATTGTGCTGGATGAGGCGGTGGTCAATGCGGCAAAACGCAGCGGCGGTGATGAAGGTTCCGCTCATATTTTAGGTGTGGTGCCGCAAACTGAGAAAGGCAACGATAGATTGATTATTCTTGTCGATCTTAAAGGGCTATCGGAACTCGGAGAAAAATGAGTCAATATTTGTTGATCGGCATGACGGGGGGGGCGGTGCTATTTGCCCTGATTTCTATGATCGCTGTGACCCGGCTGGCCGCGATGGTTAAAACCCACAGCAGCAACGCGCGTTGGTTACAAGCTCAACTCGAGCGCATTGAAAACGAGCAAGGTTCTATCGAATCCGCGTTAGCGGGTTTAGGCCGGCACATGGATGGCTTCGATCAAAAAATCAAACAACAAACGCAACGCATAGAGCACATTGAAACCCGCGTGGCGAGTGCAACCAATGCCGATGATACCGAGCGAGGATTTTCCCATGCAGTTCGCTTAAGCACCCAAGGCCGCGTATCGCTGCAGGAGTTAATCAACGATTTTGGCTTATCAGAAAGCGAGGCTCAGCTGTTGTTGCGGATCAATCAACCCAAGTCGGGCGGATAAAACGGCTAGGCGGTGGGTTTGTGCATCATAAAATTCTCGTTGTCATCATTAATTAATTTTTTAATTGGCAAATACCTGATAGAATCTTTTTGAATTAAATTTTATGAGGTATCAGTTATGTCGATGAAAGACGCGTTGAATAAACACACGCCATGGAAAATTGTGCATTGGGCTATCGGCGGTTTACTCGCTGTTCAAGCCATTGTTTTTACAACCTTGGCTTTAACATTGGGTATCAGCACCCACTAAGCTTGGGTTGTATTGATGAAAAAAGCCAAGATCAACTTGGCTTTTTTTATGGCGGGTACCTTTTGAGATAAAGGTTAGGGTGTAAAAACCCTTATTGAATTAGTCACCGGTGGCTAAAAATTCGGCCACATCCAGCGCGGCATAAGTTAAAACGCCATCGGCACCGGCGCGGCGAAAACCCATCATCGTTTCAAGCAAGCACTTGCGCCAATCGAGCCAGCCGTTATCGGCCGCCGCACGCAACATGGCGTATTCACCCGATACATGGTAGGCAAAAGTGGGGGCTTTAAGCTCAGTTTTAATACGATGAATAATATCAAGATACGGCATACCGGGCTTAACCATCACCATGTCGGCACCTTCGTTTAAATCCATCGCGACCTCATGGAGCGCTTCGTCGGAATTAGCCGGATCCATTTGATAGGTGGTTTTATCGGCTTTCCCGAGATTTCCCTTTGAGCCGACCGCGTCCCTAAAGGGTCCATAAAAACTGGAGGCATATTTCGCGCTATACGCCATGATACGGGTGTGGATGAACAGGTTGGATTCTAACGCATGGCGAATAGTGCCAATTCGGCCATCCATCATGTCAGAAGGAGCCACAATGTCGGCGCCTGCTTGGGCATGAGATAACGCTTGGCGAACTAATACTTCCACCGTTTCATCGTTAAGAACATAGCCTTGGGCGTCAGTTAAGCCATCTTGGCCATGCGTGGTGTACGGGTCGAGTGCCACATCGGTCATAATGCCCAAATCGGGAAAAGCGCTTTTCAGAGCGCGCACACTGCGCTGAACCAAGCCTTCGGGATCATATGCGGCTTCTGCATGAGCCGATTTTGCGCTCGCGGGTGTGACCGGAAATAAGGCGATGGCGGGTATGCCTAACCGCTGCGCCCGATCGGCTGTTTCGAGCAGTAAATCGATACTTTGGCGGAACACGCCGGGCATTGAGGCTATTTCTTCTCGCTTATTCTGACCTTCCAGTACAAAAACGGGCAGGATAAGATCATTGGCCGATAGCGTATTTTCTTGCATCAAGCGGCGACTAAAGGCATCACGCCGCATTCGGCGGGGGCGGTGGGCAGGGTAGGGGCGGTTAATCATGCGTTAGGGTTCCTCATGGGGATTTGAACCTTGCTTTTTTGTGAGCGAGTCCCCGAACATGGCTTGGCTCGCCCGGTTGTAAATTCAGTTTAAAATAGACTAAACATTAAATAAAAAGTTTAGAACGTCGCCATCTTTAACGATGTAATCTTTACCTTCGGCGCGCATTTTGCCTGCCTCTTTAGCGCCCGCCTCGCCTTTGTACTGAATAAAATCATCAAAAGCGATGGTTTGGGCGCGAATAAATCCGCGTTCAAAATCGGTGTGAATAACCCCCGCCGCCTGGGGCGCTGTGTTACCTTCATGAATTGTCCAGGCACGCACTTCTTTAACACCAGCCGTAAAGTAGGTTTGCAAGCCCAAAAGCCTGTACCCTGCACGAATGAGGCGATTTAACCCAGGCTCTTCTAAACCTAATGCGGTTAAAAACTCATCGCGTTCGCTATCATCGAGCTGCATCAGCTCGGACTCAATGGTGGCGCACACCGCAACAACCGGCGCCCCTTCAGCCGATGCGTGCGCCATAACGGCATCAAGGTAAGGATTATTCACAAAGCCATCTTCGCTGACGTTAGCAATATACATAATGGGTTTCGCTGTCATGAGTTGCAGATCACGAATGACCGCCAATTCTTCTTTGTTTAATCCCAAGGCGCGCACGGGTTGCACGGCATTTAATCCCGCAAAAACTTTTTCAAGAACTTCCTTGCGCGCTATCGCTTCTTTATTAACACCCGATTTGCTCGCTTTTACAGCGCGATCTAGATTGCGAATCACTACGTCTAAATCGGCTAATATCAATTCCGTGTTAATAATTTCAATATCATCTAATGGATTAACTTTACCCGCGACATGGATGATATCGTCATTATCAAAACAGCGAACCACTTGGGCGATGGCGTCTGTTTCACGAATATTGGTTAAAAACTGATTACCTAAACCTTCCCCTTTAGAGGCTCCTTTGACTAAGCCCGCAATATCAACAAATTCCATGGTTGTGGGCACAACCCGTTCGGGTTTTACGATGGCCGCTAATTGATCGAGACGTTGATCGGGCATAGCCACGATCCCTACATTGGGTTCAATGGTGCAAAACGGGTAGTTTTCTGCCTGAATATTGGCCTTGGTTAAGGCATTAAAAAGGGTAGATTTCCCCACATTTGGCAAACCAACGATGCCGCAATTAAAACCCATGGAATATCTCCGCGTTTGGTAGAAAATAATTAAAAATGGCGACTATGGTACGCCAAATAACCGACGCTGTGGGGAAGCCTGCAAATGAATTAGGCTGCGGTAAAACCATTAATCAGCGGGATCATTTGTGCTAAATCCGCAATAAGCAACTGATCAATATGATCTATTGCGTGGTTTATACAGCCATCGATTAGCTTGCGCTCAGAAACGGGGGGATTGGTTAAGACGAATCCCACCACCTGAGCACGATCACCCGGATGGCCAATGCCCAATCTTAAACGCCAAAATTCTGCGCTACCCAACTGAGATTGAATATCTTTAAGACCATTATGCCCACCATGCCCCCCGCCTTGTTTGATTTTCATTTTACCGGGTAATAAATCAAGCTCATCGTGCACGATGAGAATATCCTGCGGTGCAATTTTATAAAAATTCGCCACGGCGGCGACGGATTTGCCCGATAAATTCATAAATGTTTGGGGTTTAACAATCCGGCGATCTAACTGCGCCAGAGAAACGCGCAGCACATCACCATGAAATTTAGGTTCTGAGGCAAAAGTACCCTTAAGTTTACGAGCAAGGTTATCGCAAAACCAAAACCCTGCATTGTGGCGGTTGCCCTCATATTTTTGCCCGGGATTTCCAAGCCCCGCAATTAATTGAATTGCCATGATGGTTTGCCTCCAATAGGGGTTAGAACTAAAAACCCGCTGGTTTGGCACTTTCCAAGCTGGAAGGCAAACACAACGGGTTTTAGCAGCATTGAAATCCCCGATGTCATCGGGTCATCAAAAATTAGACTTCGGGTTCGATGGTTTTATCCAACTTTGATGCGTGAATGGTAACCACCGCAGCGTCATGCTCAGCTCCTTGCGCTAATGCCGGGATTTTAACGCCGGCGGGCAAGGTAATTTGGCTTAAATGCAAAGATTGATGAATATCAAGGTTTTTAAGATCAACCGTAATAAATTCAGGTAAAGCACTTGTCAGGCAGTCAATGTCAATTTCAGTTAGGCCGATATGTACCAAACCACCGGCTTTCGCGCCGACGCAGGTATCTTTGTTCAAGAAATGCAAAGGCACTGTAACACGCAAAGTTTCGTTGGCCGAAACGCGCTGAAAATCGGCATGCATGACCGACGGTTTGAATGGGTGGCGGTGCAAATCACGCAAAATAACTTGGGTGGTGGCGCCATCAAGATTTAATTCAAGCACATGCGAATAAAACGCTTCGTGCTCTAAGTGCTTGATGATTTCATTGTGCTCAATGGTAATCGCTTGGGGCGCTACGCCCCCGCCATAAACAATCGCCGGAATGCGGCCTTCGTGACGCAGGCGGCGGCTCGCACCTTTCCCCTGATCATCCCGACGCTTGGCATTAAGTACAAACGTTTCTTTAGACATAAAATAAACTCCAAATTTTAAAAACATCTGGCCTTATAGCGCGCGGTAAATCGCGCTAAGGCCAGTGTGATGGGGGATGTTCGCGACCAAACAGCCCCAGCGCCTTATCAAGCTTGATCCAAATAGCCATACTTGATAAGGCGCGAAATTATAAAGGAATAGCCCGAGAATAGCTAGAAAATCAGCGGGTTTACCCGGATGATTGGGTTTAGTCGTTGTAGAGGGAGCTCACCGATTCATCGGTATGGATTCGGCGAATGGTTTCAGCCAGCATGCCAGCCACCGAAAGTACCCGGATTTTTTGACATTGCTGCGCGCAAGGCTTGAGTGGAATGGAGTCGGTTATAACTAACTCATCTAAATCAGAGGTGTTGATGTTATGGATGGCGTCGCCAGACAAAATGGCATGCGTGGCGTAAGCCACCACTTTTTTGGCGCCATGTTTTTTGAGTGCGCCTGCCGCCTTGCACAACGTGCCAGCGGTATCGACCATATCATCAACAATGATGCAGGTTTTATCGCGCACCTCGCCTATGATGTGCATTACTTGAGAGACATTCGGGCGCGGGCGGCGTTTGTCGATGATGGCAAGATCGGAATCATCCAGGCGTTTAGCTACCGCACGTGCCCGAACCACGCCCCCTACATCAGGCGATACGACGATGAGATCGTTGTATTTTTGGCGCCAAATATCCCCGAGTAAAATAGGCGAGGCGTAGACATTATCCACGGGAATATCGAAAAACCCCTGGATTTGATCGGCGTGTAAATCAACGGTGAGAATACGATCGACGCCGACACTTTGGAGCATGTTGGCAACAACTTTCGCGCTGATGGGCACCCGAGCGGAGCGAACGCGACGATCTTGACGTGAGTAACCATAATAGGGGATGACCGCTGTAATGCGATAAGCCGATGCTCGGCGTAACGCATCCACCATAACCATGAGTTCCATGATGTTGTCATTGGTGGGGTCACAGGTTGGTTGAATGATGAAAACATCGCGTCCGCGAACATTTTCCAAAATTTCAACGAAGCTTTCGCCATCGCTAAATCGGGAAACTGTGGCTTGACCAAGTTGTATATCAAGGCTTTCGACAACACGCTCAGCCAAGGCTCGGTTTGCGTTGCCAGAAAATACCATCAGTGTTCTTTGGATTGTCATCATTCTTCCGGGAATTTGGCTGGGCCGCTAGGATTCGAACCTAGGTATGCTGGGATCAAAACCCAGTGCCTTAACCAACTTGGCGACGGCCCAAACGAAAGAGGAGCGCATCTTAACGAAGCGTTGTGGCTTTGCCAAGTACTTTGCGCAGTTTTTTGAATATTTTTATTTTTAATTTGTGGCCCGCTCTGCTGGCACAAAGGCTTTTGCGACAATAACCCGCCGAGCCGCCTTGATTTCATTGAGAATATGGGCGGCAATACGCTGTCCAATCGCTTCGCTTGCAACCGGTGCGAACACGCATGCGCCACTGCCGGTTAAGCGGGCAAAACCGGCTTGTGCACGCAAGGCATAAAAGCAGTCGCTAATAGCGGCTGATTCTTTGAGCGCAATCGGCTCAAACGCGTTGCCGGCCTGTGTTTTCCAGTGGGACAAAGTGTCTTGGGCTTCTTGTTTTGGGGTGTCGCGGCACAGTTGCGGATGGGCAAACAGTTGGTGTGTGAATTGGGTTGATTGCGGCACAACAATAACAAAATAGGGCGCATTTTGTGGGCTTGGCATAGGCATTGTGCGCTCACCGATGCCCTCAGCCCATGCGCTGGTCTGCATGATAAAGACTGGAACATCGGCACCTAATAGTACCGCTATATCTTGGAGCTCAGAGCGCGATAAATTGAGTGACCAGAGGCGGTTTAAGGCAAGTAATGTTGTGGCGGCAGCAGAAGACCCGCCGCCCATCCCGCCGCCAACAGGGGTGTTTTTTTGTAGCAGAATGTGCGCGCCGAGCGGCAATTTACCTTGCTCAATAGCGATTTGTTGTAAGGCGGTTGCAGCGCGATAGATGAGGTCATCCTGCGCATTGCTTGGTTGGTGCAAAATAGACTCATCGCCCGCTTGCCACTGCACGGTAATTTGCGGCGTTTGGGTTGTCTCAATGTGCAGCCAATCACCGTAATGGATGAGCTGAAAGTAGGTTTGCAGCTCGTGATAGCCTTGGTGCTTGCCTTCAGCTATGCGCCCATTGATGTGCAAAAAGAGGTTGAGTTTGGCCGGGGCAAGCCCCCGGTAGGATGGTGCTGGGATGCCCGTCACGGCTGTGGCTCGGCGGTACTTTGGGGCGAAGACCATGAATCCACAATTAATTTGAGGATCACGTTATCCTTGCTGACGTTGATTTTTTGGGGCCGGGGCAGGGTGGCGGTTGCGGTTGCGGCAGGCGTATATTGCTCATATTCTATGCTCCAACCCGAATCGTGCAGAGTTTGCAGCAGCCCTTGCGCGTTGAGGGTAAAGCTGGCATTGGTTTGATGGGGAATGCCACGGATCCAGTCCGGCAGGGCTGCGATGGGTATCTGCCAGCCGGTCAGCTTGGCAATGGTGGCCTGAGGGTCGCGGGTTATTTCCTGATTGCCCGAAGAATCGGTAATCATCATTAAATCGGGTTGCCCTTTGAGTTCCACGATCCCTTGATTGAGCGGGGCGCTGAGTGTTACCCGCGAAAAATCGCCAGTTTGCTTCCAATCAAGGTTAACTGTGCCGCCTTGAGTTTCTGTGCGAATCGCAATGCGCCCAATGCACTGCCAATCGCGCTGGCTTTTAATGGCCTGCGCGTGACGCTGCCAGGTGGGCATTAGGTTTTGTTGCTGGGCTGCGGATAATTCAGGTTGAGTGGGGATTTGCGCGCAACCGGCAATTGCGCCAATTAAAAACCCACCGCAAAGCGCAAGCCTTATCTTAAATGGACTCATTGATCAGTTTCGAGCAAATTAAGCAAAAGTTCAGGGGCATATTTTTTCACCGCCGCCCGTAATACCGGCAGGTTGGGATTCAGGCCCAATGCACGCTGCCAAATCGATTTGGCCTCATCGTGTTTGTTTTGGTGCCACAGCACGATGCCCCAATGCGCGCCCACTTCAGGATCGGGTGTGATTTTAAATGCCTTTTGGAGCGTTTCTGCCGCTTCATTGAGCTTGCCTTGGCGATAATAAACCCAGCCCATGCTATCCAAATAGGCTGCATTGTCGGGATCAAGTTTGAGTGCTTTTTGAATTAATTGCTCGGCTTCATCAAGATTTGTATTTTCATCGGCCAAGGTGAAGCCTAATGCGTTCAGGGCGGCGGCGTTGCTGGGGTCATCGTTGATGACTTGTCTTAATGCGTCACGCGCCTCGATGCCGCGATTGAGTTTGAGTAACAGCATGGCGCGTTGCAGTTGAATATCTGCGGTGCCGGGCCAGCGGGCTGCCGCTTCAGTGAGCAGGGTGAGGGATTCTTGATCGAGCCCTTGTGATTGGAGCAGGCCGGCCTTGGCGAGGGTTAGTCGTTGCTTATCGGCAATATCAATCGGGGCGGTCAGCGCAATATCCAAGCTTTGCATGGCGCCTGTCATATCATCGGATTGCGCATAAGCCGCGGCCATTAAAATTCGTGCCTCGGTGTACTGCTGGCTGCTGAATGGAATGCGATTAAAGTGCTTGATTGCAACATTTAGCTCATTGGCTTGAGCCGCTAAACGGCCGAGTAAAAGCTCGGCGAGATCACGCTGGCCAGGAATTTTTTCTAATTTCAGCAGAGCCTTTTGCGCGAGGGATGGGCGCTCAATTTGCAAGGAAAATAAGGCGAGATTACGCAGTTGTGCCGGGTCTTGTATCGGTTTGCGTAAAACCGCTTCAATGAGTTTGCCTGCTTGATGCGAATCGCCTGAGCGCACGTAAGCCTCAATTAAACCTGAGCTGAAGCGATCGGTGTTGGGAAATTGCCGGTGGGCTAATTTCAGCGCATCAATTAAGCCAGATGGATCGTTGGCTTGGCTCATGGCCACAATTAATATGTCGTAGGCGGTTTCATTGTGGGGATCTAACACAATAACTTGACGCGTGGCGTTGATGGCTGTTTGCATTCGGCCAAATTTAAGATCGAGCTTGGCTACAATTAACTGTGCGGCCACCACGTTGGGAAATTGCTGGGCGAGATGATCGGTGTAGCGAATGGCGAGCGCTTGCGGGACGTTTTTATCTAAATAAGCACCCAGCTCATTAAACACGGCCGTATCGTTGGTGCCGGCGCGTTGTAGCCATTGGGTTAAGGCTTGGTCTGCGGCGGAGAAGTTATCCAACTGAAGCGCGCTTACTGTGAGCGTCGCTGCGGCTTTATCTGAAGTAGGCGCCCGCTGCACCCAGCGCTGCGCTGTTTTAAACGCTAAATCGTACCGCTTGGCGATCAGCGTGATTTGCGCTGCGCGCGCTAAAATCGCCACCTCATCGGAGTTTTGTGCCGCCGCATAATAAAAATCGGCCGATTGCGTTAAGTTATCGGCCTGCCCTTCAAGCTCGCCCGCCATAATTAGATAAATTGGGTCTTTTTCGATCTGCGCCCGCGTTTGGGCAAGCTGCTCGGGTGTTTGGGCGAGAATTTGCGCCTGCTCAGCTTCGGGTGGCGTTACTGGCTGCGTCGCAAGGGGTGCGCTTGCCGGCACGGTGCTGCATCC
>JAGDVP010000003.1 GCA_023255735.1 Halothiobacillus sp. | reverse complement strand
AATCTGCGAGGGGGCTTTAATGCCCATTCCAAGAGGGGGCTTTAACTCCCTCCCCTTGATGGGGGAGGGCTGGGGTGGGGGTGCGCTTTTATCGCAGGCGCGTTTTTACGGGCACCGCACCGCCTGTGGCTTGTGTGTGTTGTTTAGCCAGACTAGACTAATCAAAGCCAGATCAATCAAAACACGAGGGGAATCACTATGCACGCCGTGAATATGCTAGAGGCTAAATCGACCCTCTCGCGCTTAGTTGACGACATCGAGCAGGGGCGCACGCGCGAGGTGATTATTGCGCGCAATGGCCGCCCCGCCGCAAAATTGGTTGCCATTGATGATTGCTCAACGGCCGCGCGCATCGGTATCGCCAAGGGCGCGTTTGAGGTGCCAGAAAGCATAGATGCGCACAATGCTGAGGTGGCGCGCCTTTTTCTGGGCACTGCCCCCGCGTGAATATCCTGCTCGATACACATGTGGCGCTTTGGGCGATTACCGATAGCCCGCGTTTACCGCAATCAACCAAGGCGTTGATTCAAGCCGACCGAACGATCGTCTGGATTAGTACGGTCAGCCTGTGGGAAATTACCATTAAACATGGCCTCGGGCGCGGCGATATGCCGATTTCAGGCGCTGATGCCTTTGGCTATTTTCAGCAATCGGGTTATCGCTTTTTGTCGATTGAGCCCGAACATGCTTTGGCTGTGGCCGAATTACCCCCGTACCATCAAGACCCGTTTGATCGATTGCTGATTGCACAAGCGATGGTGGAGCCCATGCGTCTTGTCACGCACGATCAAACCGTGGCACGGTATAGCGAAAGTATCATTTACGTTTGATGCCCACCCTGCGCGGGGCAGCAGGCGAGCCTTTGAAAACCGCTCAATAACCGTTATGAGAAAATTTAAGGAATAAATCCATTGAATCAAGGGAACAGAATGCGTATTGATTGGAAAACTTTTGTCGCTGGGGCATTTTTGCTGGCGCTGGCTTATGTCGTTTATTTGCCGGGGTTGTCGGGGGCTTTTTTGTTCGATGATTTTGGCAATTTGCCCCCGATGGGCGATTACGGCCCCATAACGCATGCGTGGCAGGCTTGGGCGTGGATTACCTCGGGCTTTGCCGGTCCCACCGGGCGGCCGATCTCTTTGGCGAGTTTTTTGATTGATACGCGGGTGTGGCCGGCGTCGCCTTATGTGTTCAAACACACGAACGTGATTATTCATCTCATCAATGGCGTGCTGCTCTCGGGGTTGAGCTATGCGCTGGCGCGGGGTTTTGGCCTAAATGTCCGGCGCGCGGGCTGGGCGGCGGTGCTTACGGCGGGGTTTTGGTTGCTGCATCCGTTTTGGGTGGGCACCACGTTGTATGTGATTCAGCGTATGGCGATGCTGGCGGCGCTGTTTGTGTTTGCCGGGCTGTGGGCGTATGTGGCGGGGCGATTGTGGCTGCGCGCGGGCAAGCCTGTGCGCGCGTATGTGGCGATGAGTTTCGGGCTGGGGCTGGGCACGCTGCTCGCCGTGCTTGCAAAAGAAAACGGGGCGTTGCTGCCGCTTTTGGCGTGGGTGATTGAGGCGTTTGTGTTTGATGCGGACAACCGCGCGCTCGATCGGGAGGGTCGTGGGTTTATTTGGTGGCGGCGGGTGTTTATTGTTCTGCCGAGCACGGTGATGCTGGCTTATATGGCGTATCAGTTGCCCATGTTGTTCTCAAACCAAACCTTTGGGCGGGATTTTACGCCGTTTGAGCGCTTGCTCACCGAAACCCGCATTGTGTGGGGGTATTTGCGTGAATTGTGGCTGCCCGGTCTGCACGATGGCGGGTTGTTTAATGATGATATTGCCCTCTCGCATAGCTTCGTTCAGCCGCTCGTCACGCTTTTTGCCACGCTCGGGATTTTGGGGTTTGTGCTGCTGGCGGCACTCACTCGCATGGCGAAAACGCCGTGGCTGCGGGCGCTGGGGCTGGCGCTGGTGTTTTATTTAGTGGGGCAGTTGCTGGAATCCTCTTGGCTGCCGCTGGAATTGATGTTCGAGCACCGCAATTATTTGCCGGCGGGTTTGATGTTTTTGCCCTTGGCGGTGTTTCTAGTGCAAAACACGCAAGCGGGGCAGCGCTGGCCGATTTGGCTGGCATTGGGCATTTTTACGGTGTTTGCGTTACTTACCTTTAAGCGCGCCGATGTGTGGGGTAAGCCCTTTGCGCAAGCCTTAAGTTGGGCGCATCAACACCCCGATTCTGCCCGCGCGCAAAGTTATCTCGCCAATTTTTGGGAGCAAACCGGCAATTACCCCGAGGCTGAACGCTTGCTGGATGCCGCCTTCGCACAGCATCCCGATGATTTGCTGGTGTTGGCGAATCGGGCATTTTTGGCCTGCGATATGAACGAAGCCCCGCCGAAGCTTAAAACGGCCTTGCTGGATTTGGCGCAGCACGGCGATTTAGCGCAAAACGTGGTGGGCTATCAGTTCGATACGTTTTTAAGCCGCCTGCAAACCGATTGCACGGTGTTTGGGCCGAATTTTGGCATGCAGCTAATCGATGCCGCGCTGGCAAATCCGGTGGTGCGCCGTGATTCGACCGAGCAACGCAGCTTGTTGCACCGCCGCGCGCTGTATTGGTTAAAGCAAAACGCGCCTGAAAACGCCTTTCATGATATGAAAACCGCGCTGTTATTACCCGGCACAGACCCCAGTTCACGTTTGCTTTTTGTCGCCGAATTGGCCTCGGCTAATCAGCAAGCGCTGGCCTTAAAACTGCTAAATGAAGTGCCCTCACCATTGGCGCATATCTCCGGCTGGTCGATGCCCGACATTAATCGACGCATCCTGCGGGATGCCGGGTTTTTCACCGAATCTGAGGCGCATTTAAGAGCACAGTTAGCAAAAGATTTAGCATCAACCCCCCACCCCAACCCCTCCCCCACAAGGGGGGAGGGGCTTTAATGCCCAATC
>JAGDVP010000005.1 GCA_023255735.1 Halothiobacillus sp. | reverse complement strand
GCCGTTCCGCTGCATATGAAAGGTTACCCTCTTAAACTCAATGCATTATTGTCTTGACTAAGGGGTCCACCATAACCATCGGGATATTCAAATATGCTGTGGTGTACCCCAACGATAAGGCATCTAGGGTGGTTTCGGCATCTTCGGTAATGGTTTGGCCAGCAATACCCCCCAATTCATTTAAAACGCTGCGGCGTAACACGGCCGCCGAGCCACAAAAAAATGAGGTGTGCCAAAAATCCAGCCCCGGTTGCATCACACGATAAAACAACTCATTTTCAGAGGGGATTTTGCCGTAAATATTGAGGTTTTTTTCCACCGGATCGGCTGAAATAAAATTATGCGGGGTTTGCAGCAAAAACAGCTTTTCCTCCACCAAAAAAGCGCCGGCCGTGTTGAGCAAAAAATCATCGGCAGGGATGTGGTCGCAATCGAGAATTGCCACTAAATCGCCGTCCGTAAAACCCAAGGCGGAATTGAGATTGCCCGCCTTGGCATGCAGGTTTTTCTCGCGGGTTAAATACCCAGCGCCAAACGCGGCAGCCAATGCCTTTAAATCCGCTTGGCGTGCTTGGGCGGCGGCGGCTTTTTCCGGGTTAGGATCGGTGCATTTTTGCACCGTACCGCCATCATCTAATATCCACACCTTAAATTTACCCGGCGCGTAGCGCATTTGGGTCGCGGCAATCACGGTGGGGCGAATCACCAAAATATCCTCGTTATAGGTCGGGATAAAAATATCTACCGTCGGCCAAAGGCGAGTATCGGCGGGCAAAGGCACAGGGCGGCGCTCATTGGGCGAGATGTTAATAAAATGGCCAAACATGAGCGTAATGAAGCCATAGACTTCAACCAAAAAAAGCAGCAGCCGCGCAATCATAGAGACAAGGCCAAAGCTTAAGGGGAGGGTTTCGGTTGCTCGCCAATAAAGATAGTGCCAACCTAAAAAAGCGCTGGTGAGAATCACGGTTAGTTTAAGCCAAGGCTCAATGGGGTGATGCTTGGGTAGCCGGCGCGAAATCAAATACCCCGCGGTCATCGCACCCAATAAAAAAACCGCGAGCAATTGTTGCGTGACTAAAGTAGTGGGTACGCTCGCTAAGGCGAAAAACCCCCCGATACCAAGGAGCACGCCGATTAAAGCGAAAACAATTCTGATCTCACGACGCTTGGCTAAATCAAGCATCTATGGGCTCCACACTTAGGACGACTCAAAATAAAAAACTCGATGTCGTCAGACACTTAAATAAAAACCGCTTGCTGCGGGTGCGAGTTGGTTGGTTGCATTGATGCGGCTATTTTTTGACAACAAGTATTTTACCAGTTAATCCCAGCAAAATTTATACTATTTAAGAGATTCATCAGCGCGCCCATAAATCGCAGGAAAACATCCACCTCTTGCCACAGCTTTTGCAAACGGCACAAAATTGCGCAAAAAGGTTGCGGCATCTCTTAGATTTAAATTAACCAGACTTAAATTAAATGCCATCCGTGGCATGAGGTGTTAGCGCTGAATCCATTAAATAGATTAAGGAACCTCATCACAGGGCGCCAGACAGTGATACCTGCATGCGTGCTGGGATGGGGTAAGAATTTTTGTGTCGACGGTTATTTGGTTGAATACAGCCGCCTAGTATGCAAACCCGGCAGATTCATTCACGACAACTTCATCTAATAAGGGGGTGTGTTATTCTCAAAGTCATGCAACAAAGCTTCAAAGAGATGGGGTTAAATGCTTACTTTTATAATCAGTATACTAATTACCTCTGTGGCAGCCGTGACCGGCGGGCGATTTCGCCCCGATGCGTGGTATGCCGGTTTAGCCAAACCGCTCGGCTTGCCGCCGCCGTGGGTGTTTCCGGTGGTGTGGACCGCGCTTTACGTCATGATGGCCATTGCGGCTGCCTTGATATTTATCACGGTTGATTCGCCCGCGCGAACAGTGGGATTGCTGCTTTATGCAGCGCAATTGGGCGCGAATGCGGCTTGGTCTTGGCTATTTTTTGGCCGCCGAGCCATACTCGGCGCCCTCTTGGATTTATTGCTGCTGATTGTCCTTGTCGCCCTAACCACCATGGTTTTTTTCCCCTTGAATTTTTGGGCGGGGCTGTTGCTTGTACCCTATCTTGTGTGGCTATTTATCGCGCTGTATCTCAATGCGGCCGTATGGTATCTGAATCGCGCGGCGCCCGTTTAAGGCGAGATTCAATCGCCAAGACATGGCGGGTGGTGGCAATCACGGTATCAGGGTTCAAACTCATGGATTCAATGCCAATATCGACCAAAAACTCGGCCATTTCGGGATAGTCCGACGGCGCTTGCCCGCATAAACCCGAATGAATGCCATTGCGTGCGCAGCCCTCAACGGCGAGTTTAATCAAGGCCTTAACCCCCTCATCGCGCTCGTCATAATCAAAGGCCACCTGCTCACTATCGCGGTCAACGCCCAAGGTGAGCTGGGTTAAGTCATTAGTGCCAATAGAGAAGCCGTCAAAACGCTGGGCGAATTGATCAATCAAAATCACGTTATTGGGAATTTCGCACATGGCATACACCTGCAAGCCTTGCGCGCCGCGTTTGAGCCCAAACTCAGCCATTTTGGCGAGCACCTCATCGGCTTCTTTAACCCGACGCACAAAGGGCAGCATCACAATCACGTTAACCAAACCCATCACTTCCCGCACGCGTTTGATGGCTAAACACTCCAATTTGAAGCCGTCCCCATACGCTGGATGGGCATAGCGGGCGGCACCCCGAAAGCCGATCATGGGGTTAGCTTCGTTCGGCTCGAAAAATTCGCCACCCAGAAGTGAGGCATATTCATTCGATTTAAAATCCGACATCCGTACCACCACGGGTTTAGGCCAAAAGGCCGCCGCAATGGTGCCCACACCCTCTGAGAGCTTTTCAATAAAAAATGCAGCGCCACTCTCAAAGCCTTGCACAAGCGCGTTGATCGCGGCGCGTTGGGATGCATCCGTGACCCGATCAGGATGAATGAGCGCCATGGGGTGAGCTTTAATCGATTCATTGATAATAAATTCCATGCGCGCAAGGCCAATGCCATCATTCGGCAAAAAAGAAGCTTTGAAGGCTAAATCCGGATTACCTAGATTCAGCATGATTTGCGTTGCCGGGCGAGCCATATCGCCCACCTCGGTGCGTTCAACATGAAACGGTATGGCGCCTTCATAAATGCGCCCCGTATCGCCCTCCGCGCAAGAAACCGTGACGAGGCTACCATCATGAATGGCACTCGTTGCATTGCCCGCGCCCACCACGGCGGGAATGCCCAACTCACGGGCAATAATGGCAGCATGACACGTCCGCCCGCCGCGATTGGTGACGATGGCGGCCGCATTTTTCATTACCGGTTCCCAATCGGGGGTGGTGATGTCGGCCACTAAAATCTCACCGGCTTTAAATTCATTTAAGTGTGCCACGTCAAGAATCACCCGCGCTCGCCCTGTGGCGATTTTCTCACCAACCGAACGCCCGGTACTAATGACCGCGCCGGTACCCTCCAGCACATGACTTTCGAGTACATTGGCTTGCCGCTGCGAGGCCACCGTTTCAGGCCGAGCCTGCACAATATAAATTTTGCCATCCAACCCATCTTTCGCCCATTCCATATCCATCGGGCGATCGTAATGCTGCTCTATGGTGAGCGCATAATCGGCCAGTTCCATCACATCGGCATCGGTGATGCAAAATCGGGCGCTATCCGCCGCGGGTGTTGGGATATTGCGCGTGGTGTTACGGGTTTCGCCCTCTAAATACACCATTTTGATGGCTTTGCTGCCCAAGCTTCGCCGCAACACGCAGCGATGACCGGCCGTAAACGTCGGCTTATGCACATAAAATTCGTCCGGGTCAACCGCACCCTGCACCACATTTTCACCCAAACCATAACTGCCCGTAATAAACACAACATCACGGAACCCCGATTCGGTATCCAGTGAAAACATAACCCCCGAGGCGGATAAATCTGAACGCACCATCTTCATCACGCCAATGGAAAGCCCAATTTTGAAATGATCGAATCCTTGATCCAGCCGATAATGAATCGCCCGATCGGTAAACAAACTTGCAAAATCACGCCGGCAGGCATCCAGTAAATTGTCATCGCCGCGAACATTTAAAAACGTATCTTGCTGACCGGCAAAGCTGGCGGTCGGTAAATCTTCGGCCGTGGCTGAACTGCGCACCGCCAACCCCACCTCATCGCCATATTCTTGTTGCAGCAGGCGGTAGGCGGCAATAATTTCTGCGGCCAAATCAGCGGGCAAACCCGCGCCATACACAATATCGCGTGCCCGCTTGCCGCGCCGCGCCAAATCGGCCACATCATCGGCATCAAAATCATCCAGCACCGCATGGAGTGCCGGCCAAGCGTTGGCAGCATCTAACATATACCGATAAGCCTCGGCCGTAATCGCAAACCCGTTGGGAATGCGCACACCCTGGGGCGCGAGCTTTTGATACATTTCGCCCAGCGAGGCATTTTTTCCGCCCACCAAGGGCACATCATCAATGCCTAATTTACTGAAAAAACGGATGTACTTAAATGCGGTCATGCTAAACACTCCTGATACGGCCGATGATTGGGCGCGCTTAATACCCAACCTAACTTAAGGTAATTAAGCCTCGGCGTAAAGGTGAATCGCGCACCTCTACACACCCTCATCCGAATATAATCACGCTTTGTTTACGCGCTTTAACTTGTTTGTGGCAAAATCTTGTTAGTTTTAATTTACGGGCGCCCGAAGCAGGAGTTGATTTGTGGCAAAAATTATCGTTGTAACCTCAGGCAAAGGCGGTGTGGGAAAAACCACGACCAGCGCCGCGATTTCTAGTGGCCTTGCGTTGGCAGGCAAAAAAACCGTCGTGATTGATTTTGATGTGGGTCTGCGTAATCTCGATCTCATCATGGGTGTCGAGCGGCGGGTGGTCTACGATCTGGTTAACGTGATTCAAAAAGAAGCCGGCTTAACGCAAGCACTGATTAAACATAAAGAAATTGATAATCTTTATATCCTGCCCGCCTCACAAACCAAAGATAAAGACGCGCTCACCGAAGAAGGGGTAGAGCAGGTCTTTAATGATCTCAAAGCCGATGGTTTTGATTTTATTATCTGTGATTCACCCGCCGGCATTGAGCGCGGCGCGCAATTGGCCATGTATTTTGCCGATGA
The DNA here is from genome assembly GCA_023255735.1 of Halothiobacillus sp. Classification (GTDB taxonomy): domain Bacteria; phylum Pseudomonadota; class Gammaproteobacteria; order Halothiobacillales; family Halothiobacillaceae; genus Halothiobacillus. Next base: position 86,565 of record JAGDVP010000005.1, on the reverse strand, counting down.
AGCGATTGTTGTGTCTAACCCTGAAGTTTCCTCTGTGCGCGATTCGGATCGGATGCTCGGCATTCTGGCCAGCAAATCGCAGCGCGCTAAAAATGGCGATACGCCCATCCGAGAATACTTGCTAATTACCCGTTACGCTCCTAACCGGGTAGAAGCCGGCGAAATGCTGTCGATTGAAGACATGTTGGAAATCTTGGCTGTACCGCTCTTGGGCGTTATCCCTGAATCTCCCGCCGTGCTGCAAGCATCCAATTCAGGGCGCCCGGTAATTCTCGATCAAACCGCCGATGCAGGCCAAGCGTACCAAGATGCCGTAGCGCGTTTATTGGGCGAAGATCGCCCCATGCGCTTCATTGAAGCAGAGAAAAAATCTCTTTTCAGCCGCCTATTTGGTCGGGGGTAATCATGGGGCTATTTGATTTATTTCGTGCGCGCAGCAAACCCACCGCCCATTTGGCTAAAGAGCGGCTGCAAATTCTGATCGCCCACGAGCGCAGTGCGGGTCAAAACACCGACCCCGATTACCTGCCAAAACTTAAAAATGATTTACTCGAAGTCATTCGCAAGTATGTCGCCGTGCAAGATGACGCGGTACAAGTGCAAATCGAGCATCACGAAGGCGTCGATACGCTTGAACTTAATATCGTGCTGCCTGAGCGTAAAAACTAACCAGCAGCTATTCAATTTATTAATACCAGATAAAACGAATAGAAAGACTCAATAGCCCAATGAAAATGTTTAGCGCGCGCCCATAACGGCAACGCGCTAATCTTTTGTCATTCTTGCAAAACCACCCTAAGGACTGCAATCATGACAACCGATTTTTTTAACAGCATTGGGAACCTGCCGCTTCTATCCGCCGATTTATGGCCTGCCTGGGTTGCCGGCGGCGCTATTGGTATTTTTGCCTTCGCCCAGCGCTGGCTAACCGATCAACCCCTAGGCTGTTCGGCCGCCTTTGGCAATGTATGCGCCCGCGCAGGGAGCCGGCTGCCCTTATTCCAAGGCGATGCGCATAGCCGCGCAACCGATTGGAAAATCTGGTTTCTGATTGGGATTTTTTTAGGCGGGCTATTTGCCAGCGTATCCAGCGGAACCTGGGCTGCGCCCACCCATTTTGGTGCGCTTTATGAAGCCTTAATGCCGCAATCCGCTCTTGGGCGCATCGCTTGGTGGCTTTTGGGTGGCGTGCTGATCGGTATGGGCGCGCGGATGGCGGGCGGCTGCACCTCAGGACACACCATTAACGGCGTAGCAATGGGCTCGCCCGCGAGTATTGTTGCCTCAATCCTATTTTTTTCTGCGGCGCTCGGCACCGCACAAATCGCCCAATTTTTACTCAATCTTAAATTAGGTGCCGCATGAACAGTCACAGCTTGATTATCCGTAATGGCTCTTTTTTACTCTTTGGCATCGTATTTGGCTTTTTATTAAGCCGTGCCGGCGCCACAGACCCGGCGTTAATTAGCAGCCTGCTTTTACTCCAAAATCTACATTTATTATGGGTGATTGCCACCGCCGTGGGCGTGGGCGCCGTACTCAACTTAAGCGCCAAGTTTTTTCGTTGGCGAAACTTAAGCAATCGCCAGCCGATCAGCTTCCCGCACAAACCCTTTGTGCGCGCATTGGTTCCCGGCGCCCTATTGTTTGGCATCGGCTGGGGACTCACCGGCGTGTGCCCGGGTACCGCCCCCGCCATGCTGGGTGAGGGGCAGTGGTTCGCGGGGATTATTCTTATCGGCATCGTTGTGGGTACATGGATGGTGGGATTGATGCACCACAAACGGATAAAACGTGTGCCAAAACCAACGCACCACGCCAAAGAAACCCATTCATAAGAAAACGAGCCCAGATAAATCACAAGCTATGAGCAAAATCGTACTGTTAAACACGCCATCACCCACAGAGCAACGCATTGACACTTGGCTGTGGGCGGCGCGATTTTTCAAAACTCGCTCATTGGCCTCAGCGGCCATTGATGGCGGAAAAATTACCCTCAACGATCAAGCCTGCAAAAAAGCCGGCAAAGGGGTTCGCATCGGTGATCGGTTGCAAATTGAACGCGGTGACACCTGCTGGGTGATTACAATCAAGGGCTTATCAAAGCAGCGCGGTTCAGCCACCCTAGCACAAACCCTGTATGAGGAATCGCCCGAGGCACTGGCGGAGCGCCTGCGCCAAGCGGCCGCGCATCAGCATCTACGCCAACAAAACCCCACGCCAACCAAACCCGACCAACATACCCGCATTTTACTGCGGGCATTACGCCGAACACCTTTTGAATTTTGATTTAACCTCGCCGCATTTGGAAAAAGTTTTTCAGTAACTCCGCGGCCTCGGCCTCGCAAGGACCGGTATCAATAATGGGGGTAAAATGATGCCAAGCCGCCCGATTCAAATCCAGCGCGCCTCCACAAGCGCCCGCCCGCTCATCGGGCGCGGCATACACTACCCGGGCAATGCGCGCATGGCTAATCGCAGCCAGGCACATAGGGCATGGCTCGAGCGTGACATAGAGCGTGCACTCATCTAAGCGATAATTGCCGAGGGCGCTTGCGGCCGCGCGCAACGCCTGTATTTCGGCATGAGCGGTCGGGTCATGCAGGGCAATGGGTGCATTGCGCCCCTCACCAATAATTTCACCCCCGTGCACCACCACCGCGCCCACCGGCACCTCCCCCTCAAAAAGGGCAAGGCGCGCCTGAACCAATGCCTGCTGCATAAAAAAACGGTCGCTTTTACCTATCTGCGGCATAACACTTACGCTCTATTGATACCTATTTCTTTGGAGGATATTAACGCGCAAATGCGGCATAAAGCAGGATTAAAGCCTCTTTGATATTAGCGATGCGTGCCTGAAAACCCCTAATGACTTAAGCGCTCGCTAGTCGATGCTAAAAAATAGAGGAGTTTAAATTCTGAGCACCACAGCCAAATAATAAACCCCCAACAGGGGGCTTAAATGAACATAAGGCGGCGTTAAGAAAGGCCAACTTAAGAAAAATCGAGGTGATCGCGCAATCTAAATGGTGTATTTGCTCGCAATGCCCCGTAACGCAGCAATTAAATCCGCATCACCTTCAGACTCAATTTCATCGGCAATCATGCGATAACTTTCTTCGTCGCCAACGCCAAGAAACGCCTCAGCCAGCCCAAGCCGCGTATCGTTTTGCACCGTATTTTGGGCAGCGAAAAGAGATTCTACCGGCGGCGTATTCAATACGGGCTCAGATGCGGATAAAGCAGCATCTGGGCGTTCAACTAATTCAAGATCCAAGTCATTGGATTGGTTCATGTCAACAAAGCTGGGTTGTTTTGTTGGCTCAAACTCGGATAAATCAAACGTTAGGTCATCCAAACCGGGCGATACATTCGCGGCAGGTGCCGATTGGCCATTGACCTCAAGCATTGGCGCCTCTTCATGAGCTATCTCATTGGGTGTGAAGTTTAGCCCTACATCATGAGTGAATACGCTGGCATCTAACGCATCCAAAGGTTCTGGCACAAAACCTAAAAGCTCATCATTTGTTGCCATTTTAGGAGAAGCGAACGGCTCATCGAACGCATTGGGTGTTGAATCAGCAGCAGATACCACCGAAGCTTTTTGAACTTGAGGTCGATGCGCTACGCCAAATCGGCTATCAATTTGCGCAATAATTTGATTTAACTCAGCATCATGACCATCTTCGGCATAAATGCTCGCAAGCTCTTGGTACAGCGTAAGCTCATCACTATGCTGGGCAATGCTTTCGCGCAGCAGATCCAACGCCTGCTCATTAAGATTATAGGAGCGCAATAACCGCGCCTCATCAATGATCGATTTGGCATCAAACGGGGGCACTGTGACCTGAAAATCAGGTAAAACGGAAGCTGCCACAGCGGCCAATGGCTGTGATTCAGTGGCAGCTTTGGGTGTGATCGCCGTGGTTTTTGAAGCATTAACCGCTGCGGATGCGTCAGAGGAAAATTTATTTTCTACGGAATTTAGCTGAGTATTGCTGACGGGAGCAAATTGCTCTCGATTACGACCCCGCGAGGCAACTATCAGCAACAAAATAAGCACCAGCAAGCCAGCGCCGCCTAAAAGATACGGCGCCCATTGAATCCAAAAATTATTATTTTGCGCTTCAAGCTGTTTTTTAAGTAACTGCGTCTGCTCATCAGCGGCTTTAATTTTTTGCTGTAATGAAGCGATGTTTTGATTGCGATCAGTAATTAAACCCTGAACTTGCTTCAATTGCTCATTGAGCAAGTTAATTTGCTGGCTCATCGCCTCGCTTTTTGCATCAATAGAGGCAATGGCTTCATTATTTTGCTGTACTGAGTTTGCAGTTGGAGCAGAGGGAGCAGAGCTTGTTGCCGCCGTGGGCGTGCCATCAATTGCCGATAATTTACCATCAACCAAGGTGTTGTTGGTAGTCGGGTTGGCAGCGGCGGGCGCCGTTTCTGTATCTGATGAAAGTAACTGGAGTTTGGGCTTGGTTGCGGGCGGCGGGTTTGCCGTGCTGGGTGCGTTTTTGGTCACTTCCGTTTTGGCGACGCTGGTCGATTTGGCAACGCTACTGGTCGGCACTTTCAGGGTGACACCGGTTTTCAACTCATTGCCATTGCCGCCCACAAATGCCGCAGGATTGGCATTAATAATGGCCTGCATCATGGGGCGAACAGAAACGCTGCCATCTTGAGCCGCGCGCTTGGCTATATCGTACAAAGTATCGCCGCGCTTAACTTGATAGCTGCCGCCCATCGTCACATCAGGCACATTTTTAATCGGCTGCCAAGCAGCGGCCTCCGGTGATGCGGGCGTCACACTGCGTAGCGTATTATTAAAATTCGTTTCAGCCGGTTTATTAACGACTTTTTGAGCGGGCGGGTTTAAAAGTAAATCAAACTCTTTAATAACCTTGCTTTCACCCGAAGTTACCTCAACCAAAATACTTAAAATTGGATCCGTAATAATTCGTTTTGAGCTTATTAAAATGAAAGATTGTGAACCTTCCGTTTTAATTTGGAATGTGATGTTGCCCGCCAGCTGATCTAAAGACAGCCCCGCTTGACGATAGTAACTTTCAGGCGCGAGCTGAACTTTAACCTCATCTGTTGGGATTCCATTAAGCCCCGTCAATGGAATCATGACCTTGAGTTGCTCTGTTAGGTGTGATTGCACCTTCGCATTACCCAGCTCTGCTGCGTGTATGAGTGCAGGGGTCGTGCACAGAATGCCTGCAATAATCCAACTTAACTTCCGCATGTCAATCAACTCCTTAAACTACTTATTGCCCGCGATTTACGCGCACATCCGGCGTGACCCATGAACGAACACGCGCATAAACCCTTGCGATTGGTCAAACTCATACGATTGTGCCACAGCTTATAGGTAATCGCGCACCAAAACTTCAGCAATTTGCACGCTATTAAGTGCAGCACCCTTGCGCACATTATCCGACACCACCCAAAGGTTTAAGCCGCTATCACAAGAAATATCTTCCCGAATCCGCCCCACAAACACAGGATCATGCCCTGCCGCATCCGATTGCGCCGTGGGCCAGCCGCCATCGCGGCGCTCATCCATCACCTTAACGCCGGGGGCTTTTGATAATAAAGCGCGGGCTTTTTCGGCTGTAATTTTATCACGGGTTTCGATATGCACGGCTTCAGAATGGCCGTAGAACACGGGTACACGCACGGCAGTTGGGTTCACCTGAATCGATTCATCGCCCATGATTTTGCGGGTTTCCCACACCATTTTCATCTCTTCTTTGGTGTAGCCGTTATCCATGAATACATCAATTTGCGGCAACACATTGAACGCGATGGTTTTTGGGTACACCACCGGCTCTTTGCGATCACCGCTTAAAAGGGCTGCGGTTTGGCTGGCTAATTCTTCAATCGCTTCTTTACCGGTGCCGGATACGGCCTGATAGGTTGCAACGTTGATGCGTGTAATGCCCACCGCATCGTAAATTGGCTTTAAGGCCACCAGCATTTGGATGGTTGAGCAATTTGGGTTGGCAATAATGCCGCGATTCTTGTATTGGGCAATCGCATGCGGATTGACCTCCGGCACAACAAGTGGGATGTCATCGTCGTAGCGAAATTGCGAGGTGTTATCAATCACCACGCAGCCGGCTGCGGCAGCCTTGGGCGCGTAAATCGCTGAAACAGAAGCGCCGGGCGAGAATAACCCCACCTGCACTTGTGAGAAATCGAAGGATGCCAAGTCTTCAACAACTAATAATTTATCGCCAAAAGGCACCCGTTTACCCACGGAACGCTCGGAGGCGAGGGCATAAACTTTGCCCACAGGAAATTTGCGCTCGGCCAATATCGACAACATGGTTTCACCCACGGCACCGGTTGCACCCACCACGGCCACATCAAATAAACGGCTCATAAATTATCTTCACTCATCATCAATTTCAAAAAATGGTGCTTAGTTTAACGCAGCTACGACCGCATCGCCCATCTCGATGGTGGAAACTTTGCGATCTTTCGGCGTGCAAATGTCGGCGGTGCGCAAGCCTTGATCGAGCACCGTACTCACCGCCGCTTCAATCCGGCCCGCCAAATCACCTCGGTGGAAGCTGTACCGCAACAACATAGCCGCAGATAAAATCGTCGCGAGCGGATTGGCAATGCCAAGGCCGGCGATATCGGGAGCCGAACCGTGGCTGGGTTCATACAAGCCCTGACCTTGGCTGTTCAGTGAGGCCGAGGGCAGCATGCCGATGGAACCGGTCAGCATTGAGGCTTGGTCGGATAAAATATCGCCAAACAAATTTTCGGTAACCATTACATCGAACTGCTTGGGTGCGCGCACGAGCTGCATTGCCGCGTTATCGACATACATGTGCGTCAATTCAACCTCGGGGTACTCCTTGGCAAGGCGAATCATCACCTCACGCCACAATTCCGACGTTTCCAGCACGTTGGCTTTATCGACTGAACATACTTTTTTATTGCGCTGCATGGCCGCATCGAAGGCCACACGCCCAATCCGCTCAATTTCCAGCTCGTTGTAGTGCATGGTGTTAAAGCCTTCACGCTGAATACGACCATCAACCGTCACCTCACGAATACCGCGCGGCTGACCAAAATACACGCCGCCCGTTAATTCACGCACAATCAGAATATCTAGCCCCGCCACCACCTCGGGCTTGAGCGAGGAGCTATTCGCCAGTTGCGGATACAAAATCGCCGGGCGCAAATTAGCAAATAACCCCATCGCCGAGCGAATACCCAGCAACCCGCGCTCCGGGCGCAGCGGGCGATCGAGATTATCGTAGGCCGGCCCGCCCACCGCGCCGAGTAGCACGGCATCGGCGGCCAACGCCGCTTGCCGGGTAACTTCCGGGAACGGATGACCCGCCGCATCATAGGCCGCGCCGCCAATCACGCCATCGACAAAATGAAGCGTTAAATCCGAGCCTTGCGTAACGGCCTTGAGCACCCGTACCGCCTGCGCGGTTATTTCAGGACCAATGCCATCACCGGGCAATACGAGAATATTTTTTTGCATATCAATTACCTGTTTAAAAAGTTAGGTGCGTGACGCTTGATCCAAAAAAAGCCACGGTGCCGTTTGCCGCCGGCGGGCTTCATAGGCATGAATATCATCGGCATGTTGCAAGGTTAAGCCAATATCGTCTAATCCATTGATTAAGCAATGTTTACGGAACGAATCGACTTCAAATGCAATGGTTTCGCCATTCGGTTTTTTGAGCACTTGATGCGGCAAATCGACGGTGAGCTGATAGCCCTTATCGGCTGCAACGTCGCGAAACAGTTGATCGACAACCGCTTCTGGTAAGGCAATGGGCAAAAGGCCGGTTTTGAAACTGTTGTTAAAGAATATGTCTGCAAAAGAAGAGGCAATCACGACCTTAAAGCCAAAATCGGTCAGCGCCCACACGGCATGCTCGCGCGAGGAGCCGCAACCAAAATTATTGCGGGCGAGCAAGATGCTGGCCTGATCGTAAGGCGCTTGATTCAGAATAAATTCGGGGTTTTTCGTGCGCAGGCTGTGATCCATGCCCGGCTCGCCCGGTTCTAAATAGCGCCAATCATCAAAGGCATTCGGGCCAAACCCGCTCCGTTTGATCGATTTCAAATACTGTTTAGGAATAATGGCGTCGGTATCGACATTCGCGCGATCGAGCGGTGCCACAATGCCAGTAAAAGTGCTGAATGCTTGCATGATTAACCCTCAAATGAACTGTGACGCACGTCAACAAAATGGCCGGCAATCGCTGCCGCCGCTGCCATAGCCGGGCTCACCAAATGCGTGCGCCCGCCCTGCCCTTGGCGGCCTTCAAAGTTACGGTTACTGGTGGAAGCGCAGCGCTCGCCCGGCGCTAACCGGTCGGCATTCATCGCCAAACACATCGAGCAACCCGGCTCGCGCCATTCAAAACCGGCCGCAATGAAAATTTTATCTAAGCCTTCAAGTTCAGCCTGTTCACGCACAAGGCCAGAACCCGGTACCACCATCGCTAAGGTCACATTGCCAGCCACTTTACCCGTGCCCACCACGGCGGCGGCCGCACGCAAATCCTCAATGCGCGCATTGGTGCACGAGCCGATAAACACTTTATCTATAGCGATTTGCTCAATTGGCGTGTTGGCGGTTAAGCCCATATAAGCCAAGGCTTTACGCATGCCATCGGCTTTAACGGGATCGGGCTCATGCGCCGGATCCGGCACCTTGGCGGTGATGGGCACCACCATCTCAGGCGAGGTGCCCCAGCTCACTTGCGGCTCAATCGTGGCGGCATCCAACACCACGATTTTATCGAATACCGCATCCGGATCGGATTTGAGCGTGCGCCAATCAGCGGCCGCCTGCTCGAACAGCGCGCCTTGAGGGGCGAATGGTCGGCCACGGAAGTAGTCGATGGTTTTTTCATCCACTGCGATCATGCCCGCGCGCGCACCGCCTTCAATCGCCATGTTGCACACGCTCATCCGCCCTTCGATCGATAATGATTCAATGGCCTCCCCCGCAAACTCAATGGCATAGCCCGTGCCGCCCGCCGTGCCAATTTTGCCGATAATGGCCAGCACCACATCTTTGGCCGTTACCCCTACGCCTAATTTGCCATCGACCCGAATTTGCATGGTTTTAGCGCGCTTTTGCAGCAAGGTTTGGGTTGCCATCACATGCTCGACTTCTGAAGTACCGATGCCGAACGCCAATGCGCCAAACGCGCCGTGGGTTGAGGTGTGTGAATCGCCACACACAATAGTGGTGCCGGGCAAGGTGAAGCCTTCTTCAGGGCCGATTACATGCACAATGCCTTGGCGCTTATCGTTCATGTGAAATTCTTGCACGCCAAATTCGGCGCAGTTGCGATCCAGTGTTTCCACCTGCTCGCGCGAGACCAAATCATCAATGCCGCGCAAGCGATTGGTGGTGGGCACGTTGTGATCGGGTACCGCCAGCATAGCCCCTGCCCGCCAAGGCTGGCGCCCGGCCATGCGTAAGCCTTCAAACGCTTGCGGGCTGGTCACTTCATGCACCAAGTGGCGATCGATGTATAACAGCACCGTGCCATCATCTTGCTCGCGCACGATGTGGGCATCGAAAATTTTATCAAACAGCGTTTTACCGGCCATCACTGCCTCCGAACGGGAAATTGAGATTCAACGCGCGCAGCATAGGGCGCTTTACTTAAAACCAAAAATAGAAATAATTCATTCAATCTATTCCTTCGAGTTATATCAATACATCATGCCTGCCGGTCATTTTGATCATCAAAACATTTTGGCCTTTTTGGCCGTGGCCGAAACGGGCTCATTTTCGGCCGCCGCCAGCAAATTATTTATTACGCAACCGGCGGTGAGCAAACGCATTGCGCTCCTTGAGCAACAAATGGGCTTGGCTTTATTTGAGCGCCTCTCGCGGCAAATTTCGCTCACCGAAGCGGGGGAGGAATTACTCCCCGCCGCGCGGGCAGTTCGCCAAACGCTGGAGGACTTTGCCAGCGCGATCGCTCGGGAAAATTCGCCCCTAAAAGGCCGGCTGCCGATTGCTCTTAGCCATTACGCGGGTCTGCACCTGCTGCCAGCGGCATTAACCGAGTTCAGCCTGCGCTACCCGGCCGTGTTGCTCGATTTGCGTTTTATGGATTCAGAGGCGGCGATTATCGCGGTAAGCCAAGGCACGGTTCGACTGGCTTATGGCACACTTGGCCCCGGACTTAACCCGCAGGTGCATGCCACCCCGATTTGGCGTGAACGCCTTGTGCCGATGTGCGCCACAAGGCACGCCCATGGCAAGCAGCCCACAATTTTCGATTTGGCGCGCACCTTGCCTGCGATTTTACCCGCCGCACACACCAGCACCCGCCAATCGATCGATTGCTGGCTTAAGCCTCTGGGTGTTTCGCCCTTGGCGGTCATTGAAGTTAATCAGCTCGATTCAATTGCGCTGTTGGTTGGCACTGGCATTGGCTGGAGCGTGCTCCCCGAAACCTTGCTCAATGCCAAATTAATGCGGGTTAACACGCCCGAAATTGCACCGCCGGAGCGCGCATTGGGGCTCATTTTGCGCGCATCAGGAGATGCCGACCCGGCGGTTTCAACCAATCCAACAGCTCAATCTGTAGCCGTGCGACAACCAGGTAACCGGCTGGCACAAGCCTTTATTGATACAGTCGCCAACTTAAAGAGTTCGCTCGGGCGGTGATACAATGCCGGCATTCTTTTTACAGCGCGCCACCCGAGCCGGGCGGACCACCCCTTACCTTGCCCTGTGAGTATCTCCACCATGCAGATTTTTTTCGGCAATGCTGCCGCCTCCGACTTCCGACTCGCTAAAAAGCTCAAATTACTGCAAGAGGTTGCCCCCAGCATCACGCACTTGTCTGCCCGCTTTGTGCATTTTGTTGATCTCAAAGAGGGCGCGCAGCTTAGCGATCATCAAACTCATCGCCTCGATGATCTCTTTGATTACGGCACCCCGATCGATTATTGGCCGGATACGGCGGTGAGTATTCTGGTTACCCCGCGCCCCGGCACACGCTCACCGTGGTCGAGCAAAGCCACTGAGATTGTGCACATTTGCGGTATCGAGGCGGTCGCACGGGTGGAGCGCGGCATTGAATATGCGCTGGTAGGCTTAGATCAACTCGATGGCGCGGGGCGCGCCGCTGCCGCCGCCCTTTTGCATGACCGCATGACCGAAACCGTTTTTGAGCAAATGCACGCTTGCGAAGCGCTGTTTGCCCACCACGAGCCGGCGCCGCTGGCGCTTGTTCCCTTATTGGAACAAGGGGATGGCGCACTGCATGCCGCCAATCATGAGTTAGGCTTGGCGTTGTCTGCTGAAGAAATCAGCTATTTAGACGGCGCGTATCGCAAGCTTCACCGCAACCCCACCGATATTGAACTGATGATGTTTGCGCAAGCTAATTCTGAGCATTGCCGTCACAAAATTTTTAATGCCGATTGGGTTATTGATGGCCAGCCGCACGATATGTCGCTGTTTGCGATGATTCGCAACACCCATCGCCACAACCCCAAAGGCACCTTGAGTGCCTATAAAGACAATGCTGCCGTTATCAAAGGCTGGCCGGGCACGCGGTTTGCCGTCGATGTGGCCCGCGGTGAATACACGCAAACCGATGAGCCGATTCATTTTTTAGCCAAAGTAGAAACACACAACCATCCCACCGCCATCTCCCCCGATCCGGGCGCGGCCACCGGTTCCGGCGGCGAGATTCGCGATGAAGGCGCCACCGGCCGCGGCGGCAAGCCTAAAGCCGGCTTAACTGGATTCTCAGTATCGAATTTGCGCATCCCCGGCCATGCGCAACCGTGGGAAGCGCTCACCCCAACCGGCAAACCCGATCGCATGGTGACCGCGCTCGATATTATGCTCGAAGGACCAATTGGCGCCGCCGCCTTCAATAATGAATTTGGCCGCCCCGCCCTCACCGGCTATTTTAGAAGCTTTGAGCTGCAGCCCACCCGCAGCGATGGCAGCGCCAGCGCCGTGCGCGGCTATCACAAGCCCATCATGCTGGCCGGCGGCTTAGGCGCCATGCGCGAGCACTTAGTTGAAAAAAACGCGATTGCCGCCGGTGATTTGCTCATCGTATTGGGCGGGCCTGCTATGCAAATTGGTTTAGGCGGCGGCGCTGCGTCATCCCAGACCAGTGGCAGTGTGAGCGCCGCGCTCGATTTTGCCTCAGTGCAGCGCGCCAACCCCGAAATGCAGCGCCGCGCGCAAGAAGTGATCGACCGCTGCATCGCCTTAGGCGAGCAAAACCCGCTGGTGTCAATTCATGATGTGGGCGCAGGCGGTTTATCGAACGCCTTTCCAGAACTTGTGCACGATGCGGGTTTGGGCGGCGTGTTTAATTTGCGCGCCATTCCCAATGATGAGCCCGGCATGTCGCCGCTTGCCATTTGGTGCAATGAATCGCAAGAACGCTACGTTTTGGCGATTCGCCCCGAAAGCCTGCCGCTCTTTACTCAACTCTGCGAGCGCGAACGCGCGCCGTTTTCGGTGATTGGCACGGCCACCGCCGCAGAGCATTTATCAGTTGCTGACCCGAAATTTAAAAACCTGCCGATTGATTTACCCATGCACACGCTGTTTGGCCACCCGCCCAAAATGCAGCGCACGGCGCACACCCTAAGCACGCAGTACGCCGCGTTTGCCACCGACACGCTTCGCTTAGACGAGGCCTTAAACCGAGTGCTCAGCCTGCCGACCGTGGCCGATAAAAGTTTTCTGATTACCATTGGGGATCGCAGTGTAGGCGGCTTAACGGTGCGCGATCAAATGGTCGGCCCCTGGCAAGTGCCGGTAGCCGATTGCGCCGTTACCGCCACCGATTTTTACCATGATACCGGCGAGGCCATGGCGCTCGGCGAGCGCGCGCCCATCGCCGTGCTGGATGCGCCCGCCTCTGCGCGCATGGCGATTGCTGAAGTGCTTACCAACTTAGCTTGCGCGCCCATCGCCTCAACCAGCGACATTAAATTATCCGCCAACTGGATGGCCGCCTGCGGGCATGAAGGCGAGGACGCCGCGCTGTATGCCACCGTGAAAACCGTCGGCATGGAATTTTGCCCGGCACTGGATATGGCCATCCCCGTCGGCAAAGATTCCCTCTCGATGAAAACCCGCTGGAGCGAGCAGGGCATTGCGCGTGAAGTGGTTTCCCCCGTCTCGCTGATTGTCACAGGCTTTGCCCCCGTCAGCGACATCAACCGCGTGCTCACCCCGCAACTGCAACCCCTGCCCGATTCCCGCCTACTGCTGATTGATTTAGGCTTTGGCAAAAATCGCTTGGGCGGCTCGGCCTTAGCGCAAGTGTATGGCCACATCGGCCAAACCCCGCCCGATATTGCCGCCGCGCCACTCAAAGCCCTGTTTAACACGATTCAGCTCTTAAGTAGCCTTGGGCATATAGTGGCCTACCACGACCGCAGCGATGGCGGGCTTATCACCACCTTGCTTGAAATGGCCTTTGCCGGGCGCTGTGGGTTCGAGGTGGATTGCGCAAGCCTAGGCGGCGATGTGCTCGCCGGCCTATTTAGCGAAGAAGTGGGCGCGGTTATTCAGGTGCGCGCCGCCGATCTTGCCTTTGTGCGCGACCAATTCGCCCTAGCAGGCTTGCGTGCCGCGCTGCACGATTTGGGCGCCCCCACCGTGGGCGACACCATCAGCCTAAGCTGGCAAGGCAAACCCCTCTTATCGGCGGCGCGCAGTGCGCTGCATCAGGTGTGGTCGAAAACAAGTTTCTTAATGGCGAGCCTGCGCGATCATCCCGCCTGCGCTGCCGAAGAATATGAACGCATCCAGGATACGCAAGATGCCGGTTTATCTGCCAGCAAAATCACCTTTGATGTGCGGGACAACATCACAGCCCCCTTAATTCAAACGGGCGTGCGGCCGAAGGTTGCGATTTTGCGCGAGCAAGGCGTCAATGGCGAGGTGGAAATGGCTGCCGCCTTCGATACGGCCGGCTTTACGGCGGTTGATGTGCACATGAGTGATTTAATCCAAGGCCGCATTGATTTATCCGATATGCACGGCCTTGTGGCCTGCGGCGGATTCTCTTTTGGCGATGTGCTGGGCGCCGGTTCCGGCTGGGCGCATGCCATTCGCTACAATCCGCGCGTATTTGATGCATTTAGCGCATTTTTTAACCGCAACGACAGCTTTGCCCTGGGCGTATGCAACGGTTGCCAAATGCTCGCGCAATTGCATGATTTAATCCCCGGCGCGCAAAACTGGCCGCGTTTTGAGCGCAATGTATCCGAGCAGTTTGAAGCCCGTTTATCCTTAGTTGAAATTCTGCCCAGCCCTTCGATTTTGTTTGCCGGCATGGCAGGCTCGGTGCTCCCCATCACTGTGGCGCACGGCGAAGGTCAAGTGCGCTACCGCGACCCGATGGATTCTGAAGAAGCCTTCAACACCCTGCGATTTGTGGACGGCCAAGGCATTGCCACCGAGCATTACCCCGAAAACCCCAACGGCTCGATTTGGGGACAAACCGGCTTTTGCACGCCCGATGGTCGCTTCAATATCCTCATGCCGCACCCTGAGCGCGTCTGGCGTGCCAGCCAGTTTTCGTGGAAACCGGACTCTTGGTCGCAAGGGCAATTTAACGATCACAACGCCAGCGAAGGCCCGTGGCTGCGCCTTTTCCGCAATGCCAGGCATTGGGTCGGTTAAGCACAAGCCCTCATGAGCCACCCCCTCACCCGCTGGGCACCGCCCCCCGTGCTTGTGCTCATGTTCGGCTCAACGATGTGGGGCACAACCTGGATTTGGCTCAAAGCCATTGATGGGCTGGGCGTAGGCCCCTTACTCATTTCCGTGCTGGCCTATGGCGCCCAGTTTTTAATGGTGCTGCCTTGGGTTTTGCCGAATTTGCTCAAACGGCTGCGCCGCCCCGGCCATACCCCACTTGCCTGGTGCTGGCTTTTGGCTTTGGCGGCTTTAAGTGGCGTATCGGGTGTGGGCTTTACCATGGCCATGGTGTATGGCGATGTGGTGCGCTCAATGTTGTTGTTTTTCTTAATTCCCGCCTGGGGGGTGTTGTTCGGGCGGATTTTTTTGGGCGAGCCCTTTACCGCGTATCGCCTAATCGCGGTGGTTTTTGCCTTAATGGGTGCCGCGCTGATTTTAGGCCCTGATCTGCGATTTGATGACAACCTAGGCTTTAGCCTTGCCGATGGATCTGCCCTTATTGCCGGGCTTGCGCTGGCGGGCGCCAATGTCGTTTTTCGCTACTTGCAGGCCGAGCCCATGCTCTTAAAACTCTCGGTGATGCAAATCGGCGGCGTGGCGTTCGGTTTAGGCGCACTCGTTTTTTTCCCAGAACCGATCGGGCTCATCACCTTAAATGGCCTCATTCAAAGCGTGGCCTATGGCGCCACCTTGCTCTTAGGTGCCATGCTGGCCACCCAATACGCGGTTGAGCGTTTGCCTTCAGGACGCTCTGCCGTGCTGATGACGCTTGAGCTTGTCATAGCCAGCCTCACCGCCATTGGGATTGGCCATGAGCAGCCGGGGCTGTGGGTTTGGCTGGGGGGCGGCCTGATATTATCCGCCGCTCTGCTGGAAGCCACAAGCCAAACGCCCGACAAACCAACCGAGCAAACCCCATGAACGAGGCCGCCTTTTCAGGGCTCAACCCGCAGCAAGCCGCCGCAGTGCGATATTTAGAGGGTCCTTTACTCGTCCTAGCGGGCGCGGGCTCGGGTAAAACTCGGGTTATTACCGAAAAAATCGTCTATCTCATTGAAAAAAAAGGCATCCCTGCGCGCGGCATTTTTGCGCTTACCTTCACCAATAAAGCCGCCAAAGAAATGGCATCGCGCACCACAGAGCGGCTCACCCCCGAGCAGCGGCGCGGGCTTGCGATCTCAACTTTTCACACCTTGGGGCTGAATTTTATTCGCCGCGAATTTGCCGCCTTGGGTTTGCGCGCAGGCTTTACCGTGCTGGATGCCGACGATAGCTTATCCTTATTTAAGTCATTGATTAATCACAGTGAATACAAAGACATCATTGAACCTAAGGCCGCGCAATGGCAAATTTCGCAATGGAAAAATGATCTAATCGCCCCCCAAACCTGTTACGAGCAAGCGCAAGATGACGAACAGCGGGCGCTGGCCTCACTCTTTGATCAATACCAACGCCAACTCGCTGCCTGCAATGCGCTCGATTTTGATGATTTAATTGGCCGCCCCGTTGAGCTCCTACAAAGGGATAGCGCCGTACGCGAACGCTGGCAAGCGCGGGTGCGATATTTACTGGTGGATGAATACCAAGACACCAACACCACCCAATATGAACTGGTGCGCTTACTGGTGGGCAAGCTTGGCGCACTTACCGCCGTGGGCGACGATCACCAATCCATCTACGCCTGGCGCGGGGCGCGGCCGGAAAACTTAAACCGGCTCGCGCTCGATTTCCCCAACTTGCAGCGCATTAAGCTTGAACAAAATTACCGCTCCGTCAACAGCGTGCTGCAAGCGGCCAATCACCTGATCGCTCACGACACCACCACCGAATCCAAACAACTTTGGAGCGATATTGGCGCGGGCGAAGCCCATCGCGTGATCGTATGCGCCACCGCCGAGGAAGAAGCCGAGCGCATCGCCACCGAAATTCTGCACCGCCACTTTCGCGCCCAAACCGAATACCGCGATTTTGCCGTGCTCTACCGCGGCAACCACCAAGCACGATTAATCGAACAAGCGCTGCGCAAGCTCAATATCCCCTACAGTCTCACGGGCGGACAATCGTTTTTTGAGCGCGCCGAAATCAAAGATGCGATGAGCTACTTAAAACTCCTCGTTAACCCCGATGACGATGCCGCTTTTTTGCGCGTCATCAATACCCCGCGCCGAGAAATTGGCCCCACCACCATAGAAAAATTGGGCGGCTACGCCCGCGAGCGGCGCAGTTCGCTCTATGCTGCCGCGCGCTCCATGGGCATTCAAACCGTACTTGAACCCCGTGCAACCGAACGCTTAAACCGCTTTTGCGACTGGCTCGATGGCCTGCGCGAGATGCGCGATACCGATGCCATCGACATCATCCGCCAAGTATTCGATGCCATCGATTACCCAAGCTATCTGCGCGAGCAAGAAGCCACCCCTAAAGCCGCCGATCGGCGCTGGCAAAATGTTGAAGAATGGCTCGACTGGCTCAACAAAATCAGCGACGCCAGCAGCGATAACGGCGAGATCATGGACTTACCCGCCTTAGCCCAGCGCATGACCTTGCTCGGCATACTCGATCAACAAACCCGCGAAAAAGATAGCAATGCCGTCGCCCTGCTCACCTTGCACGCCGCCAAGGGGCTGGAGTTTGGCCATGTGTTTATGGCGGGCATGGAAGAAGAAATTCTGCCCCACCGCGATTGCATCGATGATGAGCGCCTCGATGAAGAGCGCCGCCTGTGTTTTGTCGGCATCACCCGCGCCCGCCTAAGCCTCACCTTCACCCTAACCCGTCGCCGCCGCCGCTATGGTGAGTGGAAAGACACCACGCCCAGCCGGTTTCTGGAAGACATACCGGCCAACCTTTTGATTTGGCAAGGCGAAGGCATCGAACAACCCAAAGCCGTAACCCAGGCTCAAGGGCGGGAGCACTTAGCGAGCATCCGCGCAATGCTGGGTAAACCTAAAGCGGTTTAAGTGACGATTCACGCCTCCAGCAACCAATGCAAGCGCGCGGCAGATTGCCCTCAAACTAATTCATAGCAAAGCTTTCAAATTCACCTTGCATCATTCATAATACCTAAATAGATATTTTCTATATCTTGCTATTTGAGCCGCGCTGACGGTGATCTGCAACTGCGTTTACCTCGCATCGCGTGCCCATAGCCATTTTAATTCCTTGAGCGGAGGCAATAATTGATGACAAACCGAGCAACCCTTAGGATTTTAGTTGCGGCATTAGGCATGCTGTGCCTGCCCAATGCATTTGCCGCACCCAATGAATCGCAAGATGCCCGCCCCACTGCGGCGATTATGCTGGCGCAAACCTGCGCCGGCTGCCACGGCACCGAGGGCTACACCCGCGGCGATGCTTTAATGCCGTTAGCCGGCTTGCCCCGCGCCCAGTTTATTCGCGCCATGGAAAAATTTGCCGATGGCACGCGCGAATCCACGGTAATGGGCTCAATATCGCGCAATTTATCGGCCAAAGAGATTGAATTGATGGCGAATTATTTCGCCTCATTCCCCGAAAACCCACCCATTGCCAAAGGAGGTAAATTATGAGCGCGATGAATCGGCGTCAATTCCTGAAAATTTCCAGCGCCGCAGCAGCTGCGGCCACACCGCTTATGGCGGCCAAAAAAGCCAGTGCTGCTGCAGCGCATGTGGTGGTGGTAGGCGGTGGCGTAGGCGGGGCGACTTTTGCTAAATACCTGCGCATGTATGATCCGGGCACCCAGGTTACCCTCGTGCAAAATGAAAAGGATTATCAGCGCCGCTATGGTTCAAGCGAGGTGATTGTCAATCACATCGCGGATTCTGCCTTAAATATTTCTTACGATGATCTCAAGAACTATTACGGCGTTGAGTTTGTATTCGATACCGTGACCGGCATTGATTTTGACAAACGCCAAGTGCGCACCCAAGGTGGCACCACCCTTAATTATGATCGCGTGGTGCTCTCGCCCGGCATCACCTTCGACTACAGCGCCGTGCCGGGCATGACCGAAGAACTTGCCGACACCAAAATTCCCCATGCCTGGAACGCAGGCCCGCAGTTAAAGCTCTTGCGCGATCAGGTCAACAAGCTGCCCATCGATGGCAAGGTCATTATTGTGCCGCCGCCCGCGCCGTTTCGCTGCCCGCCCGGCCCCTATGAGCGTGCCGGGCTCATTACCCAATGGATGCTGGAGCGCGGCGATAAAAATCCCAGCGTGACTATTTTAGATGTGAACAATAACTTCCCCGGCGACTACAACATGGTGCACCTGTGGAATCGGTTTTTTGGCATGAATGTGCCTAAAGACTTCACGCCGTTCACGCAAATCAAATATACGCCCGAGCAATTGGCCACCTTAAAAACCTATGATAAGCCCGCGAAATTGCAGTGGATTCCGGGCAATCAAGGGGGGCGGGTATTAAAAGTTGACGCCGACACAATGACCGTTGAAGCGGAAGCGGGCAAATTTCAGGCGGATTTAATCAACCTAATTCCGCCCTTAAAAGCCGGCAAAATCGCCTTGGATTTAGGCTTAGCCGATGCCTCCGGCTGGTGTCCGGTCGATCCGACGACGTTTGAGTCCAAAATGCACCCATTCGTGCATGTCATTGGCGATTCAAGCCTTGCAGACCCCATGCCAAAATCTGGCTATTCGGCCAATAATCAAGCGAAAATGGTGGCGCTGCAAATTAAATCGCTGCTCGCGGGCAATGGTGTGATTGAACCCATCGAAATGCAAAACACCTGCTATGTGGCGGCTGGCCCTAAAAATTTCTCGATTTTTGTGACTGAATTTTTCCGTGAAAAAGACGGCAAAATCATCGAGGGCGATCAACCTCCGCTCCTGCCCTTTAATGCCAGCGATGAAGCCTACAGGTTGTGCCGCGTATATGAAGAATCATGGATTGAAAACTTCACCCACGATACGTTCTACAAACCCTACTGGGCCTAATTTACCCGTTTAGCGTACCAACACCGCCTCAATCTCGGGGCGGTTTTTTTATGCCGGCGATTGTGCGGCGATGCTCTGGCTCATTTTTAAGGTGAACCCCGCTGCCAGCCCGATAAACCCCGCCGAAATAAGCAAGCAGCCTGTCATGCCAATGGTTTGGTAGGCGTAGCCGGAGAGCACTGTGCCAAGCAAGCGACCACCGGCGTTGGCAGCATAGTAAAACCCGACATTCATCGCGGCTTTATCGAGCGACGAAACTTTTAAAATGAGATACGAATGCACCGCCGAGTTAATCGCAAACACCGCGCCGAACACCGCAAGCCCTAAGGTAATCACCCAACTGGGATTAAGCTTTGCCATCAAGCCGACCCAAATCAAGAGCGGGGCGGCTATTAAAATCAGGCTCCAGCGCAGGGCGGTAAGCACACCCACGCCGCCTTGGGTATTTTTTAAAAAGGATGGCGCACTGGCCTGCACGAGGCCATACCCCACCACCCAAAGCGCTAAATACGCGCCCACCCATTCAAAATCCCAGCCGATGGAGACCAAATACACGGGTAAGGCCACCACAAACCACACATCACGCGCGCCAAATAGGAATAAACGCGCCGCCGCGAGCCAATTGATGGCCGGCTCTTGCGCGAATAAGCCGCTAAATTTCACTTTTCCCTTCATCGCGCCTAAGCCGGCCGGCAAGGTGAGTGTGGCCATAAAACCCAGCACCAGCAGCAAGGCTAAGGTGAAATTTGCACCCTGAAACCCCAACCAAGCCAAGAGCACGGCGCCTAAGAAAAACCCTGCGCCTTTGAGCGCATTTTTGGAGCCGGTAATCCACGCTACCCATTTGAAGAGCTGGTCATCGGCGGCGCCCGCCACCAATTTCACGCCGGCTTTGGCCGACATTTTGTTCAAGTCTTTGGCAATGCCCGAAAGCGCTTGCGCCACCATCACATACACCACAGTGAGCATGGGATTGGGCACGGTGAGCATCAACAGTGCCCCAATTTGCAGTGCAGTGCCTAACTGCATCGTGCGATTCAAGCCAATGCGCGCGCCGAGCCAGCCGCCCACAAAGTTGGTGACGATGCCAAACACCTCATAAAACACAAACAGCATGGCAATCGCAAACGGCGAATACCCCATCTGGTAAAAATGCAGCACTACCAACATGCGGATGGCGCCG
The DNA here is from genome assembly GCA_023255735.1 of Halothiobacillus sp. Classification (GTDB taxonomy): domain Bacteria; phylum Pseudomonadota; class Gammaproteobacteria; order Halothiobacillales; family Halothiobacillaceae; genus Halothiobacillus. The sequence continues at coordinate 65,736 of JAGDVP010000005.1, read as the reverse complement.
TCGGTTAAGGTGAATGCCCAATAATTACCCGTGATAATGAGGTAATGGCGCAAGGCGGCGGTCATGCGAGATGCGCCCTGCCGACTTTTGAGGCGAGTTCGACCATGCGGTTGGCATAGCCCCATTCGTTGTCGTACCAGGCCAGCACTTTGACGAGCTCGCCATCAATCACCATGGTCGAGGGCGCATCAACAATCGCAGAACGGGCATCGTTCACAAAATCAATCGATACCAGCGGGCGGGTCTCATAACCCAAAATGCTGGGCGTGGCATCGGCGGCGGCTTTTAGCAAGCCGTTCACCTCATCAACCGTGGTGGCGCGCTTTGAGGTGAACACAAAATCGGTGAGCGAGGCATTAAGCAATGGCACGCGCACCGCCAAGCCATTGAGCAGGCCGTTTAGTTCGGGGAATATCTCGCCAATCGCCTTGGCAGAACCCGTGGTGGTGGGCGAAAGCGATAGGCTTGATGCCCGCGCGCGCCGCCAATCTTTATCGCCTTTATCCACCACCACTTGCGTGTTGGTCAGATCGTGCATCGTGGTCATCGTGCCGCGCACAATGCCTAAGCCCTCATGCAGGGCTTTAACCACCGGTGCCAAGCAATTGGTGGTGCAGGAGGCTGCGGTCACAATACGGTGTATGGCGGCATCAAAGCGATGATCGTTCACGCCCATCACCACGTTTAACACCTCTGGATGCTTAACGGGCGCGGCCACCACCACGCGCGGCGCACCTTGGGCGAGATGTTCGCTAATTTGCGCAAAGCTGCGCCATTTACCGGTCGATTCAATCACCACATCCACACCAATGGCTCGCCAATCAAGTTCTTGTATGGTTTTGTGCATCGAAAAACCAATGGTTTGGCCGCCGATGGTGATGTGCTCGGCCTCGGCGGTAATCCCGCGCGACCAGCGCCCATGCACCGAATCAAATTCAGTTAAATGCGCCATGCACGGCGCATCGCCTGCAATTTCATTGATGTGCACCACGATTAAATTCAATTCAGGGCGATCAAATATCGCCCGCAGCGCCAAGCGCCCCATGCGGCCATAGCCGTTAATCCCCACACGAATAGGTCTTTGCATCGTTATTGTCTCCTTAGTCATTAATTAAGCCGATGGCCTGAATTTCATCGCGGATGCGGATTTTTTCAATCGCATAATCGGGTAGTTGAGTGAGCAGGCGCACGCGAGTCTCCAAGGTTCGGCCGGCCGCCACAAAAAATGCCACCGGATCAGCCTTGGGGTGCTCATGCATTTGTTTCACCGGATCAGGCACCCCCCAATGCGCGGTAATGGGCCGCCCCGGCCAAGCGGGGCAGGCCTCGCCAAGCAAGGTATCGCACACCGTAATCACCAAATCCATGGGCGGGGCATCGGGCGCTAAAAACACCGACCAGTGCTTGGCCTGCGCGCCATCGGTGGGTAAATCCAAGCGTTTTAATGCTTCAACCGTGTAAGGATGAACGGCGGCGGCCGCGTTTTGCCCCGCCGAATAGGCCACAAACCGCCCACGCCCCCAACGATTGAGCAAGGCTTCGGCCAAAATAGATCGTGCACTGTTTGCCACGCATAAAAACAATACGTTAATTATTTTGGCCGGCGTGGCTGGGTTGGTCACTTCATCGTCTGAATCTGCCCCATTGGCCAGCAAGGCGTGATTATCTAAATACAGTTGGTGCGCCTCTTTGAGTACGGCAAACCCCTCAGCACTCAAAGACCAGCTCATCCGTGCTAAGCGTAAAATTTCCCGCACCCACAAAGGTAGCGCGGGGTTTAAGGCATAAAGGTTCGCGGTGCCCTTTTGGGATGATTCCAGCCACTCATCGGCGACCAAAATGCCGATATGCCGCGAAACCGTCGATTGGGGTTTATCGAGTAACTGTTGCAGGTGGCAAACACATAATCGCGGTTCCGCTTCAAGCAGCAGCAAAATCCGCAAGCGGGTTTCATCGGAAAGCACGGTGAACAGTTGCTCGGGGTGTTGGTGTAGATCAGCGGTATTCATGGCGCATTCATCCGTTAAACCGAATATAAGGCGCCCAAGATACAAGGGTTAAATGACAAACTCATGAAAAAAACGCACGAAAAAACCGATGCCAAAACGCAGGGGTAGCGCACACCGCCCAGCCTACATAGGACCCAATGGCGTACAAACCCATCACAGCGCGTTAGGGCAAGCGAGATTCTGCTCAATTTGGCTTAAATTCGACAAGGTTGTCTCAGCAATCGCCGTCATGGCTTCGCGGGTAAAAAACCCTTGATGCGCTGTAATCAGCACATTGGGGAAGGTCAGCAGGCGTTCGAGCACATCATCTTGAATAATGTCACTGGAATGATCCTCAAAAAACAGCCCTTCTTCTTGCTCGTACACATCTAACCCCAGTGCCCCAATATGCCCCGATTTCAGGCCGGCAATGACCGCGCCCGTGTCGATGAGCGCGCCACGCCCCGTATTAATGAGCATAACACCCCGTTTCATAAGGGCTATTTTGCTCGCGTTAATAACATGGTGCGTTTGTGGGGTGAGTGGGCAGTGCAAGCTTATAATGTCCGATTGCTGCAGCAAGGTATCTTGATCGACATAGCGCACACCTAATTGAATGCACTCGCTATTCTCGATCTGATCGCAAGCAAGCAGCACGCAACCAAACCCATGCATAATGCGAGCGAACACTGCGCCAATGCGACCCGTGCCCATAATGCCCACGGTTTTGCCGTTAAGATCAAAACCGAGCAAGCCATTTAAGGCAAAATTGCCCTCGCGAACCCGGTTGTAGGCGCGATGCGTATGGCGATTAAGCGTCAGAATTAAGGCGAGCGTATGTTCCGCCACGGCATACGGCGAATAGGCCGGCACCCGCACGACGCTAATACCCAGAGCGCGGGCGGCGGCTAAATCCACATTGTTAAACCCGGCACACCGCAGCGCCACCACTTTAACGCCCCGCCCCGCTAAACAGCGCAATAAATGGGCATCGATTTGATCGTTCACAAAAACGCAAACGGCTTCAATATCGTCTGCCAGACCACAAGTTTGCGCGGTGAGCGCCGCCTCGAAAAAAATCAATTCATGTTTGGGTAATCCCTCCAAGGCCGCATTGGCACTGATAAAACTGGTTTTGTCATAAGGTTTTGCACTAAAAAAACCGATGCGCATGGGTATGCTCCAAAAAAATACGTCTCGCCGCCAATCACACAAGCCTTAAGCATAAACGGATTGCCTAACGGCCCTTATGAAAAATCAACATCAGATAAAATCTGAGCTAACCTAAGTAAGCCAAAAGACAGCGTTCAGCGTTCTCGGTACTATGCCGCACTTGATTCACGCAGTTTGAGCCGTATTTTATGCCCGACCAAAGCCTGCAGGGGGTAACCCCCCTCACCCGCGCAGCCCGCTGGCTGTTGGCACATCCCGTTTGGATGTTTATTTTATTTGCTGTTTGGCTAGGTGCCACCTTGGGTTTGCGCCCGTTGTTTGTGCCCGATGAGGGGCGCTATGTGGGCGTGGCATTGGCCATGCTGCATTCCGGTGATTGGTTGGTGCCAAAACTCGATGGGTTGCCTTTTTTTCACAAACCGCCGCTTTTTTATTGGATTACTGCCAGTGCGCTCGCGGTGTTTGGCTCGCATGAATGGGCGGCGCGCACCGCACCATTTCTTGCCGCTTTAGCCTCAGCCTTCACGTTATTTTGGTTTTTAAATCGCCATAAGAATCGGCGCGCGGCCGGTTTAAGTTTGCTGATATTGGCAAGCTTCCCGTTGTTTTTTGATGCCGCGCAATTTGCCAGCATGGATATGCTGGTGGGCTCGCTCATTGCCATTACGATTTTATTATTAGCGCATGTGAGCCAGCAGCTCACGCTTGGCAAATCCGCCACCAAAATACTGGTTTTAGCGTATGCCACCGCCGGTTTAGGCATGATGACCAAGGGCATGATTGGCTTTGTGCTGCCCGGCATGGTCATTACGTTTTGGCTCTTATGGAACCGGCGGTTTACTCATCTTTATCGGCTAATTTCCTTGCCGGGCATCGCGGTTTTTTTAGCCATCGTGCTGCCGTGGTTTGTGCTGATGGAGCTCAAATTCCCTGGATTTTTACAGTACACCTTTATTTATCAGCAATTTGATCGCTATTTGGATAGCAGTTTTAACAACCCGCAACCCATTTATTTTTATGTGATGATTTTATTTGGTGGCTTGCTGCCTTGGGCGATCGGCCTCACGCTCTTAGGGCTGCATCCCGCGACGCGCCAGCAACTCAAAATTACCGATAGCAAGGGCTTGAGCAGTTTGGGGCTCATTTGGTTAGCGGTCATTTTGCTGTTTTTTTCGATCCCCACCTCAAAACTCATTGGTTACATTTTACCCACCGTGCCGGCTGCAGCCTTGCTTATTGCCTTAGCGTTAGAGCAAGCGCTGCAACGCAGCACCACCCATGCGCTCAACCTGCGGCGCTGGCAGAGACGCATCGCGTTGATGGCCCTTATCGGCGCGTTATTGGGGGTAAGCTCGGTATTTATCTTTGCGGCTATTGATAAAAAATCACACAAAAACATAACCCTACAAGTTAAACCCTTCATAGCCGCCGATGCGCGGGTGGTGTTTTACAACTATTACTATTTCAGCGTGCCGTTTTATTTGGATCGAAAAGCGCCGGCGTTAGTGACGGGCGGTTGGGACAACCCTTTGAATTTCAAATCCGATGGCGCGGGCACCGAGCTTTATACTTCGGGCAAGTTTGATGCGGCGGCGGCAAAAGAAATTTTAATCTTGCCAACCACACTCGATGCCCTAATTGAGGCGGCCAATGCGGGCACCGAGCCGCCAGTTTGGGTATTTATTCATCGTGATGAAGCGCAAAAACTGCCCTTGTTTGCCAGCAAGCAGCCGCGCGCACAAGATAAAAAAACGGCCATTTATTGCTTTGGCTGCGCGCAGTAAAAAGCGCCTAAAAGCCCTCTTTAACCCATCTTTTAGCCCCTATTTAAGCGGGTGCAAAAGCCCAATGTTTGCTGGAAAGATAGGTTAAAACCGCGACGATGCCGATAACTAAAAACAGCGCTGCCGCATAAGGCAAAGGGGTCCATGCAAGGAGCGCGGCATAAAGCAACTCGTTAACCAGAAAGCCTGCCACCGCCACTAACGCGAATCGGGGTAAAGTTCGGGCTAAATCATGCGGCTCATCCCGGCGAAAGCTGCCGTGCCGGTGGCCAAAAAAGCTCACCCAAAAGGCGATAAAAAACCCGAATGGGTTGGCGGCTAAAGGCGGTGCCGACAAAAAATGCACCAAGAGCCACACCACCGACAAATGCACCATCGCCGCCGCCGCGCCCACGGCGATAAACACCAACTGAGATTGCAGCCGAATCATTAGGCCGAAGAGACGCTCAATCATGGCGAGCTTGGCTACCCGCGCTTGAGTCAGGCACACCCGACCAAGGGCTATTGTCGATTTTCGTATCCACCAAATAGCGCGGGCGCTGCTTGACTTCATCGTACACCCGCCCCAAGTATTCACCCAAAATCCCGATAGAAATCAGTTGGATGCCACCAAAAAACATTAAACCCGCCACGATGGTTGTCCAACCCGCTACCGGGCGTTGCTCGATAAAATAGGCCAAGCTCACATACGCGCCATACCCCAAGGACAACATCGCCAGCACCAAACCAAACACGCTCCACAAACGCAGGGGCATGTTAGAAAAGGCCGTTAAGCCGGTGAGCGCCAAATTGATCAGTCGCATGCCCGAATAATGCGTGGTGCCATGCGCTCTCGCATCGGGCGTATAGGGAAGTGCCAGTGTGCGAAACCCAACCCAGGCATAAAGCCCTTTCATAAACCGATTACGCTCCGGCAAGGCGCGCAAGGCGGCAACCACTTTGGCATCTAGCAGGCGAAAATCGCCCGCATCTTCAGGCACGTGTACGGCAGAACCAAAGTTAATTAAGCGATACAACAGGTGCGAGCCCCAGCGTTTCCAAAAAGGTTCATCATTGCGATTTTCCCGCACCAAATAAACCATTTGCGCGCCCTCACGCCAGGCATTGAGCATTTTTGGCATCATGGCGACCGGGTGCTGCAAATCCGCATCTAAAATAAAGCACACCTCGCCTTGCGCATGATCTAGCCCCGCGCTCAAGGCGGCCTCTTTGCCAAAATTGCGTGAAAAATGCAGCACCACCAAGCCCGGCATAGCGGCATAGTCGGCCAGCACTGCCCGGGTTGCATCATTGCTGCCATCGTCAATCAATATAATTTCCCATTGCTGCGATAACGCGTTGAGCTGGCAGCTTAACTGCGCAATTAAACTTGGCAGATTTTGCGCCTCGTTAAACGCAGGAACCACACAAGAAATGCGCACAGACGTAGCGCTCGGATGCTCATTCATGCTGTTAGCCATTACAAAATAAAGTGCAAGAATACACGCAAATCACATCAAACCGCAGGCGTAAAACTAACCATTTGGTCATGATTGTTTCGACTAAAGACACGTTATGATAAGCAAATGAAAATACTCATCGTAGAAGACGACACCCGCGCCGCCCACTATCTCAATAAAGGTTTGAGTGAATCGGGGCACCAATGCGATTTAGCGGCCGATGGCGAAACCGGCCTGCACATGGCCATTACCGGCCAATATGATGTGTTAATTGTCGATCGCATGATGCCTAAACTCGATGGCTTGGCCTTAATTGCCGCCTTTCGTGCGGCGGGTAAAACCACCCCCGTGATGGTTTTATCTGCCTTAGGCGAGGTGGATGATCGCATCAGCGGCCTGCGCGTGGGTGGGGATGATTATTTGGTGAAACCTTATGCCTTTGGCGAATTACTGGCACGGCTCAATGCCTTAACCCGCCGCGCCCAGCCTGCGGCCAGTGGGCTGGAAAACGACACCCTCACCGTGGCCGATTTGGTGCTCGATCGGAACAAACACCGCGTCACCCGTGCCGAACAGCGCATTTTGCTGCAACCGCGTGAATTTCGTTTGCTGGAATATTTAATGCGCCATGCCGATCAAGTGGTCACGCGCACCATGCTGCTTGAACAAGTCTGGGATTACCATTTCGATCCGCAAACCAATGTGATTGAAGTCCATATTTCCCGTTTACGGCGTAAAATCGATCGGGACTTCAGCCTGCCCCTGCTCCACACCATTCGGGGCGCGGGCTATCGATTAGGCATCGTGCCGGAAGACTAACCTACCCAGTACACGCAGCCCCCATGCACCTACCCAGATTAATGCGGACCACGGTATTTCGCCTATCGCTTATGTATGCGCTGGCGTTCAGCATACTCACGGCGATTGTTTTAGGCTTTGTATTTATATCCACCCAAAACTACTTAACCGAACGCATCACGCAAACCCTGCAAACCGATTTAGCCACCCTGCTTGAGCCCGATGCCGATGCCTCTGAAAGCGGCGGCGGTCGTGATACCCGCGATTTAATTGACCGCATTAAAGAAATTCAGCATTTTGATAAAACCCGCGGCGGCATTGTCGCGTTATCTAATTCTGCCGGCAAAATTCTGGCGGGCAACCTCTTACACTGGCCCCAAACCATTGCACACAAAGATGGCACGGCGCGCTTTAATATCAATGATTCCGCCATTCCCCCGGCGCTGCGCCAGCGGAGCGATGATTTTGATGTGCTGGTATTTGTTCACGCCCTGCCCAATGGCAATTGGCTTATCGTGGGGCAGCAACTGGCCGATGAGGAAGATTTAAGCGAATACATTGGCAGTTTATTCATACTCGCCCTGCTTTTGATTACCTTAATGGGGTTGCTTGGCGGCGTGGTGATGGGGCGCGCGGCTCTAAAACAAATTGATCAAATCCGCAACGCAGCACAAAAAATTGCCCGTGGCGATTTAACCGAACGCCTGCCCGTGCATCCGAAGCGACACAATGAATTTGATGAAATCGCCATCGAATTAAACCTAACTCTTGATCGCATCAATGCCCTCATCAAAGGCATGCGGGAGGTGACCGATAACGTCGCGCACGATTTACGCAGCCCGCTTAATCGCCTGCGCACCCGGCTGGAAGTGGCACTCCTCGATCACAATCAAATAAAGCCCTGCCAGCACATACTCAATGAAAGCGTTGAAGATTTACAAGGGATTTTATCCACCTTCAACACCCTGCTTTCCATTTCACAAGCGGAGGCCGGCATTCAGCGCATTCCTTTTAGCCCGCAAGATTTAAGCGCCCTGTGCCGCGACATGGGCGAACTCTACGAAGCCAGTATTGAGGAAGAATATCTCAGCCTGCAGTGCGATTGCCCCACCCCGCTTATGATTTCAGGCAACCGAGATTTACTCGCCCAAGCATTAAGCAACCTGCTCGACAATGCCATTAAATACACCCCCCGCGGCGGACGCATTACCCTCTCCACCACAAAGCTCGATACGTGGGCAGAATTGCGGCTCTGCGATACCGGCACAGGCATTCCACAAGACCAATATACCCATGTATTTCAACGGTTTGTGCGGCTTGATACGGCACGGAATTTGCCGGGCAATGGCTTAGGGCTCGCCCAAGTTTTAGCCACCATCACCGCCCACCGGGGCGAAATTCATCTATCGGATCATCAGCCCGGCTTGTGTGTGCAAATTTTACTGCCCTTAAGTTCGGCGCAAATATAATTGGGCGTGGCTCAGTGCGGGCGCTGGGGTCATGGGCTGAATTTGCACTAAAGCGCGTGGCGACGCAAACGGCTCAAAACTCTGAGTTCAGAGTACACCACAAAATTTACGCCGGTTTTTGCTCTGCGCGCGCACGGCGTGCTGTTTTCGGATCCGCCTTGAGCGGGCGATAAATTTCAATGCGATCGCGGGGTTGCAACGCTTGGCTTAAAGGCACCAGCCGGGAAAAAATTCCCACTTTTTGGGTTGTTAAATCAATATCCGCAAACTGATCCAACACACCACTGGCTTTAATAGCCACTTCAACCGTGGCATCTGAAGCCACCAACACCGGCAAAATCACCTGCTGCTCGGGCAAGGCATAAGCCACTTCAACGGTCATTAAACCGGGCTTAGCCTCGGTTGCAAAATTAGTGTTCATGAATTAAAGCTTGACCATAAACTGAGGTTGCCCGCGCTTGAAAAGCTCCCACTAAATTTCGCACAATTTCACGAAAAATCGGGCCAATCGCCATATCAATGAGTTTATTGGCAAACTCAAAGGTCATATCCAACCGAATCACGGACCCGCCCGGCACCCGTGACCCATCGGAAGCCACCGTGGCAGGCAAATCCGAAAAAACCCAAGAGCCATTCAATGATTTGAACGGACCATCGAGCAGGCTCACCACAATGCGCTCCCCTGGGGTATTTTGGTTACGGGTCGCAAACGATTTGCGAAAGGCACCCACTTTCATCGCAATACGCGCATCCATTTGTGCGCCCTCAACCCGCATCACCCGAGCGGATTCGCACCAAGGCAAAAATTGCGGGTAGGCCGCCACATCATTCACCAAGGCAAACATTTGCGCGGCGGTGTACGGCACTTGAATTTGGCGGGAAATCGTAGTCATAAGGGCAATCAAAACACTCAGGTGGAATAAATAACCATCACGGGCAACCCTTGCCAAACAACACGGCGCACTCCTGCGCGCGCTGAATCATAGCGTAAAAAAATTGGGCACGGCGCGCAAACTACCCAAATCGTGCAGGCAAGCCGCAAATCTGCGAAACTAGACCCCATTAGTGCAATTATAAGATAGATGGTCATGGCAAAATCCGGTTCAAAATCCAGCGCAGCGCAATCGAATGCCTCTTCAACTATTGCGTTGAATAAAAAAGCAAAATTTGATTACTTTTTAACCGATCGCTTCGAAGCGGGGCTGGTTTTAGAAGGCTGGGAGGTTAAATCCCTGCGGGAAGGTAAAGTCCAGCTCACCGATGCGCACATTCTCTTAAAAAACAACGAAGCCTTCATGATTGGCGGCCAGATTAACCCGCTTCTTCAAGCCTCCACCCATATTCGCCCCGACAACACGCGAATTCGTAAATTGCTGCTCAACCGCCGTGAAATCTCAAAACTCATGGGCGCCGTGGCCACCCAAGGTTTTACGGTGGTGCCCACGGCCATGTACTGGAAAAACGGCCGCGCCAAGTTAGAAATTGCCCTAGCCCAAGGCAAAAAAGATCACGATAAACGCGCCACTTTAAAAGACCGAGATTGGGCTCGCGATAAGCAACGCATCTTGCGCACCAGTAGTTAAACGTTAAGCCCGATAATGCCTCACTTTCTGCATAGAATTATCGCGTAATAATTTTGCAACCAAATCATTTCCCGCTGCGTATGTTGTTTGCGTTACCCGACGCAAATAAAAAACAGAGGAAAAATCATGGGAAATCTGCAAAATTTTGGGGCAACACCCAAGGTTAATCGTGCAAAAAATTGCATAGCACTCGCCATAACAACGGCTTTGCTGGCCACAACCGGCATGGCGCATGCCGATAACCTGCTGGGCAATGGCCGTTTTATTGCCACCGGTGGCATTCAATCGCTAGATGGCGCGGCCGGCGGCGGCATTAACCCCTGGGCGGTTATTGCCGGTTATGGCACCAACGATCAAATCGATCCCACCGCCTCCTTTACCAATGTCACCTTACCCGATTTCAGTGTGAATCAGCTCGGTGTATCCATTGGGATTTTTAATCGCGTCGAATTATCGTATGCCTACCAAACAGGCACCTTAGGCAGCAATGTATTTGGCGCCGATGGCAAAGTCACCCTGCCACTTGATGGCGTTAAAATTGGCCAAAGTGTTTTTGGTGCAAAAGTTCGTTTATATGGCGATGCTATTTACAACTCGGATAATTTTATTCCGCAAGTATCACTGGGCGTGGAATATAAAAAGGCCGACACCTCAAGCAATGCCTTAGTACCCGCTCTAAACTCATTAGGCGCAGGCGTTAAAGACCACGGTACCGATGTGTATTTAGCGGCGACCAAAGTATTTATTGGTGGGTTTTTTGGCTACAACTGGCTTATTAATGGCAACTTACGTTATACCAAAGCCAACGAAACCGGCTTGCTCGGGTTTGGCGGGATAAACCATGATAGCTACCATGTTAAACCCGAATTTTCTACCGCCATTTTACTGCGCCCCGATGTCGCTATTGGGTACGAGTACAAGGGCATGAGTAATAACCTAAGCGATGCGGGTTTGCAGCAATCCAGCTGGAATGATGTTTTTGTTGCCTACTTCCCCAATAAGAATGTGTCGATTGCCGCCGCATTTGCCAAATTAGGCAATGTAGGCCCTTATAAAAATCAAAATGGCATTTATCTCAACACCACCGTTAGCTTTTAATTTTAGAGGAATTAATTTATGAATCGAACTACACTTAAATTATCAGCGTTAGCCATTGGCTTAGGCTTTTCTGCTTTAAGTTTTTCTGCTTTTGCATCGGCAGGTTACTATAATGAGTTTGGCCAAAAGGCGGGCATAACCAGCATTATTGATGATTTTGTGGGCAACGTAGCGGCGGATAATCGTATTAATGCGTATTTTGCTCATGCAAATATTCCATTTTTAAAAACATCGCTTGTCAACCAAGTGTGTGAGGCATTAGGTGGACCATGCAAATATACCGGCCCTGCTATGGCGCCTTTGCATCATTCAATGGGCGTTACACAAGCGGATTTTAATGCGCTGACCGAAGATTTGCAATTATCCATGACAAAATACAATGTGCCAATTCCGGCACAAAATCATTTAATTGGAATTCTTGCGCCTATGTCTAAAGACATTATCACCAAATAATTTAATCCTTTACGTTTTTATATAGAACCCGCAATTGCGGGTTTTTTTATTATTAAATAATTTAGGGTATGGCCGCTATGCGGATCGAACGGGTATCGGCACGGCCATGGTCATCTACCGCGCGAAGCTGATAGGTGCCGGGGGTGGTGGGCACCCAAAACAAGGTTTGCCCCGGTTGAGATTGCCCCAAATAGCTGCGATCGGCAAACCAGTACAGCGCGCGCGCATCGGCATCGGTATCGGCTGCTAGTGCAATTTGGTTAGCAGCCGCATGGCTTAATCGCAGGGTATAGACACTCCCAAGCAGGGGGGAGGTGATTTTTGGCGTCGCCCCTTGGCCGGTTTGATCCCAATACGGGCAATGGGCGCGCGCAGGGGGTTTAACGCGGGCAAGCCCCGCGCGGCTGAATACTTGCTGCAACTCGCTCGGCCAAAACTCGAACACCTGCTGTTCATCTTCCGGCAACTGATACGGGGGGCAAACAGCTTTTTGGGTGATTTTATTCACCCATACGGGGCGATACACCGTATCCACATCAATGGGCGACACACCGGGGATAAACCAGCTGGTGCCGCGTCTCGGGCACCAAATAGTGGGCAGTGCGCCGCTGGATAAACACACCTCAACCTTGCGCAAGCGCTCAGGGATTGGGTGCTGCGCAGTTTCAGGGAGCGCGTTGGCCGCCTTCATTGCATGGATCATATTAAACAGCAAGGGGCCTGCCGCCTCGCCGCCCACAAAAGCGGGGTTTGGGCTGCCATCAAAATTTCCCACCCACACCACCAGCACGTAAGGCCCCACTATGCCCACGCTCCAGGCATCTCGAAAACCCGATGAGGTGCCGGTTTTCCATGCCACCGGCAAGCGGCTCGGCTGGCCGGTGGGTGCTAATACCGGCGGCGGATTTTGGTTCAAAATATCGAGCACCATGAAGCTTGCCGCGTCACTTAATAGCCGTGTGCCGGTTGCATCGGGTGAGTTTTGCAAGAAACGCAAGGGTTTGAGCACGCCTTGATTGGCGAGCATGGCATACAGTTTGGCCATTTCTTGCAGGGTGACCTCACCCCCGCCCAGCACTAAGGCTAGGCCGTAATGATCCTCGGTGGACATATTTGCCACCCCAGCTGTGCGCAAAAAATTATAAAAGCTTGGGTGGTTGAGCTTCTGTGCCACATCCACCGCCGGAATATTGCGACTGCGAATTAAGGCTTGGGTTGCGGTAATGGGTCCTTCAAATCGCCCATCGAAATTTTCAGGCGCGTATGTACCAAATGCAGTGGGCACATCGCGCAGCACCGTGGCGGGAATCACCACCCCTTGATCGAACCCTAAGCCATAGATAAACGGCTTGAGCGCCGAACCCGGCGAACGCTTGGCATCGGTGCCATTGACTTGACCAAAAATCGCCGGATTGAAGTAATCCGCCGAGCCGATCAAGGCTTTAACCCCCATATCGCGGGTATCCACAATCAAGGCGGCCGCATTATTAATGCCTTGATTGTGCCGTTGCTGTACAAACACCGATAGTTGCTTTTGAGCCAAGCGTTGCAGGGGTAAATGCAGCGTGGTCCGCAGCCAGTAATCATTGGGCGATAAGCCTTTTAATGCTTGGGTTAAGGTTTGCTGCGCCAACAATTGATCGACAAACCACGGTGCATGAAACGGTAAGCGCGAGATGCTGCGCATCGTTAAGGGTAAGTTAATCAGCGCGGCAGCGCTTGCATCGGCCGGATTTTGGGTTTTCCAGAGCTGATATAGCCGAAGCCGCGCCGCAAAAAGGCGCGCATTAGCCGCACCATCCGTAATTTTGCCGCGCTGACTCGGGTTTTGGGGCAACACGGCCAAGGCGAGTGCTTCGGGTAGGGTCAATTGCGCGGGCGTGTGATTAAAATAAATTAAACTTGCCGCGCCCACCCCCTGAATATTGCCGCCAAAGGGGGCGTAATTAAGATAGGCCGTTAAAATTTCTTGCTTGGAATAGGTGAGCTCAAGCTCAATCGCCCGCCCCACTTGCAAAAGCTTACCCCAATGCGTTTTGGTATCCATTTGCCACAACAGGCGCGCCAACTGCATGCTGATGGTTGAACCGCCTTGCGGGTGGCGGCGTAGCACATAAGTTTTAAACGCGCCCCGCGCGAGACTCAGAGGATTAAACCCGGGCTCCCAATAAAAATACCGATCTTCATGCAGCAAGATGGCTTGAATGAGTTGCTGCGAGATGTCTTTCTGTTCGATCCACAACCGAAACTGCTCATCACGCGCTAATGTTAAGCGCAAAAGCCGCCCTTCATCATCCAGCACAGCAGTGGAAGATGGCAGCCATTGGCTTAAGGGCAAGTGTGGTTGATTAAGCCACCAAAGCTTCAAGCCCCATAAGCCCATCAGCATCAGGCTTAAAACCACCGCCAAAATTCTAAGCCGCCGCCAAGCAGGGGGGGAAACAATCAGGCGCATTGGCTTAAACCGGCTTCAAAGTGTACCCATCACGGTTGCGCAGCGGGGGCAGCGGGCGCGGGCGGCAGTACGGTGAGGGTGCCGGTGCCGGGCGCATAGGCCACTAAGCTTCGGTCATACATCGAGCTTGCATAGGCCGGTGGGCGCATGAACGATCCCGTATTGGTGGCGCGGATGCGATAAATGTATTGCTGAACATCTCGATTCGCTTCGGCGTAAATTAGTACCCGATCTTCCCGCGGCTCGACATAATTGACGGCAAGATGACTGCCCGGCTGCGCTAAAGGATCTTGCGGCGCATCCGGCTGCGCTTCGGAATTATCAGCCGTGCCATTATCAGATGTAGCGTCATCAGCCGGAGCGTTATCAATATTGGCCTGCGGATCGGCTGATCCCCCATCTGCCCCATCGCTTGCGGGGGCGGGCGGCGCGGGCGGTGGATTGGGCACCAGCTCAAAACCGCCCGGCAGAATATCCACCACCGCTACATCACCCACGGCAATATCACCCAGTGCGCGCAAGCTGATATGCACATCGATGGTTTGCCCAAGTGTGACATGATCGACCGGTTTGCCCGCCGCATCGGTATAGGTGCGCACAATCTCCAAACCTTCTTTTAGGGTTTTAGTGGATGGGTTGCGGTCATAACCCGACTGCGCCAAGGCATACCAAGCTTGGGTTTGCGCAGGGTTTTTCGAGTCGACGCTGAACTCAACCGCTCGGCTATCTAAGGCAATTTCACCCGATAAAATCACGCCTTTAACGCGCCCAAACGCTTGCAGCGCGCCATCGGTGCCTTTTTGTTTGAGACTTAAACCCACAGGATCGGCCTGATTACCCCCC
Organism: Halothiobacillus sp.; assembly: GCA_023255735.1. Classification (GTDB taxonomy): domain Bacteria; phylum Pseudomonadota; class Gammaproteobacteria; order Halothiobacillales; family Halothiobacillaceae; genus Halothiobacillus. The sequence goes on along the minus strand of JAGDVP010000005.1, from coordinate 50,653 downwards.
AAATTGGCCAAAGCCAACATCGACATTGCCGCTGATAAGGTGTTAAAGCGTCCTTGAGAGATGGCCTTTGCCAAACGGGTGATGGTATCTGCCGGGAGTTTAGCGGCTTGCTGCGGGAAGTTTTTCTCAATTAAATACAAGCTATTGGCATCAAAGATCAGCGGATCATAGTAATCCTCATAGCGCCAGGGCAAACTCGCCGGGCGCGGCTTTGACAACACGGCCATCGGCGCTTGGATTAATTTATTCGCCTCGGTATCGGCTTTCAGCAAATGAAAGGCCGAAGCCAAATAAACTGCCGCCGCGTCCTCGCGCCATTGCGCGGGGTATTTTTGCGATAAGTGCAGTTGCACGGCGGCAATCAGGTTGGTGGTCACCTCGCCTGATTGCGTTAATAAATAAATGGCAAAAGCCCGTGCCCGAAGCTCCGCCAAACTCGATAAAGCTTCATCGGCGGCCATTTGGTGCAGATAGCCCAAGCCTGAAGTCAGCATATCATCCGGCACGTGCAACCCCGCTTGGCGTGCCAGTAATAAGAACTGCACCGCGTAGCCTGAAACAAACGGATTGGCATCAGGGGTGGCTGTCCACACGCCAAACCCGCCCTCGCTGTTTTGCCGGCTACGCAAAGTGGCAATCGCGCGGTTAACCACTTCGGGCGACCGTGCGGCACTGGCTGAGCTCAATGCAACTTCCGGATTTGCCGTGGCAATTAAGGCGGGGGTGGCCGCCGAGATAGTTTGCTCGGTGCAATAATTGGAATAGTTTTCCAAATAAGCCCCCAAGCCTTGCATCATCACCATGGGCAGGTAGGAGATGGCCGCGCGACTTTCGCTGCGTTCGGCGAATAAATCGCGCAGGGGCGATAGAGTGACAGGCTCACCCGCGCGCACCTGCCCCACCTGCACATCGGTTTGATACGGGCTGGCCGGCCGCACCGAAATTTCAACTTGGCGAGCGGCTTTTGCTTGCTCGAAAGTGGCGTTAAAGCGCACCGGGGCTGAGCCAAGCTTGTCCAAAGCTTTGAGCTTAAACCGTGCCACGCCCGATTGACCGGCGCCTAATTCCAACGTTTGCACACCATCACCCAGCGCATCAAAGCCTTTACCTGCATCGATTTGCACCCGAATAGGGAACCGTGCCTCGGGATGAGCGAGATCAGCTGTGAGGTTATTGACCACGTTCACCGTGGCATCAAACTCATCACCGGGCGCGACCGCAACCGGCAAATTAGGCGAAAGCGCGAAATCGCCGCGCACAGTGGTGTCTGCTTCCGTGATGCCAATTTTTTGCGGGGTCACCGCCATCACCATCACTTTCAGCGCTCCGTTGAAGGAATCGGGCACGGCATACTGGAAGGTGTGGCTGCCTTTAATTTGGGTAATGCCCGACCAATACGCTACCGGCTTTTCATGCTTGCGGCGGAAGGGATTGAGCTGCTCGTGGCGCAGGCCGTTTTCATCACCGCCCGTGGTCGACATTTGGGTAAGCTGAGCAAACGAGGGCAAAATCAAATCCAAAATTTGGCTCGTGCTAACCTGCAGCATGCGTTTGCGAAAGAAATAGCGCAAAGGGTCTTCCAATGCGTAATTGGCCACCTGCAAAATGCCCTCATCCACCGCAAACACCACCACATCGGCAGGCTCTGGCGTTGTGACCGTCATATCCAGAGTTTGACCGGGCTTAATTATGCGGGGTACGTTGAGCGTGATGGGGGCTTTGTGGGCATTCACATCCACAGTAAACGGTACCACGCCATAACTCAGCGGGCTCATGTAAATAGCGCTGGAGGACGGATCGCGCACAAATTGCACATTAATATAGCCATTGCCTTCAAAGCCTGCGGGCACGGTAATATGCTGCACCGAACTTGCGGAGTCAGCATGGAACCAAGCCCATGCAACCACCTTATCGCGCTCGATGGTGATTAAGCCGCTGCCGGCATAGGGCGCGCGAATGGACACGTCAATAGTTTCCCCGGGCGCATAATCTTTTTTGTTCAACGCCAGTTGCAACTCAGCATTGCGTTCAAGCGAACGGGTGGCATTGGCAGCGCCCGCCACCACAAAATCGATGCGATTGAGCGTTTTTCCGGCGGCAGACTCCACCACAAGGGCGTAACTGCCGGGTTCATTGGTGGGCAAGGTAAACGCCGAGCCGCCAGCGGCAATCGAAAGGGGCTGGGTATTAATGGGACTTTCTTTCAGCACAGATTCGTATTTATAGACACCAGAATCTTGCTTGGTGAGTACCGAGACATATTGGCGCGATAAAATCACCACACGCAAATCGGCCACATCAATCGATTTAAGCTCGGGATTAACCGCGATTAAATTCACTAACTGGGCGGTATCCCGCGGGATGAAATCCAGATTCCCACCCGCTTTAAGCCCAATTAAATAATCTGCATTTGATACCAGCGTGCTCGCCGTGGCCGCTACATTCCGCCCGCTGTCTGGCTCAAACACCTGGGCATAAAAGCGCAATGAATACGTTGCCGGCGCAAAGCTCGATAAATTTAGCGCAAAATCAGCGGCGCCTTTGGCATCGGTGGTTTGCTCTTGCAGGGTTTCGGTTACCCCATCCTTGGCGCGTTCCGGGTCATAAAAGTGATAATCGGCAAACGCGGCAAAGGCCGGAAAAGCCGGGCGCAAGGTTAAGCTTGCCGTTACCCGGCGCTGATCGGCCGGCGTTCCAAACAACGTATCGGCTTGAATGAGCGCATGCAGCGCCGAGGGTTTCACCCAGCCGACCACGGTGGCGGGCTGCAATTGCGCCGTCACGCGGGTTTGATCCGGCTCAAATTCTTTAACTTGTACGGTGGTGGAACCCAGCAAAGTGGTGTCATCCGCGTTGTGAATCAGATACAAATTCACTATCCACGCGCCGGTGGGGGCGGTTTCGCTCGGTGTATATTGCCATTGCATAAAACCACTTTGATCGGGTGAAATTCGCTCTTTGGCCACCGTCATCCCGCGCGGATCAACGAGCTCAATTTTTAATGGCACACCGGCAACCGATTGCTGCCAACTCGCCGCACGCACAATCAGACCAATATGAAATTCATCGCCGGGCCGGTACAAACCGCGATCCGAGAACACATAGGCGCTCAATTCGTTGGCCGATGCCGCACTCGGTGCACCGCCCACATCAAAGCGCGAATAATTGAGCGCCCGATCTTGCCCTTCAATCGGCAAGAACGAGAAATCGGTACCCGTAGCATTTCCTGCACCTGCAGCGGCGCTATCGCTGTGATACACCGAAAACATCACAGGCTTTTGTTCGCGCTTAAAGCCGTTTAACGTGGGGAAAACTACATGCCCATCGGCATCGGTGGTTTGGCTGAGCAAGGTTTCGCCGTTTTCAGCAATCACCTTCACCACCGCATTAGCCACGGGCTTGCCGGTGGTGATGGATTGCACGAACACATCACGGCTGCCATCGAGAGATTTTTTAGCGAGAATGCCTAAATCCGTCACCACAATTAAACGGGCATCACCGATGGCCGCTTCATCTTGGTAGCTGTTAGCATCAAACGGACTATTCTGCTCGGAATCATCTTGATCTTGATTTTGACCCGAATCATCAGCTTGATTGGGATCCCAAGGCGTGAGCCGAACCAAAAACACGCCACGTTTACGCTGGGCACCGCTGCCTAAATATTGAGATAAATCAACCCCGGCGTACACCGCCTTGGTGGGGTCGGCATCCGGCAGAGCCTCGGTTTGCACGAATCGTTGCACCAGATGATCGGGCGCAATCCGAAGCATCGGATGCGCGAAACTACCTTGATTAAATGCCACCAAATGCTGCATTTGCGTGGGCAGCACGCGCGCCACACTCACCCGCATGCCCGGCACATTGCGCGCCACCACCGAAATTCGGTGATCGCCATTTTGCGAGAGCAAAGCGCCCTGCCCCATTAATTTTAAGAGCTGGGGATACTCAGGCACGTTCAGCACCACCCCCTTGGATTGACCCAACACATAGCCACCAAAGCCATTCAACCCACGGCTCACTTGCACATAAATGGAGCGCTGGGGCGGCGCGGTAAATTTAAAACCATGAATGCTTGCATATTCACGCTCGGTGGGTTGCACGGCAAGCGGCAGCTCAGTGGCTTGCTTTAAGACCGCCTCGCTCACCGCGCTTGGTGACCAGCCATAATTTGGCTGGCCATTGGGTCCGCGGGTCGGCAAGAGCCAAGCTTTGACTTTTTGGCTTAAATCTTTGCCGGTTACCGGCGCGCTGGTGCCCAAAATGAGAGTTTGAGTGGGCTCAAATTGCGCATTATCCACCAAGGTCACTTGGGTATCGGTAATCGCCAAACTATACAAACCCGGAATTTGCACGGTTTGCACCAAAGGCTCGGACAAATGCGCCCCGCCCCGAATACTCCTCACCCCATCGGCCAAAGTAAAACGCATGGGTTGGGTATCTTGCGGCACGCTTAAAGGCGCGGAATGCACAAAGGCATTTAAATTGCGTTGATCATAGGTAACGGAAAATTTTTGGGGGGCGCCCGCCACCCATTGATTTTTAATCGATGGGTTGGGCGATAACATCGCCAGGGTAACGGCTGGCTCAAACGTTTTGGGATCAACCGGATAATTGAAATTCACCCCGAATATCGCGGATTTTTTTAACGGGTCTTGCGGGTCTTGATAAAACTCGGCGCTTTGAATGGTGGCGGCAAACGCGACGGTATTAAAATCAAATGCGGTTTTTTCAAGCAAAACCCCGGCAGTCAGCGCCGTTTGTTGATTAAATTTGAGATTAAATTTTTGCCCCACCGGCCAATCAACGGCGGGCGTAAATTGCAGTTCCTTATCGGATTGCCACACCCATTGCCCCGCTAGGGGTGGGCTTAATTCAATGCCCTGCTTGGCGGGCTTGCCCACAAGCTCAATTGGCGCAACTGAAGCCGAAAAATCCACCACCAAGGGGCTAATCGTAATCGGCGTGTGCGTGTAATCGGTCACGGCAGGCGCTGTTAGCGTTACCTGCACGCGGGGTGGTTTGATCGGTTCAGGCCGATTTTGATACGCCTGATACCCAAAAAAGCCGCCCATGCCGAGCGCGAGCATCAACAAAAAAGCACCCACCGCCCGCACCGGTTGCAAGCGTATAGCGCGTTTCAGCCGAGATAGCCACTGAGGTGCACGCCAAGAAATAGCACCAAAAAGGCTGACCCAAAAGCGCGCAAAAACCCCGGGCTTTTCGCCGCTTGATGAAAAATTTGTTTGAACGGCGGGCGTATCTTCGGGCACATCAGGGGCCGGTGGCGTGGACTCAGGTGAAGTGGATTCTGGGTGCTGCATCATAAATTCCTTTTTAATGATTGAGGCAAAGTATTGCGTTTTGACTCTAACTGATTAATTTTTTGAGAAAAATTTAGCCAAAATTGTACACGATTCTGCTTTGCAACTCATGATAAAAAAGCGACAGCGCGTTAAATCAAGGCGCCGGCCGCACCAGTGTTTGAATATCTTGCGCCATGTGCAAATAAGCGATTAAAAACTCAAACAGCATCCGCCAAAAAAGCTCCATAAACAAAAAGCACACAAGGCAAGTCAAAAAAAATCCTACCCGCTGGGCGGGGCTGAGCACTTGGCGACTGAACGCACCCACCGTCCTTTGTACTTGGCGCAGCCAGCCATAACGCAAGCCAAGCCAGCGCCAAAAGAACCAAGCCGCTACCGGCATGAACAGCGCGCCCAGATAATAAAACCCAATCAAAGCATAAGGGCTAATTAAGCTGCGAAAGGTCAGAAAATTGACGACATCGGTCATGAAAAACCACACTTTCCAAAAAAATTAAGCCGCAAATTCATCTCATTGCTTGCGCTAACATGCTCGCAAGATTGAAGATTTAAAAATTTAAAATCAGCCCTCAAGCAGGGTTGGCAGGGTTGCGCAAAAACAGCCCTAATGCGCAAGGCTGCGGGCAATTAACGCTTATTTAACAGCAATTAGTAGCCCAAGCGCCGCCGCGCCTCGCGGTGCAGCGCAGGGGTGGCCGCCGCGCACACGGTGGTGGTATCCAAGCCGACCGGTTGGTTGTTCAAATCGGTAAACACCCCGCCCGCTTCACGCACAATGACCGATAACGCGGCGATATCCAGCACGTTCACATCCGATTCCAGCACTAAATCAATTGCACCGCGTGCCAGCAAGTGGTAATGATAAAAATCGCCATAGCCCCGCGTGCGATTGACCTCGCGCACGATACTTGCCAAACCCGCCCAGCCTTCTGGGTTTGCCGCCAAGGTTTTCAAATTTCCCACCGATAGCGTGGCCGCGGCCAGGGTGTCAATGCGGCTCACTTTGGCCGCCTTATCCATCCAAAAGGCACCGCCGCCAAGCTCGGCATAGGCATACTCGCCAAATACCGGCGCACTGGAAACCCCTAAAATAAGCTCATCGCCCCGCATCAAGGCAATTTGGGTTGAGAAAAACGGATATTCCCGCACGAAGCTTTTGGTGCCGTCGATGGGATCAACCAGCCAAGTAAATTCTGCATCAGCGCGCGTTTTACCCGTTTCCTCACCATAAAAACCATGCTCGGGAAACGCGGCGAGAATCACCGCTTTAATCGCCTCTTCGGTTTCCACATCGGCAATTGTGACCGGCGAAGCATCCGCCTTAATCGTGATGTCGATATTTTGCTGCCAGTATTTTCGTACCACTGTTTCGGCAGCGCGGGCGGCGGCGAGCGCGGTTTGAAGATAGATACTGGACATAAAGGCTCCTCGGCATTGGGTTAAAATAAGCCAAGCAATTTACCTGATTTAACGCGGATTTTCTTGATCGATTCGCACCGATGCCGCCAGAATCGGTGGCTACTGTTAGAATCATCTCCTCTTTTGATTCAAGAAAGGTACGCCCCATGTGCGGAATTTGTGGTTGGTTAAGCGCGCCCGGCACGCGCCCGGATCTCGGTGCGGTGCGCCGTATGATGGATCGGCTCGATAGGCGCGGCCCCGATCATGAGGGCAGCTTTTCCGATGGCGCTTTGGCACTGGGGCATCGGCGGCTTGCCATTCTTGATTTAAGTTTTCATGGCGCCCAGCCCATGATTGACCGCGCGCACGGCTTAGCGTTGGCGTTTAATGGCACCATCTACAACCACCCCGAATTGCGGCAGGAATTACGCGCTCTAGGGCATAGGTTTGAATCCACGGGCGATACCGAGGTCATCCTCAAAGCTTACGCCCAATGGGGCAGCGATTGCGTGACCCACCTCTCGGGGATGTTTGCCTTTGCCATTTGGAACATGAAAACGGGCAGCCTGTTTTTGGCACGCGACAGGCTAGGCATTAAACCCTTGTATTACACCGAGAACCCGCGCGACCCCCAAGCGCCTTTGCGCTTTGCCTCAAGCCTGCCTGCGCTACTGGCGGGTGGCCGTGTTAATACGGATTTTGACCCCATTGCCCTGCACCATCAATTCACCTTGCATGGCTCTGTGCCCGCGCCACACACCGTGTTTCAAGGCGTGCGTAAATTAGCCCCCGGCTGCACGTTAACGGTGGATGCGCATGGTCAAAAAACGTTGCATCGCTATTGGCAAATTGACGCCACCGAGAAAGAAGATTGGACTGAAGCCCAATGGACAGAAGCCATCCACCAAGGCTTGCTACATGCCGTTAAAAAACGCCTAGATATTAGTGATGTACCGGTGGGTGTTTTGCTCTCAGGCGGGCTGGATTCCTCCTTGATTGTGGCCTTGGCCGCCGAGGCAGGCCTAACACCACAAACCTTCACGATTGGTTTTGAAGATCAGCCCGAAGAAAAAGGCAGCGAATTTGAGTTCTCAGACCCGGTGGCCGCGCGTTATGGCACCTTGCATCACCGCTTTCATATTCCCAATAACCAAGTACTCACCCGTTTGCCCGAGGCGGTAGCGCAGATGAGCGAGCCTATGTTCGCGCAAGATGCGATTGCGTTTTATCTCTTATCCGAGCAGGTGTCCCGAGAAGTTAAAGTGGTACTCAGCGGCCAAGGCGCCGATGAAGTATTTGGCGGCTATTTTTGGTATCCCAAGATGGCGGCCGCGCAAGGCACAGATATTGAACGCTTTGCGCCATTTTATTTTGATCGCGACCATGAAGAATTTTTGAGTTTGGTAACCGCGCCCTTCCGCGGAGAGGATCACACCCGTGCCCGCTTGAGTCTTGAGCTTTCAAAAATCAAAGGTGGCAACTATATCAACCGGGTGCTGGGGTTTGATACCAGCACCTTGATTGTGGATGATCCGGTTAAACGGGTCGATAACATGACGATGGCTTGGGGGCTTGAAGCGCGCGTGCCGTTTTTAGATCATAAACTCGTGGAATTAGCCATGCAGATGCCCGCCCAATTCAAACTCGACTGCGGCGGCAAAGGGATACTCAAGCGCATCGCGCGCGGGCGAATCCCCGATGCGGTGATCGATCGCCCCAAAGGCTATTTCCCCGTGCCGGCCCTTAAATATGTGCGCGGGCCATTTTTTGAATTTATGCGCGACATTTTAAGCACACCCACCGCACAAACCCGCGGGCTGTTTGAACCACAATACGTTAACCGCCTGCTGGCCGCGCCCGATCAACACTTCACCCGCCTACAGGGCTCAAAACTCTGGCATTTGGCCGTGTTTGAATTATGGCTGCAGCAAAATAATTGCTAACCGCTCGAATTAGTTAGACAAATCAATTCGGGCAGGCAAACCGGCAATCCAACCAGTTTGGGGTTGAAACTGCACCGTCAAACGATAGCTTGTCCCCGTGGCAGACGACTCACTGGCTAACCCAACCACCCGCCCGCTCACGGTCGTTTGATTGACCTGCACCTTAAGCAACTGACCTAACTGAATGCCGACCGCCGTGCTGGGGTTCAAATTAGCCTCGGCATTCATCAAATCCGCGCGGGCAATGCGCATTAATGTAGGCGCACTCAATTCACTGGAGACGGTTTCGCCGACAGCTGTCTCAACACTTAAAATTCGGGTCGCAAAGGGCGCGAGTAACTCAGAGCGGGCAAGCTCCCACTGCCGCAGATCCGTGCGAGCCTTGGCAGCACTTAATTGAGATTGGGTTTTTTCCTGCTTGATGAGAGCATCTTGGCGCTCGGATTCGGAGGCGACTGTGCGATCAAATAATTGCTGCGTGCGTTCAGCGTCTCGCCCTGCCTCCGCCCCCGCGCGCACTAAGCCAGCACGCTCGGCCTGGCTTGCGGCCAAACGATCGGCAAAGGGCGCTCGATCTAGCCGCAGCAGCACAGCCCCTTTCGCCACCACTTGGCCTGGCTGAACCGGCAAAGCCGCCACCACCCCCGAAACCGGGGTCGAAAGCCGAGTCACATCGGCCCAAGCGAGTGTCGCGCTCACGGCTGTGGCAGTTGAGGCAGGTTCTTGCACGGGTTGCGCTGCTTGGGCACGCGAACCCAACCAACACGCCAACATCAACCCCAAGCATAAAGACAGGAAAGCGCGCTGAATTAAGGTTTTTGGATTCATGGTGTGGGCTCATGGGGGCTGGGTAACACGCCGGACGAAGGTAAGGGCGCAAGGATGCGATCAATCGGTTGACCTTGCAGGGCGGCTAATTCGGCCCAATACACGGCCAAGGCATAGGTGGTGCGCATGCGTTCGAGTTGCGCGGATGATTCTTCGACCATCGCATCACCCAAGTCGGTTGCCTTTTCCATTTGGTACAGCGTTTGTTTGCGGGTGAAATTAAGATCGGAGAAGTTTTCCAGCGCCTTGACCCGACTGGTCGCAGCGGTTCGGTAGACCTCAATCAGTTCCAATGTTCGCGCGGTCGCCTCACGGAGATTGGCCTCCTGTTCAGCAATTTTTGCAGCAAGCTTCATGCGCGCGGCTTGGGCTTTGCCAATTTGTGCATCCCGCAACCTGCCGTCGTACAAAGGAAAATCAATATAAACCCCAGCGCGCAAAGGATCACGGGAACCTAATTCCCGCTGATAATAATCGCCATTCACCTCAGCGAAGATGGTGGGCGCATTGTGATCGCGCGCCGCGTTTAGGGATTGCTCGGATGCACGATAACGGGCGCGCAGGGCTTCAAGTTCTGGGTTATTTTGCAGAGCATCTTTAATCGCCAGGTCCAGTTCGGGCGGTTTTTCTGATAGCCACTTGCTCAAATGCGGTATCGCCAATTTGGCAGGAATTTGTTCAGGCACGCCAAGCAGCTCAGCTAAGTGGCGGCGGGCTAAGCGTCGATCGGCATCGGCGCGGGCTCGTGCGAAGAGCACCTCTTCATAGGCACGTTGCAAAAGCGCCAAATCGTAATCGGAAGCCAAGCCTAATTCTTTGCGATCTTTGGCCTTATCCAAGCGCACATATTCCACCGCCATGCGCTCGTTTTGCACGGTATAAATTTGATCATTAATTAATACCGCAAAAAAAGCATTCAGTAATGCCAGCCGCTGCTGCTGTTCTTTGCTAAATAAGCCAAGCTCTGCGCTAATAACCTGTTGCTTTGCTGCCCCCTCGCGCATTGCTTGTCGGCCAAAATCGTAAAGGCGCTGGCGCGCACTGATACCGATGGCGTTGTCCTCCCGCGTATTGGGATCGGTCGCCACGCGGCTTGGCTGAATGTAGCGCAGATGGCCTTGAATCGACACGGTGGGGTCATACCAGCTATCTACTAACGCGCGGTTAGCCTTCGCTTCTAAGATATCTGCCGCTGCTGACATCACCCCGTATTGGCGATCAAGCGGCGCCGATAAAACCGATTGTAAGGTGAGTGCGTCACCCGCCGCCTCACTGGCGGCACACCACTGGCCTTCCAACATGACGAGGGCACTCAGCAACCCAATCAACCACCTAGAAGGCTCACTCATCTCAAATCCTCAAACCGGCGACACTGGCCGAATGAAATGGACACGATTGCCCACTCAATTGCCGTGCTGCTGGCGGTATTTGAAAAAATTGTTCCCCGGCTCCTTGTACGCCCCACTGACGACAAACTCAGCCAAGGTTAGAAATTCCTTCGCCGACCGTGTGGGGCCTGTAAACACCGTGGCTACCTTGCCGTCGGTATCGATAAACGCCATCACCGGCGTCGCGCGTACCCGAAACTGTTTGAAAGCAAATTCTTTCTGGCTGAGTTGTTTGCCTTGAAAATCCGTCATCGACACATCCCCTTCGATATCAATCGAAGCCGTGATGAAATGTTTTTTCATAAAAGCTTTCACCTCAGGATCGGTAAATACCGTGGTTTCCATGCGATGACAAAAAGGGCAGTCGGCCATCTGAAAAAAAAGAAAAACGCCTGTCTTATGATCGGCGCGCGCTTGCTTCACATCGGCCGACATATCAAAAAATGAATCATCAAAGAAGCCATCCGCCTTGGCAGCGCCCCACCCACCAAAAAGCAACAGCGCCATGAACACGGCCGGCAGCAATCTAAGCCCGCTCGCATAGGTTGGCAGCTTGAGCGCCCAAGAAAAATGGTGCGATGATTGATGATTCATGCCAGCTCCGAGAGTAATTTTAACTATCTCAAAAATTCCATTTATTTTTAATTAGTTACGGGTTATTTTTAATCATCTGCATTAATTGTTCACCCGTAATGGCGCCGACATGCCGGCCAACCAATTCCCCCTTGGGATTAATTAAAAAAGTGGTAGGAATCCCCGGGATGTTGCCAAACGCAGCCAATTCATCGGGACGGGTTTTGAAAATCGGATAACCCAAATGATTTTCCTCCGCGAAGAGCGATAGCTCAGCGGGCGACTGATTGGCATCCACACTCAGCCCCCAAACTTGGATGTGATCTTTTTCGTGAGTTTGGGCAAATTGGGCAAGCTCCGGTAATTCTTTACGGCACGGCGGGCACCAGGTGGCCCAAATATTGATAACCACGTAATTGCCGCGCTCTGCCGAAAGGGCGTGTGTCTTGCCATTCACATCCTGCTTGCTGAACTCAAGCGGCGCGGCAAATGCATTAGCGACCAAGCCAAAAACAAGCCACCCGGCCAAGCCAATAGCTGCGGTCAAGCGTTGCACGCGATAGCGCATTTTGGGGAAAAAATTTAATTGCACCACGGATTACACCTCATTATGAAATTAAGAACACCGCATACTGTACCCGCACAACACGCAAAAAGGCGAGCCAACCGCGCGGATGGGCGCACTTTTGTTGCCGCCATGCGCAGATAAATCAGGATTTTTTACCCAACCGACAAAAAAAAACCAAACAAGTTAGCTATGATGTTGAATCATTCAAGGCTTCATTAAGCAAAAGCTTTAATAATCCTAAAGCAGGTACGCGCGGCCGATGATTAAATTTATTTTGATCATTTTTATTTTATTTATTGAGATAACTCACTACGCATGAGCGAAATTTTAGTTCTTTACTACAGCCGCTATGGCGCCACGGCGCGTTTGGCGCATCAGGCGGCACGCGGGGTTGAGCAAATCAATGGCATGACGGCTCGTATTCGCTCGATCCCCCCGTTGCCCGATGCCAATGGCAGCGTGCCCGAACCTGCAGCCGATGCACCGCCTAACGTTTGCCCGCAAGACTTTGAGGAATGTAGCGGCTTAATCCTCGGCAGCCCAACCTACTTCGGTGGCATGGCTGCTGCGGTGAAGCATCTGCTCGACGATACCAGCCGCCAGTGGTTTAAAGGGACGCTCACGGGCAAGCCTGCGGGGGTATTCACCTCTACAGGCTCCCTGCACGGTGGGCAAGAAACCGTTTTGCTCTCGATGATTGTGCCGCTCTTGCACCACGGCATGCTGATTGTTGGCATTCCGTACAGCGAGGCGGCACTCGCGCATACGCAAACCGGCGGCACACCTTATGGTGCCAGTCACACCGCGGGCAATAACAAGCCGCTCAGTATGGAGGAGCGCCAGCTTACCCAAGCGCTGGGCATGCGGATTGCAACAATCGCGCAACAACTTGCCGCTGCCCCCGCCTAAGCCTGCCATGACGAACCCCGCCTATCCGCAGCGGATCGTGTGGCTTCGGCGCATTATTATTGGGGTTCAACCCTTAATCGCCGCCAGCTATTTAATGATGGCCGCTTGGGGCGAAAGCCTTGCCCGCCCGCACGGTGCTTGGCTTATGGTGCTGATTTTACCCACGCTGTTGGTTTTGCCCGGCATGGGGGCTGGGCGTTACACCGCCTTTGTTTGGGCGGCACTGGCTGACTTGTTTTACATTTTAATTGCCAGCACCGATGCGTGGAGCTCGCCCGTTGATCGCGCATTCAATAGTGCTATTTTGCTATTTGCTGCTGTGGGTTTTTGCGCCGCTTGGGCGCAAGGCATCATTTTTAGGCGAATTCATCGCAGGGTCACAACGCGTCATTAATTTTTTGGTTATGATGCGAGCCAGATCAAAACTACTCTGAATTCAAGGAATACTCATGATTCGCAAATGTCTGTTTCCCGCAGCAGGTTATGGCACCCGCTTTTTACCCGCCACTAAAGTGATGCCCAAAGAGATGTTGCCCATATTAGATCGCCCACTCATTCAATATGGCGTTGAAGAAGCGTTGGAAGCCGGCATTAAAAATATGGCGATTGTAACGGGTCGGGGCAAACGTGCGCTGGAAGACCACTTTGATGTGAATTATGAATTAGAACACCAAATTCGCGGCACCTCAAAAGCCTCATTATTGGCGAGCATTGATCGCTTAATTGATAATTGCACCTTCTCCTACACCCGCCAAACCAGCATGCTTGGCCTCGGCCATGCCATTTTAACGGGCGAGCCTTTAATTGGTAACGAGCCTTTTGCCGTAGTGCTCGCCGATGACTTATGCGTTGGTGCGCCCAATGGCGTATTAAGCCAAATGGTCGAAATTTTTAATCGGTATCAGTGTAGCGTGGTTGCGGTAGAAGAAGTGCCCTTAAGCGAGATTCATAAATATGGTGTGATTGCTGGCACCGAAATTGAAGAAGGCTTAATTCAAGTCACCCATATGGTGGAAAAACCTATGGCCAATGATGCGCCAAGTAATTTAGCTATTATTGGCCGCTATATTCTGACCCCAGATATTTTTGATATTCTGGAGTCCACTCAAGCCGGTGCGGGGGGGGAAATTCAACTCACCGATGCCATTCGCACCCAAGCACAACAAGGCAAGGTAATTGCCTATAAATTCAAGGGTCAACGCTTTGATTGCGGCAGTCCTTCGGGTTTTGTTAGCGCCACCAACCATTTCTACCACCTGAGCCGTCGTTAATTCTTGGGATCAACACCACTGCTCGCCTTTGAGGACTTAATCCATGCAGGTTTCTGACAACACGGTCGTTGCGATCGAATACACCCTAAAAAATGATGCCGGGGACGTGGTCGACAGCTCAGTGGGCCATGCGCCGCTCACCTATCTTCACGGCCATCACAATATTATTTCCGGCCTAGAGCATGCCCTGCTGGGTAAAAAAGTGGGGGACAGCTTCACCGTGACCATTCCCCCCGAAGAGGCATATGGCCTGCGCGATGAGAGCATGACGCAAGTAGTGCCTCGGCATTTATTCCAAGGGGTCGATGAGATTGTCCCCGGCATGAAGTTTCATGCCGAGGCCGAACACGGGGTTAACGTGGTAACGGTAATGGAGGTGAAGGGCGATCAGGTGCATTTAGATGCCAATCACGAACTTGCCGGTGAAACCCTGCATTTTGATGTGGTGGTGCAAGCCATTCGCGCGGCCACTGCTGAAGAAATTGAGCATGGCCACGCCCATGGCCTCGATGGTCATCACCACCACTAAGCGCATCACTTGAAAGCGCCGGTTCACGCAATAACCCAAAAACCCCCAATGATGGGGGCTTTTGGGCAATGAATGGAGCGAGCCGCGTTACATCACCGTTGAAATATGCGTGTTCGGTGCGCCCGTTACGCTGTGCGAACCCTCGCCCTTTACTGGCCAAATCTCTTCAAATGCAATAAACACGCTCACAAACATTAAGGGCAGCAAAATAATTAAGCTCAGCATGAGGGTAAACGGCACGCTAATCAATAAAACCAACCAAATCAGCCCATACAACAAAAATGCTAACCAGTTTTGTGCCACCGCTTTAAAACTTTGCCGCAAGGCCGGCACCACACTCAAGCCGCGCAATACAATCAGCGGCACGGCAAAAAACGTTGCCATGCTATAAATTGCAACGCTAAGCAAAGCGATTAACCAGACAATCCACGCGCTGGGGTCCAGCAAAATGGGCATTAAAAACGCGACACGCTGCGCGTCGGTCGCGGTGACATCGGTTAAAACAGTGTGATC
This sequence comes from Halothiobacillus sp., assembly GCA_023255735.1. Taxonomy (GTDB): domain Bacteria; phylum Pseudomonadota; class Gammaproteobacteria; order Halothiobacillales; family Halothiobacillaceae; genus Halothiobacillus. The sequence goes on along the minus strand of JAGDVP010000005.1, from coordinate 35,406 downwards.
AATATGGGATAATTTCACCGTCACAAACACCGCCAGAAGCAACAGCATTGCTAACGTGAAGCCAACGCTCAACAATGCCAAATTGAGTAATGCCTTCCGAGGCGTGGGATCTTTAAACACGGAAAACATTAAATCAAACGCGATGGGTTGCTCACGAGCAAGCGGCTCAAATTGGCTGCGTCGCGCAATTTCTTGCATCCGAGCAAACACAACATAAACGCCGCCGGCAAGAAAGGGCGATAAAAACGGCGTGAGTATATTGCCCACGAACGGCAGCATGCTGGCAACAAACAGCAACACATACATCAACATCACAACGCCAATCACCAAACCTAGGCGCAATTTCATCAATCGCCAGCCATCTAAAATCCAGCCCCAACCGCGCTGTGTCGCCAAAATTTGCATGCTAAATTCCCGTCACCTTGTTAAACGTCAATAAAAAAAGGCGCAATGCCCTAAGGAACCTCTGATTAACGCCATTTGCCCGCGCGGGTTTGTCAATTAACCGCCCACTTCCTGCTAGGATACCGTACTTGAATCTAAATTAAGCCACATGGGGTTGTTTTGGCATGTTGAAAGCAATTTTATTTGATGTCGATGGCACACTGGCAGAAACCGAGCGCGATGGGCACCGTATCGCTTTTAATCAAGCATTTACCGAAGCGGGTTTAGATTGGTCGTGGAGTGTTGAGGTGTATGGCGCTTTATTAGCTATTACCGGTGGCAAAGAACGCATTCGACATTTCATTGATACCTACAACCCAGCCTACCCAAGCCAAGCAGATGAAGCGGCCTTTATTGCCAGTTTGCATAAGGCAAAAACCGCCCATTATTTGCGCCTATTGGCTAATGGCGCCATCCCGCTGCGCCCCGGGGTTCGCCGGTTGCTGGATGAAGCCCGCGCACAGGGCTTGCGTTTGGCGATTGTGACGACCACTACGCCTGAGAATGTCACAGGCTTGCTGGAAGCAACGCTCGGGGCGGAATCGATCGACTGGTTTGAAGTCATTGCCGCTGGCGATATCGTGCCAAACAAGAAACCTGCCGGCGATATTTATGTCTACACTTTGGCGCAGTTGCAATTACCCGCCGAGGCGTGTTTGGCGATTGAAGATTCCGATAACGGCGTTATTTCTGCCCTTGAAGCCGGTATTCCGGTGCTGGTGACTGAAAACGCCTACACGCGGGATGATAATTTCAACGGTGCCTTGGCGGTTTTAAGCGATTTAGGCGAGCCCGGGCGTGAAATACACACCCATTTTGGGCAAGTGCCGGCCAACGGCTTCGTTGATTGCGCTTATTTGCGGGCTTTGGTTCGATCAAACTAAGCAACTTTAAAATTGTGGCGATCAACCGCGTGAAATACCGCACTGACATGCGAAAAATTCGCCGCTAAACTCATAACAGTAAAAATCCCAACCCACAGGATCACCATGAACGAATCAACTCAATCCAATGCGACACCCTTTGATTACAGCCAATTCATTAATGAATTTGAGGAAGTGACCTATTGGCATTTTGCTTGGTATAGCCAGATTATGGCATCGCTCCTGTTTGATCGAAAAAAGCACATTCAAAGCCACCACGAATGCAAATTTGGCCAGTTTATTAATCGAACCGAAATTCCCAAGGCGCAAAAAGCCGAATTTGATGCCGTGCGCGATTTACATCAGCAAATGCACGAATCGGCCGATGCGCTCATGGCCAGCCGCCATGACAGCAAAGAGGCGGAAGAGGAAATTTTTAATGAATTCTCTGAGTTGCAATCCCTGTTTGCCGCGGCATGTAATTCGCTCCTTCGCGCGGCTATCATGTCTTATACCAAAACGCGGGCTTAAATTTCAGCACCCACATTGCGTGATCAACGCCGGCCATATCTGGCGTTTTTTCTGAGCGGGTCTATTAGCCCTTAAGTGAAACCCACCCACCCCCCAAAAAAAGGCGCCCATGAACCCCAATATTGATGACATTCATGCGCGCATTCGCGCCCTGCAAGAGGAGCTTGAGGGCGAATACCGCAAATCACGGGATGCGTTTGAGCAAAAACGCACCGAACTCGCGGAAGAATTTAATCGGCAACAAAAACACTACAAAGTGGGTTTGCTGCGGTTTATCGGCAATTCACGACCATTTGTTATTTTAACCGCGCCCATTATTTACTTTGGCTGGATTCCATTTTTTTTGATTGATGCCTTTGTCACCGTCTATCAAAGCTTGTGTTTTCCTATCTACCGTATCCCGAAAGTCAAGCGCTCAGATTTTGTGGTATTTGGGCGCGAAACATTGCCTTATCTTAATTTAATTGAAAAATTCAATTGCCTGTATTGCTCCTACGGCAATGGGGTGGCGGCGTATGTGCGGGAAGTTTCAAGCCGAACGGAGCAATATTGGTGCCCAATAAAATATGCCCAACGCATCCCCCAAGCGCATGAGCGCTACTCAGATTTTTTTGATTATGGGGATGCCGAGGCGTATCGCCAAGGCTTGGCGCGTTTGCGCCAAGCCTATGATGATGAGGCGAAAAAATCTTAATTTGACGCGTTGGTGAAAAACACTGACCGCACAAACGGGATGCTAATTTTGCGTTGTGCACTCAATGAGGCGTGATCGAGCGTTTGAATCATCGCAAGCAAGCTCCCCACATCGCGAGGGCAGCGCGCAAGAAGGTACACAGCGGTTTCAAACGGTAGTTCAAAACCGCGCTCTTGGGCTTTGCGCCGCATAAGTTCGATTTTTTCGGCATCGTTTGGGCTGTGAATCGCAAGCGTTACGCCCCAAGCCAAACGCGAGGCCAAATCCGGCAACTCAAACTCCAGTGCGGCGGGCGGCAGCCGCGCTGTCAGCAAAAGGGGCGTGTGTTGTTCGCGCAGGCGATTAATCAAATCGAACAGTAAAAACTCACTGCCCGCGTGACCAACCAGCGCATCTACATCATCTAGAACCACCAAATCTGCGGGTTCATACCCAATTTGATCAAGCTGGGCGCAAGCCCGCTTTAACGGCACATAAGCAGCCGTTCGCCCCATTTGGCTTGCAAAAAAGCACGCCGCTTGCGCCAAATGGGTTTTACCGGTGTTCTCTGCGCCATGAATAAATAATTGCGACTCCCCAGAACCTGCTACCTGCTGCGTAATTAAAGCGCGAAGCAACAAATTATCCCCGCCGATAAATCCCTCTAAGGCGTGGGGGGCTTGCAAATCAAGATCAAGCGGTAACTGATGCAGTTTTAAGGACATACCGAGCCATGCGTGCTAACGCGGGTGAGAATCCAGCGAATGGGGCGTTGCGGCAGGCGGCATAGGCTCCGTTACCGCTTCGGCCAGTGGAGAATCTATCTCGGCACTCTGATAAAACGAACTGTGTTGATAATATTGCAACCCGTGGCGCGCCATCACCATCAAGATAGCGGAAACTGGCAGCGCAAGCAGAATGCCGAAAAAGCCAAACAAGACACCGCCCGCCATCACCGCAAAAATAACCGCAACGGGGTGCAAGCCGATGCGCTCGCCCACAAAGCGCGGCTGCCACAAAACGCTTTCTAATGTTTGACCGATACCAAACACCAATAACACCCACATCAAGGGCGTAAATTCGCCCGTTTGAATATACATAGCGACGAGCGCCATCGTAATGCCGATTAAGTTACCCAAATACGGAACAAAGCTCAGCATCCCCGCCGACATACCAATCACAATCCCCGTATCCAAACCAATCAGCGATAAACCGATGGAATAAGTCAAACCATTAGCGAGCATAACCGCGAGTTGCCCGCGCAGGAAACCGCCTAACATGAGGTTAGATTCCGCAGCCAAGCCCACCCACCGTGTTTCTTGTTGGCGCGGAATCAATGTGCGGATTTTTTCCATTAAATCAGGCCAATCCCGCAATAAATAAAAGCCGATGACTGGAATTAAAATCAAATTCATAAACGATAAAATAACGGCTGTGCCATTGCCAAAAATCACACCGGCACTTTTTGCTAACACCGCGCCAATATCTTGCGCATGTTGCATGGATAAATCGGTGAGCGATTTAAGATTAATCGTTAACCCTAAGCGAGTATTCAAATAAGGCACTAATTCCGTTTGAATTCGCTCCAATAATTTAGGGAATACCGTCACCAATTTGATGGCCTGCTCAATCACCACGGGAACCAACGCCAGCACGGCCAAAAATAACAAAAGTGACATCACAAAAAAAACGAGCGTCGTGCCAATGGTGCGATTGATTTTCCAAAACGTCATACGCGTAACCAACGGATCAAACAAATACGCCAGCACAATCCCCGCCAAAAATGGGGTTAAAATTGGTGAAAGCAGATACACCACATACAGCGTGAGCGCGACCGCTATAAAAATAATCCACCGCATCATTTTTCTACCTCGCTCATCGTGTGCTTTAATGGGTTGTTCTATTTTGGCCAAGATTTTAACAGCAATCACCCGTGTACGTTGTTCGAACCCGCCCCGCCCCTGTGGGGAAACCCTCTATACTCAAAATAAGCACTCTTTATCACAACACTAATTTGCCATGAAGCCATCCTCTTTGCATCGACTAACACTCAAACCCAACAAAATGGGCATGGGATTTATCGTGTTAGTGATCGCCATGTTGCTGGCCGCCATAAACTATGGCAACAACATTATTTTTTTTATTAGTTTTTTACTCATTTCACTCATGGGCAATAGTGCTTGGCAAACGCGGCGACAATTAAAAAGCGCCAGCGTATCTGCCTTTGCCATAGCGCCACGGCACGCCACCGAACCCGGTGGATGGCAAATTCAAATTTTAAGCGAATTACCCAACCCCGCCATCACACTAAGAGCTCTTGGTGCCGAGCCTATCGTCTGCGCCCTGCCCGCAGCAACCGCAATTGTGCTTGAGCTGCCCCTCGCCCCACTGCTTCGAGGCAATTTCCCCGCCCCCGTCATTTTGCTGTCAACCCAATACCCCATTGGTTTGTGGACTGCTGAACGCGCGTTGAGTTGGGATAACCAGCGCCAATGGGTTTACCCAAAACCCCAAGGCCAAGCCCCTTTGCCGCAGGCACAATTGGCCGATAAAAAATCGGCCGCATCCACAGCCGCAAACAAAGGGGATGAACAATTTGAGCATTTGCGCAGTTACACAGCAGGCGATGCGTTAAATAAAATCGCCTTTAAGCAATTCGCCAGAACAGGACAACTCGTCACCCAACACTGGCAGAGCGATTTAACCGAATCAGACGAGATACAAATTAATTTCAACCAAATGCCCGGCTCAATTGAAGCCAATCTAAGCCAAATAACCCAATGGGTGTTACAGCTCTCAGCCCAGAATAGGGCTTTTACGCTGAATTTACCGGGAAATGCGCCTTTGCGTGGTCATGATACGCGGCACCGGCAACAGTGCCTTGAAGCCTTAGCCCTATTTTTAGCACCCCCGCAAAACCAAGGTGCAAGATGACTCCACACAGCGCCCGCCCAGCGCCGCACGCCAGTCATCGTTTTCGCTTGGATATTCCATTAGGTTTTGTGATTGGTTTAGCCATTTTGGCGCATTTAAGCCACATGCCTGTGTGGGCTATTCCGCTCGTGATGGCGGGGCTTATGTGGCGTTTTTTTCATGAATGGCGCAACTGGCCCCGCCCGCCGCAATTTCTTTTGATTTCATTGGGTTTATTGGCGGGTTTGGGGGTGTTTTTAAGTTATCACAGCCTTTGGGGGCGCGATGCGGGCACCGCCTTACTCACCTTAGCCGCCCTGCTCAAACTGCTCGAAACCCGAGCGACTCGCGATCAAAATGCATTGTTATTATTAGGTTTTTTTCTCATTACAAGCCTTCTTTTGTTTGACCAAGGAATCACAACCACCTTACTCGCGCTCATTTTATTTGCCGGCCTTGTTACCGCTTGGATCGGTTTGAGCAACCCAAGCCTTGTTGCCATAAAACCGCGCATCCGCGCCTCTTTGGGGTTAATGCTGGCAGGCTTACCGATCGCAATAACGCTGTTTATTTTATTTCCAAGGCCGCCCGGCGCACTCTGGGGTACCCAGCAACCCACAACGCAACAGGCCAAAACCGGCCTTGCCGATAGCCTAACCGCCGGCGCATTTGAACAACTTGCCACCGATGACACCCCCGCATTTCGGGTAAGCTTTAAAGGCGCGATGATTCCGCCCACCGAACGTTATTGGCGGGTTTTGGTCATGAGTCGAGAAATAAACGGTACCTGGCATGCCAAGCTGCCCAATGGATTCGATGCGATAACACCGCCCGATGTATTTGCGAGCCCCGATAGGGATGTGACCTACACTATTACCCTTGAGCCCTCAGAGCGCCGCTTTATGCCCTCGTTAGCAGTTCCAATCGCCTTGCCAGCCAATACGGTTTTAAGCGACACCGCGAGCTTATTTTCAAGCCGCCCCCTAACCGATCGAACGCGCTACACCGTCACATCCGCAACACACTATCGGCTTGATCCCACGCCCCTGCCGCGCGCAGATCGCATTGAAAATCTAAGCCTGCCCGATGGGGATCCCAAGCTTAAAGCCTTGGCAGAACCTCTGCGGGGCCTCCCCGCGCTTGAAATCCGTGATCGCATCCTGTCCTACTTTCACACCGAGGGCTTCAGTTACACCCTAAGGCCGGGCAAGTTGATGGGAGAAAACCGCATGGATGAGTTTTTGTTCCAAACCAAAAAAGGCTACTGCGAGCATTACGCCAGCGCCTTTACCTTATTAATGCGCGCGGCGGGCATTCCCGCCCGCATCGTAACCGGCTACCAAGGCGGCGAAGTGATCGGTGATTATCTCTTGGTGCGGCAAGCCGACGCGCATGCCTGGAGTGAAATTTGGGTTAAAGATAAAGGCTGGATTCAAGTGGACCCCACCACCATGGTCGCACCTGAGCGGATCAATACAGGCTTTGCCAACGCAGCACGACAAGACGATACCTTACCTGTAAGTTTGCGCCACACCGAAGGCATCGCGCGGGAATGGTCCCAACTCAATGACCGACTAGAAAACGGCTGGAACCAATACATACTAGGCTACAGCGGCAGCGCCCAAATCGATTTTCTGCAAACCTTTGGGCTCAAAAACTTAAATACGGGCGCACAACTGCTCTTAAGTCTCATTGCTACCCTGCTCACCTGGGCCGGCGTGTTCTTTATTTGGAAAAAAATAAGCCAAGCCATCCAGCCCATGCCACCCGCAGAAAAAGCCTGGCAACCCGTTGAGCGGGCTTTGCGGCGCTTAAACGTTTCGCGCGAGGCCGGTGAAACCCTGTCTGCCTATATCGAGCGCGCTGCCACAGCCTTTCCCGCGCACCGCACGCAGCTCACGCAAACCCAATCACTTTTTAGCCAATGGTTTTTTGCGGCAGCGTTCAGTAAAAAAAGCCAAGCGCTAGCCAAACTGAAAGCGAAAAACCTCGCACGGCAACTCAATTGGCTCTATTGGCGCAAAAAACTGAGCCGATGATAACGCCCAATGAAATCTTATGGTCAGGGTATGCATAAAATCCCGCCGCAACTTTGCGGGTCAAAGGCTTGGGCGAATCGGCGCTTACAATGAGCGCGGAATTTGTGATGAGTGGTGTTGCAAAATCGGGCTTTTTAAACCCAAATTCACCACATAACTGAAACGCGCTTCGAAGTTTAATAGCTCATCGTCTACCGAAAAACGCCATAAATACAAGCCGCTTAAGGCATAAATCTCGTCTTGCACCGGGATAATATTCACGGTTTTATCGTGCAAACTAATGCCCAGCCCGGGCTTTTGGATGAGCGTTTGAAAGTAATCGGCAATCTGTTCCGTTGTTTTACGGCTGCGCCCAGAAAAGGTCGGAATCAATACCGCCCGAGGGTCATACAGGCTAATCAAGAGATCCGAATTATGGGTATTTACGCCCTCGGCAAACGCATCAATCACATCAGTTGGCTTACTAATCATAGGATCCTATTGAGATAAATGGGTTATTAAGAAACTAAGGTGGCAACTTTAACCCTGACGCGACAGCTGGGCTCAATTCGGTGGGCACCCACCGCTATGCACGGCACAAAAACCGCTCAACACGCGCCGGCCAAGTGGGATGACGCCACACCCCTGAAATCCACGCACCGCATTGGGCGGCCATGCGCAAACGGAACCCAACAAGCAAAAAAAAACCCGCATGTTGAATTTAAATGCGAGTTTTTGTGTTTGGTTGGTTTTATCTGGAACGTAAAAACCCCTTAAATTGTGTGCCCGGAGCCGGAATCGAACCGGCACGATCTTTCGATCGAGAGATTTTAAGTCTCTTGTGTCTACCAGTTTCACCACCCGGGCAGGCGGCGCATTGTACTGAAGTTTTTGGCGCGATGGTAGGGGGGGCGGTCACAAAAATTCAATTTGCAGCGAAACCGGAAGCGGTTTGGTTCTACTTTTTCGATTTACTCATGGGTTGCCATTAAGGTTTCTACCCGTTGAAAGCCTCGGGGTAATAAGCGGCCACGGCTGGCGCGAGCGCCGCAATAATTTTCAAAATCGATACCGCGCAAGGTAACGGAACGCGCGCCGGATTGAATTTTCAAGCTGTCTTTCGCGGTTAAAGCGCAAGCAGCAACGACGTGACTGCCGGCTTTAAGGCCAATGAGTTTATTGCCCCGGCCTTTGGCGAGCTTGGGAATATCGCCCGCCTCAATAATCAGCACATGGCCGTCGCTCGTGGCGAGTGCAAGACGAGTGGCGGCGGAATTGAGGCGCAGGGGCACACCCAAGGTGGCGCCCGCTTGCAAGCTGAGAATGAGTTTGCCTGCGCGCTGCCGGCTGATTAACTCTAAGTAGGGCACGATAAAACCATAGCCGCTTGATTGATAAAGCAAAATGGCGTCAGCTTCATCGGCTAGAAGCAATTGGGTGAATTGGGCACCGGCGGGCGGGCTTAGGCGTCCGGTTAAGGGCTCGCCCTGCCCGCGTGCGGAAGGCAGGCTATGCGCGGGCAGTGCGTAGGCGCGACCGGTGTCATCAAATAGCACAGCGGTTTGGGTCGATTTACCCAGCACGTGCGCAAGATAGGCATCACCGGCTTTGTAGGATAGGCCAAGCGGATCGACATCATGACCTTTGGCCGCGCGAATCCAGCCATTTTGGCTTAGAACAATGGTGACAGGTTCGCTCACGATTAAAGCGGTTTCATTGAGCGCTTGGGCGGCATCGCGCGTGACCAGCCGCGAGCGGCGATTATCGCCATAGAGTTTGGCATCGGCCTGCAATTCATCGCGCAATAGCCCTTTTAGGGCGGCTTCATCGGCCAGCAAGGCGTGAATGTGCGCCGCTTCGGCGAGCAGATCGTCTTGCTCTTTGCGCAGGGCAATTTCTTCGAGTTTGGCCAGTTGGCGAAGGCGGATTTCTAAGATGGCTTCGGCTTGTCTTTGGCTGAGCTCAAACCGAGCCATGAGTTCGGCTTTGGGGTCATCGGCCTCCCGAATGACGGCAATGACTTCATCGATATTGAGAAACGCGATGAGCAAGCCGGCCAAAACCTCGAGCCGCAGCTCCAGTTTAGCCAGCCGCCAGTTGAGCCGGCGGGTGACGGTGTGTTGGCGAAATATCAGCCATTCGGCTAGGAGTTCTTTCAAATTCATGACCCGAGGACGGCCATCTAGGGCAATCACGTTCATGTTGATGCGGTAGCTTTTTTCCAAATCGGTAGTAGCAAATAAATGCGCCATCAGCGCATCGGTATCCACTTGCCTGCTGCGCGGAATAATCACGAGCCGAGTGGGCGCTTCATGATCGGATTCATCGCGCAAATCGCTCACCATAGGCAGCTTTTTGGCGTTCATTTGCCCGGCAATTTGCTCCAGAATTTTACTGCCCGACACTTGAAACGGCAGGGCAGTGATGACAATTTCACCTTGTTCGATTTCAAAGCGCGCGCGCTGGCGCACCGAGCCTGTGCCGGTTCGATACATGTGCACCAGTTCATCGGGCGGGGTGATGATTTCGGCTTCTGTCGGAAAATCCGGCGCGCGCACATGGCGGCATAAATCCTCAACGGTGCTCTCGGCGTTATCGAGCAAAGCTAAAGTGGCATTCACCACTTCGCGCAAATTATGCGGCGGAATATCGGTGGAAAGCCCGACCGCAATCCCCATGCCGCCATTCAACAACACATTGGGCAAGCGCGCGGGCAGCAGCACAGGCTCCTCTAGCGTGCCATCAAAATTGGGCTGCCAATCAACGGTGCCAAGCTCGGTTTCAGCCAGTAAGTTATTGGCATAGGCCGTAAGCCGTGATTCGGTATAGCGCATGGCGGCAAACGATTTAGGATCATCCGGTGAGCCGAAATTCCCTTGGCCATCGATCAGGGGATAACGGTAGGAGAAGGGTTGCGCCATTAATACCATGGCTTCATAGCAGGCTGAATCGCCGTGCGGGTGGAATTTGCCAATCACATCGCCCACGGTGCGCGCCGATTTTTTATGCTTGGCGCCAGCATTCAACCCAAGCTCACTCATGGCATAAATAATGCGCCGTTGCACGGGTTTAAGCCCATCGCACACATTAGGCAAGGCGCGATCCAAAATCACATACATGGCGTAATTAAGATAGGCCTGCTCTGAGAATTCGGCGATTGAGCGTCGCTCAAAACTATCTGTGCCACTTAAGGAGGTGAGATTTTTTTTCAAAGGCAATTCATCAAAACTCATTCAAAAATCCGTCCCATTGAAGAGGTTCCTTGTTCAGTGGTTACTTAGGCGTTAATGCGGCGGGCGGGGTTAAATCGGCGCAGCGCCCAAAAGCCCAAGCCACCAAAAAGTACGGGCGGTAACGCCGCACTTAAAAAGGGCACCCATGCGTGCCCCGCCCCATAAACCGGTGCAAAAGCCGACACAATTTGCCCCAGCGTGAGATACACCACCCCAAGCACAATGGCGATAAACAGCCAGCGCCCTGCCCCACCGCCCCGCTGGGGCGCAAACACAAAAGGCAAGGTTACAAACAACATCACCAGCACGGAGATGGGGGCGAATACCCGCGCCCAAAGAGCTGCGGTATAGGCTGAGGCATCTAGTTGATTTTGTTTAAGATAACGCACATAAGTGCTCAGCTGAATAATATTCATATGGCGGGGGTTAAGCACGGCGATATTCAGGATTTTTTGCGAGAATAAATGCACATGTTCGCGCACAGGTTCAGTGTGTACCACAACCGCACCGCCCGGTGGGGCAGTTGATAACGTGGATTCGCGCACATCATATAATCGCCATAAATCGCCGCCTTCGCTGGTCGCATAGCTCGCGGTCATGATGCGATCAGGCAAGCTTTGTGCATTAATCGTAAATACCCGCACATGATTTAAGCGCCCACCCACCAAAGCCTGCTGCACGTTAATAAACCGATCCCCATCGCGCAACCACAGCCCCGATTTAAGGTTCACACTCACGCCACTGCCCCGCGCCTCGGCACGCATTTGATTAGCTTTTTCTTGACCCCAGGCGCCGACGGTTTCGCCCATCAACATCCCGAGGAGCGCCAGAATAACCCCGCCCAATAGTACCGGGCGCGCCAACCGCAGCATCGACATACCCGAGGCACGCATCACGGTGAGTTCAGAATGGGCAGCCATGCTACCCAACCCCAAAAGCCCGCCCACCAACACCGCCGCAGGATAAAAATCATAGAGATAGCCCGGCATGGTGAGCAATACGAACGTCATCGCATCCAAAACGTGATAAGTCGCATCCACTTTGGGTAATTCATCAATCGCGCCGAATATGAGAATGAGCAGCCCAAAAGCCGCCGTCGATGCTAAACCACCCAGCACCACGACCCGAATAAGGTACCGATCAAGCAAACCCATTAGTACGCATCCGGCCGAAAACGCGGTGATAATTGACGCCGGCCATAAGCAACAAGCCGCCGCCCGCCGCCATTCACCCACCACAAAACGCCAAGCCATAAGGTGAGAAATAACCCGTGGCTAATCACTAACCCCTGCATCAAACCTAAATCGCCAGTTTTAATAAAGTTTTGCGTCATGGCGATCACATTAAAATAAATGGCATAGATGAGGAACGCCCAAAATAGGCGCCCATACCGCCCTGAACGCGGCCGAGATTGCGCCAGCGGCACGGCAATCAGCGCCAAAATAAGCACCGAGATCGCTTGAGATAAACGATAAAAAAACTCCGCCTGATCACCCGGCACCGACGAGTGCAGCAAATCGAATGAAGATTTTTGATTTTCCGCAGGTGCCATGGGGCGATCAGCGCCGGGCACTAAAAGCTCATGGGTTTGGTAATCAATAACAGTCCAGTCCGGCTCGCCCGCCGCGCCTTGAATGCGGCGCCCTTGCGAGAGGACCACATAGCGATGGCCTTGATCATCTTGAGCCAGCGTGCCAAAGGGCGCCATTTCCACCCCAGGCTTTTGACCTGCATTATTGCTACCCTCAGACGTTGCTGGGATGTGGACATTTGGCTGGGCTGTGGGCGATTTTTTTAACGGCTCATTGAAGGCAAAAATATCGGCATAACCGTCTTTGACCTTGCTGCCCACATACAAAACCGCTTGACCGGAAGGGTCTTCAATAAAGCGCCCCACGGGGAGCTGATCGCCAATTTGCGCATTGCGCGCCGCTTGCAGCATCTGCGTTTGCATCTGTTGCAAGCCGGGATAAATCACAAGCGAAATACTCGCGGTCAGCAAGCTTACGGGAATGGCTAACCACAAAATGGCACGGCTCAAATGGGCGAGGCTAAAACCACAAGAGCGCAGCACGGTCAGTTCTGAATCGCGGCTCATCCGGCCTAACGCAAACATTAAACCGATAAACAAGCCCACCGGCAGCACATAAATCAAAAGCTTGACGGCATTAAACCCCATTAAGGCGGGAATTAAGCTTGTAGGTAAACTGCCCTCCGCTGCTTGCGCCAGCACGCGCGCCAGCAAATTAGCCAGCATGATGAGTAGTAAGGTCAAGCTCACCCCTAGGGTAGCCATCACCGATTCACGCACCAAATACCGCGCTAAAATCTGCATGAATTTAGCCGTTTAAGTGCTTGGCAATTAAGCCATATTTAAGCCTATCACCATAAACTTCGGCGCCCGCAGGTAATTTGATGCGCACTTGATACCCACCCCCCGGCGCCTCCATCATGGCCGCCCCCTCTAGGGTTTGCATTTGGCCTATGGCATCGATCACATTGCCATCGGGCAGCATAAAGGTCACGCTATCGCCCACGGCAAGTTTGTTTTTGATGGCCACTTCTGCCCATTGCCCTTGCACCGCGGTGATTTCACCCACAAATTGCTGTTCACGGTGCTTGGATACGCCCTCAAGGTAATTTTGATATTCCCGCGTGTGATGGCGCTCAAAAAACCCATCGGTGTAACCACGATGCGCGAGGTTATCGAGCTCGGCTATGAGCGAAGGATCGAACGGTTTGCCCGCAACGGCATCATCAATCGCGCGGCGATACACCTGCGCGGTGCGCGCCACATAATAATGCGACTTGGTGCGGCCTTCGATTTTAAGGCAATCCACCCCAATGCGCGCCAAGGCTTGCACATGTTCCACCGCGCGCAAATCTTTGGAATTTAAAATATAAGTGCCGTGCTCATCTTCTTCGATGGGCATCAGCTCACCCGGGCGATTTGGCTCTTCAATAAAATAGACCTGATCGGCCTTTGGGTGGCGCGTATCGCTGCCCGTGGGGCCAAAGCTTCCCGCCTCATCCAAGGATAAATCAAAGCCTTCAAGCCCGGCCGAACCCACGGCTTCTAAAGGCAAAATATCCCGTTCAGTGGGGCGATAAACCCCGGCAATATCTTCCGATGCCGCCTCGGTTTTATATTCCCACCGGCAAGAATTTGTACAGGTGCCTTGGTTAGGATCGCGGTGGTTAAAATAGCCCGACAGCAAGCACCGCCCCGAATAAGCAATGCACAACGCGCCATGCACGAATACCTCAAGCTCCATATCCGGGCAGTTATCCCGAATTTCACTGATTTCGTCCAAGGATAATTCCCGCGATAAAATAACCCGTGAAATGCCGGCGTTTTTCCAAAACTGCACAGTCGCCCAATTCACCGTATTGGCCTGCACCGAGAGGTGAATCGGCATATCCGGCCACTCTTTACGCACCATCATAATTAAGCCCGGATCGGCCATAATCAATGCATCAGGCTGCATTTCAATCAACGGCGTCATGTCTTTAATAAAGGTTTTAAGCTTCGCGTTGTGCGGCGATAAATTCACCGTCATAAAGAACTTTTTACCGGCGGCATGCGCTTCATCAATCCCGATGCGCAGATTATCTTCGAGAAAATCGTTATTACGCACCCGCAAGCTATAACGCGGCATGCCGGCATAAATGGCATCAGCGCCGTAGGCAAACGCATAGCGCATCGATTTGAGGGTGCCGGCCGGCGACAATAATTCAGGGGCTTTCATTCACAACGACCTTTCACAAGAAAATAGTCGGGTATTGTAGCCTGTTGTGACCGGCGCACTGGCATGAACTCATAAATTCATGCCAATCCGACGCCGCATCGGGCGGCGGCGCTATTGCTTTTCGATTTGGCCAAAAGCGCCAAAGCGTTGCAGGCTTTTTGCCCTTTCAGGTGCTCTGCCCAGAAATAGGCCGCTATTCTGGCTTTACGCCAATACCGGTACGTAACGCACTAAAGTTTAACCCTGCAAAATGCTTAAACCCCGGCCAATGCCGTAATACTGCCAGCCCTGTTCGGCCAATTGATGGGGGTCGTACACATTGCGGCCATCAAAAATGAGTTTTGCTTTAAGTGTATTGGCCATAAGCTCAAAATCGGGCGCGCGGAAGGTTTTCCATTCGGTGCAAACAATTAAAGCATCGGCATTTTTAAGTGCCGCGTCGCGCGTGCCGCACAGTAATAAATCATCGCGTTGGCCGTAAATGCGCTGGGTTTCTTCCATGGCTTCCGGGTCAAAGGCTTGCACGAGGGCGCCCATAGCCCACAACGCTTCCATCACCTCGCGGGCGGGGGCGGCGCGCATATCATCCGTATTGGGCTTAAAGGCCAAGCCCCACAACGCAAACGTTTTGCCTGCCAAGGCAGCTTTGCCGCCAAAATGCCGTTCGATTAAATCGACTAAACGAGTTTTTTGACGGTGATTGACCGCTTCAACGGCACTTAATAAAACGGCGTCGTAGCCGACTTCCCGCGCGGTGCGATGCAAGGCTTGCACATCTTTGGGAAAACACGAGCCCCCATAGCCGCAACCAGGGTAAATAAAGTGGTAGCCAATGCGCGGGTCGGCGCCAATCCCTAAGCGCACTTGCTCGATATCGGCGCCTAGGCGTTCGGCTAAATTGGCCAGTTCGTTCATAAAACTGATTTTGGTGGCCAACAGGGCATTGGCGGCATATTTGGTGAGCTCCGCTGAGCGTAAATCCATCACAATCATCCGATCGTGATTGCGATTGAATGGCGCGTAGAGTTCGCGCATTTTCTTTTCACTCGCGCTATTGCTGGTGCCAATGACGATGCGATCAGGCTTCATAAAATCATTGACGGCCGCGCCTTCTTTCAAAAATTCGGGGTTTGATACAACATCAAAATCAAAATTCACATTGCGCGCGGCAAGTTGCGCGGCAATCTCGGCGCGCACTTGATCGCCGGTGCCTACCGGCACGGTGGATTTATTCACCACAATTTTAGGGGTGGTCATGGCCGCGCCAATGGTGCGGGCGACGGCGCGGACATATTGCAAATCGGCAGAACCATCCTCATCGGGCGGGGTGCCCACCGCAATAAATTGCACTGCACCAAAGGCAACCGCTTCAGCGGTGTTGGTGGTGAATTGCAAGCGCCCTTGGGCGGCGTTTTCCCGCACAATGGCCTCTAACCCCGGCTCAAAAATAGGGATAATCCCTTGATTTAATTTATCTATTTTATTTTGATCAATATCCGCACACAGCACGCTATGGCCTACTTCAGCCAAACAGGCGCCGGTGACTAAGCCCACATAGCCTGTACCAAAAATGGTGATTTTCATGAATCAACTACTCAGCATTAAGATCATTCACGGGGGGATTGGGCGTCGTACTGAGGGTGTCGCGCACAAAACGAAACAATTCCCGAAAGTAGCGCGGCGGTTTTTGCTCTGCCCGCTCTTTGAGCACCATTCGCACTAATTGCCGTAACGCTTGCACGTCACTTTGTGGATAGGCGGCAACAAAAGCGGTCACGCTGGTGTTCTCATCACTCAAGAGCCGATCGCGCCAGCGCTCGCTCTCATGTTGCAGACGAATATTGTGCGGCGCATCCGGGTCGATCCGTTCAAATTCTGCCTCAATGGCGGCCACATCGTGCTGACGCATCAATTTCCCGATGTATTGAAAATGCCGTTTGCGTGCCCCGTGCGCGGTGATGTTGCGCGCCTCTTTTAAAGTAGCGAGCAAGGTTTCAGAGAGGGGAAACGTTTTAAGCTGGGTATCGGTGAGCTCACTTAATCGCTCGCCCATATCGCGCGCCGCATGGGCTTCTCGCTTGCGCTCGGTTTTGCTCGGCTCTGCTGCCTCGACGACCGGCGTGTTGAGAAGCAGGGCTTTTTTTGCCCCAAAAAATCGGCGGTCACTCATAAATACAAACTCTTAAATTCAGGCTCAATAGGGCTTGGGTTCATCAAATTAGGCTCATTCCACCGTGACCGATTTCGCTAAATTTCGCGGCTGATCGACATCAGTCCCCTTCAGCACGGCGACGTGGTAGGCCAATAATTGCAAAGGAATATTAAAAATAATCGGGGCAGAAATTCGCCCGACATGGGAGGTGACCGGCAGCACATGCAAGCGGGGCTCAGGCTCGATGCCGGCACGCTCATCGGCGAATACGAATAATTCAGCACCCCGCGCGGCCACTTCGCTCATATTCGATTTTAATTTATCTAATAAATCATTTTGCGGGGCGATGGTAATCACGGGCATATTGTCGTCAATTAACGCCAACGGGCCGTGCTTCAATTCACCCGCTGGATAGCCTTCGGCATGAATGTAACTGATTTCTTTGAGTTTTAACGCGCCTTCCAGCGCAATAGGGTACATGGCGCCGCGCCCCAAAAATAAGGCGTGCTGCTTGTCTACCAACCGCTCTGCCAGTGCCAAAATCTCGGCATCGTGGGTGAGTGCGTTTTGCGCTAACTGGGGGATTTTCTCCAAGCCTGCCACGATGCGCCGCTCTTCCTCTTCGCTCAAACGGCTCTGAAGGCGGCCGATGGAAAGTAACAGCAAGGCCAAGGAGACCAGCTGGGTTGAAAAGGCTTTCGTCGATGCGACCGAAATTTCAGGGCCCGCATGGGTCATCAGCACCAAATCCGCCTCACGCACCAGCGAGGATTCCGGTGCGTTACAAATCGCCAGAATCGGCATGCTCGGCATGCGCTGGCGCACCATGCGGAGTGCGGCGAGTGTGTCGGCGGTTTCCCCCGATTGCGAGAGCATCACCGTCAAAGTGCCCGCTTCTAACACGGGGTTGCGGTAATGAAATTCAGATGAAACCTCAACATTGGCGGGCATGCCCAAAACATCTTCAAACCAGTAACGCGCCACCATGCCTGCGTGGTAGCTTGTGCCGCAAGCCACAATTTGCAGCCGTTCTACATCGCGCAAGACGGCTTCAGCGCCCACACCAAAGGCGGCAGGCAGCACCCGCCCGCCACTTAACCGACCCTCTAGTGTGTCGGCAATGGCGCGGGGCTGCTCGTGAATTTCTTTGAGCATAAAATGCTTGTAGCCACCGCGATCGGCGCTATCGGCACGCTGGGTTGATTCGACAATTGAACGCGAAGCGGCCTGCCCGCGGACATCCACCACAGTAAAGCCCTCGCGCGTTAACACGGCTCGATCGCCCTCGGCCAAATACACAAACCGCTGGGTGACCGGCAGTAAGGCCAGCGCATCGGAAGCGGCAAATAATTCACCAAGGCCTACGCCAATCACCAGTGGGCTGCCTTGGCGCGCCACAAAGAGCTGATTGGGTGCGTCTTTAACTAAAATGGCTAAGGCAAAAGCCCCCTGCAGGCGATCAAGCGTTTTGTGAAAAGCCTGCTCAGGCGAGAGCCCAGCCGCGAGATTTTGGTCCAATAAGTGGGCAATTACTTCCGTATCGGTATCGGAGCTAAATAGCCTGCCCGCTTGCTGCAGCTCAGTGCGCAGGCTTGCGTGGTTTTCAATAATGCCGTTATGCACCACCGCCACGCGGCTGCCGGCGATATGCGGATGGGCATTGCGCTCGGCCGGCACGCCGTGCGTGGCCCAACGGGTATGCGCAATGCCTAAAAACCCTTGTAAATCAGGTGACTGCTGATTGGTCGCGATAATTTGCTCGGCCAACATTTGCACCTTACCCACCGCCCGACTGGAGGCGATTTGCCCCGAGGCATTGAGCACCGCTAAACCGGCTGAATCGTAGCCCCGGTATTCAAGCCGCCGCAGGCCCTCCAGTAAAATTGGCCACACCGGCCGCTGGGCGATGGCTGCCACAATTCCGCACATAGAAATCTCCAAAACTTGAAAGGGATGCACCCGGTGGGTTTAAAGCGCGCGAAGTATCGATTCAGCCGCCGCCAGGGTCGCTTGAATATCGGCCTCGGTATGCGCGATGGAAACAAACCCGGCCTCGTAGGCGGAGGGCGCCAAATACACACCGGCGGCCAACATGCCATGAAAAAAGCGATTAAAGGCGGCGGTATCGCATTGGGTAGCCGCGTTAAAGCTTGTCACCGGGTGTTCGGTGAAAAATAGGCCGAACATACCGCCCGCTTGCTGAGTCACCACGGGCACGCCAGCGGCTTTGCCGGCAGCGGCTAACCCCGTGCATAGCGCAGTCGTTTTAGCAGTTAATTGCGCATAAAAACCCGGGGCTTGCAACAATTCCAACGTCGCCAACCCGGCGGCCATGGCCACCGGGTTGCCCGATAACGTGCCGGCCTGATACACCGGTCCCAACGGGGAGATATGTTCCATGATGGCGCGCTTGCCACCAAAAGCGCCGACGGGCATGCCACCGCCGATTATTTTGCCTAAGGTTGTCATATCCGGCGTTACGCCGTAATGCGCTTGCGCGCCGCCTAAGGCCACGCGAAAACCGGTCATCACTTCATCAAAAATAAGCACGGTGCCGTATTCATCGCACACCGCGCGCAAGCCCTCTAAAAAGCCGGGTACGGGCGGGATGCAATTCATATTGCCCGCTACGGGCTCAACAATAATCGCCGCAATTTCTTGGCCGATTTGGGCGAAGGTTTCTCGCACTTGCTCAATGTTGTTGTATTCCAGCGTTAGGGTGAGTTCGGCCAACGCCTTGGGCACGCCGGGGGAGCTGGGCACGCCAAACGTGAGCGCGCCGGAGCCGGCTTTTACCAACAAAGAATCGGAATGGCCGTGGTAATTGCCTTCAAATTTAACGATTTTATCGCGCCCCGTATAACCGCGCGCGAGCCGGATGGCGCTCATGGTCGCCTCGGTTCCCGATGAGGTAAGCCGCACCATCTCAATCGAAGGCACAATCGCACAAATGGCATCTGCCATCTGGGTTTCAGCCACGGTGGGCGCGCCATACGACAACCCACGCAGTGCCGCTTCACGAACCGCCTCAATGACCACCGGATGCGCGTGCCCCAAAATCATAGGCCCCCAAGAGCCTACATAATCAATATAGCGTTGATCGTTTTCATCCCAAAAATACGCGCCCGCCGCGCGTTTAACAAATACCGGATCCCCACCCACAGAACGAAAGGCGCGCACGGGCGAATTCACGCCACCGGGGATATGCCGTTGAGCCTCTGCAAATAAATTGTGATTACTAGACATAACAACTCCAAAAACTAAAAATCAGATCACTCAAAACAGCCCCGAGGGATTTTTATTCGGCATCAGCGCAGCAAAGGTATGGGCGGCTGTGGTGATGTTCTTTGCGGCAAAAACCGCTGAAATAACCGCCAGCATATCCGCCCCTGCCGTCAAAAGCGGAGGGGCGTTCTCTGGCGTGATGCCGCCAATCGCACATAGGGGCAGGTGTAACTCAGCCCGTGCCCGCGTCAATAGCGCCGGGTTTGCAGGCACGGCATGGGGTTTGGTTTTACTTTTAAAGAAAGCCCCAAAAGCCAGATAATCGGCTCCGGCTTGGGCGGCTTGCTCTGCCAGTGCCAAATCGTTATAGCAGGATGCGCCAATAATCGCGCCCGTACCCAGCTCGGCTCTTGCAGAGGCGATAGCGCCATCTTCCCGCCCCAAATGCACCCCATCGGCGCCGACGGCCAGCGCCAGCGCTACATCATCATTAATTAAAAAAATCACGTTATGCACCCGCGTTAATGCCCGCAACGCGCTCGCTTCGGCCAAGCGGCGCTTTGTATCGCCGGATTTATCGCGGTATTGCACAATACGCGCACCGCCCGCAATGGCGGCGGCCACGGCCTGAACTAATGCGGTTCGCTGGGTTTTAAGCGTATCGGTAATGACATACAAGCCCCAAAGCGCATCTCGCTTGGCGGAACTATTTTGCCTCATACGAGCTGCGTCCGCGCCAATTGCGTTGCACCTTTTAAGGCAAGATCAGGATCACTCACCACCCAGACCGGAATTTGCCGCAGCAAATCCGTAAAGCGCCCCTTGTCTAAAAACCCCTGCATAAATTCTCGCTGCATAAAAGGCAAAATGTGCCCCGCAATGGCACCGGCCACAAACACCCCGCCCATCGGGAGCGATTTAAGCGCCAAATTGCCGGCTTCGGCGCCATAAATACGCGCAAATAGCCGGCAAGCAATCTCGCTTAACGCATCACTGCCCGCTACCGCCTGCGCGGTAATCACCGCGCTTTTATCTTGGCAAGTGCTTAAGCGCGCCTGCATATGGGGGGTTTCACTGGCCAGCGCTTGGGTCTTAGCAAATTCATATAATTCAACAAAGCCTTTACCACATAAAATACGCTCGTAGCTCACATGGCCATCGAGCTTTGCCCGCAAATAAGCCCATAACTCATTTTCCAGCGCATTATTGGGCGCAAAATCACAGTGCCCGCCCTCGGTAGGCATGGGATGATGGCGCGTGCCATCAAAATAAAATAAAGCTTCCCCTAAGCCGGTGCCGGCGGCAATCACCGCCACATGCCCGCTGCTTGTGCCATTCAGTGCGCGGGCAGGCACCCGCGCAAACGGGTTAAGCGCCACTTTGGCGGGCGCAGGGGCGAAAATCGCCGCCGTGCCACTGGCCACTAAATCATTGGCAAATACCACGGGGATACCGCCTAATTGCACAGAAATTTCTGCGCTATCCAGTACCCAAGGTAAATTGGTGGCTTTAACCTGTTGCGCCCCCAATGCGCCGCTAATAGGGCCTGCAATACCAAAACCGGCAGCGGCAATGGCCGGCAGCCCTTGGGGCATTTGGCTTGCGAGCACTTGTTGGGCTTGGCTTAAGAAATGGGTTAATAACTCGCTGAAATTGGTCACAACGGTGCTGTCGTAGCGCTGCTGCCAAAGCACCCGCGATTCTGAAACGGAACTCAAAGCGAGTAAGGTTTTTGTGCCACCAATATCCCCTGCCAAAATCATTAAATCGCCTCCTTTAAGACTCATTTACGATTAATGCCCGATGCTCACCCATACCCAGCAAGGTTTCAAGCGCCTCGGTCACATAATAGGCAACCTGATGCGGCGGGCGCAGATAAAACGCTTTCCACGCTTGATCGCGCACTTCATCATACCGGGCATGGCCTTCGCCTTGACCTTGGCACCACGCAAGACGCACGGCATGGCCAATGAGCACATCGATGATTAAAGCATCTTGAACACACAAACCGGGATTTTTTTCGGTAATTTGAATCAAAGTTTGCAAGCATTCGATGACCAGCTGGCGATATTCTGGTGCGGCAATCCGATTTAAGATGTGCTCAATGGTGAGGGCAAAGTTTTTTTCGCCCGCCGTGGTTTGGCTACGCCAAACGGCGCAATCAAGCGAGTTGCGCGCATTATAGCGATCGCCAATCACGAGCGCCGGCGCATGCGCCATCAGCCCCCACACCCCGCGATAAAATTCATCGGGCAAACGGCCAATGGCGCCTTCAATCATGCGCCATTGCAACCAATCGGTCGTGGCGGGCAGGGGATCATCTTCGGCTCGAAAAACCAAGGCATCTAAATTAGCAGAGCCATCGGCCAATCGCAGCGACTCAAGCCGTGAGGCGCCCTCTTTCCACGCGAGCGCTTCACGCAATTTAAGGCTAATTACGCTCGGCGCTTGCTCCATTAACCAATCAAACGCGACCCCCGGTGCCACACCACCCGCCCGCGCCGAGAGCGAAATGAGGGTTTGCAATAAGGGGCCAATCCGCAAGGTGATCACATCGTCAAATAAGGCCGGGGCGGAGCGAATCCACCCGCCTAAATGCACAATCAGCTCCTGGGTCAGAATTCGTTCTCGCGGATCATCGCCGCAAAACTGTTTAATACGATTTAAAATTTCATGATTAGACAAAGGTTCAACAATCAATGCTTTACTTGTGTACGAGCGCCCCACCGCCAACCGCTTTTGCCGCACCAGTAAATCCATGAGCGCGACTTCAAGATAGGCATCCACTTTACCCAAAAGCTCTGCCGTGCGGCGCATCACGCCCCAAGCGCGCGCCTGTTGCGCCTGACGAAATAAGCCTTCAAGTAATTCGGTGAGTGACGTCACGCGCCCGGTGCCATCACTCAATGCCTGCGCGTGGCCGCCATGCCGATGCACCAGCTCAGTTAACAGGGTGAGCCTTTGGGTAATATCCTGCGTGGTGGCCAGCCGCACCATGAGCGCGGTGTCGGTGTCTGATTCTTGCATTTGAGCGCGCGGGGCATCGGGCGTGGTGTTCGCCAAAATCGGCCGCAAGGGCGCACGCAATGCCCAGCCCATCATCTCGCCCGGCAGCCGAATGCGGTGCGCACGGCTGACCAGCGATTCCACCCGATCCAAATGCACCGGCACGCCTGCCACCGTACCGCGCATTAATTCATCGCGCAAAAAACTTAATAAAACCACAAAATCCGGCGAGGGCAGCATCCATTCACTAATCATAATGGTGAGAATAGGCCGCCCCGGTTGTTGCCAGTACCGATGTAGATAGGCAATCGTCGAGCGCAGCTCTTGCACCAGGAGCGCCAAATCTTGGGTGAGGTAAAAGTCATCGGTATCAAAAAGCTGCGGCACAATAAGCCATTGCTCACCGCCGATCTCATACACTTTGGCTGTGCTCAAACCCAGCACGCGCCGGCGCGGCCGACCCGTTAACCCCAACCGAGCATTGGCGCCTAAGTCCACCAAGTTTTCGACCAACGCACGCACGGAGCCTACCCGAATGCGCGATTGGCCCAACACTGCGTGCAAGTCTGAACCCATCCCTGTGAGCGCCGCATCAACAGCTGGGGTTTCTGCGATGAGCGCGACCGACACGGCCCGACTAATGCCCTGCCCACCGGCATGATGCCGCCGGTTAATCGGGTCCAAATCATTCACGCCAATCGCATCCAGCAGCAGCAAGCGCCCTAAAATCCATAAACTTTGCGCCCAAACAAGGGGTTGATTCGCGTTCGGGCTGCGATCGGCGCTGCCCGGATTGCGCTGCTCTTCGGCCACATCATCGGCGGTAACAAAATAGAGCTCGGGCAATAAAAACTGCCCCGCCCGCCTGACTGCCACCCGTTTTAATTGTTCATTCACCGCAAAGGCTGCCGCCTGATTGCCGGCAAATAAATGATTAATGAGTTGATAGGTAAAAAACAGCGGCCACTCAGACTCGATATTGGCAAATTTTTTGAGTTCATCCGGCTCGTAATGCAATTTATGTTCATCTTCCAGCGCGGTTTGGTGGCCATCACGCAGGAATCGCTTGCAGCCGTAGCGCCCGGCTAATTTTCCCCGGATGGCGGAATCCACTGCTTTGACTTTATCGCCATCGCGTACTGCAAACGCGGGAAACCCAATCACCGATAACAGCGCAGAATCAACTTCTTTGGAGCCTGATTCACGCGGCAACAGGGCATTGAGGGTCATTTCCGTGCGGGCGATATCATCTGCCAACACAAAAACCCGGCTCGAATCATCGCCATCACCGCCGAACAGATCAAAGCCATTGACTGCCTGCAACGCGGCCAACACCATGCCAAGCGAGCTTGCATTGAGCTCGCGCTGGCCATGATTGATTTTGTTGCCCCGCTCCCAAATACCGTAATCGGGCGTGGCGTAGGCACGGGATAAATACCAAACGATATTTTGAATGAAATCCACTTCATCTCGGCTAGCAATAATGCGCAAGCCGCTTAGCGTCATTTGCACCAGCATGAGCACAAATAACGAGGTGGCATCGAGCTGTAAATGCCCCCAAGCATCATCGCCCACCACCGCAAGGCCGGTCGCTGTATCGTACTTGGCATGCAGGGCATCGGTGGGCTTTTGCGTGCGCTTAAATCGTTCAACCCGATCTGCCTGGCGCATCATGGCAGTGAGCAACCCTCGCATATTTTTGACAGTTGCTTGCTCTAATTCATAGGCGCGGGCATCGGCGTTATCGACCCGCCGATACGCCATACCCAAGCCCCATGCGCACAAAATGCTGTACACATTATCTCTCACCCACGCATCGGTGTAATCGCCGTGGGCATTCACTGCCGTACTGGCGGGTAGTAATCCGCTAATCGGGTGCTGCCTGTCCAAAATATTCACCCGGACTTCAGTAAATAAAGCATCGAGTGCAATTAAACGCTGCGTGTGGCGAGAATCAGAGTTCATAGCATTCCTGTAAATCGGCGGGTCAGTGCCGAATGTCTTCGTTGGGCGCAAAGGAATGTGTTTGCAATAAATGTTCCACGTCCACGGCATCAAAATTATATTGGGCGCCGCAAAACTCACACCGCACCGACACATAGCCCGGCACTTCAGAATCATGCAGGGCGCAAGCCAACTCATCGCGCCCGAGTGATTTCAACATAACGCCAACGCCATCGCGCGAGCACCCACAAAAAAATCCAACCGAATTAACCTGGGTAAGTACCAAGCTATCTTGATGAAATAAGCGGTGCAATAACACCGGCACGGCGGTGGCTTGAACTTCAACCAAGCCATTGGAGGTTAGAAGCGTATCCATCATGATCGATAGGTGATCAAAATCCGCCTCGGCATTGGCCGCCCGCACCATTGCAGTGCCGCCCTCGCCCGGTACTTGCTGAATTAACACACCCACCGCACGCCCCCCATCGGCTACCAGCACCAAACGGGTGGGTAATTGCTCGGATTGCTGAAAATACCCCTCTAAAGCCTGAGCTACGCTGTCGCCCTCAATTGGTACCAACGATTGATAGCGTGTGCCTTCATTGGGCTCCAGCGTTAAGGTCAGATGTCCAGGGTTTGCGGGCGTCAGCCCAAAGAGCGTTTGCAGTGTTTGATTTAAATCGGTTGGGTTTAAGTCTTGGGTCCACTGCGCCGTGACGCGATAAGTTAAATCCGATCGCGCCTGAACCACGAGCAACTTAACCGGACCATCTCCTCGAAACTGCATAATTAACCGGCCATTGAATTTTAAGGTGGCCACCAAAGCGAGCGCCGCTACCACGCATTGCCCCAGCAATTGCGCCACGGCAGGCGGGTAATCGTGGTGTAAACCTGCGGTTTGCCAACTGTGATCAACACTCACCGCCACACCCCGCACTTTGCCACTCGCCAAGCCAAAGCGCAGCAATTGATCCTGATCGGATAAGGCGGCCTTAGGGGTTAATTCACTCATACGCCACCTTCTTCACCGCAAGAGCCAAGGCTTGATTTCAAAACATCATTTAATTGCTGCGGATTGGCTTTGCCTTTGGCTGCCTTCATCACTAAGCCCACAAAAAAGCCAAATAATTTATCTTTGCCCGCGCGATATTCGGCCACTTTATCTGGGTGCTCGGCCAAAATGGCACCCACCATCGCTTCAATGGCACCGGTATCGGTAATTTGTTTTAAGCCGCGGGCCTCAATAATGCCATCCGGCGTGCCCTCCCCCGCCCACACGGCATCAAACACCTCTTTGGCAAGCTTGTTAGACAGCGTGTTGTCCACCACGCGCAAAAGCAATTGCGCCAGCAAATCGGCAGGCACAGGGCTTAGGCTAATCTCTAGCCCCTCTTTATTGAGCTGGGCGGCCAAGGTGCCTGTTACCCAATTGGCAACCAATTTGGCATCCCCCGCCTTGCCCATGGCCGCCAGCGTTTGCTCAAAATACGCGGCGGTTTGTTTGGCGCTCGTTAACACGGATGAATCATAGGCAGAAAGCCCATAGTGCGCTTGATAGCGTGCCGCTTTGGCATCAGGTAATTCGGGCAGGCTGGCCCGCCACGCCTCAAGCGTTTCAGGCTTTATGATGACGGGTAATAAATCAGGATCAGGAAAGTAGCGGTAATCGTCGGCCGCTTCTTTGGTACGCATCATGCGGGTTTCATCTTTATTGGGATCATAAAGCCGCGTTTGCTGCTGCACGCGCCCGCCATCTTCAATTAGCTCGATTTGCCGGTTAATCTCGTAATCGATCGCGCGCTCTAAAAACCGGAATGAATTGACGTTTTTCACCTCGGTGCGCGTGCCCAATTGGGTATCACCACGGCGACGCACCGACACGTTGGCATCCACCCGAAACGAGCCTTCCTGCATGTTGCCATCGCAAATGCCTAAATATTGCACCATCGCATGAATTTTTCGGGCATAGGCCACGGCCTCTGCCGCCGAGCTCATTTCAGGCTCAGAGACAATCTCAATCAAAGGGGTGCCCGCGCGATTCAAATCAATGCCGGTTGCGCCTGCAAAATCTTCGTGCAGGCTCTTGCCGGCATCCTCTTCTAAATGCGCGCGGGTTAGATGAATGGTTTTTTGAACGGCTTTGTCGCCCTCACCCACGGCAATCACAACCGCCCCCCCCGATACAATCGGCTGCGCCAACTGGCTGATTTGATAGCCTTTTGGCAAATCGGGATAAAAATAATTTTTGCGATCAAAAGTCGATTCAAGCGCCACGTGGGCGCCCACCGCCAAGCCAAATAATGCGGCCATCCGCACGGCTTCGGCATTTAATACGGGCAACACACCCGGCAGGCCTAAATCGACCGCGCAGGCTTGGCTATTGGGCTCGGCGCCGAATGCTGTAGCGGCTCCAGAAAATATCTTTGATTGGGTGGCCAACTGGGTGTGGATTTCCAAACCAATCACCGCCTCCCATCCCGCATGACTACTCATACAACGTCCTCCCGATAGGCGTTTGGTATTTGCTGATGCCAATCGGTGTGCTGCTGATAATGATGCGCCACCGACAGCAAGCGGCTTTCTGTAAAGGCCGGCCCAATTAACTGCATGCCCACCGGCCGACCACCGGCAAAACCCACCGGAATCGACATACCCGGCAAACCGGCCAAATTCACCGGAATGGTATAAATATCTTCAAGATACATCGTGGCAGGGTCTTTACTATGCGCACCTAAATCAAAGGCGACATTAGGCGCAACCGGGCCTGCAATCACATCGCAATGCGCAAATGCGCTGGCAAAATGGGCGGCAATTTGCCGCCGGGCACGTTGGGCACGCACATAAAATGCATCGTAATAACCCGCTGAAAGCGCGTAGGTACCAATCAAAATACGCCGCTGCACCTCCGCGCCAAATCCCTCGGAGCGGCTGCGTTCATACAAATCATTTAAATCCTGGGGATCAGCACAACGATGACCAAAACGCACCCCATCAAATCGGGATAAATTCGATGACGCCTCAGCCGGTGCAATCAAGTAATACGCAGCCAACGCAAGGGGCGCATCGGGTAAATCAATAGCCACGCGCGTGGCGCCTAAGGCTTCCAGCTCAAGCAGCGCATCATCAATGCGCGCCGCTACCGACACAGAAAGCCCCTGCGTAAACCATTGACGCGGCACACCAATGCGCAAACCCGCCATCGGCTGATTTAATTGCGCCACATAATCGGGCACCGGCACCGGCGCACTGGTTGAATCGCGGGCATCATGTCCGGCCATCGCCTGCAACATCACCGCGCAATCTGCTGCCGATACGCCCAGCACCCCACCTTGATCCAAGCTTGAGGCATAGGCAATCATGCCAAAGCGCGACACTCGGCCATAGGTCGGCTTAATACCGGTAATGCCGCAGTACGCCGCCGGTTGGCGAATCGAGCCGCCGGTATCGCTGCCCGTTGCAATTGGCACCAAGCGCGCCGCGACCGCCGCCGCCGACCCACCGGATGACCCGCCCGGCACCGCCGTATGATCCCAAGGGTTTTTAACCGCACCAAACGCCGAGTTTTCATTCGATGAGCCCATCGCAAACTCATCCATATTGGTTTTACCGAGCATCACGGCACCCGCCGCAGCAAGCTTTTGATGCACGCTGGCATCATAGGGAGCAACCCAATTCCCCAGCATTTTGGATGCGCACGTGGTGCGCACACCGGCAGTACAAAAAATATCCTTGTGCGCGTAAGGAATACCGAGCAAAGGCCCCGTCTCACCGGCAGCCAGACGCTTATCGGCCAAATCGGCAGCCAGCAAAGCCTGTTCAGGCGTTTGGGTGATAAAGCTGTTCAGCCCGCCATCGTGCGCGGCCATTCGGTTTAAAAAACTCACCGTCAACTCACGGGCAGAAAACGCCCGCGAGGCTAAACCAGCACGCAATTGGGTCAATGTTTTTAAATGATAAGACACGTATGTTTCTCTATATTTTCTGGATCGTCTAATAAAACCGCAGCTTCTTGGGCGACGCTTGCGGCATACGGGGTAAAGCACCCCTTTCGGCGCCTAAAAAAGGGGGCTATTCGATAACCTTCGGCACCAAAAACAAGCCCCGCTCAACCGCGGGCGCGCCTTGTTGCAATGCCGTGCGGTTATTTTCTTCTGTAACAATATCCGGCCGTAGAAACTGGCTTTGATCCAAGGGGTGCGCCATCGGTGCAAGCGCATCTAATTTGGAATCTTGCAATTGCTCGGCAAACGCCAAAATGGCATTCAAATCATTTAACAAAGCGGGGATTTTTGCCTCATCTAACGCAATGCGCGATAAGTGAGCGACATGCTTGAGTTGGGTTGCGTTAAGCGACATGCGAATTACCTTGAATTTTAGAGCCCATAGAAAAAATTTAAAAACCTCAAAGCCACAAAGCGCCCGACAAATGGCTAATAGCCCAAGGGCTGCGCGGCGATAAAGCCTATAAAATTTACCCTTCACTCCAAAGATTTTACCCTGAACCCGCTAAGCCTGCGCCGTAATTTCCGAAAATTCGCAGTAAAAAACCCCGACACCTGCCGTTTCGCGCCAATAAGACGTAAATTTCGCCGGGATGACTTGCTGTAAAATCTAACGATTGGTATCGTACCGAATCTTTTATGGCAGCGAGCCCAAACACTCAGCCGCTCATCGCAAGCAAATAAATACAATATCCGCTAAATTCCCGCGAAAAAACAACAATTAACCGCAAATTTAGTTTATTTACACCTCGTTATACCGGTATACCCTTCATGTTCAAACGTTTTCGTGGCATTTTCTCAACCGATCTATCTATTGATTTAGGCACTGCCAACACCCTGATTTATGTCAGCGGCCGGGGCATTGTGCTTGATGAGCCATCGGTCGTTGCCTTGCGCAATGAAGGCGGCCATACCGCCATTCAGGCCTACGGCATTGAAGCCAAGCAAATGGTGGGGCGCACCCCTAAATCGATCCAAGCGGTGCGCCCGCTGCGCGATGGGGTGATTGCTGATTTTCACGTCACCGAAAAAATGCTGCAACATTTCATTCGTAAAGTGCATGCCAACCATTGGTTTCGCCCCAGTCCCCGGGTGCTGGTGTGCGTGCCGGTCGGTGCCACCCAAGTGGAACGCCGCGCTATTCGGGAATCAGTTTTAAGCGCCGGGGCACGCAAGGCTTACATCATTGAAGAACCGATGGCCGCCGCGATTGGGGCGGGTATTAACGTCGATGAACCTCGTGGCTCCATGGTGGTTGATATTGGGGGCGGCACCTCTGAAGTTGGCGTTATTTCACTCGATGGCATCGTTTATTCCTCCTCGGTACGGATTGGGGGCGATAAATTCGATGAAAGCATTATTGCGTTTGTGCGCCGCCATTACGGCATTTTGATTGGTGAAGCCACCGCCGAGCGGATCAAGAAAGAAATCGGTTCGGCTTATCCTGGTAAAGAACTCTTGGAAATTGATGTTAAAGGCCGCAATTTGGCCGAAGGTGTGCCCCGTAGCTTCACCCTCAACAGCAATGAAATTTTGGAAGCCTTAAACGAACCGCTCTATGGCATCGTCCAGGCTGTGCGTACCGCGCTCGAACAAACCCCGCCGGAATTAGGCTCCGATATTGCAGAACGCGGTATTGTGCTGACCGGCGGCGGTGCCTTGCTGCGAGATATTGATAAACTCATCCGAGAAGAAACCGGCTTGCCGGTGGTCATCGCCGATGACCCGCTCACCTGCGTGGCGCGCGGCGGCGGCAAAGTGTTAGAGATGATTGACCAGCGTCACAGCACGTTATTTACCGCTGAATAACGCTCTGCGGCCGTAAAATCCATGGCCTTATTTGAGTCCCATCGCCCGGGCATCACTAAATTAATGATTTTAGTGCTGCTGTCCGTGCTGTTTATGGCGTTTGATCGGGCGGGTAGCATCTGGGCTGTGCGCATCAATACCGCCCTTGGCAGCATGACCGATGGCATGACACGTCTTGTACAAGCGCCCGCGCAATGGGGACAAAACCTAAGTGCTTCTTTTCAAGATAATCTTAAAAAAGCCCACACCATCGAGCAATTGCGGCAGGAAAATTTGCTACTCAAAGGGCAAATGCAGCAATTTTTTGATTTGCAAAATGAAGTCAATCATTTAAAAAAATTACTTCATGGTCAAGATGGCGTTGTGCCGAATGTATTGTTGGCGCGATTAATCGCCGTCAACGACAGCCCAGAGCTGCAAAGTTTTACCATTAATCGCGGTATTAATGATGGCGTTAAACCCGGTCAACCTGTGATTGACGGCAGCGGGATTGTTGGCCAAATTTTACGCAGCAGCTTAAGCGGGGCGGTAGTGGTTGAAATTGATTCTCGCCGTCATGCCCTTTCGGTGAGCTTGGGTGACACGGGATTTGTCGGCATTTTAAACGGAACAGGCAAGCGCAATACCCTCATCATGGATCGAATCCCCGAGCGCTACCCTGTCAAAGTAGGCGATTTGCTCACCAGCAGCGGCTTAGATGGCGTATTCCCCAAAGGCTACCCTGTGGCACGAGTCAGCCAAGTTCATGATGATAAAAGCCAGGCCTTTATTAATATCATCGCAACCCCGGTAGCCAATTTAAATCAAGTGACCGAAGTCTTGGTGCTCACCGATCCGCCCGATGCGCCCCCGCCGCCCAACCTTGCAACGGAAGCGGCAACGACCCAAAGCCAGCCAATGATTAACCTCATCAATGCGGGCAAGCCCCAAGACCCTTTAGCACTGCCGCCCCTGCTACCCCCAGGCTTTAAAACCCTGCCCGATGCCACAACGGCACGGCCATCAGCCAATGGAAAACCAGCCCATGCGCAGTGAGTGGCTTTCGATTATTAGCACAAGTTTTGTGGCGCTCGTTTTCACGTTATTTCCAAGTAACGAATGGTATCAAAACTACGCGCCACAGTGGTTATTGCTCACCGTCTTGTATTGGTGCATTCAGGAACCGCACCGAGTTGGGCTTATTTATGCTTGGTTTTTAGGCTTAGTGCTGGATGTCGGCACGGTCGGCTTACTCGGAGCTAACGCGCTGCTTTTCACCTTGAGCGCTGCGCTCGTATTAGGTTTGCGCCAAATGCTGCATGTCACAGGCCCCATTCAGCAAGCGTTGTTTATCGCGGGTTTAAGTATTGTGTACTTATTGCTTTCGCTTTGGATGCAAGGGGGTATTACCGATGGCATGACCGTGCTGAGCTACCTTGCACGGGCTTTCAGCAATCTTATAGCTTGGCCGTTTATGTTATTTCTATTTTATTTAATTCGCCAACGTTTAAGTTAAGCCAATTTCAACTTAATGGACATAAATCGGCCATAGAATCGAAATCCAAACCAGTGCGGCCAACCCAAGCGAGGTAAATACGGCCGCAGACCCCATATCTTTTGCTCGCCCCGATAATTTATGCGGATCGAGCCCCACGCGATCCACGGCATTCTCGATACCCGTGTTGAGCAATTCTACGATTAATACCAACAAAATCACGCCGACTAATAATGCCCGCTCAACGCCGGTTTGGCCTAAAAAAAATCCTAGGGGAATGGCAAAAACAGCGAACCAAGCTTCCTGGCGAAACGCCTCCTCTTTACGATAAGCGGTAGTAAAACCTTGCCAAGAATATTTAGCGGCCAAAATAATCCGTTTAAAGCCCTTATTTTCTGAAGCCATTAGGTGCTGCCCGCATCCAGTAATGTTTGATAAGCCTGCGGGCTCATCCATTCATCGGGTGCCCCTTTAGGTGCAATGCGCATAATCCAGCCCGAATCTAACGGGTCATCGTTAATCAATTCCGGGGAATCAGCTAAATCGGTATTAATGGCAACCACCACCCCATCCACTGGGCAAATAACATCCGAAGCCGCCTTAACCGATTCTAATGTGGCGCAGGGCTCGCCGTGTCGAACCTCGGCACCCACGTCGGGTAATTGCGCAAACACCACATCACCCAACAGCGCTTGGCCTTGTTCGGTTACCCCAAGCACCCAGTCATCGCCCTCTTGCCTTGCCCACTCATGGGTCGGGCCATAACGTCGGTCGGATCGAATGGTCATCGCAATCTCCTAAACTCAATTTAAAAAAGCCGTGGACACAATTAAATCGCGTAATTTTCGCATAATTCATACCGCTTCAACACCCGCCCGCCAAGCTCAAACACGGTACACAACCCAACACCTTGCATTATCGTCATCAAGGTTAGTCAAACAGGCCGTCAAACATGGCGCAATTGGGTCATTTAACGCATTAAAATAGGTTATTTAACTCAGTCTTTAAACAACCAAAATGTAACATGATGTTTCAATTAAGTTAATAAATTGGCACGCACCTTGCTAAAAACCCGTGCTTTTCACATAAAACCCGCATCAAATGCCCAGTCTTTGCTTGGGTGGTGCCTATAAAAACACAGGATTGATAACAAAATGGTGAACGTACCCGCCCCACTTAGCACAAGCCACTATCCCGCACCCGTCACATCGCACCCTGCGCCAACGCCTTTGGCTCTTGCGATTGCTTCCGCGCTCGCCTTAACGTTTATAGCACCGAGTGTGCAGGCAGCCGATAACGCCCTGCCCGCGGTTACGATTAACGATGATGCCTTAGTTGACCCCAATACCACCAGTATCACCCCTGAAAATCCCCGTCTTGCACCTGGCGCTGATGTTACCGACCAACTTTCCAGCATTGCCGGCGTTTGGAGCAGCCGTAAATCGGGGCACGGCAATGATCTGATTATTCGGGGGCAGCGCGATAACCAAATTAATACCTGGTTAGATGGTGCGAGTATTCAAGGCGCTTGCCCTAACCGCATGGATCCACCCACCAGCTTTAGCACCCTGATCGGCTACGATCGTATCGTTGTCGATAAGGGGGTAAGTTCCTTGCAATATGGCGCCGGCGGTAGCGGTGGCACGGTTCACATGGAGCGGGATACCGACGCTTTGGCCGAGCAAACCGGCGTGCACGGTAAAATCGACTATAGCCTCAATAGCAATGGCTTAAATGGCCAAGGCGGTGCCGATGTACTCGCCAGCAACGGCCATGCCTACCTGCGCGCTATTGGTTCGATGGCCAACGGCAGCAATTACAAAGATGGCAACGGTACTGAAGTCCCCGCCAGCTACAAACAACGCACTGGCGCGCTTATCGCTGGGTACAAATTCGATGAGGCCAGCGGGGTTGAAGCATCCGTTGAACGCAATCGAATGTATGACGTTCGTTATGCGGCTTTGGGGATGGATAGCATTTTCGACAACGCCACAACGTACCGCTTAAAAGGCTGGTTAGGCAATTTAAGCGGCCCGGTCTCCGCCATTAAAGCCGAGGTCTATCGCACGAACGTCGATCACCTCATGGATAGCTATACGCTGCGCTCCGTTCCCGTAGGGGGCATGAAAATGTACTCGCCGGCCACCGCCAAAACAACCGGAGGGCGGGTCACACTCACATCATACATCGGCGCCGTTAAAGTGAATTACGGATTGGATGCGGTGCGCGTTGAACGCAATGCCGGCGTTTACACCCCTACCAATCCCAAAACCCCCATGTTCCGCCAGTGGCCGGGCACACAAAATGATCAAGTGGGCGCGTTTAGTGAGGCGACATGGCAATTAACCTCGGTTGATACACTCAAAGGCGGGCTGCGGATTGATCGCTTTAACTCAAAATTAGATAGCACACTGGGCAACAGCATTGCCACCGATGCCGTGGTGCCGGCGGCCACACGGTCTGCAGCTAAAAAAGATCAAAGCAACACTGAGCTGAGTGCTTTATTAAGGTACGAGCACTTATTTAGTGCTGATTTAAAAGGCTACGCTGGCATCAGCCGAACTGCCGTGGCGCCCGATGCCACCCAGCTGTATTCATTACTCAAAGGCAAAAACTCATTAGGTCAACCGGTAATTAGCCAGATCGGCAACCCCAATTTAACCCCCGAGCGTCATAACCAAATTAACCTAGGCTTGAGTGGGGCAAATGGCGCACTCACCTGGGATGGCAGTATTTATTATGATCGCGTGCAAAATTACATCCTGCAGGATCGCGCGCCGGTTGGCACCAACCCTTTGTCTACGGTTTTCCGCAATATCAACGCCGAACTTTATGGCTTTGATGGCAGCGCGCGTTACGCACTCACGCAAACACTCAGCCTGCGGGGTCAACTGGCCTATGTGCGCGGCAAAGATACGAGTGATGGCCGAAACTTACCGCAAATGCCGCCCGTGACTGGCACCGTGGGCATGGATTACACCCAAGGGCAATGGCAAGCCGGAACCAGCTTAGACTTTGCCGCCCGCGCCACCCATATCGATACCCGAAGTGGGCTCGATAAAGGTGAAACCGGCGGCTTTGGTGTCGCCAACTTATATGTTGCCTACAAGGTAACGCCCCGTTGGCAGATTTCAACCGGCATCGATAATGTGTTTGATAAAACCTATTCTATGCACGTGAACCGCCAATACAGTGCCTTGTTTGGCAACCCAAATCTCACAGTTAACGAACCGGGTCGTACCGTTTGGGCTAAGTTAAACGGCTCTTTCTAACATAAGCGCCCTGCTCGGCAGGGCGAAACACAACTATAGTGGATCCCGATTTTCGGACAGTGAATTAAGATGGTGACCTGCTGTAAAAGGAGCAGGTGA
>JAGDVP010000018.1 GCA_023255735.1 Halothiobacillus sp. | reverse complement strand
CCCACTCTCACCCCGGATTGCTACAATTCAACATACTTGTACCAGATGTATATCCCGGTTGTAGCTCCCACTCTCACCCCGGATTGCTACAATTTGACCAGAAACGCATAAATTAGAACATTGAGTTGTAGCTCCCACTCTCACCCCGGATTGCTACAATATTTCCGAAATTACAGCCGTAACGCGCCTTGTTGTAGCTCCCACTCTCACCCCGGATTGCTACAATGATACTGATATTACAAACGTCAATATTGATGTTGTAGCTCCCACTCTCACCCCGGATTGCTACAATATAAATCCGGTCGAACATTTGAACGCCCGAGTTGTAGCTCCCTCTCTCACCCCGGATTGCTACAATCTATTGGAAAACGGGAAAACGTCTAATTCAGTTGTAGCTCCCACTCTCACCCCGGATTGCTACAATGATCGCCTTGGTCGAGACGCTCGCCTTTGTGTTGTAGCTCCCACTCTCACCCCGGATTGCTACAATTCCCTGCCCTTAAACCCGCTTCCGGCTTGCCGTTGGCGGGTTTTTTCGATATTTTTTTGCAGTTAAAGCAGTAATAATTGCTTGGCATTGACCTTTTTTTCCTGCGGTTTTTGCAGCCCAACTAACAGGCGCATTTGAGCATATTGTTTTTCGCTGATTTGCAGGCAGCGCACCGAACCATCTTCGGGGAGGTTTTCTGTGAGCCGTTTGAGGTGCGTTTCT
Source organism: Halothiobacillus sp. (assembly GCA_023255735.1). Lineage (GTDB taxonomy): Bacteria > Pseudomonadota > Gammaproteobacteria > Halothiobacillales > Halothiobacillaceae > Halothiobacillus. Next base: position 94,673 of record JAGDVP010000018.1, on the reverse strand, counting down.
AAATCAGCAGCGCCATTAGTGATGCGGCCATACACCGACCATTGCAGCATGTCATAACCATCTTGAATTAAAAAGCGCCGGAACAGGGTATAGGCGCGTTTGTCTTCGCGGGTTAGCGTGGGCAGATCAAAAAATACCATTAAGCGCATAAAACGGCGGGCTTCATAACTCATGATCCCCGTCCTCGGCAGGTTTTTTTAGGGTGCGCGCGGGTAAATCAAGGGTTAAGCATTCATCGAATAACCGCTGGCTTAAACTAATGACCATCTGTTCGCACGCGGCGAGTACGCTGAAGTGCTCGATGGCGGTGGGTGCCTCCCCCCGGTGCAGCCGAATATCCTCGTGCAAAATTTGCACCATATGGGCTTTATCAGTGCGGCTTAATTCCGGCGGGGGCTTTGCACCTTGTGCGGCAATTAAGCTCAGCGCATGCGCATCAATGAGGGGGCGAAACGGCTCGATTAAATCGTCGGCTAAGTTAAACGCATTTTGTTCGCTGCTGTGATGCAGGCCAATATTGGTGATAAAGCCATAGGCCACCAAATTGCGCGCTAAGGCAGAGCGCACCACGCTATAGCCGTAGTTGAGCGCCGCGTTGTGCCAACGGGTTTGGGCGCGGCTAAACCCATGGCCGAACACGGCTTTGAAATACACTTGAGCGCCGTGGGCTTCGGCATTGCCGGCATCACCTGAGCGCACACGCTGGGCCAAGTGATTTAACGTGAGGGCGGCACTGGCATGGCCTAGCTGGGCGAGCAGATCGGCTTGGTTGTGTAACTTGCGTTGCACGATGGCTTGCCATAGGCGTTTTTTGCGCGGCAGGGTTAAGGCCAGCTGGGCGCGAATCACTTTTAAGGCGCGGCTGTGCGGCTGGTGCGGTAACAATACGCCATTAGGGTGATGATCGTCGCCGACGGTTATCACGGCAATTTGGGCGCTCGCGCAGGCGGAAAGCAGGCTGGCGCTGAGCAACACTTGCGGTTGATCGATAACCAGTACCGAGATGTCTTCCAGCGGTACGCGCACCGTGCCGCTCTCTTGCTCGACGACTAAGGCGCGTTGTTCGAGCTTGAGCCGCGCGGGTTGGGTAATCATCACGCTGCGCCACGCCATGATTTAACCCTTGCCTTTGTTAAGGCGCCTCAGCGCTTGCCGAGCTTCGGGCTTGGCGGGGTAGAGGCGGCCGAGAAGATCGACGTGGAATTTTTGCACCGAGAGCGCGGTTTTTATGCCGATGCCGCGCATTAGGCCGTCTTTGCCAACGGCTTGGTTACGGTCATGTACCCAAATAGATATGGCACCTGTTGCACGATCCAGTCCGGAAAAATAGCCTTCTTTTGCGGCTTCTGTTTTGAATGAAACCCGCACCCAATCATTCGGGTGCAGGCTAAACAGAAAGCGATAACCCTTTTCTTCATCCATCACCGTCCATTCGTCTTCGGGTTTGAAGGCAACCACGGCGCGATTAGGTAGGTTTTCGAGGACTTTCACCGAATCGGCCACATACAACGGCACGGCGTAAAACTTTTTGCCGTCGGTAAAAATATCCACGCGCAGCATGTCGCCATTGGCGGCAATGCCGCCGCGTATGGGCAGGCCGCTTTTTTGGACGGTGGCGAGGTTTACGCTGCGCACGATGGGCGCAGTTTTGCCTTCTTTACTGGGTTTGTAGAGCGGGTCTTTGAAGGCTTTTTTGCCATCGTCGCCGTGCTGTTGCAGGCGCTCGCGAATGGCGTTGATGAGTTGTTCATTGCGTGGGTCATCGAAGCCTACGATATTTTCGAGGTCTTTGAGTTTAAGGCTTGCAAGCGGGGTTTTAACGCTGCTTAAACCTTCATTGAGTTGTTTTGCTGAACGGATAGTTTCTTGGTGCGCCTGCCCGGTGCCACGTCGCAGCGGGGCACGCGAGACGCGCACAGGATGCGCAAACGATAAGTATTGCTTGGGGTAATCCGGCAAGTGTTCTAGCTGTAAGGCGGGATTAGGGTTGAGCCAAGCCATTAACTCATGCCGAAAATGCGGCCATGGGGTAGGAAAGTTCGCCTCTAATTGGCGCAAGGCGGCAATGTCGGCAACCTCACCGGTCACCGGATCGACAAACTGGGTGCGAATCTCAGCCAGTTCTTTGCGACGGCTGTAATCCGAGAGGCGTTTGACCATGCTGTGACTGCACGCGGCAACCACGGCGGCATCGAGCGCGTGATGTAAATCGCCATCGGCTCGCACTTTGAGTAAACCCCAGCGCGCACGCAAAAAAGCGGTGAGTTGCCCAGATACGACAACGCAACGCTTGGCTCCTAAGCCAGTCGCCAGTTGTAGGTGTTGTTCAACGAGGGTTTTGAAGGCGCGGGCGATGTAACGGGTGTCGGTTAGGTTACGCTCGCGGAAGCTGATCGCTTCTTTTTCGTCAAAATCTTTGCGCAGCAAGCGGTCGCGCTTGGCTTGGCGAATTTTTTTGTTGCTGCGCACGGCGGTCTCAAAGCGATGCCAGCGAGGGTCGTCGTGTGCGCCGCCAAGGTACTCAAACGGCGTTTGGTTGCCTTTGTTGCGGTTTTCACAGGTGAGCACAAGCACTTTGTTATTAAAACCATTGTCGAAGCTGCGCGAGTAGGGCAGGGCGTGGTCGATTTCGACATAACCGATTTCATCGAGGCGCTGTAAATCGAGTGCATCTAGGCTGTAAGCGCATTTGCCATCTTGCTCCTCATACAGACGCAGTTTGTCGAGTTGGTCTTTTTTGGGCGCTTGGCCGAACAGTTCGCGGTATTTGACGGCATTTTTTTCTTTGTTGTCGCGGAACTTGTCTTGCTCTTTTTTAATGTCGCGCCGCTCATCAAATGGCTTGCTTAAATCGCGCGCCAGTTCAATATGCACGGCGGCAGGCGCGCCGTATTCGTCAATAATGGCATTGACCAATTTACGCGCCTGATTAAGGGCGCGGTAAACGACGGGATTGGGGAAATCCTCTTTGCTGATGCGCGGGATGCGGCGGGTTTTGCTGTCGGCCTGGTTGAGGTCGCTGTGATGCGCATAGCCTGCGGCAAGCACGGCTTCGTCGTAACGCATGCCCGCTTCCATGTGCGGGATGATTTTGCGCAGGGCTTTGAGGGATAGACGTACGAAATCGCTAAAACTCACATTCAATACGGCTTCAATGATGGCCGGCTCAACACCCTGTTGTGCAAGGCACTCCCGCGCTTCGCGGTCATCCTTGTAGGCAGTTTGCGCGAAGGCGAGGGTATCCAGGCGTTCGGGATTGATCGCATCTCGCGCCCATTCGGTTTTCAGGCCCGCATCTTCGTAGGCTTTGCGTAGCTTGTGGAAGGCTTTGGCCTCGAACAGCACCGCGCTTTCTGGGTCTTTGTCGGCACGATAGGCAAGCCCGACAAATCGCTCTTGCTCGGCGAGGTTTGCTGCGTTGCGCGCTTGTTTGTAGGTGAGTTTGGTTTGCGTGAAGGGCAAATTAATCAACGCTTGACGCTCATCATCTGATAAGGCGCGGGTTACGCCCATGCCGGTAATGCGGGTGTTGTTGAGGCGGGTTAGCCATACAAAGCGTTCGGCGGTGTGGCTGGCTTTGGGGGCGCGATATTCGCCCGGCTCAAAGGTGCATTTTCCGACCATTTTCAGTAGGTTTTCACCCGAAAGCGTGGGTTTGCGCGCCATGAGCAGCTCATGCACGGCGGCTTCAAAATCGTCGGCGGTGTGCGGATTAGCGTGTTGACGTTGTGCGGCAAACAGTTGATGCAGTTCGCTTTCAAGATCGGCGCGGGCAAAGGTGTGGGTGTAGGCGCCGCCCTTGTTGCGCTTGGCGGTCGCAAAGGCAGCATCGTATGCCGCCATTTCGCCTATCGTGCGCCAGCCGTTTGCAATCATGCGTTTTTGGTTAGCCGATACACCGGATAACATTTGCCCGGCTTTTTCATCCTCACTAACTTCGCTTTTGCGGTTAGATTGAAAGCCCCGGTGTTTGACGAGGTGGTAGATCGCCGCCGCCCATTCGGTGGGGTTGAGTCGGCGATTAAGCCCTTCGGCGCGGAGTGTCCACGGTGAGGTTGCGGTAGTGAAGCCTTGTGCGTCGAGGTTATTGATAAGCCCGATCCGCTTGAATAGGCGGCGCAGACGCGTGAGCCTGAAGGCGCGGCGGCGAATGCGGCGGCGAGTGAGACGCGCTTCGCGGCGGATTAAATTGAGCGATTCACCTTCTTTGGCGGTTTCGGCGGCATTAAAGGTGCGTACATGCAGGGCGCGGATGTGGTCGCAGGCCAAAACGGCTGCGCCGACCGAGGCCATACCAATATCGAGGCCAAGTGTGTAAGAAAAATTAAGATGCGCGTGTTCCATGTCATGTCCTTTTGGGTTAGGATCACTGGGTTGTTGCAATCCGGGGTGAGAGCCGTTGTTACAATAAACGATCTTAAATGTATCGAATCCGACCCGCCTTGTGCGGGTCTTTTCGTTCTACTGATTTTAAAATAGTTAACCCTGTCGATTGCCGCTAATGGGGTTGGCTACCAACAATGCCGCATCGCCGTGCGATCAGAAAATCGCACTTGACGCCAGCATAACCTATTGAGTTATATCATCATGTTCGTCGTCGTCTGCATAAGCCGGGGCGAATTAACGCACCAAACCCGCTTCAACCTCGGTTCGTGTGGCCACACCGGCAAGGTGTTCGATTAACGTTAACGCAAAATCCATCGCGGTGCCTGGGCTGCGACCGGTGATGAGTTTGCCATCCACTTCAACCGGGTTGCCGGTGATGATGGCGCCTTGCTGCTCTTGCGGGTTAAGTGCGCCGGGAAAGTGGGTGATGCGCTTGCCTTGAATTAAACCGGCTTTTGCCAGCACTTTGGGTGCCGCACAGAGCGCGGCGACAAAGCGGCCTGCGGCAACTTGGGTTTTGAGCAGTGCGAGCACACGGGCATCGGCGGCAAGGTTGTCGCTTCCGGGCTGGCCGCCGGGCAGCACAATTAAATCAAAAGTGGTTTGTTTATCGAGTAGGGCTAAATTGCCATCGGTGTGGATGCGGGTGCCGCGCGAACCGGTCGCTTCATCTTCGCGCAGGCTATAAACCGATACCTGGCACTTGGCTCGGCGTAATAAATCGATGAGGGTTACGGCTTCGAGATCTTCAAAACCGGGGGCTAACAAAATTAGGACTTTGGGGGACATGGGTGGGGCTCCTTGCGTCAATGGCAGGCAAAAAAAGACCCGCCCAAGGTAACTTGTGGCGGGCTTAAAATAAATAGCCAAATTAACTATAAAGTGAAGGGGCTTTCCCCTTGCGCTTAAAGGCTATTTATTTTTCTCAAGCCGTTGGGCAACAATCGACATGCCTTTGAGTAAGTTTAAGCCTTCGTAAAGCTGGTAATCGGTTTCAACAAGCGGCTTGCCATCGGTGTCGATCATTTGTTTGATGGGCGCTTCTTTCGGTGCCGCATTGGTTTTGCCATCGGTCGCATCCGCAGGCTTTTGGGTCGGGTTGCTGATGTGCCCGGCTAAATCGGCCTCTTTGATGGAGAATACTTTATCAATATCGCTCACTTTTAATTGATGCACTTCAACATCGGGTTTGATGCCTTCGCCTTGAATGGAGCGACCGGCTGGGGTGAAGTAGCGCGCAGTGGTTAAGCGCAGGGCGCCACCATTGGTTAACGGCATAATGGATTGCACAGAGCCTTTACCGAAGGTGCGCTCGCCGGCGATGAGCGCGCGGCCATCGTCTTGCAGGGCGCCGGCGACGATTTCTGATGCTGAAGCTGAGCCGCCATTCACGAGCACTACAATCGGGGCGCCGTTGAGCATGTCGCCTTCGTGAGCTTTGAAGCTCATTTTAGAGTCGGCATCGCGGCCATCGGTGTACACAATCAGCCCTTTGTTGACGAACGTATCCACCACGCCCACGGCGGCTTGCAGGACGCCGCCGGGGTTGTTGCGTAAATCGAGTACTAAGCCTTTGAGGGGTTTGTTGTCATTATCTTTAACGAGCTGATTGAGTGCATCATGCAGCTGGTCGGTGGTATCCGATTGAAATTGGGCAATGCGTACATAACCGAAATTCGGGTCAAGCATGCGGGCTTTAACCGATTTGACGTTGATGATGGCGCGCTCAAGTGTGACATCAAAAGGCTTTTCCACCCCATCACGCACGAGGGTTAAGGTAATTTTGGAGCCAGGATCGCCGCGCATCAACTTAACCGATTTTTCTAAATCGAGCCCTTGGGTTAATTCCCCATTAATTTTGATGATTTTATCGCCGGCTTTAATGCCCGCTTTTTGGGCGGGGGTGTCGTCGATGGGTGAGATGACCGTAATAACTTTATCTTTCATGCCCACTTGCAAGCCTAAACCGCCGAATTTACCGGTGGTGGTTTCCTGCAAATCTTTGAATTCGGCTTTATCAAGGTAGTTTGAGTGCGGGTCGAGTCGATCAATCATGCCGCGAATCGCATTATCCATTAGGGTTTTGTCGGTGACGGGATCAACATAATCTGCCCGCACACGGGTGAGCACATCGGTGAAGGTGCGCAATTCACTTAACGGAATTGAGGATTGATCGGCGGCATCTTTGGCCTGATCTTTATCTGCCAAGGCATTAACCGCGACCGCGACAGAAAACCCGAAAACGGCGGCCACACCAAGGGCAGATGTTTTTCGCAACCATTGAGCCATGAGAATATTTACTCCAAAAACAGATAATTAATTGTGGGCGACACGGCGGGTGGGGCGCTTAATTGGGGTTATTTTACAAAAACCAACCGTTGGCAATCAGACCAAATAATAACGCCGTAGTTCTTAAGAAGAATAGCAAGGATTAAGCCTTGGATGCGCTCGGTGCGGTGATTAACCCTTAAATTTATCGTGAAACGGCTCGGTAGGCCGCCCAGCGGGCGGGGTTAACCGTATCATTGCCGTGGCGTACCTCAAAATAAAGCCCGGCTTCGTGGCCATCAATCTGACCACTGAGCGCCAATTCAGTGCCTTGATTGACGCGCGCGCCGGTTTGAACCAAAAGGCGGCTGTTATGCGCATATAACGACATATACCCGCCGGGATGTCGCACGATGATCAGATTTCCCCAGCCTTTCATGGCATCCGCAAACACGACCTTGCCCGCCGCCACCGCGCGCACAGGGCTATTGAAGGGTGCGGCAAATAAAATCCCTTGTGATTGCATATCGCCCCCGGCAATGGGCGCGCCATAACTGCGAATGATTTTACCCACAACAGGCAAGGCACCTGAGCGCGCGGCGGCGGTGGGCGGGGAGGCTTCTTCATCGGGTGTTGATTCTGCTTCGGCAGGCTCAGGCGTGGGGGAGCGGCTTGCGCGTTCAGGCTTCGCTTGTTGATTGCGCGCGTGCGCTGCATCGGCTTTGGCCTGAGCCTCGGCTTGGGCTTGCGTTTTACGTTCGGCACGTTCGCGGGCGGCTTGGGCATTGAGGCTTGCAATTTGCGCATCTAGCGTTTTTTTCTGTTCAAGCAGGGTGGCCAGATGCTGGGATTGCTCGTCTGCCCGGCTGCTGAGCGATGCGAGTAATTGATTTTGTTCGGCCTGTTGCGCGCGGCGCTTTGCGGTATTTTTTTGAAGCTCGTTTTGCGCTTTATTCAGCTTGGCTTGTGCGTCGAGCAAACTTTGTTGATTGTGGGCTTGTTGGCGGGTGGCTTGATCAAGTTGCGCCATTTTATCCATGGATTGCGCGAGTAATATTTTGATATAACGCAGGTTTCGCTCGGTAGTTAACGCATCATTATAGGCAAAGAGGGAGCCCAAACTGGCCTGATCACCCAAGGTGTAGGCCAGTTTCACGCTATCGGCAATTTGGGGTTTCAGTGCTTGGATGGATTGCTCAAGCAGGTTCGCCTCGGCTTTTAACTTTGATTGTGCCGCTTCAAGCGCGGCGACTTGATCTTCAAGTGCTTCTTGCGCTCGCGCGGATTCGGCCAGTTGTTGCTGAGTTTTTTTAAGGGATTGACGGGTTTTTTCTTGCGCGGCTCGCGTTTTTTCGAGCTCTAATTTTTGTTGTTCGATGGCGCTTTTCAGTTGTTGTGGGTTATCGGCCGCCTTGGCGCCGCTGATCCCTTCCGCCCAAAAGAGCAAGCCCAGCAAGCAAATTAAGCCCAGATTGAGCACCGCGCGGCGGGATCTGGCTGGATACAAAAATCCAAATCGAAAAAATGCAGTCATTACCGGTGTTCACGCTCAAGTTAAGCTGAAAATTCAATTTTTGACGACACAAACATTAAGTGTCGCTAATATAGACGCCCACGATCGATGGCGAGCTTAAGGTTGCGAATGTATCATCAGGGCGAAAATGCTGGCGATATTTTGACGCAGTGATTCTAACCGTCAAATTAGGATGGTCTGGTAGCATATCGAAATTGGCTTATTTTTTGATTGGGAAAATCGCATGATTTTAGAGACAACTGACTGCGGCACCGAACGGCTCATGGCACGAACGGAAGATATTGATCGTGCTTCGCGCTCCCTCAAAGCGATGTCGCATCCATTGCGGCTTAAAATTTTATGTGTTTTGGGCGATCGCGAATTGCACGTGCAAGAAATTGTCGATTCGGTGGGCACCACCCAAAGCAACATCTCTCAACACTTGGCGATTTTACGAGACAAAGGTATTTTAGCCTCGCGCAAAGAGGCCAATCGGGTGTTTTATCGGGTGTCGGATGCCCGTACCTTGCGCTTAATTAGCATGATGCAAGAAGTGTTTTGCCCGTTCAATTAAGGGCATTTTTTGTGCGGGCAGTTTGCCCCCTTATTTTTGATTACCTGAGGTAATAAGATGACGACTGATCGAATTGTCCGCATTATGGCGGGCTTAATGGTGTTAATTTCTTTAACGCTTGCGCACCTAGCCGGCACGGTGGATTTAACCAAGCCTAGCTGGCTGTGGTTAACCGCTTTTGTGGGCTTAAACTTATTCCAAAGTGGCATTACCCGTTTTTGCCCGATGGATTCGATACTGGTTAAGCTGGGCGTGCGCCGAGCGCAGTAATTCGCCGACATTCTTTCATTTAAAATAAGGTTTTTCATGCAGGAATTTATCCACTTTCTGATGGCGCATTGGATGTTATCGCTTGCTGCCATCGTGTTGTCGGTCATGCTGCTGGCTAACGAGATGACGCGGGGCTTGCAAAAGTTCGTGGATGTGTCGGCCACCGAGTTTGCGCGATTGATCGGCCGTGACAACGTGGTGTTGCTAGATGTGCGTGAAACCGACGAGTTTCGGGGTGAGCACATCAAAGGCGCAAAGCACATGGCTTTGGGGTCGCTGGCAAGCAAGCTCGGCGAGCTTGAGTCGCATAAGGCGGATCAAATTTTGCTGTATTGCCGCTCGGGAAATCGTTCAGCTACCGCTGCGAACATGCTGGTTAAAGCGGGCTTCTCGAAGGTTGGTCATTTGGCGGGCGGCATTATAGCGTGGAAAGCGGAACGCTATCCGGTTGTCCGCAAGTAAGGCGCACGAAAATGCCATTGCCTGATTCATTGGGCGCGCCGCCCGCACCGCTGCACGCTGTGGTGTACTTAAGCGCTTTTTGCCCGTATTGCCATTTTGCAAAGCGACTGCTTAAGCAGCAAGGTATTCAATTTATTGAATTATCGGTCGATTTTAATGCCGCTGCGCGGCATGAAATGGAATTAAGGTCGGGTCGAGAGACCGTACCTCAGATTTTTATTGGTCAAACTCATGTCGGCGGGTACGATGATCTTGCGGCGCTTGTCGCGGCTGGCGGCTTGCCGGGCTTGCTGGAAAAAGAGCGGCAAAATGTAAAAACTCCATTCAAAACCCCTCTGGAAAATGATTAATGTGCCCCCATACGCTTAAAATCATTCCCGCTGAATTTTGGAGTTACCGATGAGCGAAACCCCGTCAATCCATGTTGTTTGCCCGCAATGCAGTGCCGTGAACCGCATTCCCGCTGCGCGCGCGGGATCAGGTCAGTGTGGCAAATGTGGTGCCGCGCTTTTTTCTGGCCACCCGATCGTGCTCAATGATACGAATTTTTCGCGTCAGGTGGCGCGCAATGATTTGCCCGTGCTCGTCGATTTTTGGGCGACGTGGTGTGGCCCTTGCCAGATGATGGCGCCCGTATTTGAGCAATTGGCTGAGCGGAAAAAATCAACCCTGCGCGTCGGCAAGCTAGAAACCGACCAAGCGCCACAAACCGCCGCCCAGTTTTCTATCCGCAGTATTCCAACGTTAATTTTGTTTAAAGCCGGCCGAGAAGTGGCGCGAACTTCGGGCGCACTGTCGCTTCCGGCGCTTGAGAGCTGGTTAAGCCAGCACGGCGTGCGTTAGATTAATTTGGGTGCCGCGCGGTGTTTGTCCTTGATTCGGCCTTCGGCCTTGCACCAACGTTTTTGGCTTTTATTTATACTCGTACAACGGAGTTGTTTTCATGACCGATCAATTAAACCCAAACGCCGCCGCCCCGACTGACCACGCGACGGAGCAGCAGTTTGTTATTCAAAAAATCTATTTAAAAGATGTTTCGTTTGAATCGCCGCAAGCGCCTGATATTTTCGTAGCCACCGAATGGTCGCCGGAAGTGAATGTGCAGGTCGCCAATAACGCGCGCAAACTGGGCGAAGGTGTGTTTGAAACTGCGCTGACGATTACTGCCACCGCCACGCACAACGCCGAAACCATCTACTTAGCCGAGGTGCAATATGCTGGTATTTTCACCATTGTCGGGTTCGATGATGCCAGCGCGCAGCAAATTTTGGGTGCGTATTGCCCGAACTTAATTCAGCCGTATATTCGCGAAACCGTGAGCGATTTAGTGATGAAAGGCGGCTTTCCGCAGTTGATTCTCCAGCCGATAAATTTCGATCAGTTATACGCGCAGCATGTTTCTGAGCAAATGGAACAAGCCCACGGCCGCCCGCAATAAAAGGCGACACTCTTGTCTGTTCTCTGGTCTGCCCCAACCCGACCTGAACCGATGACCCGACCGACATTAATCACGGTGATTGGCGCGGGCTCTTGGGGTACGGCGCTGGCCATCGTATTGGCTAAAAATGGTCATGTGGTGCGGTTATGGGCACGCGATGCGGGTTTGGCTGCGCGCAGCGAGCGGGATCGCATCAATGCCCGCTATTTGGCCGATTGCCCATTCCCAGATGGCTTATCGGTTACCAGTGATTTAACCGCCGCTTTGCAGCATGCCGATCAAATTTGGCTTGTTTTGCCAACCAAAGCATTGGCCGAGTTTTTAACCGCGCATACCGAATCGATTCCGCCCCGCGCTGTGATTGTGAATGCGGCTAAAGGCTTCGAACACGGTACCGGGCGGAAAATCAGCGAATTGGCAGCGAGCTGTTTAGCCGCTCGCCCGTTTGTCGTGGTTTCAGGCCCCACCTTCGCCCATGAGGTAGCCACCGGCAAGCCTTCGGCTATTACGGTGGCCTGCACGGATTTATCGGTCGCCGAAGGCATCGCCGCCACGCTGCGCAACCCCACGCTGCGCACCTATCCCACCGACGATGTGACTGGGGTGGAAATTGCCGGTGGTTTGAAAAATGTTCTGGCAATCGCGGCTGGCGTAGCAGACGGCTTTGGCTTTGGCGCCAATGCGCGTGCCGCACTCATTACCCGTGGCTTGGCTGAACTGATGCGCTTGGGCGCGGCCATGGGCGCCCGCGCAGAAACGTTTATGGGCTTGGCGGGGGTGGGTGATTTGGTTTTGACCTGCACCGATGACCAATCCCGTAACCGCCGTTTTGGCCTAAAGCTTGCCCAAGGCTATTGTGCAGAAGAAGCCGTTGCCGCCATCGGCCAAGCGGTTGAGGGCATTGGCGCGGCGACAGAAGGACAGCGCTTGGCGACACGCTACGGCGTGGATATGCCAATTGTGCATGCCGTTTGCCAAGTGTTGTGTGGCGGTGTGCCCGCGCGCGAAGCGGTCGCCCAACTTTTGGCGCGTGAACCGCGTCATAAAGAAGCATAGCTGCTCGCGATGGAGTCCGCCGATAGAGCGCCGCACAGGCGACGGGTTTTGTTCAGTATAACGGGCTTGGTTTTATGTGTGATTTACGCCGTAATCATAGCCCTATGCTTATGGATGGCCTTCAGCGCTGGCGCAGACGCGAAAGGGCAATTTATATTTTTGCAGTTACCGATCGCCTTGCAAATGGCGGGGGTGGTTGCGTTGGGATTGGCGCATTGGCTTTTTTTTGCACTTAAACTGGGCAACGGCCTATCTCGTGTTTGGCCTGCCTACCTTTATCACCCTGTATGGATTGGGGTGGTTGTTCGATTGGGTGCGCCGCTGGGTGGTAGCGCGCTTAGCCCGATGATAAGCACGATGCGGTTTTGCACCCGAAACTGCACATGCCAACCAAATAACGGGCAGTGATACACCCGCTCGGCATCGTCATGAAATGCCGGGCGCGGGTCGAGTGCGAGGGTTTGCTCAATGACGGATTGCTCGTTCATCGTGAGAAGATCGCGCACAGCACGTGGGATGGCCGACCAATCAACCGGTAAGCGCAGCGGCGCCTCTCGCGCCATGCCGCTGTGGGAATTGAGTGGGCAATCGGTAAATGCAATGTGCGGTTTAATGTCGAGAATGGGCGTGCCATCGAGCAAATCCAGCCCACTCACATGAAGCAGCACGTGGCCGTTATGATGTTCCAAGTGCAACAACTTAACGAGTGATAAGCCGATCGGGTTGGGCCTGGCCGGCGAGCGGGTTGCAAACACCCCCAGTTTGACATTGCCGCCCAAGCGCGGCGGGCGCACGCTGGAAGCGGGTTGATGCGGGCGATCGTGCACCTGCCAAATCAGCCAGAGGTGAGAGTATTGCTCAATCCCCACCCAGGCCTCTTGTCGGTGCCACGGTTTAATGGGTTGAATGACGCCCAAGGCATCGGCAACTAAGCCCGATTGCCTCGGGATACCAAAGCGGCTTTTGAAGGGGCTGCGGGCAATGGCGATCGGATGCACGTGCAGCGCCGCGTTGTGCGGGGTATTCATTTTGTGGGTAATTCCCGTCTGCCTGCGCCCACGAAATCCAATTGCCGCCACACTTCAAACACCGCAATGGCGACGGTATTGGATAAATTTAAACTGCGGGAATCGGCGCGCATCGGCAGTCGCAAGCGGGTATCGCAAGAAAACTCATCTAAAACCACTAAAGGCAGGCCACGGGTTTCCGGCCCAAATACCAGCACGTCATTTGGCGCAAATCGTACCTCGTGAAACGGCGCGCTGCCTTTGGTGGTGAGTGCGAATAACCGCCTGCCGGCAAACGCGAGCTTGGCCGCCTGCCAGTTAGGATGGATTTTGATTTCTGCAAACTCGTGATAATCCAACCCCGCGCGCCGCAAGGCTTTCTCATCCATTTTAAACCCCAAGGGTTCAACTAAATGCAACCGCGCGCCGGTGTTGGCACACAGGCGAATAATGTTGCCAGTATTGGGCGGAATTTCAGGTTCAAACAGCACGATGTCGATCATGGGCGGAATTATCCGGTGGGTGTGGCAAAATGTCGCCAATTTTATTGAAATTAAAAGCAATCGAGGCAGAGTCATGAAGGTGTTAGTAATCGGTGGGGGGGGGCGTGAGCACGCCTTGGCGTGGAAATTGGCGCAGTCGCCCCGTGTGACCACGGTATTCGTTGCACCGGGTAACCCGGGCACGGCAGCAGAAGCCAAATGCGAAAACGTGCCAATTGCGGTCACGGATGTGGCCGGCTTGGTCGCCTTCGCCGCGCGCGAAGGCGTGGCACTCACTGTGGTGGGCCCTGAGGTGCCGCTGGTGCTGGGGGTGGTTGATACCTTCCGCGATGCGGGCTTGGCCATTTTTGGTCCTACGAAAGCCGCCGCTCAGTTAGAGGGCTCCAAGGCATTTAGCAAGGATTTTCTCGCACGCCATCGCATTCCCACCGCCGCGTATCGCGTGTTTACCGAGTCCGCGCCCGCTTTGAGCTATGTGCGCGAACACGGCGCGCCCATCGTTGTTAAAGCCGATGGCTTGGCGGCGGGCAAAGGCGTGATTGTGGCGCAAACAGTAGCCGAAGCCGAAGCGGCCATTCTCGACATATTCGGCGGCCAATTTGGCGCTGCCGGCTCACGCGTCGTGATTGAAGCGTTTTTAGCCGGCGAGGAAGCGAGCTTTATTGTTATGGTCGATGGCGACAACATCCTGCCGATGGCCACAAGCCAAGATCACAAAGCCCGCGATAACGGTGATACGGGTCCTAATACCGGCGGCATGGGCGCTTATTCGCCCGCGCCCGTGGTGACGCCCGAGATCGCCGAACTTGTTATGCGCACCGTGATTGAGCCGACCGTAAAGGGGATGGCGCTTGAGGGCGTACCTTACACCGGCTTTTTGTACGCAGGCCTTATGATTGATGCCGCCGGCAAGCCAAACGTGCTCGAATTTAATTGCCGCTTTGGTGACCCGGAAACCCAGCCGATTATGCTGCGGCTGAACACCGATTTGGTGGATTTGCTGGAAGCCGGTATCGCCGGCAAGCTCGATACGGTTCGCTGCGATTGGAACCCGCACACGGCGGTTGGCGTGGTGATGGCGGCAGAAGGCTACCCGTTCGAGATCCGCGCCGGGGACGAAATTCACGGCCTAGATACCCTGCCCACCGGAGTGAAAGCCTTTCATGCGGGCACGCGCCGGGTTGATGGCGCTGTGGTCACCGCTGGCGGGCGGGTTTTGTGCGTGACCGCCTTAGGGGATAGCGTTCGCGCAGCGCAAGCTAGCGCCTATGCCGGCGTTAAAGCGATTGATTTTAAAGGCGGTTTTTATCGAGAGGACATCGGCTGGCGCGCCGCTGCCCGCGAAGACGCAGCGCGGTAACCGCTTGTAACGATTCCGACATCGGCGGGATACAATTTTCGAAGATATTAGCAAAACAGGTTTTGGCATCAGTAAATTAATGCCGACCGAATTTTTGTAAATCATCTTGGGGAGTTATCCATGAGCCCGCGTTTGCCGTTAGTTACCGCGTTAATTTCAGCCACCCTACTTGTTACCGGTTGCGGCGGCGGTGGTTCCTCGCCTACCAGCGGTTCGCCTACCAGCGGCGCGGCACCCGCCGCCAAAGCGCCCACTGAATCGTATATCAGCTATTTGGCCACCAATTACCCGTCCTACACCACCGCAGGCACCAGTAACTCGCCGGCTGCTACTTTCGATGATGCCAATATGAGCGTGCGCTGGGCAATCGCCACCCAAACCACCGAGCAAGCTAATAACCTCAAAAGCCATCTGCTGTTCATGGAGAATGCCATTTTAAGTGGCCAAAATCCGCGTGCTTGGGATAAATTATTTTTAATGGATGCGTATATGGATCAAGCCCACACCTATACCACCACCATTACCGTGAATGGCACGGAAGTGATTATCGATAAGGTAGCGCAGAATGCTTGCGCCTACGCGCTCATCAAAACCCACGCACAGGGCGTGGGTGGCTGGTTTTTCCACGGTGATATTAAAGTCAGTTTCAGTAATTTAGCCGATCAGATTATCGCCTTGCCCGCCTGTGATGCTGAACGCACAGGCTTGAATGCCTATATCGCCGCGCATCAAACCGCCCTGCCAAAAGGTATTACCTTAATTCCCTCGCAGTAAAACGCCATGTGAAGTCATAAAAAACCCCGCTTTGATGCGGGGTTTTTGGTGGGCGGAAAAATTAACCGCGCCGCATCGAATCGTAAAACTCATTGTTGGTTTTGGTTTTTTGCAATTTATCGAGCAAAAACTCCATAGATTCGAGCTCGCTCATGGGATGCAAGAATTTACGCAAAATCCACATTTTTTGCAGTTCTTCGGTATCCGTTAATAGCTCCTCACGACGGGTCCCGGAGCGATTGATGTTGATGGCGGGATAAACCCGTTTCTCTGCAATGCGGCGATCTAAATGCAACTCCATGTTGCCGGTGCCTTTGAATTCTTCGTAGATCACCTCGTCCATCTTCGAGCCAGTGTCGATTAGGGCGGTCGCGATAATGGTCAGGCTGCCGCCTTCTTCGATGTTGCGCGCGGCACCAAAAAAGCGTTTTGGCCGGTGCAAGGCATTAGCATCCACCCCGCCGGTTAACACTTTGCCCGATGAAGGCACCACGGTGTTGTACGCGCGCGCCAAGCGGGTGATCGAGTCTAGTAAAATCACCACATCACGCTTGTGTTCAACCAAGCGTTTGGCTTTTTCGATCACCATCTCCGCCACTTGCACATGCCGGGTGGCTGGTTCATCAAACGTTGAGGCCACCACCTCGCCGCGCACCGTGCGTTGCATCTCCGTGACTTCTTCCGGGCGCTCGTCAATGAGCAGCACAATCAAGTCGCATTCGGGATAATTGCTGGTAATGCTTTGCGCGATGTTTTGCAGCATCATGGTTTTCCCCGCTTTTGGCGGGGAGACGACCAAGCCGCGCTGGCCTTTGCCGATGGGCGATACGATATCGATAATACGCGCGGTTAAATCCTCAGTCGAGCCATTGCCGCGCTCCATGCGCATGCGGGAATTGGCGTGCAGCGGCGTTAAGTTTTCGAACAATACCTTGCCTTTGGAGACATTAGGCTGTTCAAAATTAATGGTGTCGATTTTAAGCAATGCGAAATAGCGCTCACCATCTTTCGGAGCGCGCACCGTACCTGCGATCGTATCGCCGGTTTGCAAATTAAAACGCCGAATTTGCGAAGGCGATACATACACATCCGCAGGGCCGGCCAGATAAGAGGCATCCGCGCCCCGTAAAAACCCAAAGCCATCGGGGAGAATTTCAAGCACCCCATCGCCGAAAATGGATTCGCCGGTTTTGGCGTGCGATTTAAGCAGCGCAAAAATTACATCTTGCTTGCGGGTACGGGCGATATTCTCGATGCCTAAGGATTCTGCCATGGCAACAAGGTCGGTGACGGGTTTTGCTTTGAGTTCGGTTAGATTCATCGGATAGATTTATGCAGCTATGAAAAAGGAAGCCTTACAGCTTGGGTGGGGGAAAATTGAGATTGGCGAGGTGCCAGATGACGATAAAGTAAACGATGAGTATCGTTAATTAAAATTGATTTTGGCACAGTTTCGGCGAACTGCCAACAGGCAAGCGCCGAAACCGCCAGAATTAAAGCGCGCCGTCGATAAACGCGGTGAGTTGCGATTTAGAAACCGCGCCCACTTTGGTGCCTTCTACTTTGCCATTTTTGAACAGCATTAATGTGGGAATGCCCCGAATCCCATGTAGCCTCGGTGTTTCTGGGTTTTCATCGATATTCAATTTAGCCACTTTAACTTTACCGGCGTATTGCTCGGCCACTTCATCTAAAATGGGGGCAATCATTCGGCAAGGGCCGCACCATTCTGCCCAATAATCAACCAGAACGGGTAGATCGTTTTTCAGCACTTCAGTATCGAAGTTGCCATCATTGATATAGGCGATTTTGTCGCTCACGGTGATACTCCTCAGTGTCAATCATTACCCATGAAGATAGATCATGGATGCGCCATAAAAGATAATTGTTCACGGGCTTTTGCAGCTTTGCAAGTTTTAACTGTGAATTGACACCAAACCTGCTTTGATTTTTTAACCAACCGCTGCTGGATTTGTATGACATTAACCGAGTTGAAGTACATTGTAGCCGTTGCGCGCGAACGACATTTTGGCCGTGCGGCGTTAGCGTGCTTCGTTAGCCAGCCGACTTTAAGCGTCGGCGTTAAACGGATCGAAGATACCTTGGGCGTGCAGATATTTGAACGCGCCAGCCGCACGGAATTGCGCATCACCCCGCGCGGTGAGGCCATCATTGAGCAGGCAGAGCGGGTATTGCAGGAAGCCGATCAGTTGCAAACGCTGGCCGATGCCGCTAAGGATCCGTTGGTCGGCACCCTGCGCATTGGTTTGATTTATACCATTGGGCCCTATTTATTGCCGGGGCTTATTCCGGCGCTGCATCGGCGGGCGCCGCGCATGCCGGTGGAAATTGTCGAAGGCTTTACCCACGATTTGGCGCTCAAGCTGCAACAGGGCGCGTTGGATGCGGTGGTGCTTTCGCTGCCTTTCAGTGCACCGCGCTTGGTGATAACCCCAGTGTATCGTGAGCCTTTTACGGTAGCTGTACCAAGCGAGCACCCACTCTCTTCTGAGTTAGCCAAGACGGGCGCGGTGTCGGTGACGTCATTAGCGGCGCATGATTTGCTTATGCTGGGTCAGGGGCATTGCTTTCGCGATCAGGTGTTGAGCATGTGTCCTGCTTGCGCGCAGCCGGCAAGTACGGGGCGTTTGCAAAAAACACTGGAAGGCGGCTCACTTGAAACCATGCGCATGATGGTGGCATCCGGCGCTGGCATTACCGTGTTGCCGTGCTCATCGAACACAACACATGCCGGTCAAGCGGGCGATTTAATTCGGTATTTTCCCTTCGAGGCGCCGGTGCCTTACCGAGATGTGGCCGTAGCTAGCCGCGAGCGGTATGCCCGATGCGCGGCGGTTGATCTTTTAAGCGATTTAATTCGCGCCCATAAACCCGCCTGTTGCCAAGCGATATAGGCGCGCTATTGGAATGTTTATTCCAGCACCACAACCTGTTCGGCTTGAGGGCCTTTACGGCCTTGGCCAATGTGGTATTCCACTTTTTGTCCTTCAACGAGCTGCAAAGTTGAGCCATCCCCGACGGCACGAAAATGCACGAATAAATCGTCACCATTTTCGCGCACAATAAAGCCAAACCCCTTTTCGGTATTAAACCATTTCACGTGTCCGGTTTCGCGGTGCGGCGTTAAGGGTTCATCCCCATGGGTGGGGTTTTGGGTGTTTGTGGACGTTTTCCTAGGTAAAAGGCTGGCTAATAAAATCACAATAAAAATAATGGCCGTGGTTGCGATAAAGCGCAGGGCGGTGGATTCAATCAATTGTGCCGATTGAATTTGAGAAATCGCCAATGCGGCAATCAGGGCAATGCCCAACATAATTAAGGTGGAAAAAATACGGGATTCAGTCAATGTGTTCATTATTACCTGATTCTAAAAAATAGTTTAAAGGGTGCATTCGCAGCGGTAGAGTCCCCAAAGAGGCCTTATCATCGTGTTTGCCCATTGGGGCGGGGTTTGCGCGTGTCAAGTTGCAACCCGATACTTGGGGCGCATTAAGGGCGCGCGTTTTAACTTCCTCACCCACGCGCCTGAGTGAGCCGGGTATTCTGCCCGAAAAAAAGCAGGGTATAAAGTAGCCGCATAGTTCGGGTTGCCCGCTATCTTGTACAGTATCGCGCAGACATGCCGATCCGAAAAATAGCGGATTTAAGCATCTTGATTCATCTATCACCCTGTTTTCTTGAGATATTTTGTTATTTGTCTCGATTTTGGCTGCGGTTGGTCGTAAAATACACCACCCAAAATTGAATGGGGCTGTGTTGTTGCGGCGCGGGTGCGCGTTAAATGGGCTTATATTGTTGATTGATCGGAGTTGTCCGTGCGTTATCCAGAAATTTTTGATGTGATTATTGTGGGCGGCGGTCATGCGGGTACCGAGGCCGCGCTGGCGGCCGCGCGGATGGGTGCTCGCACCTTGCTGGTAACGCATAACATCGAAACCTTGGGGCAAATGAGTTGCAACCCAGCCATCGGTGGCATTGGCAAAGGCCACCTAGTTCGAGAGATTGATGCCTTAGGCGGCGCGATGGCGCGGGCGGCAGATCAAGCGGGTATCCAGTTTCGCACGCTTAATGCCCGCAAAGGGCCGGCCGTTCGCGCAACCCGGGCGCAGGCCGATCGAGTTCTCTATAAGTCCGCCATTCGGCACATGCTGGAAAATCAGCCTAATTTAATGCTGTTTCAGCAAGCTATCGATGATCTCATTCTTGAGGGCGATTGCGTTACGGGCGTGCGCACTCAGGCGGGTATCGAGTTCACCGGCAAGGCGGTGGTGTTAACGGCGGGCACTTTTTTGGCAGGCCAAATTCACATCGGCATGAATCATTACCAAGGCGGTCGTGCAGGCGACCCACCCGCCAAGCGCCTTGCCGATCGGTTGCGCGAATTGTCGCTGGGTGTCGGGCGCCTGAAAACAGGCACGCCGCCGCGTATTGATATTCGCTCAATTGATTTGTCGGTGATGCAAGTACAGCCTGGCGATACACCTGAACCGGTGTTCTCCTTTATGGGCTCGCTGGCCGATCACCCGCGGCAAATCGATTGCTACATCACCCATACCAATGAACGCACGCACGATATTATTCGCGGCGGTTTAGATCGCTCCCCCATGTTCACGGGCGTGATTGAAGGCGTGGGGCCACGTTATTGCCCTTCCATTGAAGATAAAATTCACCGTTTTGCTGATAAAGACTCGCATCAAGTGTTTGTTGAGCCCGAAGGGCTAACCACCAATGAAATTTATCCCAACGGCATTTCAACCAGCTTGCCATTTGATATTCAGCTCGCTTATGTGCGCTCAATTCGCGGCTTTGAACACGCCATCATCACGCGCCCGGGCTATGCGATTGAGTATGACTTTTTCGATCCGCGCGGCTTAAAACCCACGCTGGAAACCCGAGCCATTGCGGGGCTTTATTTCGCCGGGCAAATTAACGGTACCACGGGCTATGAAGAGGCGGCGGCACAAGGATTAATGGCGGGGGCGAATGCGGCAGCAAAGGTGCTGGGGCGCTCGCCATTCAGCTTGCGGCGCGATGAAGCCTATATCGGCGTGATGATCGACGATTTAATCACCCAAGGCACGCAAGAGCCGTATCGCATGTTCACAAGCCGGGCTGAATATCGCCTCATGTTGCGCGAAGATAATGCCGATCAGCGCCTAACCCCGCTGGGCTATGCTTATGGCTTGGTGGATGAGGCGCGCTGGCAGGCTTTTGGCGAAAAACTTGAGGCCATTCAAGCCGAGCGAGGTCGCTTGGCGGATTTATGGTTGCACCCCGATCACCCGGAAGTCACGCAAGTGGCTAGCGTCATTAGTAAAGGCGTGAACGCGCTGGATCTTCTGCGCCGCCCCGAAATGGATTACGCCCATTTAATGCAGGTGCAAAGTTTTGCCCCCTCCGTCCCATTGCCTCTGGCGGTAACAGAGCAAATCGAAATAGAAGTGAAATATGCAGGCTATGTTGATCGGCAGCGCGATGAAGTGAGCCGCACCATCAAGCTTGAAACGCAAGCGTTGCCCGATGAGCTCGATTACGCGCAAATTCATGGCTTATCCAATGAAGTACGCGCCAAGCTTGCGGCACAAAGGCCGAGCACCATTGGTCAGGCTTTACGAATTTCGGGCGTGACCCCCGCCGCCATTTCATTATTATTGGTGCATTTAAAGCGCCGCACCTTATTGGCGGCATCCGCTTGATGGTTTTGTCCAACGCCACGACGCCCTCCTTTGCACGGGCTACGCTGGCTGAACAGATAGCGGGCGATATGGCGCAGATGCAGCAATCCGTTCAGCCAGGGGCGGCGGAGCGCATCGCGGCGTACCTGCAATTGCTGGCCAAATGGAACCGCGCCTACAACCTCACCGCTGTGCGTGCCCTGCAAGACATGCGTGTGCGCCATGTGTTGGATTCTGTCGCCGTGCGCCCCTGGATTAACTCAGAGCAGCGGTTGCTGGATGTGGGCAGTGGTCCTGGCTTGCCGGGTATTATTTTGGCACTTGCCGATGACGCGTTGGATGTCACCTTAATTGATGCCAACCTTAAAATGACGCGCTTTGCCGAGGCGGCCGTGCGCGAGCTGGCGATTAAAAATGTCAAAATCGTGCGCGGGCGCGTCGAAGCGTACACAGGCGCACAGTACGAGCAAATCATATCGCGGGCATTTGCCAGCACCACCGATTTTCTGGCGTTGACCGAGCATTTGGCCGCGCCCAATGGCATGTGGTTAGCCATGAAAGGGCGGGTGGATGAGACGGTTCAATCGCCGTTTGTTTGCCGCGCCACGCACGCGCTTACCATTCCGGGGCTCGATGCCCAGCGTCATCTGCAAATTTACCAAAAAGAGGCCGCATTATGAGCTGGACGCTCGCCATCACCAACCAAAAAGGCGGCGTTGGTAAAACAACCACGGCCGTTAATCTTGCGGCGGCGTTGCAAGTGCTGGGGCAACGGGTGCTCTTAATCGATATGGACCCCCAAGGCAATGCCACCGTGAGCGCCGGCTGCGATAAATCCGCGCTTGCCCTCAGCATGGCCGATGTTCTGCTCGATGAAGCACAAATATCCGATGTGATTGTCCAAAGCGAACCTGCTGGCTTCAGCTTGTTGCCCGCCAATATCGAGCTTGCCGGCGCCGAGTTTGCGCTGGTCAGCCGCATCGGACGAGAAATAAAGCTTCGCCGCGCCCTTATGCCTCTGCAGGCAGATTTCGATTTCATTTTGATCGACTGCCCGCCCGCGCTAAACACGCTCACAATCAATGCGCTGGTCGCGGCAGATGACGTGTTAATCCCCGTTCAATGCGAGTATTTTGCGCTGGAAGGTTTAAGCGCGCTCTTGGAAACCATCGAGCAAGTTCGGCTGGCCTTGCAGCCCGCTTTAGGCGTGGCAGGCGTGGTGCGCACCTTATATGACGCACGAAATTTGCTGGCGCAGCAAGTATCCGAGCAACTCCTGGCTCACTTTGGTGCGCAGGTATTTAACACACTCATTCCCCGCAATGTGCGCTTAGCAGAGGCACCCAGCCATGGTCTGCCCGCTTGGTTTTACGATCGAAATTCCGCCGGGGCGCAGGCCTACGATGAGCTTGCCCATGAGCTCATCACGCGGTCAACCGCGCGCGGTGAACGCGCAAGCAAAACGAGAAGCGCCCCATGACCATCAAGAAAAAAGGCTTAGGGCGCGGCCTCGATGCCCTGCTCCGTTCCAGTGAATCGCCAGAAACGCAGGAAGCGCACTATCGCGATGTCGCTATAGAGCTAATTCACGCCAGCCCGTTTCAGCCCCGCACGCACTTTGATCAAGACGCGCTACAAAGTTTGGCCGATTCAATTCGAGCGCAAGGACTCATCCAGCCTGTCGTGCTGCGCCGGCGGTCGGGTGAATACGAGCTGATCGCCGGCGAGCGACGCTGGCGAGCGGCGCAAATGGCCGGTTTGCAGCAAATTCCCGCCATCATTCGAGAAATAGACGACACGCAAGCTGCCGCACTCGCACTCATCGAAAATTTGCAGCGCGAAGATCTGAACCCCATCGAGCAAGCAGAAGCCATGCGGCGCTTGATTATGGAGTTCAAAATGACCCACCAACAGGTAGCGGATGCGCTCGGCATATCGCGCCCGGTGGTGAGCAATGCGCTGCGGTTGCTTGAGCTGGCAATGCCCGTGCGCATTCTGCTGCAAAATCAGCAATTAGATGCGGGGCATGCCCGTGCCCTAGCTGCATTGCCCATCAGCCAACAGCAGGAACTGGCTGAAAAAATAATCGCCAAAGCGCTCACGGTCCGCCAAGTAGAAACCATGGTGCGCAAGTTCAATGAACCCGCGCCAATCAAAACGGCTGAGGAAAAAGCAGATCCCGACACCGAAGCCTTGATGCGTAAAATGGCCGATGCACTGGGTCTGCCTGTCGAGCTTAAACGCAACGAGGGCGGGCGGGGTATGGTCAGCCTACGCTTCAGCAACGCCGAGCAATTGGATCTAATTTTACGGCGTTTGTTGGCTGAGAATGAACCGAGCCAAGTGCAAACGAGCGGCGCACCCTAATTCATAGCCTTGGCAACAGTTGTTGATGGAGAAATATGACGGTACACTAGTCATTAAATTTTGGCCGCAGAAATGACGAGTAGCACAATGGCCGAGCAGAACAAAACCAAAACAACCGAGTCGGCGCAGCAAGAAAGCTACTTTGCATTGCGTTTGCGTGGCTTGATGAACGTGGGAGCGGGCAACGTGTTTGCCTCAACCGTAATCGCCGGGTTGTTATTGGGTTTTCTGGTTGATCGCTGGCTGGGTATCGCCCCAATAGCCATGCTCATCGGGGGCTTGCTCGGATTTATTGGCGGCATGCGCAATGCGCACCGTTTAATGATAGCGAAACACAATGACGATAATGTCTGAAGGCATCGCCCGGCGTGGCCAACGGGTGCTGGTAATTCAACTGCTCGTCGCACTGGTGGCAGGTGCGTTAAGTTACGCGCTGGCGGGTGCGCAGGCTTTAAATGGCGTCATTGGTGGTTCAATAATCGCCATCGTGCTGATGCTGATGCTGCGGTTTACGATGCAAAAAGCCAGCGAGCTTGCCGTAGAATCCCCGCAAACAAGCATGAGCATTATGTATGTTGGGGCGGTGCTGCGATTCATCATGGTGCTGGTAATGTTTGCCATTGCCCTAGGCGGCTTTAAATTATTGCCAACGTACACTGTTGGCGGGTTCATCGGAATCATGATTGTGGGCGTGGTATTCTCGCGCAGCAATGATTCAGGTCGGCCGATCAGTAAAACAGATTTGAACTAGGATTTAAGGAGAGGCTCGTGTCTACAGAAACTGCCGGCGGAAGCTCGGTTGAGTATATTCAGCATCATTTGGCCAACTTGTCGGTTGGCCAAGGGTTCTGGCAACTTAACATTGACACTTTGATTTTCAGCTTTTTGCTGGGGGCATTGATTCTATTTATTGCGATGAAAATCGGCCAAAATTTGCGCACAGAAACGCCCGGGCGTTTTCAGAATGCAGTAGAAGGCGTTCTTGAGTTTGTGGATAATCAGGTCAAAGATTCCTTTGGTGGTAAAGCGCCCGCACTCATAGCGCCGTTAGCCTTAACCATCTTGGTTTGGGTATGGCTCATGAACTTCATGGATTTAATTCCAATCGATTTACTCCCCGCTATAGCGCATGGGTTAGGCGTTCCACATCTTAAAATTGTGCCAACTACGGATTTAAATACCCCGCTGGCAATGGCGCTGGTCGTATTTTTGCTCACGGTTTATTACAACATCAAAGTCAAAGGATTTGGCGGCTACATTAAAATGTTCTTGTTTCACCCGTTCGGTAAATTTTTTGTGCCGGTCAATGTGGTTATGACCTTGATTGAGGAGCTGGCTAAGCCGATCAGTCTGGGGCTTCGGTTATTCGGCAACATGTTTGCCGGTGAGCTGGTTTTCATGCTGATCGCTCTGCTTACGTTGGGCGCCACCCTAAGTGCCAGCCTGCTGATTTGGTTCCCGCTGCAAGTTGTGCTGGATTTGGCTTGGTTGATTTTCCATATTTTGGTTATCTCACTTCAAGCATTTATTTTCATGGTATTAACCATTGTGTATTTGGGCATGGCGCATATTGATGCGGATTCTCATTGATTTTTAATTAAGATTTCTTGTTTCGTTTTTTCACTGTTCGTCTGAGGAGACTTTAAATGACCCCTGATATGCTTGCGACAATTTATGCCTACACAGCAGTAGGCGTTGGTGTGATTCTGGCTGCGGCTGGCTTGGGCTCAGCGATTGGCTGGGGCTTGATTTGCTCGAAAACATTGGAAGGTATTGCACGTCAACCAGAAATGCGTCCTCAGTTAATGACCAATATGTTTATTTTCGCAGGCTTAATGGAATCGTTTCCGTTCATTATTTTGGCGTTCGCGATGTGGTTCCTGTTCGCTAACCCGTTTGTTGGCGCTTTGACTTCAGCGATTAGCGCGCTTCCTAAATAAAAGTGGTTGAATGTTTGAGCGAAGGATCTGCAGCCCGATCAGGCGCGCAGATCAGTGGTTCAAACTCACTTTAAATTAGCACGAAACCACAACAAACCGAGGGAAAGCTGTGAATATTAATATCACACTGTTAGCTCAGATTATCGCTTTTGTGATACTCGTTTGGTTGGTCAGCAAATACCTTTGGACACCGCTTTCTGCCTTAATGGAAGCGCGTCGCCAGAAAATTGCTGATGGCCTTTCGGCATCTGAACGTGGCAAACATGAGCTTAAATTAGCGCAAGAGCGCTCAGCAGAAATACTGCGCGAAACCAAAGAAAAAGCAAACGACATTGTGGCGCAAGCTAATGCACGCGCCAATCAGGTTCTTGAAGATGCGCGGGTGAATGCGAAGGTTGAAGCAGAGCGAATTGTTGCTCAGGCAACGGCTGAAATTGATCGCGAAGTTAATCGTGCGAAAGAAGCTTTGCGTACCCAAGTTTCTGCCATTGCAGTGACGGGCGCTGAGCGGATTTTAAAACGCGAAGTAACGATTAAGGATCATGAAGCGGCGCTTGCTGATCTGATTGCGCACATCTAAAGATATTAAAGGTAAAGCAATATGTCCGAAAATATCCAAGTTGCTCAATCATATGCAAAAGCAGTGAATGAACTTTGCTGTGAGTCAAACTCTGCTTCCGCGTGGTCAAAGCAGCTTAAATTCTTGGCTGACGTTGTGAATAACACGCAGATGCAGCACTTTCTCGGCGATGTCGCACGATCCTCAGAGGCGCGCACACAAGGATTTTTGGCCGTGGTATCAAGTGAGCTAGATGCACAGGCATTAAATCTTGTTCGGCTAATGGGTGAAAATGGGCGCATTGGGCTTTTGCCCGAGGTGGCTGCTCAATTTGAACTTCTGCGTGCGGAAGCTGAGCACCGAGTATCTGCGACCGTTGTCTCTGCGCATCCCTTAACGGAAAGCGAAATTACCCATATTAAATTTGCGCTGAACAAGCGATTGAACCGATCAATCGATCTTTCTACACGAGTGGACGCTACCTTAATTGGTGGTGCCATTATTCGCGCGGGAGATTTGGTGATTGATGGTTCAATGCGCGGCGGCATCGATAAACTTGCCACTCAACTGAGTCGCTAAGGAGATCACATGATCAATCCCTCTGAAATTAGTAATCTGATTAAGCAACGCATTGAGAATTTCGATCAAAGTGCGGATGTTCAAACTGTTGGCACCATCGTATCGGTTAGTGATGGTATTTTGCGCATTCACGGCTTAAATGACGTCATGCTGGGCGAAATGGTTGAATTGCCCGGCGGCGGCTATGCGGTCGCCATGAACTTAGAGCGTGATTCTGTTGGTGCCATTGTGCTGGGTGGTTATGACCATCTGCGCGAAGGCGACCAAGTTAAATGTACCCAGCGCATTCTTGAAGTGCCGGTAGGCAAAGAAATGCTTGGCCGCGTGGTTAACACACTGGGTCAACCGATTGATGGCAAGGGCGATATTGCTGCAAAAATGACCGCTCCAATCGAGAAAATTGCGCCCGGCGTTATTGAGCGCCAAAGCGTAGACCAGCCGCTATTGACCGGAATTAAGGCGCTTGATGCTATGGTGCCAATTGGTCGCGGGCAGCGAGAACTGATTATCGGTGACCGTCAAACCGGCAAAACTGCCGTTGCGATTGATGCCATTATCAACCAGAAAGGCAAAGGGGTATATTGCGTTTATGTCGCGATTGGCCAGAAAGCCTCATCGATTGCGAACGTGGTGCGAAAATTAGAAGAATACGGCGCGCTCGAATACACCATTATTGTGGCAGCCACCGCCTCTGATCCTGCGGCCATGCAGTACTTAGCTGCTTATGCGGGTTGCACCATGGGTGAGTACTTCCGCGACCGCGGTATGGACGCCTTAATTGTTTATGATGATCTCACCAAGCAGGCTTGGGCTTATCGTCAAATATCACTCTTGCTGCGTCGCCCACCCGGACGCGAAGCCTATCCCGGTGATGTGTTCTATTTGCACTCACGGCTACTTGAGCGCGCCTCGCGTGTGAATGCAGACTATGTGTCTGAATTTACCAAAGGTGAAGTTCAAGGCAAAACAGGTTCTTTGACCGCGCTACCCATTATTGAAACCCAGGGTGGTGATGTATCCGCATTCGTGCCGACCAACGTGATTTCAATTACCGATGGCCAGATTTTCTTAGAGACGGATCTCTTTAATGCAGGGATTCGTCCTGCTATTAACCCTGGTATTTCGGTCTCGCGTGTGGGTGGTGCTGCGCAAACTAAGGCGATTAAGAAATTAGCCGGTGGTATTCGTACCGATTTGGCTCAATATCGTGAGCTGGCTGCGTTCTCTCAGTTTGCCTCTGATCTTGATGATGTCACACGCAAACAGCTCGAACGAGGCAAG
This sequence comes from Halothiobacillus sp., assembly GCA_023255735.1. Lineage (GTDB taxonomy): Bacteria > Pseudomonadota > Gammaproteobacteria > Halothiobacillales > Halothiobacillaceae > Halothiobacillus. The sequence goes on along the minus strand of JAGDVP010000018.1, from coordinate 66,640 downwards.
CGAGTCACTGAATTAATGAAGCAGAAGCAATTCAAACCGTTATCTGTCGCTGAAATGGCTCTGTCGCTCACCGCAGCCAATGAGGGTTACTTGGATGATGTGCCGGTAGAAAAAATCAACGATTTTGAAACCGCATTGCACGATTACGCGGCTGCCAACGCCAAAGATCTCGAGGAGAAAATTGGCAATAGTGGTGCGTACAATGATGAAATTGCGGCCCAAATCAAGCACGTGATCGAGTCCTTCAAATCGAAGGGCGTTTATTAATCAGGGGGCGATGTCATGGCCGTAGGCAAAGAGATTCGCACCAAGATTAAGAGCGTGCAAAACACGCGCAAAATCACCAAGGCGATGGAAATGGTCGCCGCATCAAAAATGCGGCGTGCTCAGGAAGCGATGGAAGCCACTCGGCCTTATGCTGAGAAGTTTCTAGAGGTGGTGGGTCACATCACCAATGCGCATCCTGAATTTCGTCATCCTTTGATGATGGAGCGTGAGGTTAAGCGGGTATTAATGATTGTTGTTACGACCGATCGCGGGTTGTGCGGTGGTCTTAACGTCAACTTGCTTAAGCAGGTGCTGCTCAAGATCAAGGATTATCAGAAAAATGGGATCGAAGTCGATGTGATTCCCATTGGAACCAAAGGCCGGTCGTTCTTCAAACGCTATGGTGGCAATGTGCTCGCCTCCGTAACGCATATGGGCGACAAACCCAGTTATGCGAAAATGCGGGGTGCGATTACTGCGGCGATGGGTGCTTTTGAACAAGGTCATGTTGATCGCATTGAAATTGCACGTAACACGTTTGTGAATTCAATGGTTCAGCGTCCCGTGGTTGAACAGTTGGCGCCCTTGGTTTATGCCGAGTCGGCCGAGTTGAAGCATCGTTGGGATTATCTGTACGAGCCAGATTCTCATGCGGTTTTAACGGCGGTGTTGAAGCGTTATATCACGGGGCAAATTGTGGCCAGTGGCATTGAAAACGTGGCTTGTGAAATGGCTGCGCGTCGAATTGCCATGAAGAATGCGACCGATAACGCAGGCGACATGATTAAATCGTTGAAGCTGGTTTACAACAAAGCGCGTCAAGCGGCGATTACTCAAGAAATTTCTGAAATCGTATCGGGTGCCGCAGCGGTTTAACAACCAACGGGTTAGCTAATTTATATTTTTGAGGGTGCAGACATGAGTTCTGGAAAAATTGTCGAAATCATCGGTGCCGTCATCGATGTCGAGTTTCCGCGTGACGCGGTTCCCAAGGTCTATGATGCGATTAAAGTCGATCAAACCGGCCTAGTTGTTGAAGTTCAGCAGCAAATCGGCGACGGTGTGGTTCGTGGCATTGCGATGGGTTCATCTGATGGCCTGAAGCGAGGCATGCAAGTTACAAGTTCTGGCGCGCCTATTAGTGTGCCTGTGGGTAAAGGTACCTTAGGTCGCATTATGGATGTGCTGGGTCACCCCATTGATAACGCAGGTGCGGTTGAATGCGAAGAGCAATGGTCGATTCACCGCAAGCCGCCTTCGTTTGATGAACAATCAAACAGCACCGAGTTGCTTGAAACGGGTATTAAAGTAATTGATTTGCTTTGCCCGTTTGCTAAGGGTGGCAAGGTTGGCTTGTTCGGTGGCGCCGGTGTGGGTAAAACTGTGAATATGATGGAGTTAATCCGTAATATTGCGGTGGAGCACAGCGGTTATTCTGTATTTGCCGGCGTGGGTGAGCGTACCCGTGAAGGCAACGATTTTTATCATGAAATGAAAGATGGTGGCGTTTTAGACAAAGTCGCCCTGGTTTATGGTCAAATGAATGAGCCACCGGGAAATCGTCTGCGCGTTGCGTTAACGGGCTTGACCATGGCGGAGTTTTTCCGCGATGAAGGTCGTGACGTGTTGATGTTTATCGATAATATTTATCGCTACACCTTGGCCGGTACCGAAGTTTCTGCTTTGTTGGGCCGCATGCCTTCTGCGGTAGGCTATCAGCCCACATTGGCGGAAGAAATGGGTGTTCTGCAAGAGCGGATTACTTCAACTAAGACCGGCTCAATTACATCCGTTCAGGCTGTTTATGTGCCTGCCGATGACTTGACCGACCCATCACCCGCCACCACGTTCGCCCATCTGGATGCGACAGTGGTGCTCTCGCGTGATATCGCCTCACTGGGTATTTACCCCGCGATTGACCCTTTGGACTCCACTAGCCGTCAGCTAGATCCCCAAGTTGTGGGCGAAGTTCACTATAACGTGGCGCGTTCCGTGCAAAAAACCTTGCAGCGTTACAAAGAGCTGAAAGACATTATTGCGATTCTTGGTATGGATGAATTGTCGGATGATGACAAAGCGACGGTATCCCGTGCGCGTAAAATCCAACGCTTTATGTCTCAGCCCTTCTTCGTAGCGGAAGTATTTACGGGTGCGCCCGGCCGCTATGTTGCGCTTAAAGATACCATTCGTGCATTCCAAGGCATTGTTGCCGGTGAATATGATCATCTGCCCGAGCAGGCGTTCTACATGGTTGGCACAATTGATGAAGCGGTCGAAAAAGCGGCCAAACTCGCCGCCAAAGCCTAATTGGAGGTGCTGATATGGCTATGACCATTCGGGTCGATATTGTGAGTATGGAGCGCCCCATTTTTAGCGGGGAGGCGACTTTTGTATCGATTCCTACGGAAGCGGGTGAGATGGGTATTACCCCCTTGCACACCCAAACGTTGGCGATACTTCGTCCCGGTGAGGTGCGTGTGCATCTCCTAGATGGCTCGGTTGTTCGTTATTACGTGGGTTTTGGTGTGCTCGAAGTTCAGCCGATGGTAGTGAGCGTGATTGCTGACTGGGCATTGACGGAAGCGGATGCCCATGGGATTGACGCCAATGAACTCGAAGCGAAGTTGGCTGAAGAAAGTGTCTACATGCATGATTATGAGCAGCGTGGGCAACTGGACTTCACCTCGGCGCAGTCCATTATGATTGAAGCGGCTGAGCGCTTGAAATGGGTGCGTTCCATGCGAGGCTTGGGCGGCGGACGTCACTAACGATGAATTGCTCGTCGTGAATCTTTTGCGCAAACCACGCGGTTGATTCTTATTTGATTTTAAGGAGCTTCGGCTCCTTTTTTATTGAGGTGGTTATGTCGGATAAGGCAAATGTACGCAATTTGAGACTGCATGTGGTGATTTTGGCCGCCGGCAAGGGCACCCGAATGCGATCAAAATTACCTAAAGTGCTGCATCCTGTGGCGGGGCGCAGTATGTTGGCGCGGGTTTTGGATGTGGCAGAGTTGCTTAATCCGGTTTCGATTCGCGTTGTGATCGGTTTTGAGGCGGCCGCCATTCAAGCGGCTTGCTCGAGGCCTCATGTGAATTGGGTCGTGCAAGCGCAGCAATTGGGCACGGGGCATGCGGTGGCTTGTGCGGTCGCTGATTTACAGGGTGTCGGCGATGCTACCACCCCCAATGATCGGGTGTTGGTGCTGTACGGCGATGTACCTTTATTATCGGTGTCGGTATTGGCGCCGCTTATTGTTGCGGCGCAAGCGAGCGCGCTCGGCGTTCTGTCAACGCAGGTGGATGATCCGACGGGTTATGGCCGGATTATTCGGGATGCGGCAGGCAATATGGTGGCCATTCGAGAGCATCGGGATGCCTCGGCTGATGAGCTTGACGTTAATGAGATTAATACTGGCATTCTTATCGCGCGTTTGGGTGATTTGGCGGCTTGGTTACCCCAATTGGCGCCGCATAATGCGCAGGGCGAGTTGTATTTAACGGATATTGTGGGCTTGGCTCGGGCAGAACATAAGGCGATTACCACGCGCATGGAACCTGATCCCTTGTTGGTTACGGGCATTAATGATCGCTGGGCATTAGCAGAAATGGAGCGGGCATGGCAGTTACGCCAAGCACAACGGCTTGCGCTGTCGGGGACAACGCTGGTCGATCCGAGCCGGGTGGATATTCGCGGTGAAGTGGTCAGCGGCTTGGATAATTTGATTGATGTCAATGTGGTGCTCGAAGGCGTAGTGACGCTGGGCTGCAATGTCATCATTGAGTCTCACTGTGTGCTGCGCAATGTGACCTTAGGCGATGGGGTTCGGGTGCGGGCATTTAGCCACTTAGATGGGGCGCAGCTTGCCGCGGGGGTTGAAGTGGGGCCGTTTGCCCGCCTGCGCCCCGGCACGCATCTGGCGGCGAATAGCCGAGTGGGTAATTTTGTGGAGATTAAAGCCAGCCGCATTGGTGCGGGCTCAAAAATCAATCATTTATCTTACGTGGGTGACACCACGATGGGCGCCGATTGTAATGTCGGCGCGGGCACAATTACCTGCAATTATGATGGGGCAAATAAGCACCAAACATTAATTGGTGATGCCGTGTTTGTGGGTTCAAGCACACAGCTTGTCGCGCCGGTGCAGGTTGGCGATGGAGCCACCATCGGGGCCGGTTCAACCATTACGCACGATGTCCCTGCGGGGCATTTAGCGATCGCGCGGGCGCGCCAAATGAACCGAGCCGGTTGGCAGCGCCCAAAAAAGAAGCCGAAATAGCCGGGCGGTACTAATCGTTTGGAATAAAGCGTTGCAACACATCGTTGAGGTAACGGGTGCCGCGGGCGGTGGGTTTGATGCGCGTCATTTGCCAATCGATGAGTTGCTCGCGCTCCAATTGTTGGAGTGTCTCACTAATTGCTTTGATGGGGAGGCCTGTGCGCGCGGAGAATAGCGGCACATTAAAGCCGTCCATCAGCCGCAGGGCGTTCAGCATAAATTCAAACGGTAGTTCTTGAGTGGGTACGGTGTGCGCGCTAACGGTAGCCTTTGTGCCAAGGCTGGATAAATACGCCGATGGGTGACGCGTGCGCACTCGGCGCTCAATTCGGTTTTCAGCGGCTAGAGTGATTTTGCCGTGCGCACCGGCGCCAATACCCAAATAATCGCCAAATTCCCAGTAATTGCGATTATGTTGGCACTGATGATTGGGCTTTGCGAAGGCGGACACTTCATAATGCTCAAACCCTGCGGCCGCGAGGTGTTTGAGCCCATCAGATTGCATGGCATCGAGCGTATCGTCATGGGGCAGCGCGGGTGGAAAGGCGGCAAACGGCGTATTGGGCTCAAGTGTGAGCTGATACCAAGATAAATGCGGTGGGTTAAGGGCGATCGCTATTTGCAGATCGGTGAGCGCCTCTGCTTGCGTTTGATCGGGCAAACCAAACATCAAATCAATATTAAAACTAGCAAGCCCTGCTGCATGCGCCGATTCAATCGCACGATAGGCGGCGCGGGCATCGTGAATGCGCCCCAGTCGCTTCAAATGGGCTTCATTGAAGCTTTGTACACCAATCGAGGCGCGTGTAATGCCGGCGGCGCGATAATCTGCGAGCTGGCCTGCCATCTCGGTGCCCGGGTTGACCTCAATGGTGACCTCGCGGCAAAATCGTAAATCCAGCAAGGCACGCAAGCCGCTAAACAGCCGGTCGATCGCCTCGGGGCTAAATAGGCTGGGCGTACCGCCGCCCAGAAAGATCGTTTCAATGGGGCGCCCCCAAATCAGCGGTAACTCGCATTCCACATCGCGCAAGAGCGCATCAATATAGGCGCGCTCTGGCAGCGTGCCGCCTTTAAGTCCGTGCGAGTTAAAATCGCAATAGGGGCATTTTTCAACGCACCAAGGCAAATGAATATAAAGCGCGAGCGGTGGGTTTTCGGTAAATTGAAGCAGTTGCATTAGAGCGGATGCGATCCCAATTGGGTAAGAAGTTGAGCCAGCGCGAATGCCCGATGGCTAATCCGGTTTTTTAAATCGGCCGGAAGCTCGGCGGCGCTCTTGCCAAAATCCGGCAGGAAAAATAACGGGTCATAACCAAAGCCCCGCTCGCCTTGAGGCGCCGTTAAAATCTCGCCTGCCCAAGTGGCATAGGCTGTTAAGGGAGCCGGGTCTGTGGCATGCCGAACAAAAACCAAAGCACACACAAATTGAGCCGAGCGATTTTTGCTTGGGGCGGCGGCCAACTCTGCTAACAGCAAGGCATTGTTATCTTGATCGGTCGCGTTAATACCTGCGTAGCGAGCGGAAAAAATCCCCGGTGCGCCACCCAGCGCGGCAACCTCAAGCCCAGAATCATCCGCAATGGCCGGCAAGCCACTCAATGCCGCCGCCGCTCGCGCTTTAATTAACGCGTTAGTAATAAAACTATCGCCGGTTTCATCGGGCGGATCGCCCGCCCAGCGGGTGATGGGGATAAATTCCAGCGCCTTCAAAGCAGAAAACTCATCGCTCATCAACAGACGCATCGCGTCAAACTCACGTAATTTGCCTTGATTGTGGCTGGCGATAACTATCTGCGACATGGGTGCGCATTCCTAAGTGAAATATTGGCCATTAGTATAAGTGAAGGCGGCTACTGATTGCCTGGCCGCCCAAGGGCGAGCTTTTAAGTAAAATGAATCATTTCTTGCATTTAGCACGGCTTTGCGCTAACTTGCCCAACCTATTTTTGGTTCGAATTCGATTAGGCTGAGGCTCTTATGAAAATTTTATCTTCTCTTAAATCTGCCAAGACACGGCACAAAGATTGCCAGATTGTGCGTCGTCGTGGCAAGGTTTATGTTATCAACAAAACCAATCCCCGTTTTAAGGCGCGTCAGCGTTAAGCCCTTGTTTAGCTTGGGTCGGGTGCTTGTCATCCACGGTGCTTAACCCGCCTTTCGGCGGGTTTTTTGCATTTGGCTCGGGCGTAGCGCCGCCGCAAGCTTGGCTTGAAAAATGGCCAAAACCGCCCCACATCTTTACATTAGTTATTTGGTGCTGATGAGGTAACCCCTGTGAAATTCCACGATTATTACGCCACGCTCGGTGTTGAGCGCAGCGCAACACAAGAAGAAATTAAAAAAGCCTTTCGCAAGGCGGCGCAAAAATTTCATCCTGATCGCAACAAAGAGGCCGGCGCTGAAGAAAAATTTAAAGAAATTAACGAAGCTTATGATGTGCTAAGCGACCCAGAAAAGCGCCAGCGCTACGACACCCTAGGCTCCAACTACCGCGCGGGTGAGGATTTTCGACCGCCGCCGGGGTTTGATCCGAGCCAATTTGGCGGGCAGTATGGCGGCGCGGGGTTCTCTGATTTCTTTAGCAGCTTGTTCGGTGATCGGGGGTTTGAGCAAGGGGGTGGGCGCCGTGCCCGTGTGGCTCGGGGCGCGGATTTTGAGATGGCATTGCCATTAAGCGTTCAAGAGATGATTGAAGGCGGCGCTAAATCGCTCACCATCGACCACCCAGAAACGGGGCGAAAAAACCTCAAAATAACCATTCCGAAAGCGTTTGCGCCGGGTAAACGTATTCGGCTGACCGGCCAAGGCGGCGCGGGCGTGAATGGCGGGCCGGCGGGTGATTTGTATTTGGTGGCGCAGTTAGCAAGCGATAGCCTGTTTAAGCTCGATGAAAATAATGTGTTATACGATTTAGCCGTCACCCCGTGGGAAGCCGCTTTAGGCGAAAAAGTGAATGTGCCCACCCCGACGGGGGGCAAAATTAACATGACGATTCCGGCAGGCTCGCAATCCGGCGCACGCTTACGGGTGCGCGGGCGCGGTTTAGCGGGCGGGGATTATGTCGTGACGATTATGATTCATACGCCACCGGCAAAAACCGATGAAGCGCGGGCGTTTTATCAAGAGATGAAATTAACCCTGCCCTTTGAACCGCGCACGTAATATAAGAAGCCTTGCAATGCAAACCTAAAACCGGCCGAGTGCCGGTTTTTTATGGTGGGGCGGAGGGTGTAAGAATTTTTGTGTAAACGGTTATTTGGCAGGAGACTGCCGCCTTTCATGAGAACGTCATTGTGACCGTAAGCAACGAACTGATTGACCGCCTGTTGGCTGACTAGAAAAAACGGAAGATTGGGTCGGCGAGTATGGGCTGTTAAAGCAGTTCACCAAGTGGCTGATCGAACGCGAAGGGAAAACGGGGTCAGGTCTTTCATTGTCATACGCACCACGACACACGTCCGCGCGGGCTCTCGGGAAATGGCGCTCTGGGCGGGTTTCATTCACGTAGCCCGCGTTTTTTGGGTTGCATCAACAAGATTGGGGTTCGTTCTTGCGCAACCAATTGTTTATGCCAGCTGTGCTGGTTTTTTCATCCCGACACCTTGTTTCTCTTTGGTCGTGCGGTTAATTCGTGAGTGCGCCTTGGAAAGTCCGTGATTGGGTGAGATTAATTCGAGTAAACAACGAGTAAGCCCCGATTTTGGGGCTTTTTTTATGGGTGGGCGGGATGTGGTTATTTGGGCAGGGGCGGCAGCCAAGAGGCATCAAAATCGCTGAGGATATCTAAGCTTATGGGCGGGGCGCTGGGTTCTTGCCATTCAAATAAGTCGTTGCTGGGGGTGGGGGTTTGACAGCCGCCCGCAAGGGAGGGCGCGCTGCAATGGCCGGATCCGCAGCCGCCCGTGCCGCAATGGGCGGCGGGTTGCGCGGAAATTTTATGAACCATGCCGCGTTGTTGCCAAAATTCTAGGATGGCGATCACGGCATCGGGCGGCGCGTCGAATCGGTTAATGACATCGCTTAAAGGCGCTATGCCGCGCTGTTTGAGATAGTGTTTAACATGGCTTGGGGTGAGTACGCGGGGGATGGTATTGGGCTGCATGGTGGGCCTCGCTCGCTTGGGCGGCGGTTAAGTGGCGCTGCGTTTGGCACGCTGAAGGCCGTTTCGCCGCAACGCCCAAATGGCGGCAATTAGTGCGGCTGCAATGCCCCCAAGCCAGAAGAGCGCTTGGGTGGGGTGGGCGCTGAAGTTGGCAAACTGGTAATACAAAACGGCCAAGCTGTAGGCGAGCCCAATGCCCCATACAATGGAAAAAAGTGTCCATGCGCGGCTGCCGGTTTCCCGATAAATGGCCGCCATGGTGTTCACGCAGGGAATGTAGAGCAAGATGAAGATGAGGTAGGCAATCGCTGCCGACGACGTAAACAGGCTCCCCATGCGGGCGAGGGTTTGGGTGTTGAGCTTTTGTTGTTCGGCGGCTTGTTGCAGATTGCTGTTTTTCGCTTCTTCGACCGCGCCGAAGCCGAGTGGGTCAAAAAAGCCGTGGGCAAAGGCGCTGGCGTTGGCGGGAATGGTGGTGGCGGCTTTACCCAAATCGCCCCAGAAATCGAAGGCTGCGGGCTGTGCGGGCGGGGTTTGCGCTTCGTCACCGGCGTCCATGCGGGTGTACACGCCGTTTAGGGTGCCCATGACAATTTCTTTCACCACCACGCCCGAAAGCAGGCCGACGGCGGCGGGCCAGTTGTCATCGGTGATGCCCATGGGGTGAAAGACGGGGGTGATGGTTTTGCCAATGCTACCCAAGATGGATGCGCCCACTTCACCCTCGTCTAAGGGTTTTAAGCTTGGGCTGAAGCTTGAGAGCAGGGTGACGATGACTGAGGCCACGATAATGACCTGACCCACGCGCAGGATGAAGACCGATAGTCGCTCCCATGTGGTGAGCAGCAAGCCGCGCAGGGTGGGCAAGTGATAGGTGGGGAGCTCCATGATAAATGGGGTGGCTTCGCCGCGCAGGGCGGTTTTTTTCAGCAGCAGCGCCGTTAAAATGGCGAGCACAATGCCAAGCACATACAAGCCGAACACAATTTGGCCGCCATTTTCGCGGAAAAACACGGCCACAAACGCCATGTAGATTACAAGCCGTGCGCTGCACGACATAAACGGCTGCATGAGGGCGGAAATGAGCCGTTCTCGCGGGTCTTCGAGCGTGCGTGTGGCCATCACGGCGGGCACATTGCAGCCAAAGCCGACAATCATGGGCACGAAGGCTTTACCCGGCAGGCCAATTTTGCGCATGAACCGATCCATCACAAAGGCGGCGCGCGCCATGTAGCCGGAATCTTCGAGCAGGGAGAGGAATAAAAACGTCATGCCGATCGGGGCTATAAAAGTGGCCACCAGTTGAATCGCCCCGCCAACGGAGGTGGCGAGGAAGGTTATCAGCCATTCAGGCGCGCCCACAAGATGCAGCAGATGCGCAAACCCGCTCACAAACACGGTGTGGGCGGTTTGATCGAAAAAATCAAGGAAAATACTGCCGCCGTTAAAGCTCATCACAAACAGCAAATACATCATGAGCAAAAATACGGGAATACCGAGAAACCGGTTCAGCACAATCGCATCAATCCGGTCGGTGAGCGAGCGCCGCAGTTGGCCGCGCTGGGTCACGGCACCGTGGGTGAGTTGGTGGATGAAGGTGTAGCGGGCATCGGCAATGAAGACATCGGGCTCTTCATCGAGATGTGCGCGAATGTTGGCTTGTGCCTGCACGGTTGCGGCGCGCAAGGCATCATCAACGGTGGCCAGCGTTAAGCGGTCGCTTTCTAGCAATTTGACCGCCATCCAGCGCTTATCGACTTTGTGCGCATGAGCAAATGGCTCAACCAGCGGGCAGAGTTCGCGCAGCGCCGTTTCGATGAGCGCTGCGTACTCAATTTTAATGCCGGGTTCATGAGCCTGCGCTGCGCGCTTAATCAGGCGGCGCTTGAGTTCATCTAAGCCTTGCTTTTTAGCGGCGGTAATGGGCACCACGGGGCAGCCGATGCGCTGTTCTAATGCGGCAAAATCAATCTCAATGCCTGCCTGTTGCGCTAAATCCAACATATTGACCGCAAGAATTAGCGGCACGCGCATTTCCAGCAGCTGGGTGGTGAGATATAAATTGCGCTCCAGATTGCTGGCATCCAAGATGTTGATGATGACATCGGCCTCGCCCGAGAGCGCATATTCTCGTGCAATGGCTTCATCCAGCGAGGCGCTGGAGGCGGCATCCAGCGAATAGGTGCCGGGCAAATCTACGAGCTCGATCTGATCGGCGCCCACCTCAAAATTGCCGGTTTTGCGATCAACCGTGACCCCCGGCCAGTTACCGACTTTTTGCTTTAAGCCCGTGAGCGCGTTAAAAAGCGTGGTCTTGCCGCAGTTGGGGTTGCCGATTAAGCCGACGGTATAGGTGGCCATAAGTGCTCACAGTACAATTTTAAGTTAAGCCAAAGCGATGCAGCGGTTTTTGAGAGGGTTAAGCGCTATCGACCCGGGTGATACAAAGCTGCGCGGCCTCATCTTTGCGCAGGCTGAGCGCAGAATTGCGTACCCGAAGCAAAATGGGATCGCCCAAAGGCGCCACGCGGGTCACTGAAAAAGTCGTGCCGGGCGTAAGCCCCATGGCCAAAAGCCTGCGCCGATACTCGGCATTGCCGGGCGCGAAGCTTTGCACCACGCCGTGATCGCCCGGTTTTAAATCAAGCAAGGTGACGGGCGCATTCATACGCAAGGGGTTACCAAAATTTTATGCGCCATGCCGGCACCCAAAGCCACGCGAGTATTCCCCACGCGCACAATGAGCGCACCGGCTTCGCGCTGAATAACTTCGAGCTCACTGCCCGGGTGAATGCCCATGCCCTCAAGCCGCTTGGCCAGCGCGGGGAATTCGCCCGTTAAGCCTGTAACCCGCACGCACGCCCCAAGCGATGCTAAGCCAATACCAAAGCTGGCCGAAGATGGGGCGGGGCGGGGCGCTTGAGCGGGCGAGGCCAACGGGGGGGTACTCCGAGCAAACCAATGAGAAGCTGAAAACATAAGAGCCACCTTAATTGTATCAAGGGTTGTGGGCAAACCGAATGATTGGACTATAGCACGCGAAGCCAAATGCGAACAATAGTCATTTGCGAGTTGGTGATTCCTCAGTTCATGATCGGCTTAACGTTCAGCTTGGGCAGGCTTTTGTCCGACGGCATGGCTGATATACCCCATGCCCGCGTGCCCACGGCCTTCGGTTAAACGGGTGCAGCCTTCGGTGATCAGCCACCAGTCTAAGGCCGGAAAATCCGCTTCAAGTTCATCGGGGGAAAGCAGCATATCGCGGTTTTTTGGCCCGCCACTCGAGTAGCCGAGCTGCTTTGGGTGAAAAAGCTCAATCACCAACCAGCCTTCAGGCGCGAGCGCCGCTTCGATGGCGCGATGAATGAGGAGGCGATCGTCGGGTAAAAAATGCAAAAAGATGGAGACCACCGCGTCAAATTCTGCGACAGGCCATGCCCAACTGAGAAGATCCGCGCACTCGGTTGTAAGAGAAACCCCTCTTTGAGCCGCCAGCTTGCGGGATTTCTCGCAGCCAACTGAGGAATAATCAATCGAGGTTACCTTAAAGCCCTGCTCTGCCAGCCAAACACCATTTCGCCCCTCGCCATCGCCAACGACCAGCACGCGCGCACCGGGTTTTAGGCGAAATATCTGCGAGCGAAGAAAGTCATTGGGTTGATCGCCATAAAAATAATCGGCGCTCGAGAATTTTTGATTCCAAAAATCAGACATAAACGCAGCCTTTGCGGTGGAAATTAGGGGGTAATGATAGCGCAGCAAACTAAATATGCGCCCTATTGAACGTGTTTGCACCTCATGGTTGACGAGGTTCATGGATACTGTTTGGTGTTATCCCCGGATTTAAACGCGGATTCACTCAATGGCGCGGCTATGGGGTTATTTTTTAAGTGCCAAGGCAGTGCTTTTGCAAAGCCGCACCCCAACTCCCGCTTTGACGTCGCGCCAAGATGAGCGCAAGCTTGAAATCACTTCTCAAAATGATGCCCATGCGCCGGTTTTGCTTTGGGCTGCCATTGTTGTTACACGTTGTTCAACAATTCGTCACGGGCTTGTCATTTCATCCTTCTAAGGTTGGATTCAAGCGTATTTATGTCTGGTGCGTATTACTCAAATCTTGGGGCCGACGATGTTGATCAGTCTGGTAACCGAAACTTTTTATCCTGATATCAACGGGGTGGCCACTACGCTATCGCAGTTGCATGCCGCACTGATTGCAGCAGGTCATCGCGTGCAGGTGGTTTGTCCTCGCGCGGCCACATCCCGCGAGCTGCGCGATGGCATCGAGGTGGCGGGTTTCGCACTGCCCTTTTATCCGGCCGTGCGCTTGGGGTTGCCCGCCTCAAGGCAGCTACTCAAATCATGGCAGCAGAACCGCCCCGATTTGGTGCATGTGGCGACCGAAGGTCCTCTGGGGTTTTCGGCGCTGCGTATGGCGCATCGTTTGGGCATTGCGGTGACTTCATCGCTGCACACGAATTTTCATACCTACATGCGGCATTACCGAATGGGCTGGCTGGCTGTGCCGGCGATACGTTATTTGCGTTGGTTTCATAACCGAACTGCACTCACGTTTATCCCGACCGATCAGCAGGCCTCTGAGCTTGGCGGCATGGGATTTGATCGCCTAACCGTGCTGGGGCGCGGGGTGGATACGCGGTTATTTAATCCCAAGCGGCGGGATGAGCGGTTGCGCGCGCATTGGGTTCATCTTTCCGAGGTAAAACCTCTGGGTGAACCGTTGGTGGCGTTACACGTGGGGCGATTGGCGGCTGAAAAAAATCTTGATCTGCTCATCGAGTCTTTTAACGCGATGCGCGCAGCCCGCCCCGATTTGGTCGCGGTGGTTGTGGGCGATGGGCCGGAGCGTGCCCGTCTCGCGCGCGCATTGCCGTGGGTGATTTTCGCAGGCATGCAACGGGGCGAACTGTTGGCGCGGCATTATGCCAGTGCCGATCTCTTTGTTTTTCCGAGCAAAAGCGAAACTTTTGGCAATGTCGTGTTGGAAGCGATGGCCAGTGGCTTATCTTGTATTAGTTTTAATTATGCGGCAGGATGTCGACTGATTCGCCATGGGATCAATGGGTACTTGGCGGATTGTGACGATGAGGCGGGCTTTGTTAAAATTGCGCGCGCGCGCGCGATAGACGGCGTGGGCTTAACGGGTGCTAAAGCGCATGAAACGGCCGCATCATTTGATTGGTCGCTCATAACCAAGAAGTTTGAGCAGTACTTGTACGAGGTTGTCGCCACCCATGCGGCCTCGACATGGAGCCAGCCCAAGGCGGTGCCGGGCGAGTTGGCGAATCGGGGAAAACCGGGAGGTTGATATGTCTATTTCAAGCCGTTCTGTGCGTGGGCGCTTTATCCTAAATAAATATTTGCATTGGGAAGAGGTGGTTATGTACCGCCTAAACCATGTCAATGCGATCCGGGGGTTGCGGCGTATTTTTGCGATTAGCAGTCGGTTAGGCGATGGCGTGGCTTGGTATACGTTGGCCGCTTTACTGGCTTTGTTTGGTGGGCCATCCGCTTGGTTGCCGATGAGTGTGATGATGTTATCGGCGGGAGTGGGCTTGGTTATTTATGCCAGCATCAAGCGCTTTACCGCCCGCCCGCGCCCGCAGGCAGCGCACGATGGCTTGGTTTTAAGCGTCACCCCACTGGATCAGTACAGCTTCCCTTCGGGGCATACGCTGCACGCGGTGAATTTTGCGATTCAAATTAGTGTATTTGCCCCAGCGCTTGCTTGGGTTGTGATTCCGTTTGCGGTGCTGGTGGCCTTATCGCGTATGGTGCTGGGCTTGCATTATTTGTCGGATGTGTTGGTTGGCGCGGCCATTGGTGCCCTGTTGGCTGCTGCCAGCTTATGGTTGGTTTCTGCTATCGCTTGAATTTTGCACCGAGTCTTAAGCGCAAAGCGCGCATTCATTTCTGCGTTCATGCAAAGAATTTATCTGAAGAGTTCCTTGTAAAACAACGCCAAGCGGGTTCGTCATAACCTGTTCATATGCCCAATTCATACTGCGCCACCGCTTTAGGGTGGAAAATGCGCGCGGGCCACTAGAAAATCATCAATATTGTGATTGAATTATCAGTACACTCTTGTATTGTTTTTTGGGCAGTTCGTGGCGGCGACCAGTGCTTGCTTGGCGCGGTGAATGTGGGCAAGCGCGGTCTGATTATTTAACGGGATATCAAGCAATATGGCGCGGTTAGTTCGGGTTTTATTTTGACAAATTCTTGGTTGAATCGCCGCGCAATCTGGCTACCTAATGGGCTCATACTCGTTTTGCTGGGTTTTGCTGGAATGCTTTTGGCGCGCAGTGTGTGGCTTGTGATAGCCCCCCTTTCGCAGCCTGTCGGAGGGGCGCCTATTGCCGCGCCCTCAGCGGTGGTAACCGCCCCGCAAACCCTCGCGGCGGACATTTCTCGTTGGCGGTTGTTTGGCTATGCGGCGCAACCGATGGCGCAGAATGCCACCGCCGTTCAGCCCTCAAGCCTGGGGTTGCAGTTAGAGGGCATTATCGCGGGCTCAAAGCCGCCTTTGGTTATGCTGCGGGTGGGGGGTGAGGTTCGCTTGTTGCAAGTGGGCGATAAGGTCACTTCGCAGGTATTGATCTATGCGATTGAGCCGGATCGGGTGCTGATTTCTAATCAAGGTCGCCTTGAGGCGATCGCCTTCCCCAAGCCCGCCTCGCTCAATCAGGCGCCGCCCCCGAGTGCATCGCTTGCTGTTTTGGGCGGAGTGCCTGCGGTTGCAAATGCCGCGACAGGCGCCCGAGTGGATGCAGCGCAGGTGATGCAAAATCCGCAATCGTTGCTGCGCTTTGTGACTGTGGCGCCCTTACAAGAAAATGGCGCGTTAACAGGCTATACCCTTCGCCCGGTGCCGGGGCAGGAGGCGTTTATGCAACAACTGGGCTTAGAGCCGGGTGATGTATTAACCTCGGTCGATGGTATGCCCATAACAGACCCGGCCTTGCTGCCCCGGGTGATGCCTTTATTGAGTTCTGGCCAGCCTTTAAATGTGATGCTTGAGCGCGGCGGCCAGCCGATGAGTGTGACGATTAATTTGGATTCTTTACGATGATGGCTCATGTGAATCGCCCGCAGGGGTGGCTTTTAGGGATGATGTTGGCGTGTATGGTGCCTGGCCATGGGGCGCTGGCCGCAACCGATGCGCCGCCGGGGGTCACTCAGGTTGAAAATAATCAAGTGACGCTGAATTTTCGCGACATGGATATTAACGCCTTAATCGAGGCGGTCTCGAAGGTGACGGGCAAAAATTTTATTGTCGATCCGCGGGTTAAGGCGCGGGTCACGGTGATTTCCGCCCAGCCGATGAGCCCGCAAAAACTCTACGATGTGTTCTTATCTATTTTGCAAGTCAATGGCTTTGCGGCGGTGCCCGCGGGCGACATTATTAAAATTGTGCCGGAAATTAATGCCCGCTCAGATAACCAGCCGGTAAACCCAAGTTCGGCGGTTGAAGGCGATCAGATGGTGACTGAAGTGGTGCGCCTGCGCTTTGTGCCCGCCGCGCCTATGCTGACGGTGCTGCGCCAAATTATGCCGCAGCAGGCGGCGCTGTCGGTGGCGCCGGATTCCAACTCGCTGATCATCACAGATCGTGCCGCGAACATTAATCGCTTAAAAGAAATTTTGGCAAAGGTTGATCAACCGGCCGTGGGCGATGTGGAAATTATCCGCTTAAAACGCGCTTCCGCCGATGCGGTGGCCGCTACGTTAAAGGCATTATTTGGCGCCAGTGGTGCCGGCGCGGGTGCCAGTGTCGGCGCGAATGCGGCAATGGCACCGGGCGGGGCGGGCGGCGGGGGCACTTTTTCTACCGTGCCGGTGTTCGCGGTCGATGAACGTACCAACAGCATTTTGCTGAGCGGGGATGCGGTGGCGCGCGCCAAAATGCGGGCGATTATCCTCAATTTAGATATGCCTGAAACCAATTACGGCAACACGCGGGTGTTTCGCTTGAAGTATGCCAACGCTGAAGATTTAGCCAATGTATTGAAAGGCATTGTGAAATCCACCGGCGATAGCACGGCTGCGGCGGGTGTGGCAGGTGCCAAGGGCGCGGCGGGTAATCCGCAAGATAACAAGTTGGATGTGATGGCAGATAAATCGCTCAATGCGCTGGTGGTAACGGCATCGCCTAATCGGATGCAGTCGATTGAGTCGGTGATTGGACAGCTTGATGTGCGGCGCCAGCAGGTGCTGGTAGAAGCCATTATTGCGGAAGTGTCGAGCGGCCTGACCCAAAAAATCGGCACGCAATTTCTGGTCGGTGGCAATAACGGCACCGTGCCGATCGGTATTTCCACCTTCAATGGCTTGCTCTCCAGCGTGGCGAGCACGGCAGCGGCGGCCGGCACCGCCACCCCATCCAATGCCTTGGCACTGGGGTTGGCCGGCGCTTTGGGCGATGGCGGCAATGTGGGCGTGGGGCGGTTTGGTCAGGGCGGCACCGATTTTGCGCTCTTGGTTTCGGCCTTGGCTGGGGACGCGGGCAATAATATTCTTTCAACCCCGAGCTTGCTCACATTGGATAACCAAGAGGCCAGCATCGTGGTGGGGCAAAATATCCCGATTGTGACGGGCTCTTACGCGCAAACGGGTTCGGCCACCTCGCCCACCAATCCCTTTCAAACCATTACCCGCGAAGATATTGGCGTAAAGCTTAAAGTAACGCCAACCATCAGCCCCGATGGCACGGTGCGTTTGAAAATAGAACAAGAGGTTTCAAGCTTAGATAGCGCCGCGCAAACCTCGGCAGGCTTAATTACCAATAAGCGGAACGTCACCACCACGGTGCAGGTTGATGATGGCGATGTGGTGGTGCTCGGCGGTTTGATTGATGACTCATCGAATGCCAATCAGCAAAGCGTGCCGGGCTTGGGCGATATTCCGGTGATTGGCAATTTATTCCGCTACCGCACCGCGAGCACCACGAAACGTAATTTAATGATTTTTATTCGCCCCTTGGTGATTAACGATAATGGCAAGCTCGCTAAATTCAGCCAATCGCAATATCAGATGATCCGCGATAGCCAACAAAAAACCTATGATGACCGCTCGTTAATCGAGCCGCGTAATTGGTCGGTTTTGCCGCCCGAGCGCAGCTTCCAGCGCAATCTGCCCATCCCGTTGCCGGGTAACATGCAGCAATTACTGGATCAGGATCGGGCTCGTCAAACCACCGCCAAGGGGCAGTTTGAGCCGGCTTTGGCAACCAACGCGGCGCTATGAGCAGGCTTGCCTGATGCAAACGCCACAAATCTCCTACAGTTATGCGCGCCGATTTGGGGTGCTGGTCGAGCCGCAACCCGGGGCTGAATCGAACGCGGGCGAAAAAAAATCAGCTTGGGTGGTGCGGCATTGCAAACCCCTTGGGGTTTCTGTGCTGGCGGAGCTGGGGCGAAAATTACCCTGTGGCTTTACACTCGATTGGCTTGAGGCCGATGAGTTTGAACGTCGGTTGGCGCGCGCTTATGAGGGCGGTTCGAGTGTGGCGCAAACCATGGTCGATGATTTGGGCGATGGCGGATTAGATGCGCTGGCGCACACGCTCAACGCGCCGATCGACTTGCTTGAGGCCGATGACGAAGCGCCGATTATTCGTTTGATTAATGCCCTGCTGTCCGAAGCGGTGCGCGAGGGTGCCTCCGATATTCATATCGAAAGCTTTGAGACCCGCATGGTGGTGCGTTTTCGCGTCGATGGCATGCTGCGAGAAGTGCTGCAGCCGCCGCGCGCCGTAGCAGGGGTGATTGTTTCCCGCATTAAGGTGATGGCCAATTTAGACATTGCTGAAAAACGGGTGCCGCAAGATGGGCGCATCTCGTTGCGCTTGGCAGGCCGCCCGGTCGATGTACGGGTGTCTACCTTGCCCTCAGGGCAGGGCGAGCGCGTGGTATTGCGCTTGCTGGATAAAGAAGCCGGCCGACTCACCCTCGATAATTTGGGGCTAACCCGCGCTTTACAAACCCGCCTGAATGCCTTGATTCATCGCCCGCATGGCATTTTGCTTGTGACCGGCCCCACCGGTTCTGGCAAAACCACAACCCTGTACGCCGCGTTATCTGAAATCAACACCCGCGAGCGCAATATCTTAACCGTCGAAGACCCCATTGAGTATTACTTGGATGGTGTCGGGCAAACGCAAGTCAATCCCAAAGTGGAGATGACGTTTGCGCGCGGCCTACGGGCGATTTTGCGTCAAGACCCAGATGTGGTAATGGTGGGCGAGATTCGCGATGTCGAAACCGCCGAAATTGCGGTGCAAGCGAGCTTAACCGGCCATTTGGTGTTATCCACCTTGCACACCAACTCGGCCGTGGGCGCCATTACCCGGCTGCGCGATATGGGCGTGGAGCCTTTTTTATTGTCGTCGAGTTTAATTGGCGTGCTGGCGCAGCGGCTCGTGCGCAGGCTCGATGCCCGCTACACGGAGCCCTATCTGCCCGATGCGGCCGAATGTGCGCTTTTGGGGTTAAATGCCGAGCAGCCACCCACCTTGTATCGCGTCGAAGAATCGGCGCGCCAGCGCGGGCAGGGTTATTTGGGTCGCACCGGCATTTATGAGCTGATTGCGATTGATGCCGCCGCGCGCCATCTGATTCACGAAGGCGCTGCGGAATCGACGCTTGAAGCACAGGTGCGCCAACACAGCCCCTCGATACACCAGTATGGGGTTGAGCTCGTGTTGGCGGGTGTTACCAGCACCGAAGAGTTGCTTCGCGTCACGGCGTCGGGGTAGAAAACCATGCCCGCCTTTGAATACAGCGCATTAGATGCGGCCGGCAAAACCCGCAAAGGCGTGATTGAAAGCGATAGCGCCCGTGGCGCGCGCGGTTTGTTGCGCGATCAAGGTTTGGCACCACTCACGATTGAGGCGGTGGCAAGTGAGACGCTGTCGGCCAGCGGTAAGCCCCGCTTTGCCAGTCGCTTTCAAACCTTAAACCCAACTGAACTTGCGCTCTTTACGCGCCAAATTTCCACGTTAATTGCCGCCGGTTTACCGATTGATGCCGCTTTAGGCGGCATTATTCGTCAAACCGAAACGCCCCGCATCCGGCGCATTATCACCGCCGTGCGGGCGCGTGTGGTGGAAGGCCAAAGCTTCGCGCAGGGCTTGGCCGCCTTTCCGCGCGCCTTTAATGATTTATACCGCGCCACCGTGGCGGCGGGCGAGGAATCGGGGCATCTACCCGCCGTGTTAGAGCGCCTAGCCGATTACACCGAAGGGCGACAAGCCACCACACAAAAAGTGCAAATGGCGCTGTTTTACCCCGCGCTGCTCACCTTGGTCGCCCTCACGGTGGTGATTGGTTTGGTTACCTATGTGGTGCCGCAAGTGGTGCAAGTGTTCGTGCAAATGAAGCAAACCTTGCCGCCGCTGACCCGAGGCTTAATTGCCGTAAGCAGTTTTCTGCGCGAGCAATGGCCTTGGATTATTTTAGGTTTTGTGGCTTTGGGCGTTGGGTTTGCTTGGGCGTTGCGCAGACCCGCGTTTGCCTTCCGCTGGGCGCAAATTCAATTGAAATTACCGCTGATTGGACGCCTGATTCGTGGCTTTAATGCCGCGCGGTTTGCCCGCACGTTAAGTATTTTGAGTGCCGCCGGTGTGCCCATGCTCAAAGCGCTGGCCATCAGTGGTGAAGTGGTGGCCTCAGAGCCGATGCGCCGCGCGATTTTACAGGCGGCCGATCGCGTGCGGGAAGGCGCGCCGATTGCCCGTTCGCTGGAGCATTCGCGCTTATTTCCGCCGATGATGCTCCAGCTCATCGCCGCCGGTGAGCAAAGCGGCGCCTTGGGTAACATGCTGGAGCGTGCCGCCGTGCAACAAGAGCGCGAGTTAGATACGTTAATTAACGCTTTGCTGGGGCTATTTGAGCCCTTGCTGATCTTGGTGATGGGCAGTGTGGTGTTGATGATTGTGCTGGCCATCCTGATTCCGATTTTTGACCTCAACCAAATGGTGCATTGAGATGAATGTATTCCCCAAACGTGGCCGGATGTCTGGCTTTACCTTAATTGAAGTGATGGTCGTGGTAGTGATTTTGGCGATTTTAGCCACCATTGTGGTGCCGAAAATTATGGATCGCCCCGATGACGCGCGCATTGCTAAAGCCAAGCAGGATATTGTGGCCATAAGCTCGGCGTTGAATCTCTACAAGCTCGATAATCTACGTTATCCCACCACCGATCAGGGCTTAGATGCGTTAATTAAACCGCCCGCTAATGCCAAAAACTGGCGTCAGGGCGGGTATTTAGATCGCCTGCCCATTGATCCGTGGGGGCATCCGTACCTGTACTTAAGCCCCGGCCAGCATGGCGCGTTTGATATTTATAGTTTAGGTGCCGATGGCCAACCCGGGGGTGTGGGCGCCAACGCCGACATCGGTAACTGGCAAGAAAGCGGTGCCGCGCCCGGTGGCGCCCTGCCATCGAACGGCCAATAAAGCCGGTGATGGCGCGTGGCTGCTAACCTGAATCGATTTGGGGCAAGCCCGAACGGCAGGGGCAGCGTTGGTGGGTTTACCTTAATTGAGCTGATTGTGGTGATCGTAATCATCGGCATTCTGGTGGGCTTTGTGGTGGTGAGCATGAATCGCACCGCGCCCGATTCCGTGAATGCCTGCCGCGCGCAATTGCAATCATGGTTAGCCACGCAAGCGGTTAATGCCAATTTGACGGGCAGCACGGTGTATATCCTAAATGAAGCACCCGCGCCAACGGCCATTACGTTAGCTGCAGAATCCCCCGCCCCAATCGCGCGCGCTGGTGCGGGTTCTAATGCAACCCAAAATTCTGCCGATAAAACTGAGGTGCCCAATCCTTCAATGAGCACCCCATCCGCCTCGGGTGCCGCCCAAGCCGAGGCCGTGCGGTTACGCGCCAAACCCTTAAGCACGCTTAACTGGCCGCAGGGTTGCGTCTTGGTTGCCCCAAAACCGAGTGGCGCTTCAGCCTTTGATGCCGCCGACCCTCGGATTACCGCCATTTTAGCGGTTACCCCCGGGGGCGTGTGGTCGGCACCTTTGAGCTTAAATTCGGGTAAGCCCACGATTAGGGTGGCCGGCGCCTCCACGCAACGCAACGCGCTAAGTCCTCAGCAAGCAATTGATTTACGCCCCGCGCCCGAACGGGCGCAAGACCTAGGAGCGCTGCCATGAGCCGGCCCGCCCAAAGTCAAGGGTTTACCTTGCTGGAAGTGCTGGTAGCGCTCGTGATTTTGGCCATTGCATTGGGCGCGGTGATTAAAGTCAGCGGCCAGAGCGCGCAAATGCTGCGCTCCCTACGTGCCGATACCGCCGCCACGGTGATCGCCGAAGATTTGTGCGCCCGCCTGCAACTGGCCGCGGTGGCGCCCGAGGTGGGCACCCAAAATAGTGTGGTGGTCATCGAGGGGCAAAATTGGCCGGTGCGCCAAACCGTGGAGGCCGGGCAAATTCCCGGCGTGCTCAAGGTGAGCTATTTTGTGAAAACGCCGGCGCCGTATGAAGGGCAAGCCAGCATCATCACCTATTTTTATCCGCCGCCGCCCGCGCGCCCGAATAATTCGCCAGCCACGCCCCAAACCCAAACTCCGACCCCCGCTGCGCCACAAACGCCGAGCAAGATGCCATGAAGCGGCGCACACGGGGGTTTACCTTGCTTGAATTGCTGGTGGCGATTGCGATTTTTGCAGTGGTCGGGGTGATGGCCTACGGCGGTTTGAATACGGTGATAAAACAAAGTGCGATTGTGCAAGATCAAACGGAACAGCTGGCGCAAATGCAAGCGGGCTTGCGCCAGATGCGCAGCGATTTAACGTTTTCGATTGATCGTGCCGCGCGCGATGCCTTAGGCGGCGAGGTGCCGGAATTTGCCGGTGGTGGCATGAATTTATTAACCCTAACCCGCCTAGGCGCCGCCAATCCCTGGGATGCTGCCCAATCGCAGTTAATGCTGGTGCGTTGGCGGCTTGAGCAGGGCAATTTAGAACGTGCGCAATTTATCCCGGTGGATGGGGCGATTGGCAACAGTGCCGCCGACCCCGATTGGCAGATACTGCTGCGCGGTGTGCAAAAAATTAACCTTGTGTTTTTTGATATGAATAATCAAGCGATGAGCGATTGGCCGCCCATCAATGAGCCCTCGGCGGGCTTACCCAAAGCCATAGAAGTGCAAATTAGCCTCAAAAACATGCCGCCTTTGCGCATGACGGTGGCGCCGGTGGCTGATTGGCCTCTGCCCGCCCCCGTAACCCCGCCGCCGCCGGCAAACACCGTCGATAATGAAGTGGGTGGGCGTGCACCATGAGGCTTTGGCATCATGCTCATCCCAAGCGCCAAGGCGGGGTGGCGCTGATTGTTGCCTTGCTCGTTTTGGCTATTGCCACGGGGCTGGCCGCAACCCTAATCACCCGCAACCAAAATGCCTTTAATGCCACCGCCGCCTTTGAAAATGGCGCGCGCGCCGATGAACTGGCCAACAGCGCTTTTATTTTGGCCGAAGCTTTGCTCAATCAAGATGATCGCAGCATCGATGGCCCTTCGGATGCGTGGGCGCGGCCCTTGGCGAGTATTCCCATCGATGGCGCCACCATCTCCGTGCGGATCACCGACATGCAAGGCCGGTTTAATCTCAATAACCTCATCACGCGAGAGGGTAAAGTCAATGTGCTCGAACAAGAGCGCTTTCAAAATTTACTGCGCGTGTTGAATTTAAGCCCCGATATCAGCAACGAAATCATCGGGTTCATTGACCCAAGCCGCTCGCTCGATTTAGGCTTTAGCAGCAGCGCCGCCCGAGCAGGCCAAATGCCCGCGGGGCAAGCGATGTTTTCAGTCACCGAGTTGCGGCAACTGGCCGGCGTAACCCCGGCGTATTACCAGAGCTTGGCACCGTTTGTCACGGCCTTGCCTGTGGGCACGCCCATCAACCTCAATAGCGCCTCGCCCACCGTGTTGCAGGCCTTGGGTGCGAATACGGCTAATTTGCCGTCAGCAAATCCTAAAACACCGCCT
Source organism: Halothiobacillus sp. (assembly GCA_023255735.1). Taxonomy (GTDB): domain Bacteria; phylum Pseudomonadota; class Gammaproteobacteria; order Halothiobacillales; family Halothiobacillaceae; genus Halothiobacillus. Next base: position 42,957 of record JAGDVP010000018.1, on the reverse strand, counting down.
AAAAATATCGGTTCGGTGGCGGATTTTCTGGCCGGACCCTTGTTTGGCGGGCGCGTTACCCAGCCCGATGGTTTATCGGTGAATAGCCAATTTTTTTTAGTTGCCGTCACGGTTTCGATGGATACCGTGACCCGTCATCGGTACGCGATGATTGAACGCCCAAGTTCGGGCAATGCCCGCCTTATTGCCCTGAGTGATCACGCATGTCTGACTCTATTATCCTGTTTGTAACCGATCTTACCGTGACCCAATTGCTGTGGTGCGCGCCCGCTGCAGAGCCGATGCGTGGCAATTGGACCGCGTTTGCGGATTGGCTGGCCGAGCGCCCCGAGCGCCGCGCGCGACCCCTGTGCGTTTTACTGCCCAATGCCGGATGCAGCCGGATGCAGGTATCCATCCCCGGCACCTCGCGGGAAAAAGCGCTGCAAGCCCTGCCGTTCGCGCTGGAAGATTTAGCCTTAGATGAACCCGAGCAATTAGTATCGGTGTTGGGGTTGCGCCCGCAAGCCCCTGGCCTTTGGCCGGTGCTCTTAGTGAACGCACCCTTAAGGGACCAAGTGCTCGCGGCGTTAGCAGAGCTTGGACTGGCGCCCACGCAGATGCTCGCCGCCGCCGCTGTGTTGCCTGTACCTGAACCGGGCGAGTTTGCGGTGTGGGCAGAGCCGGCCAGTGGCAGCTTGAGCGTGCTGACCGGCGCGCACGAGGGCATGGCCTTTCCCGTGATAGCGGGCGCCAATCCGGCTGAGCAATTGGCGCGCATTCTCACGCGTCTTGAGCAACCCCCCGCGCGGGTGACCTTGCACATGGTGGCCGCGCAGCCACCCAATTGGCCGCCGGCCATCCAATTTAACACGCAGCCCGAGCCTGCCTTGGCTGATTGGTGCCGCCTTTGGCGCGCAGGCTTGAGTGCGAATCAGCCCTTATCTGCGATCGAATCCCCCCGCGCGGCGGGACAGCAAAAAAGCCTGCGCCGCTGGCGGCAAGCGGCGGGCGTTTTGCTGGCGGTGCTGGGCTTAACGTTAATCAATCAGAGCATTGATACTTGGAAGAAAGATCGGCTCATTCAACAATTAAATCAGCAAATCGAGCGCGATTTTCATGCCGCCCTGCCCAATGTGACCCGGGTTGTGAATATTCAAGTGCAATTGCAGCAAGCGCTCGATGCGCGCAGTGCGGGTGCTGCGTCGGATGGCTTATTGCCCATGCTGGCTTATTTTGGTGCCGCCTACCACGCAGCCCTGCCCGAGGATCCGAAATTGGCGATTGAATCAATGCAATGGCGTGAGCAAAAACTCACCCTCTCGTTAGTGGCAGAAAAATATACGGTGCTGCAAAAATTGTTCGAGCAACTAAAACCCTCGCCCACGGCGGCCAATGGCTTTGCCGTGAGCCAAATTGATGCCGGCGTCGATGCCGGCGTCGCGCATATGCGCATCGGTGTGGAGCAAATCCAATGAACCCTGCAACCCCAATGATCCAAGCGGTTCGAGCCTTTTGGCGGCAACGCACCCCGCAAGAGCAACGCACGTTACGCCTAGCTATGCTAGTCATATCGCTGTTACTTGCCTATCAGCTCATTTGGAGCCCCATACAGCAAGCCGCCAAATCGGCCACGTTGCAGCTAGAAAGTACCCAAAAGCTGGCCGCATTCACCCAAGAGGCCAAACAAACATTAATGCGTGCCGGCGCGCCTGCCAAGGCCAGCCAAACCCAATCGGTTGCCTTAATGGTGTGGGTAGAGCAAGCAGCGCGCGCCATGGGGATTGAGCCGCAACTCACCCAGCGCCAACCGGTCGCCAATGACGCAGATGGCCGCGAGCGCGTGCAGTTAAAGTTTTCAGCCGTGCCGTTTGATTCTTTGCTGCGCTGGTTGGCAGAGGCTAGTAGCGCAGGTTTTGGCGTGGTGCAATTAGAAATTACCCCGCAGCCAGGCAGCAAAACCGGGCTTGTGGATGCCTCCATTCAATTAGGGCGGCGGGCGGGCGTATGAACCTCGCCCGAGCACCTCGCCGTGAACGCGCGGCACACAGCCCAAAACCCCAACAAGCTGAGCGGCGGCGTTTTTTTTGGCTGGCGCTTAGCAGCCTTGTATTGAGTTTTATCGTGACCCTAGCGTTGACCGCGCCGCTCACCTTGCTGCGCGTGCCGGCGCAAGCCCTGCCCGCCGGGGTGTCGCTTGTGCCCATCGCGGGCACTTTTTGGCACGGGCAGTGGCAGCTTGGCGCCCCACAAATTGCCCCCTTGCAGGTAACAACCCAATTGCAGTTAAGCTCATTGTTTATGCTCAAGCCCACTTGGCAGGTAAAGATTCAAGGCGCCGGGGTTGAGGCAAGTGCGCTCGTCGCCACGACGCCCCAGCAAATCCGCCTAACCGCGCTGCAAGCGCAGCTCTCGGCGGCAAGCCCGCTCTTGAAATTACTCACCGCTTGGCCGTTGGGCGGTACGGTGCAATTACAAGGCAATGCACAGCTTAATCGGGTGCCCACCGGCTGGGCGCTCACCGCGGCGGCCGGCACCGCCCTGTGGCAAAATGCGCAAATCACCACCACCGCGCCGCTGGCGTTGGGTGATATTCAAGCGGTAGCCCGATTGGATCAAGCGCAGCTCACCCTAACGCTCACCCCCCAAGCGAGCGCCACCGCGCCTTTAAGTGGTGAACTTGTTGTCACGAGCGGCTGGCCCATTATCACCGCGCCCGCCATTGCGGGCAGCTTGAAGCCAAGCGCGCAAGCAAGCGCCGCCTTAGCCGAACAGCTTAAGTTGCTCGGGCGCCCCGATGCCACCGGGGCAATTGCCATCAGCGGCGTTTTGCCCGGGCGGTATTAAGGCGTTTTCCAAGCGGCGTTGGCCGAATGAACAGACCGCGCGGGCCGGCAGGTGCTAATCCCGAGTATCGGGCTTAACAATCTGGCATAAGAAAGCTCAATTAGAACTTGCTAATCAATTGGCTCATGCTGTTGCCCATAAACTGTGCGAATAATAAATTCAGGAGCGCTCAAATGTGGCAAGTGATTAAAAATCTTTGGTTTCGTGATCCCAAAGAATCCCCCGTGATGATTAACGATACGGCCGTTCGCATACGCGCCGGGTTTTTGTTGGTTATTCCGCTCTACATGGGGCTCACGCTGTGGTCGGCCATTTTTGGTGGCCACTGGATTGTCGATGGCGACACCATCAAAGACACCCTCGACACCGATTGGGATGGGCATATTATTTATTCGGCGAACGTCATTCGCCGCACTTGGGATTACACCTACCAAACTTGGGCTTTGCTGTATGGCCTGTTTGAAATGCTGGCCGGCTTATTCGTGTGGAGCTCGCGCCTATCGCCCACGATTTTGATTGCCAGCTTTTTAGCGCGCAAACAACCGGCGGTCTGGAAGCCCTTAACGCCTAAGCGCTACGCGTGGGGGCTGGGCTCGATTATGATTATGCTGTGCTTGGCCTTCTTTAACCCCAGCACGCTGGCCACTTGGGTCAATACCCTCGCGGGGCATCATTTGCTCCCTGAAACCGCCAACTACATGGCGTTTTGGATTCCCTTGCTGATTTTTGTGTGCATTGCTTTTATGTGGCTTGAAGCCGTTTTGGGGTTTTGCATGGGCTGCAAAATTCATTGGCTGCTGGTTAAACTGGGCGTGCACAAGGAGCATTGCGAAGCCTGCAATAACATCGACTGGGATGAAATTGCTGCGCGCAAACACACCTCATCGTCAAAATAGCGGCATTAAGTCCGCGCGATGCTTGCGGGTTCTTGTTGGGCGCGCAGGTTAGGTAAAAATAAGGCCAAAAAGCCAATCAGCGGCAAAAAGCTGCACACCAAAATCAAGTGGGCAATGCCAAAGCGATCAGCGAGTTGACCTAGCACCGCCGCACCAATTCCTGCGGTGCCAAATGCAAAGCCAAAAAATAACCCTGAGATGGCGCCGATTCGCTCGGGGAATAGCTCTTGGGCGTACACCACCATGGCCGGAAAGGCGGAAGCCAGCACAAAACCAATCACTAAAAGCAGCATGGATTGCGCCGCAAGCCCCACATGCGGCAACAAGAGGGTGAAGGGCGCAACGCCTAAAATGGACAACATAATGACCCGTTGGCGGCCAATGCGATCGCCAATGGGCCCACCGAGCAAGGTGCCGGCGGCCACGGCAAACAGCAAAACAAACAAATGCAATTGCGCATCGGGCACACTGAGATTAAACCTGTGAATCAGGTAGAAGGTGAGGTAGTTATTCATGCTCGCCAAGTACAAAAACTTGGAGAACATTAAGGTGAGTAACGCGGCCAAAAGCCAAAGCCGCAAGCGGCGTGATAGGTGCACGGGTGGCAGTTGACGTGCCGTTTTGGGTTTGCGGTGTTGCGCGGCGGCCCATTTCCCTACCTGATAAAGCACCAGGACGGCCAGCAGGGCGGCGATGCTGAACCAAGAAATACTGATTTGCCCGTGCGGAATCACAACTAAGGCGGCGAGCAAGGGCCCCGCTGCGGTGCCGCCATTGCCCCCCACCTGAAAGATGGATTGTGCTAAGCCGGGGCGCGCACCGGCGGCCATGCGCGCCACGCGCGAGGATTCGGGGTGAAAAATCGATGAGCCTATGCCCACCAACGCCGCGCCCGCCAACAAAAAACCATAGCTGGGCGCTAAGGCCAAGGTAATAAGCCCGCTGAAGGTAAAGCCCATGCCGTACACCAACGAATAAGGCATGGGGCGTCTATCAATGGCTTGCCCAATGAGCGGCTGCAAAATAGCGGCGGTGAGCTGAAAGCAGAGGGTGATTAAGCCGATTTGCGCAAAACTTAAATCAAAATTGCTTTTGAACAAGGGATAAATCGAGATCATGAGCGATTGCATCATGTCGTTCAAAAAATGCGACACACTAATCGCGCCCAGCACGCGGTATTGGGTGGCGGTGGCCAAGGGCGGCGTTGAGGCGGCGGTGATGGGAGCGGGCATAAACATCCCTTCAATGTGGGGTTGTTGCGGTGATTGGCATGGCGCTACCCCATAGGTTAGCAGCATCAGTGCCCGCGCCGCAGCCTATTAAGGCAGGGGATCGGTATTTTGTAAGCCCGCCCATAAGCGCTTGGGGTGCAGGCCTACTATTGCAGCGGCTAGGGCAAACACACTAATGCCGCCGCCAATGAGCCCGAGCAGCCAACCGATGCGGCTTAAGGCGGTGGCTTGCGTCCAGTCGCTGGCAGCGGGTCGCAACCAAATTAACATCGCGGTCATCATCAAGGTGGCGGCGAAGACTTGGCGAATAAAGCGCCACAAAGCGGGGTCGGGTTTCCAAGCGGCGCGTTTGTGCAAAAAAAACGCGAGTAACCCGAGGTTCACCCAAGCGGCCATGGCGGTGGTGAGCGCAAGCCCCACATGCGCGGCATAACCACCCAATAAAAACATCCACGGCAGCACGATGAGGGCTTTGAACAGCAAATTGGCACCCACGGCGACCAAACCAATTTTGACTGGGGTTTGGGTATCTTGCCGCGCATAAAACCCGGGGGCGAAAATTTTGATCAGCAAAAAAGCAGGCAAGCCCAGCGCATAGGCCGACATCGCGAGCGCCACCATGTGGGTATCAAAGGCATTAAACGAGCCGTATTCAAATAACGTGGCCAGCATCGGTTGCGCCAGCACAACCAACCCCGCGCAAATGGGCAAGCCCAATAACACGGTAAATTTAATCGCCCAATTGAGCGTGCTCGAAAAGTTTTGATGGTCGGTTCGGCTGAACGCGCGCGCGAGCTTGGGCAAAATCACGGTGGAAATGGCTACCCCAAACACGCCAAGCGGTAACTCGACCAGCCGATCACTGTAATACAGCCAAGACACGCTCCCCACCGCCAGCATTGAGGCCAAAATGGTATCGACCAGTAAATTAATTTGCGTGATGGAAGCGCCAAACATGGCCGGCACCATCAGGCGAATGGTTTTACGCACCCCGGCATGGCGGCCAAAGCGCGGGCGCGGCAACAACCCTAAGCGCGCTAAAAAAGGCAAAAGGAAAAACAACTGCAAAATACCGGCAAGGAACACGCCCCAAGCCAGCGCCATGACCGGCTCTTTGAACCAAGGGGCGGCAAACAAGGTGGCGATAATCAGGGTGATATTGAGCCAAATGGGCGCGAGTGCGGGCATGGCAAAACGGCCAAAGGCGTTCAATGTGCTGGCGGCAAAGGCGGTGAGTGAAATAAAAAATAAATACGGGAAGGTAATCCACAGCATGTGCGCCGCCAAAGCCCGCTGCATCGGGTCATCTGAGAAGCCGGGCGCAAACAGCGATATAACCAGTGGCGCGGCGCTAATGCCTAAACCCACCACCACAATGAGCACGGCTGCTAACGTGCCAAACATGTGGTCGATAAAGTCTTTGAGTTCCGCTTGGGTATTTTTCTCGCGATATTCCGAGAGCACTGGCACAAAGGCTTGCGCAAACGCCCCTTCAGCAAATAGCCGGCGCAAAAAATTGGGTATTTTGAAGACCACAAAAAACGCATCGGTGGCGGGGCTGGCGCCAAATACCCGCGCCATGAGCATATCGCGCACAAAGCCGAGCACGCGCGAGATCATCGTCATGCTGCCGATCACCGCGGTGGAACGCAGCATGCTCATGCGCGAGTCGCCCGCACGATGGTTCGGCTGCCTGCGATAACCCAGTTACCGGTCATGGTGCGTTTGGCGTGTGTTGAGCTGATTGAGCAAGGCTTCATAAATTTTGGATAAATCGATTAAATGCGCCACCGGCACCTGCTCATCGATTTGATGGATGGTGGCGTTGAGCGGGCCTAATTCAATCACTTCGGCGCCGGTGGGGGCAATAAATCGGCCATCCGAGGTGCCGCCTGCCGTTGAGGGCACAGGTTTTGTGCCGGTAACGGTCATGACGGCGGCTTCAACGGCTTCAACAAAATCGCCCGTGCGGGTGAGAAACGGCTGACCGGAGAGCGACCAATCGAGGGTGTAACGCAATTGATGGCGTGCCAGCAAATCGGCCACACGGGTTTGGATGTTTTCAACCGTACTTTCGGTGTTAAAGCGGATATTAAACTGAATGTTGAGCGCGCCGGGAATCACATTATTCGCACCGGTGCCGGCGTGGATATTGGCAATTTGCAGGGTGGAGGGCGGAAAGTGCGCATTGCCCTTGTCCCATTCAATCGCCGTGAGTTCAGCCAAAAACGGTGCGGCGCGGTGCACCGGGTTATCCGCCAAATGCGGGTAAGCGACATGCCCTTGTTTGCCGTGAATGACCAAGTTGCCGGTGATTGAGCCGCGCCGGCCGATTTTATATTCATCGCCCAAGGCCAATCGGCTGGAAGGCTCGCCCACCAAGCACCAATCGATCTGTTCACGCTGGGTTTTGAGCCACTCGACGACTTTAACCGTGCCATTAATGGCCACGCCCTCTTCATCGCTGGTGATTAAAAAGGCGATACGAAACGGCGGGCTTGGGTTTGCGCCCAAAAAGCGCTCAACTGCGGTCACCATGGCGGCGATGGAACCTTTCATATCGGCGCTGCCCCGGCCAATGAGTACATCCTCGGCAATGGTCGCGGCAAACGGCGGCTGGCGCCAAGCGGCGGCATCGCCCGTGGGCACCACATCGGTGTGGCCTGCAAAGCAAAAGAGCTTGCCTTCGGTGCCATAAGTGGCCCAAAGATTATCGACCTCGCCAAAACGCAAACGCTGAATGGCAAAGCCTGCCGCCGATAAGCGTTGCGCCAATAAACTCTGGCAACCGGCATCATCGGGGGTAATGGATGCGCGGCGGATTAAATCTTGCGCCAATAACACGGTGGCATTTTGGGTATCAATCGACATTATTTTACTTCCCTCTGCCAGCGCTCTGGCTCAAAACCCACCCAAGTTGCGGTGTCAGACACCAAGATGGGGCGTTTAATTAGGCTTGGGTTATGGCGTGCCGCGCGGCGGGCGTCAGCGGCATCCATGGCTAGGCGCTCGGATGGCGGCAGCGCTCGCCACGCGGTGCCCCGCCGATTAATGACCGCTTCCCAACCAAATTCGGCCAGCCAGCGATCCAGCAAATCTTCGGGCACACCGGCTTTTTTATAATCATGAAATTGATAGGCAATCGCGTGTTGATCAAGCCATGCGCGGGCTTTTTTCACGGTGTCGCAGGTTGGGATACCAAATAACGTCATCATGATAGGGGCATCTGCGTCGCGTAAATTAGTATATTCTGTTTTAGAATCATTGATTTAGGTTTGGTCATATCAGAAAGTTTAATCGGGGTATGATAATTGTGGGGCTAAACTCAAAGGGTAGCGTAAAAAAATCACTTGAATGCATTAACCGAGGCGATTGAACACCGCAGTAAGCGGCAGGCATCAAAAACCCTCGTTCTTAGGAGCCACTATGAATTCAGCCTCATCTTCCGTCTCATCTTGCCGCCCGGCCAAAGCCCGGCTGCTGGGCATTTGCTTTGTGGCCTTGGCAGGTTTAGCCGCGCATCACAGCGCCGCCGCCGAGGCGCACGATCCCAATTGGGGCGCCCAATTACACGCCGAGCACTGCGCTGGTTGCCATACCGCCCCCCATGATGCGGCTTTTTATGAATCGCGCCGGGGTAAAAAAATCCAAAATTTGGCGAGTTTGCGCACGATGGTGGCAAGCTGCGCTAATCATTTTAATATCGCTTGGTTTGAAGAAGAGAACGAGGCCGTCACAAATTATTTAAATGTTAATTACTACCAATTTAAGTAATTCAGCTCGCGCCTTAGTCGGCCGAATCAAAGCGTAACGATAAATCAATCGCGCGTACATGCTTTGTGAGCGCGCCGATGGAAATAAAATCAACGCCCGTTTGTGCGACGCTTGCCACGGTGGATAAATCGACATTGCCGGAGGATTCTAACTGCGCGCGATTTTGATTCATCGCAACGGCGGCGCGCAAACCGTTCAAATCAAAATTATCCAGCAAAATCTGGGTAACGCCGACCGAGAGCGCCTCTTCGAGCTGGGCTAAGGTTTCCACTTCAACCTCAAGCGGAATATCTGGGTTAATGATTCGGCTTTGGTGAACCGCCGCGCTAATCGACCCCGCCGCCATAATGTGGTTTTCTTTTAAGAGCACCATATCAAATAAGCCTAGGCGGTGATTTTGCCCGCCACCGCAGGTTACGGCATATTTTTGTGCCAATCGTAGCCCTGGTAGGGTTTTGCGGGTGTCTAATATTTTGGCACCCGTGCCGGCGACGGCATCCACATAGGCGCGCGTGGTCGTGGCGGTGCCGCTTAAGGTTTGCAGAAAATTTAACGCAGTGCGTTCGGCCGTGAGCAAGGCCCGCGCCGGGCCTTTAATCGTGCAGAGGTAATCCCCTGCGGCCACTGGGTTGCCATCATGAACATGCCAGGTGATTTCGATGCGATTCGACACTCGTCGAAAAGCCGCTTCAGCCCAAGCCAAACCCGCAAGAATGCAGTTTTCACGCGCCACAATCCGCCCGCGCATCACAAGCTCCATCGGAATTAAGCGGGCAGAAACATCACCGGCACCCATGTCTTCCGCCAAAGCGCGGCTCACGTCATCGGCGATATACTGAGCATCAATCATGAGGTCATTTCCAAGTTGCAGGATGTTAACTCTACCGATTGGCTGGCAGCAAGACCAGCATAGCGCGACGAATTTATTGCGATTGCGCGCTATTTTGTTGCAGTTTTCGCTTCTAGGCGCCGTGTTCTGTATGATTGTCATATTGTCACAATCGTGTCATGCGGTTGATATTAAATGGTAATCACATTGCAACACGAGTACGCACCATGGCCTTGCGCAAAACCATTCTAATTGTTGAAGATGAAAAACCCATTCGGGAAATGGTTGCCTTCGCCTTGGGGCGTGCGGGCTATGATTTAGTCGAGGCGGGCGATGTGGCTGAAGCGTTTGAACAGCTGTCAGTCAAGCTGCCCGATTTGGTGCTGCTCGATTGGATGCTGCCCGGCGCCAGCGGTATCGAATTTGCCCGCCGCATGAAGCGTGATGAGCTCACGCGCGACGTGCCGATTGTGATGCTCACCGCGCGCGGCGAAGAGGAAGATAAAGTCAGCGGCCTTGAGGCAGGGGCAGATGATTACATCACCAAGCCGTTTTCCCCGAGGGAGCTGATGGCGCGGATTAAAGCCGTGCTGCGGCGCGCCTCACCCGAGAGTGAAGGTGGCTTGATTGAAGTGGCCGGGCTTAAACTGGATCCGGAAAGTCATCGCGTGACCGGTGGCGATGTGGATTTAGAGGTGGGGCCTACCGAGTTTCGCCTGCTCACCTTCTTTATGACGCATCCCGAGCGCGTATTTAGCCGCACGCAGTTGCTGGATCGCATTTGGGGGCGCAATGCCTATGTGGAAGAGCGGACCGTGGATGTGCATATTCTGCGCTTGCGCAAAGCCCTCACACCGAGTGGTTTTGATGGCTTAATTCAAACCGTGCGGGGTGTGGGTTATCGGTTGTCCAGCAAGGCCTAACGTACTCATTTGCCACGCAAGTTTTCTGACCAATTTTAAGCACGCCACAGGGTTCGGTTTGATTAGAGGCCGCTCGGTTTTGCTCACGCGGCCTTGCCCTCCCAGTTTCATCTTGTGGTCTTTTGAGTGTTTTGCCTTGTCCCAATCTCAACCCTCATCGCCGTTATCACCCAAACTAACCCAACCAGCCCCGGCACCGAGTTCACATCGGCGGCGCACCCTGCGGCTGAGCGCGGCGCGTTGGCGGCAAGAGCTGGCGCTGGTTGCGCTGTTTGTTTTATTGGGGGGCGTTGTTTATGGCGTGCAAGCCCATGTAAGCTGGGCGCTGGCCGTGGCGTTGGCGGGGTATAACCTCTCTCTCTTGTACCGATTAATGCGGGTGGCACGCGGTGCGCGCAAGCATCAGCGCGGCGCCATTGTGTATGGTTTGCCGGGTTTGATTGCCGATCGGCAGAGGCGGATTCGTCAAGCCTGGGGGCGGCGTCAACGTAAATTGACCAGCTTGCTTAAGCGGTATCACCACTCGGCCATGTCAGTGCCAGATGCCATGGTGGTGTTAACACCCTTGCGTGAAATTGAATGGCTCAACGATGCCGCCTGTGAGCTTTTAAACCTAAACCGCAGCGATGTGGGGTTGCGGATTGACAACCTGATTCGTGACCCTGCCTTTGCACATTGGTTAAATGATGTCGATTCCGGGCGGGGGTTGGAGCTTCAGTCGCCCGGTGATGAGCAGCGCGCGCTCAACCTGCGCCGAGAGCCTTATGGTGAGGATCGGGATTTACTCATTGGCCGTGATGTGACCGCGCTGTATCGGCTGCAGGGCGTGCGGCAAGATTTTGTCGCCAATGTCTCGCACGAATTGCGCACGCCGCTCACGGTGCTGGCGGGGTATCTTGAAACCTTGCTTGATAGCGAGGAAGACCCCCACGGCGAGATGTTCCGGATTCTCACCAATATGCACCAGCAATCGGAGCGGATGCGCCGCATTGTGGAAGATTTATTGCTGCTCTCGCGGCTGGAAACCACGCGCCCCGATGAGGAGTATTTCGAAGCCATCGATATGGCGAGCTTGCTTGGTACCATTGCCCACGATGCCCAGCTACTTTCCGGCGCAGAGCAGCATCAAATTGTGATGGCGATTGATCGCGGCTTGTGGCTTGTGGGGATTATGCGTGAGCTGCATTCGGCGCTTTCAAACCTAATCTTTAATGCCGTGAAGTACACGCCGGGCGGTGGCATGATTACCATTCGTTGGTTTGAAAGTGCCGAAGGTTGCCCCGTGTTTGAGGTGCAAGATACCGGCATCGGCATTGAGCCGCGCCATATTCCGCGTTTAACCGAGCGGTTTTACCGCATTGATGTGGCGCGTTCGCGCACGCGCGGTGGCACGGGTCTGGGGTTAGCGATCGTCAAGCATGTGATGTTGCGCCACGAGGCGTATTTGCACATTACAAGCCAGCCCCAAAAAGGGAGCGTGTTCCAGGTGACCTTCCCCGCCGCGCGCGCAGAGCACCACCGCCCGTTGGCACCCGCCGGCACCCAAACGCCTTAAGCGGACGTGATTGGCCTTATGGGGTGCGATTAGGCGGCTTTTTTGCGAGCAGTTGCAAGAGCCTATGCTCATCGCTGGCAAATTGAGCACGAGCCACATCCCGCCGATCTTCTAAATCCGCGAGATTTTTTTTGAGCTGAATAACATCCCGTTGTGCGGCCAAAGCCTCCGCAGGCGTCGCTGATAAGCTGCGATCTTGTGTGCGTTTAAGTGATTCGCGCGTTTGGCCGATCAGCGCATCTAACTCAGATAACCGCTGTTTTCGCGCCCGATTCAAATCATCCATCGTTGCATATAAAGCCAGCAGCACGCGATCTTTGCGTGCCTGATCTTCTTCTGCTTTGATTGACGCCTGGCGCGCCTGTTCCGCCGCCACCTCGGCGGCAATTTCTTCACGGGTTTTCGCCCGATTAAAATGCTTTAACACCGCACCAGTGGCCGGATTAATTAAATCGTAGCCATGTTCAGCTTGAGATGAGGGCATGTTATCGCTGTAATGCACATCGCCGTTGGGGGATGTCCAGCGGTACAAATCAGCGAAGGCGGATTGTGCGCTTATGCCAATAAGCAGCAACCCCGCAACTCCGAGGGCAGCTGGTTTATTTGCGCCGAGCCCCGTTGATTGCGCGGCTAAACGAATACGATTCAAGATTAAGGTAAAGGGCCACATACTGTGAGCATTCCATGCAGAGTAAAGTTTGGGCTTATCATCACCCAGTCGCGCTTTAACCGCAAGTGCGCGGGCGTTGCATAGGGCTGAACGAGCGCTATCAGGTGTTAGGAGTTAAGACCTGTTGTGGCGTTAATTTAAGCCACAAATACACCCCGGATAAAAACATGGCGATCGCCACGAGCCAAAACGGCAGGCTTAGGTGGCCACTCATTTGCGCGGCTAACCCCAAGAGCAAGCCGCCGACGGCATAACCCAAATCACGCCAAAAGCGGTACACGCCCAGCACCGAGGCGCGCTCGCTGGGCACAGTTAAATCTGCCACCGCCGCGCCCAGTGTGGGGTAGAGCATCGCCATACTAAAGCCTATGAGTGCCAGTTCGATACTCCACACCACCACCGAATCGGTGAAATGCACCGCCAAAACCCCCGCACCGCACAGCCACATACCCTCGACAATCAAGGGTTTTCGGCCAATTTTGTCGGATAATGGCCCGGTAATGAGTTGCCCCGCACCCCAGGTTACGCCATAAATGGCGATTAAAGATCCGGCTGCCGCCAAGCTTAATCCATGCGCCAAAAAGAAGATCGGAAAAAACAGCCACACAATCGAATCGGTAAATTTTTCGACAAGACCCGCCTGATTCAACGCGAGTAAGCCCGGGTGCTGGATGCTGGCCTGCCAAAAAATAGCGCGTAGGGTTCGCGGTTTGGATTTTTTGCGGCCTCTGGCGCCTGTGAAAGATGCGCTAATGCCCATGGCCGTGTTTCTCGAACAACCCAGAGCCCGAGTGTGAGTGCCACACTAATGACGGCCAGAGAAAACCAAAACAGCCCCATGCGCGCGCCGATCCAGTGCGCTAGAAATGCGGCGAACACGCCCGCCAGCGCCACGCCTCCATAGCCTGCAAATTCGTTTAGACCGTTGACCAAGCCGCGTTGATCGGAGCGGGTTAAATCCAGCTTGCTATTGAGCGCCATCGACCACGCCAAGCCTTGATTCACGCCCAAAAACATCGTGGCCAGAATAATCCAGCCCCAGCTTTGCCCCAGCAAAATCAAAAATGGGATGGGTAGAGCGGCTAACCAACCGGCTATGAGTATTCGTTTGCGCCCGAAACGATCACTCAAGCCGCCCGCCACCAAGTTCAGCATGGATTTCACCAAGCCAAATACAATCACAAACGTACTGAGGGCGAGAAAGGAATGCGCAGCCAAGCCGAAATCGGTTTGCGCCAGCACGGGCAGCACCGTGCGCGTCATACCGACGGTGGCACCGACAAAAAATACCTGAATTAAATGCAGCATAAATTGCGGCCAATTCGCACGAATGCCGTGCACGGGATTCAAACCGGATGTGCTCATGCGCCAGCTCCAAAAAAATAGGACGAAAAGAGTATGCTGGCACTTGACTATACATTAAATTAAACGATTGAATGTTTGCACATTGCGGTGCAATGCCCGAGTTTCAGACGATGCTTTAACGCTGTGTTTGCGGGGGGTTATTTCTGTGCTCTGGGATGCTGTTTTGGGGTGGTGTTTGGCGTTGATTTTCCGTTTTGATTTATTTGGGGTCGAATTAGGGGAGAGCGAATCATGTTTCTTGAGCAAGTGGCTTGTGCCAAATCTTCATTGGCCTATCTGTTTGGTTGTGCAGGCCTTGGATTGGCCATCGCAGTGGATGTGCATGCAGGGGATGAGGCTGCGTTTATAACAATGGCCGAGGCGCGCGGGGTGCGCATTCGCTATGTGATTGACACCCATATTCATGCCGATCATGTGTCCGGCGGGCGGCGTTTGGCTCAATTGGCGGGCGGTGAATATGGTTTACATGAATGCAATCAAGGTTTGCCGTTTGAATTTTTGCCTTTGGGCGATGGTCAGATTTTGCGGGTGGGGAATGTCGCAGCGCAGGTTATCCACACGCCGGGACACACCGACGACAGCCTTTGTTTAGCGGTGACAGATCACTCCCGTGGCGATGCGCCGTGGTTTATGTTGACCGGCCACACGCTGTTTGTAGGTGGTGTGGGGCGGCTCGATTTGCATGGCCGCGCCACCGAGATGGCCGGAAAACTCCATGATTCAATCTTTGGCCGTATTTTGAGCCAGCCGGATTATCTGGAAATTTTACCCGGCGCTCAGGTAGGCAGTGTGTGCGGCGGCGGCATCAGCGGCAAGCCGTGCTCGACCATCGGTTTTGAGAAAAAATTTAATCGCAGTTTGATCGGCAAGCGCGAAGATTTTGTCGCCCAAGTGTGCGATACCGTGCTGCCTGAAGTTGAGGAAATGCAGATAATCGTGCGCGATGGCCGCCGTTTTGCCGTCTATCTTGGGGCGATTGGGGTCGCAATTTTGGCCACCCTCGCGGTGCAGGCATGGACCTCTGTGGATTTGAATCAAACCAAAACACCCTACCGCACACCCGATTTTGCTTGGGGGCAATATATTTTAGGCGGGCTGATTTTTGGGGTCGGTATGGTGCTGGCGCGGGGTTGTCCGGTGCGTAGCCTCGTTAAATTTACCCAAGGCAATATGCAGGCGTTGGTGGCGGTAATCGTGATGGCTTTGAGTGCGTATGCGATGACGCGCACGGAGTTGTTCTCCGTGGCGTTCGCGCCGTGGGTGGGAATGCTGAGTGTGAACTTAACGCATTGGGGCATTGCCCATCAGGATTTGGCGAGCATCCTTGGTGGCGGCACGCTCACCTATCGCATCATGGCAGTGGTAATTGCCGCAGGCTTGCTGTTCGCGGCTTGGCGCTGGTTGCCGCTGCGCAAAAACCGGGTGGGCTGGCTCGGCGCGGTATTAATCGGCTCGGTGGTGGGCTCGCGCCGTTGTCGCCCGCGACTGTGCCCGCAGGGGGCTACCCGTATTCCATTATTACGACGCATTAATACGCCCCCAGTCGCTTTGCGTGTACCGCATTGAAACGGTATCGAATTGCTTGACCAGTCATTCAACGATGTGATTGAATGATGACAATAAGTTATCTAAGCCCTTCGACACATTACACGAGACACCATGGCCTTCAAGCAAGATTTAAACGATCAATTCGCGCGGATGGGCAAGGTGCTGGGCAGCGGACGGCGGCTTGAATTACTCGATTATTTGGCGCAAGGTGCACGCTCGGTTGATGCTTTGGCTTCGGTGAGTGGGCTGTCGATAGCCAATACCTCGCAGCATCTGCAAAAAATGCAACAAGCGGGCTTGGTGTGTGCCGAGCGTCAAGGCAAACAGATTTTTTATGCGCTGGCCGATGATGAGGTAATTACCCTGATGGCCGTGCTGCATGGCCTGGCCGAGCGCCATTTGGCTGAAGTGCGCGAGATGGTGTCTTTGCACTTAACCGCGCGCGATAGCTTGGCGCCGGTTTCGGTTGATGAATTACTGGCGCGTGCGCAATCGGGCTTGGTGACCATTTTAGATGTGCGCCCGCCGGAGGAATATGCCGCAGGCCATGTGCCTGGCGCGGTGAATATCAGCCCAGCGCATTTGCACGAACAAATTGCCCGATTGGATGCCGGGCGAGAAGTGATCGCCTATTGCCGTGGGCCGTATTGCACCTTTTCATTTGAGGCGGTCGCGGCACTGCGCGCGCAGGGGTTTACCGCCCATCGGTTAGAATCAGGCTTTCCTGAGTGGAAACAGGCGGGGCACCCCGTCGAATACGAACAAAATCAACAGGTATGACTATGACCGAACCCACCGCGATGCACGCCCTGCGCGCCCATTTAGCCCAGTACATTGTGGGGCAGCGTGATTTAGTTGATCGTTTGCTTATTGGGTTGCTCACCGGCGGGCACTTACTGGTTGAGGGCTTGCCGGGGTTGGCGAAAACCACGGCGGTTAAAGCGTTGGCTGATGGGGTGCATGCGCGCTTTAAGCGGGTGCAATTTACCCCCGACTTGTTGCCCGCCGATTTACTGGGCAATGAGGTTTATCACCCCGAAACGCGCACGTTTTCGTTTGCGCCGGGACCGTTATTCAACGAGATAATTTTGGCCGATGAAATTAACCGCGCGCCGGCCAAAGTGCAATCGGCCTTGCTTGAAGCCATGGCCGAGCGGCAGGTGACGGTCGCGGGGGAGACCCGCCAATTGCCCGCGTTATTTTTAGTGATGGCAACACAAAATCCGCTGGAGCAATCCGGCACGTATCCCTTGCCCGAAGCGCAGTTAGATCGCTTTATGCTGCATGTGGCGCTCACCTATCCTGAGCGCCAAGATGAGTACGCTATTTTGGCGCGCACGCTGGCGGGCACGCTCGGCGCACCGGCTGCGGGCGGCACGGGGATTACCGTTGATGAAGTGCTGGCGGCGCGGGATGCGGTTAAAGCCGTGCATTGTGACCCCGCCTTGCAGCGCTGGGTGGTGGATGTGGTGGCCGCCACCCGCGCGCCTGAAAAGGCCGCTTTGGGGCTCGAATCGCTCGCCGGCATGGTGCTGGTGGGTGCCTCGCCGCGCGGGGCGCAGGCGTGGGTGCAATCGGCGCAAGCTTATGCTTGGCTCAATGGTCGCGACTTTATTGTGCCGGATGATTTACTCACCCTCGCGCCCGATGTGCTGCGCCATCGCCTGATATTAAGCCCCAAAGCGCTGGTATCGGGGCTCAATCGCGATCAGTTGATTAATCGCTTGTGTACTGAAATTGCGCTGCCTTAATCGTGTTTCGCGCATTTTTTTCTGCTAAAACCCGCCCCGTGTCGCCTAAGGCCAGTGTGGCGCCCACTGCGCAAGCGACCTCTGAAGCTTGGCAATTGGGCGCCGAGCTGCCCGATTTAACCACCGAGAACCCGCCGGTATCGGTGCTTTTGCCGGGCGATCAGCGTGCGGCTCGGCTGGGGCAAGGGATGGACTTTGAGCTCTTGCGCGCCTATCAGCCGGGCGAGCCGGCCTCACTCATCGATTGGCGTATTTCAGCGCGCACGACCGAGCCTATGGTGCGCATTTTCCGCGAACCGGCGCAGCGCCAGTGTCATATTGTGCTCGATACCAGCGAGTCGATGTTTTTTGGCACGCGCTACCAGCTCAAAATCACGCAAGCCTTAACGTTGGCGCATTTGCTCACGGCGGCAGCCTTGCACCAAAATTTAGCGGTAGGTTTGCACACCCCCGGGCTTAGCGACCAAAGCCCGCGCCACCCCAGCACCAGTCGCGCGCGCTTGCTCAATACCCTGCATGAACTGGCCGCGTGGCTAGATCAGCCCGCCGCCCTGCACGCGATTGATTGGGCGGGTTTTCGCCAGCGTTTAGCGCATAGTTTGCCTGCCGGGCAGCTGATTATCGTGCTGGGGGATTTTCAGGCCGATTTTGCCGCCGACCCTCACTTGCAAGGCTGGCTGCCACTGGCCGAACGCCACCAGCTTTGGTTTTTTACGCTGTTTGATCCGGCGGAGGTCGAGCTCCCCGATCTCGGTACCGTTACCTTTGCAGCCTCGCCGCCTTCGCACCCCGTGCGGCTCGATACGCATCAATCGGCTCTGCGGGCGGAACTGGCTGCCCGCTTTGCACAGCGGCTCGACGCCGTGCGTGATTTGGCCATGGTGGTGGGCGGGCGCGTGAGCGCGGTTTCAACCCCCACCAGCGTGCAGGCGCTTTTCACGCAATGCGCCACTCAGCTTCGTTATGGCGGCACGGAGCCATCGCCATGAGGCCGCTGATTCACCCGCCTGGCAGCCTGCCAGATTTAGTGCCCAAGGGCTTGGTGGATATTTGGATTGCACCGCCCACAACCCCAGCCGAACAGATGCAGGTGGCCATAGGTTCGCTGTGGCAGCAGCACAGCATCGCCTTAATTTTGGCGGGGCTGATGGCGGGGATGCTCATCATCATAGGGCTCTGGCTGGCGCGCGATTGGCGAGGGCGGGTGCTGCGGTTTCAACTTAAAAGGTTATCAAAACTCATCCGTCGGGCGCCCGAGGCCGTGCCGCAATCAGTGGGGCCTGCGCTCATGTGGGCGCTGGCGCGTTATTTTGCGATGCAGCCTGCGGTGGACCGAGCGAGATTACCCCCACCGTGGCAAGATTTAATCGCGAAGCTCGATCGCCTGCGCTTTGGCCTGCCCGCCCCGCCAGAGACCTGGCAAGCGCTGCTATCCCACATGGCGCGGCAATCGCGGTGTGTGCCGCGTGCCGCGATTGCGCCGAACGCGGTGCGCGCGTGATGAGCGCCCTGTCGCTTGCCGCCCCGTTGTGGCTTTTGGCGCTGATACCGTTGCCGTGGTTATGGGCGCCTTTGCGCCGATTGGTTTCGGCGCGCGCGGCGTCGATCATGCTGCGCCATCCCCTCATAACTGGCCTTGATGCACCCTTAAGGCCCTCACGCGCGGCGCGTTGGGTGCCCGGGCTTTGGCTTGCGGCCTATGCTGCCCTGGTTTTGACGCTAACCGACCCCACATGGCAGGGCGATTTTATCCCCGCGCCCCCGCCCGCGCGTTCGATTTTGCTCGTAGTGGATGCCAGCCCCAGTATGCAAGCCGAGGATTTTCCCACCGAAAACGGCCAGTTTATCTCCCGTATGGCGGCGATGCGCCAAGGGTTGCTGCGTTTTATTGCCGCGCGTCCGCACGATCGATTTTCGGTGGTGGTGGTCACAGGCTCAGCCGGTACGCTTGTGCCCATGACGGCCGATCATGCGGTCATCACCTATTGGGTCCGGCAACTCACCGCCGGCATTAATGGCTCCGACACGGCGCTTGGCGATGGCTTGGCCGTCGCGATTTCCCACATTGCCGCCACAAGCCAAGCTGGGCAGCCCGCGCCGCTTTTGGTGGTGTGGACCGATGGCTTTAGCACCGGCGGCCTGATGACACCGGCGGAAGCCTTGGCATTGGCGCACGCGCACGATATTCACATTTATACCGTGAATCTCGCGCCTGTTGGCAGCACCCCGGATGATGGCCAGCCAAGCCTGGCTCAATTGGCCGATCTCACCGGCGGCAAGCCCATTCTGGCGGGCGATTTGGCGGCCATGAATGCGGTTGCCAACCAAATTGCCGCGAGCGAAACCCCGATATCCGCGCGTCCCACCGAACGCCAACAGTGGCCTTTATACGCAGGCTTGCTCTTGCTGACCGCCGCATTGCTTTTGGCCGCGCAGGGGCTTTTGATTCGTGACCAAGGAGGGCGCGCATGAGCCTGCCCGCTGATTTTGCGACAGCGCTGGGGATGCATGATGTGCTGGTGTGGGTGGCGCAATCTGTTCGTGGCGGCTGGGTGTGGCCGCAATTGGCGCAACCGGCCTTTTTAGCGCTTTGGGTGCTGCCCTTGCTGTTGCTCATCGCGCAGTGGCGGCGGCGTCAAACGCTGCGCCATTATGCCGATACGCCGCTGCAACCTTGGGCGCTGGTCTTTGCCTCCTCAAAGGCGCATCAAACACGCCGTCGCGTCGTGTGGGGGTTATCTTGGGTGTTTTGGCTGGGTTTGGGTTTGAGTTTGGCCGATCCGCGCGTGCCCAAAGCCGCCGATGAAGCACTGCAAACCCGCCCGCCGCTCATGTTTTTGATCGATGATTCTGCCGCCATGAGCGTGGCCGATGTTTCGCCTAATCGGCTGGCACGCGCGGTAACTTTAGTGGGGTTGCTTGCCCAAAACTTCCCCGATCGCCGTCTGGGGTTAATGGTTTATGCCGATGAGGCCGGCTTGCTGTTGCCGCCTGCCGCCGACCCTCAGTTGCTGCCTTTTTATCTTAAACAAATTGCGGCATTGCCCCATCCGCTGGCAATCCCCCGCCCTAGCACCGCCTTTAACTGGATCGCCCAAATGCCCGAGATGCAGGGCGGGGCGGTTATATGGCTTACCAGTGGCGATGCGCAAAGTTTTGCGGGTGCGCTTGGCAGCCAGCAGCTGGCCGGTGCCGAGGCCTTAAATCAAGCCCATATTCGGCTCATTGCGCTCACCCAAGCTCAGCAGGGCGGCCCCTTGCTTCAAGATGGTCTGCCCATGAAAACCGCTGAAGGCACCTTCATCACCAGCACACCCGCCCCCGCCCGCGTCGCTGAACTGGCAAAAATCACTGGGGGCGCCGCGGGTATCACAGGCACCGTGCCGAGCGATGAGCATTTCGTGCGGGAAGCCGTCGCCGCCCTGCCCAACTTAGCCCCCAAGTTCGCCCTAGGTGGCCAAACTCGCTCATTGCATGCCTTGCCCTTGTTGTTGACCTGGCTTGCGGCGATTGGGGTGTTGGTGGCAACTCTGCCGCCCCGCATCACCTCAGTGCCCGCCGTGCTGATGATGGTGCTGGCCGTATCAATGGTGGCCTCTGTGCTGCCTGCGCCCGCATGGGCCGGTGACTCAGCCGCTTGGCTTAATCAAAGGGGTGTGCAAGCCCAAATCACCGCCGGCAATGCGGCGCTTAAACAAGGCGATTACGCCGAGGCGCAGGTGGCTTTTGGTGCGGCCAAGGGGTTTGCTGCGCGCTTGGGCGCCGGGGTGGCCGCCTTGCGGCGGGCAGATTTCGTGTTTGCGGTGAACCAACTGCAAACGGCACTCTGGCTTGCCACCACCCCACAAGATCAGGCGCTGGCGGCGTTTAATTTAGGCGATGCGCTGGTGCTTACGGGGCGATACCCCGATGCGTTGGCGGCGTTTAACTATGTGCTTGGCCTGGCAGCGGCGCCTTCAAGCCTTCCTGGTATTGCTCAGGCTCATGCGGCTCAGGTCGATACGGTTCTGGCCGATGCCGCGCTTGTGAATCGCGATATCGTGCAAAAAATTCTGCAAACTGCAGCGAAAAACAGCCAAGACAGCCCCAAGTTTCAAGGGCTTCAAATCGCGCAATATGGCTATTCTGTTGACCCCGCGCACAGCAAAATGGATCAAGAAATTCAAAAAACGCAAGGTGTGCTTGGCGGTGCAGCCGGCCGTGCGGCGATCAGTCCCCCGCCCAACGCCACAACTTTTGAGCTCAACGAGGCGAATGCCACCAGCGCCCGGGCTAAACTCAACCTGATTCACGATCAGCCCGCGCCCCTGCTCGATGGCCTATTGCGCCAACAGCCCTACCATGTCCCCGCTTTAGCGCCCGAGGCGCCTGCGGCTGCATCTCGCTCGAGGCAACCCTGATGCGCGCGCCCCCGTTGTGGTTCTGGCTGAGGCTTTTGTGCGGGCTCGGCGTTGCGCTCGGGGGGGCGCTCGGCACCGCGTGGGCTTTTGATATTCCCACGCCGCAAAACCAGCCGCAAACGGTGGGTACCACATCTTTCGGTACGCCGCAACCATTTGCTCCCGTGCATCCGCTGGCGCCCACAACGGCGCTGGATAGCACCGATGGCGCAGGCCAGCTGCCCCAAGGGGTGAGCGTGCGCACCGAAATCACCGTGCCGCCGCAGGGGTTGCTGCAACGCGCGCCTTTTTTAGTGACCTTAACGGTGATTGATCGCACGAAAAATATCGCCTCACTTACCTTGCATCGCCCGTTTGGTGCGCGCATCACGACCCGCCGCATTAGCATCAGCCAAGGGTTGGAGACGGTGGATGGTCGCCTGGCGAATGTGCGGGTGTATCGCTTTGCGGTTACCGCGCTCTCAGGGGGCATCATCCCGTTAGAATTTGCCGAAATGACGTTTCAAATGGTGGGCGAGCCTACCAGCAATGACGCTTTTATTCCCGTGGCGCGCAGCCTCAGCGTGCGCCCGCTCCCCGCCTTTTGGCCGGAATCTATCCCTGTGACACCCCCTTTGCGCTTGGTTCAAATGCCCTTGCCGCCGCTTTATGCCGGCGAGCCGGTTGATTGGCAGCTGCGCGTCACCGGCCGCGGGCTAACCGAACACGCGCTGGCCGAGATGCTCGATGAGCAACTCATTGGCAGCGAGGCGTTGGCGCTTGGCGCAGCAGAGGTTCGCTTATCACCGAACGACCCTGTTCCCGCCGATGACCCGCTGGCACAAACTTTTGATATCCGCATCCCGTTGTTACCCGCCCCCGAAAGTCAAAATGCCACCTCAGGCGAGCTGCCCGCCTTGCGCTTGCCTTATATCAACAGCCACGAGGAAGAGCCGGGCGCGGCGCTGTCTGCCGCTAAGCTGCCCACCCAAACGCTCAACTGGCAACCCACTGCGCGCGCGCAACTGCTGCAGGCAGCAGCATTTTGGGGGTGGCGCTTGGCGCTTGCGCTGGTTGCGCTTTATGCTCTGGGCTTTGCCTTGCGCGATGGGTCTCGGCGGGTTGCCCAGCGGCGGCGCCACAGTGCCGCCCAACGGCGCTTGGCGCAATGCCCAAGCCCGCAAGCCGCGTTAGACGTGCTGCGGGCGCTGACCGGCGAGGCCACAACTCAAGGCATGATGGCGCGCGCGCCTAATCCTTGCTTTATGGCTGCGTTGCACTCGCTGGATGCCGCCTGCTTCGCTGCCGCCCCGCCCGCCAATCACGCTTTAGATTGGCACACCACGCAGGCCGAATTGGTGCGTTGGCTGCCTTTGGTGTTTTTTAGCCAGGATGTGGGCGGCAGGCGTGTGGCGCGCAATCGGCCTTAGCGAAGGCAAAAAACCCCGCACTGCGGGGCTTTTTTATTGGGTATTGGGGCAGGCGGGCTACAACCCCGCCCCATCCTTGCGGCCATCGCATTTTGGTTGGCCGGGGTTTTTGGCGCAGTCGGTGGCAAGGTTAATATCTTGGCTTAAGTAATAACCGTAGTAATCGTAGGCGGTGCCTTGGATGGAGGTAATGCGCGAGCCATCGGGCGCTAAAAACAGGATATAAGGCACGCCGCGCACGCCGAGCTGGTTGGCAAGATAGGGGTAATCGTGCGTTTTGCCATCCAGCCCGATGTAGGTGGTGTCGGCATCAATTTTCACGCGGCGAATCAAAAGGCGGCCTTCAAATTCGGGATCGGTGCGCATGGGGATGAGAAACTGGTCATCCACCTGATTGCAATAACCGCAGTAGCTTGCGTGGAAGAAAATCATCATCGGGAGGTGTTTTTCCCGCATCACGGCAAAATCCAAGGGCAGGTTGGTTAGGTGATCAACAAAGGCGACCTTGCCCAGCATGGCCACGCCATCGGTTTGGCCAGGGGCTTGTTGGGCGGGTACATGTTGGGGGCTGGGTGCTGGGTTTGCGAAGGCGCTGCGGCCGAACACGGCGAGCAAAAGCGTGATGCCAAGCCAGCTTGCGCGGCGAACGATGGGGGTGATGCGGCAGGTGGGCATAGCGGGCTCCTTGATGCGGGTAGAGGATGCGGGTAGAGGATGCGGGTAGAGGATGCGGTTGGCGCGCAAGGCGGGGTTATTCCTCGGGCAAGAGCTCGTCTGGGTCGAACTCGGCGAGTTCCAGGTCGTCAAATTCAATGCCGGCAAGCTCAGCTTGCTCTTTGATGACATCTAATATGTCGTAATAGGCCATGATCTCGCCTTGCGAGAAGACATCGCCTGCGGCGGCGGGTTCTTTGAGCTGCCGAGCGGCATCAATGGCCGCTTTCATGACGCTTTCGAGCAAAATTTGGGCGTTGTTGTCGCTCATGGGCGGTTCTCCGAAGATTGGTGCATCAGTGATGCGCAAAGCGGTTCATCAAAGGTTTAACGGTAATGCCATGCACAATGATGGAAAGTGTCACGGCAATCAAGGTGAATTGAATTAAGGTCATCGCCATCGGCACCGGCAAACCGTGTTGTATGGCGTACATTAAATAATACAGCGAGCCGATGCCGCGCACGCCAAACCAGCCCATCATGCCGCGCGTGCGCCATGGCACACGGGTGGCAACAAGCCCGATAAGCACACTGAGCGGGCGGGCAACAAAGAATAAAAACGCCGCCATTATGACCACAGGCCAGCTCCACGAGTTGGTAAACAAAGTGCCGCCGATGAGCAATATGAGTACCACTTCGGAGAGCCGCTCTAAATGCTCTTTGAAGATTAAAGCCCCGCCGCTGACGGTGGGCTGCGGCGGCTCGGCGCTGGGCGCACCAATCGCTGCGGGCGCGGTGGCCGGCTTGTGTTGCAACCATAACTCGGTTTGCCGCAGGGCTACGGCCGCAAAAAATACGGCTAAAAAGCCCCAGGCATCGGCAAAAACACACAGGGCATACACCACGCCAATTAAGCCTAAGCCTAAAAAATCATCCAGTAATTCGTGCCGAGGCTTCGCGGTGCGCAGTTTGGCGCTGATCCAAGCCAGCGCGGCACCACTGGCTACCCCAATGGCCAGAGCCGCTACCGTAGCCCACACCACATCCACCCAAAACCAATGCAGGCCATAATCGCCCAAATCATGCAGGCCGAGTAAGCCTAAGCCCAGCATCACAAACGGAAACGCGCTGCCATCGTTCATGCCGGCTTCGGCGGTGAGCGTAAACCGCAACCGATCCCGATCGCCGGGGTGGCGGCTTTGCACTTCGGTGGCGAGCACCGGATCCGTGGGCGCTAAAATGGCGCCTAGCAAGACGCCAAGGCCAATCGGCAGCCCCATCACCCAGCAGGCAAAGGCCGCCACCAAGGCCACGCTGGCTACCATCGACACGGTTGCGAGCATAATCGGCGCGCGCCACTGCGCGAGTTTGAATGGCACGGGCATTTTTACGCCGGCTGAAAAAAGCGAGATCAACACCACCACCTCGGTGAGCGCTTCAAGCAGGGCTGAATCTTTCAATGGGTTGAAATGAAATACATTAAATACGGTGGGGCCAATGATGACGCCGACCGCTAAATACACAATGGCCGGGGTAATGGGCAGGCGTTTGAGGTAGGTAGTGGTTAGCCCCATCGTGAGCAAAAGCCCGCCGACGAGCAAGAACCATTGGGCATGGGTCATAAAGAATTCTCATTTGGCATGGTTGAAATGAATACTGGCGTCAGTATTCACGCAGACATCGTTATGGCAAGCGTGCAAATGTTGGTATTTCGTAAAAACGCTGGCCGGGCGCGTGCTAATCTCGTCATTCATTGCCCTGTTTTTGCGCTCGGAGCCCCCATGCCCCAATCCTCATCCGCCGCGCCGCCTTTTGCCTTTGAGCACAGTTTGGCGCAAGAGTTGCCCGGGTTTTATGCGCCCGCCCAAGCCGCCAACTTTCCCAAACCACGATTTTTGGTTTTAAACACCGCGCTGGCACAGGATTTAGGGCTGGATGCCGCCCGTTTGAACGGCGCGCAAGGTGCCGCCATTTTTTCAGGCAATGCGCCGCCCGTGAACGCCCGCCCGATTGCGCTGGCGTATGCCGGGCATCAGTTTGGCAACTTCGTGCCGCTCTTGGGGGATGGGCGGGCGATGCTCTTGGGCGAGTTGATAAGCCCTTTGGGGCGGCGTGATCTGGCCTTGAAAGGCTCTGGGCGCACGAGTTTTTCACGCGGCGGCGATGGCCGCGCGGTGATCGGCCCCGTGCTGCGCGAATATTTGGTCAGCGAAGCCCTGCATGCGCTTGGTATTCCCACCACGCGGGGATTGGCGGCGGTGACCACCGGGGAATCGCTCTGGCGACCGGGTGCCTACCCCGGTGAGCAACCCGGCGCGGTGCTCACCCGCGTTGCCCAAAGCCATATTCGGGTGGGCACATTTGAGCTTTATGCTGCGCGCGGCGACACGGCGCAAGTGAAACGGCTGGCCGATTACACCATTGCCCGCCATTATCCGGCGGCACGTGCGCAGCCCAATCCTTATTCTGCGTTACTCACGGCGGTGGCCGAGGCGCAGGCCAAGCTGGTTGCCGGCTGGATGGCGGTGGGGTTTGTGCATGGCGTGATGAATACCGATAACACCAGTATCGCGGGCGAAACGCTAGATTTTGGCCCTTGTGCGTTTATGGATGCCTACCACCCCAAAACCGTGTTTAGTTCCATCGATGCCCAAGGGCGCTATGCCTATGGCAATCAGCCCGTGATGGCGCGCTGGAACCTGGCGCGGCTGGCCGAAATCCTGCTGCCGCTGATGGCCTCAAATGAGGCAGAAGCGCGGGCTTTGGCTCATGCCGAGCTGGCCGCTTTTCCTGATCGGTATGCCGTGCATTGGCAAGCGGCGGCTCGTGCCAAATTAGGGTTGCAACGTGCTGACTCGGGCGATGCCGAACTCATCGGCTGGCTGCTCGCCGCGATGCAGACCGAGGCGGCTGATTTCACCTTAACTTTTCGAGAATTGGCCATGGCTTTGCGCGGCGATACCACCCCAGTGCGGGCGCGATTCAATTATGCAGCCGATTTTGATGCTTGGCTTACCCGTTGGCAGGCGAGGCTTGCGCAAGAACACGGCACCGATCAGGCACAGCTTGCGATTGCCGCCCGTATGGATACCGTCAACCCGCTTTATGTGCCGCGAAATCATAGGGTAGAAGCCGCCTTAGAAGCCGCAAAAACAGGGAATTTAAGCCCGTTTCACGCGCTGCTTGCGGCGGTGACACAGCCCTTTACCGCGCGCACTGAGTGGGCGGCATTTGCTGAACCCGCCCCGCCCAGTGCGGGCGCGTTCACCACCTTTTGCGGGACTTAAACCCAGTCATCATCCCCGCTGCCGCCGCCAAATAAACCGCCAAAGAATCCACCAGAATCGTCGGTGCTGGCGGAATCAAACAGGCTGCTGTTATCGGCGGTGGGATCAAAGTTCATGTTTGAGTCGCTCGCCGGATCGTTGATGGGATCGGCATTCGGGTCATTAAAAGCCGAGTTATCCCAGCCCCCGCTGCTATCGGCGGTGGCAAGATCGGGGTTGGGTTGGTTGCCGTAATAGTTTTCGGTCACATTGGTGATGTTCTCGGTGGGCAAGGCGTTACCCGCGCCCATCAAACCTGAATGCCCGCCGCCCATTAAATGCTCAATGCCTTGAAACAACAACGCGCCACCCACCACGCCCGTGGCAGCGGCGGCGGCTGTACCTAAAAACGACCCACCGCCCAAACTATTTCCCCGGCTCGCCGCTGGGGCGGCATTCATCATCGCTGCCTGCGCGGGGGCATCCATGGTGGGCGCTACGGGCGGGGCTGCGCGGCCAATCGGTTGGCCATAAGCATTAAGCGTGGCACTGGCGGGTGCGACGGCTGGCGCGGGGTTGCTCCAACCGTGGGACGGGGTGCCCAAAAAGCTTGCGCTCTCGGTGCGCGGCGGATTGGTTTGGGCTTGCTCTAAGGTTTGGATGCGGGCTTGCGCATTGTGCAGCGCTTGCTCAAGCAACAAATGCCGCTGAGTGAGCAGATACGCCATGTGGGGATTGGCAGAAAACGCCTGAGTAATAAGCAGGTTAGCTTGGGAATCAACCGCATCGGGCGGCAATTGGCTGGCCGCCTGCTGTAAATTGCCAAGCAACTGGGTCACTAAAGTTTGTTCTTGAGCATTCATAGAGCGCCTCGCAAAAATTTAACGGGTAAACACACATTGGAGTGCGTTGATCGCCGCAGGTTCCCTTGTCGCTTCTCTGGCAGGTTTGCTGAAGAGAGGGCGGATTTTTAATTTGCTTGGTTGTGGTTTTTGCTTGGTTTTGGTATTTTCTGGGTGGTGGTTTTTGCTTGGTTTTGAGCGTGCGGTTTTTGAGGAGTGACATCATGGCATCCGTTGAAGCAGTGGTTTCGAGTAAGGGGCAGGTGACATTGCCGGTCGCGATGCGGCGGCAGCTGGGGATTGAGCCGGGGGCGCATATTCGCTTTGAGGTGCGGGGTGCCGAATTGGTGATTAAGCCCGAGCTACCGATGAGCACGTATCGGGGCATGCTTAAAGGCTACGATTTGGGTGATATTGAGCCGGAAAAAGAGCCGGATCGGGTTTTTGAATGAACCTTGTCGATTCATCAGGTTGGATAGAATATTTTCATGATTCGGTGCGCGCCGATTTTTTTGCAGAGGCGATTGAACATCGTGCCCATCTGCTTGTGCCGACAATTGCGCTGTTTGAGGTGCACAAAGTGCTGAGTCGCAATTTGCCGCTGGCCTTGGTGGGGGCGTGTTTGGATGTGATGCGATTGGGGCGGGTGCTTGATTTGACCGATGCGCGTGCGGTGGCGGCATCCGCCGTCGCCAAGGCGCATGGCTTGGCCATGGCAGACGCCGTGATGTACAGCTTGGCGTTAGAATTTAATGCGACGTTTTGGACGCAGGATGTCGATTACAACGGGCTGCCGCGCGTGCGGTATTGCGCGAAGGATAATTGACTGAGGTGATTGATTAGGGCGGCGCTGGTAGCATTTTTGCTGCCCTAAGGAATGGCTCTTAACACACCCGCGCAACCATTCGCGCGGCGCTTATTGAAGCGCCATAAGCATGCTTTATCAAAAAATCTTGTCGAATCAATGCGGCGCCTCTAATAACACGGCCAGCCAGTCGCTCATTAATGCGGTGCTCACGGCGGCCACCGCCGAGCGCGGTGCTAAGTTGAGCGGCGCATTGGGGGTATCGCGGCGGCCATCGAGCTCGGCGGATAGTGCGCCGGCTTCAAAGGCAATGAGCTGGCCGGCGGCGTAATCCCACGGTTTTTGCTTGCCGTGCACATACACTTGGATGCGCCCAGCGGCGAGCCAGCACCAGTCGAGCGCGACCGAACCTATGGAGCGCTGCGAGCCAAACGGTGCATCGCTCGCTAAGCGGCAGGCCAAGGGCTTGGGTAGGCGTTTGAAATCAACCGTGGCCAGACAACGCGCCAGTGGCAAATCAGGCTGGGTAGATAAATCCAGCGCGATACGATTGAGATAAGCACCCGCGCCGCGCAGGGCGTGAAATAGCTCATCGCGCACGGGATCATACACCAAGCCTGCCACCACGCGACCACGCTCAAGCAGTGCCAAGGTTAAGGAAAATACCGGAAAACCAGCGCGGAAGTTACTGGTGCCATCTAAGGGATCGACCACCCACAGGCGCTGCTCGCCCGCAAGACAGCCCGCCCACGCCGCCTCTTGCGCGGGGCGGCTCATTTCTTCACCCAAAAAGCCGGTGTCGGGAAATTGTTCGGCCAAATACTGCTGCATGGCCGCTTGCACGGCTAAATCCACGGCGGTCACCCAGCTGCCATCGGCTTTAAGTGCCACGCTGGATGCGGGACTTTGCATATGCTCTTGGGCAATGGCGCGCACCATGGCTTGGGTGGCCTGCCATTGTTCGGGGGTGAGGGCTGCCCAGGTGGGCGCGGGGGTTGGCTCTGAGATGGGCGCGGGACGCATTGTCATGGGGTTTGCCTCAAGGGAGTAGAAGGAGTGCTGTTAATAGGTCAGCACATGATAGGCGAGCGCGCGGCCGATTAAGTAAGGGTTTTAAGGCGGGTTAAGCCTTCGAGCGCGGGCTTAGCCTGATGCTGCGGATGCAGCGGGCAATCAACCGCCAAGCAGGCCATGCCGGTTTTGCAGCTTTGCGCGCAGGCAAGTAAAACTAAACGGCGGGTGAGCCGGTGCTGGCTTTGGCTGCTGGTATCGAGTAAATCCGCAGAAGAAAGCTTGCCTTCACGAATGAATTGATCGAGCAGCGGCGCGTCGAATTCGGCTAAAATTCGCCCGCTGTTATCGGTGACGCGTAAACTGGGCGCATCGCCATGCGCAGTGAGTTTTAGGTGTAGCATTAGGCACCTCGGGGTTGTTTATTGGTTAATGATAATAATTCTTGTTACGATAAACAAGGATGCTCGGTGCAAATCGCCTCGCCTAGTCAGGTTTAAATGCTTCTTTTATGGGCAAGCTTGCCCGCTGAGTTGAATGAATTCATGGGTAAATTGCTTTTTTGGGTGGTCGTAATTTTAGGCTTGGCAGGCTATGTGGCGTATCGTTTGCGCGGGCGGCCTGCGCCAAAGCAAAACGGCCGCCGGCCGGTGCAAACGCTCAATTCGGTTCGCTGCGCGCAATGCGGGGTGTATCTGCCGGTTGAGCAATCGGTTAAACGCGATGGGCAATCGTTTTGTTGCTGGGAGCACGCGCAAAAATGGCACGATCAGCACCCTTCATAAATCGGCATTCAGCGGGGCAAGAGCCGGATAACTGGCGCGGTATTCGGCTGGTTAATGCCTACCGAGTGTTTTTGGCCTTTGCCTTGGTGGCGGCCTCGATTTCGGGGCGTGGCCCGCAGGTATTTGGCCAGCAAGATATTTATTTATTTGGCTTTGTTGCCTGGAGCTACCTTGTGTTGGCGATGGGGTTCGAGTTTTTACTTGAGCTGCATGTGCTTCCCTTTCGCGTGCAAGCGCATCTGCATGCGGTAGGCGATTTAATTGTTTTGATGCTGGTGATGCACGCCTCGGGAGGGCCTGGGGGCGGCATTGCCTTGCTGATGATTATCTCGGTGGGCTTAACTTCGGTCTTGCTTGGGGCAACGGCGGCCATGGGTTATGCGGCGTTAGCCACCCTGATGGTGCTGGGTGAAGCCGTGTATGCGAGCTTAGTGGATCATTATGAGCGTCAATTTGCGGCGGCTGGCTTTCTCGGCTTTGCTTTGTTCGTGGTGGCGATTTTGGTGGCCACGTTTGAGCAACGCCTGCAAAAAGTAGAGCGACTCACCCAGCGGCGCACGCAAGAGGTTGGTTACTTATCCACCCTTGCGGTGCAAATTATTGAGCAGTCATCTAATGGCGTGTTGATTAGCGAGCCTTCCGGGCGGGTGGATTACATTAACAGCGCCGCGCGAAGTTTGCTCGCGGTGCGGCGGCAAGAGGATTTAGCGCCGCCCTTGGCCGGGGATAACACCTTGGCACGGCATTTGCGGTTGCAGGATGCGCATCCTGATTTAGCAAACAGTTTAGCGGCTTGGGTCGCGCGGCAATTGCCCGAGGCGATGGGCGGCGCCATGAGCGGAGTGATGGCGGCGGTGCCTTATCAAGCGGGTAACGTCCCGCCCGATTCAGGTTTGGTGGAGTTTGAACACCCCAACCGCTTTCGTGCTGAGTTTCATTTGCTAAACACCGAGCTTGGCCAGCGCGCGCTGGTCGTTTTGATTGATTTAACCGCCGAAGATGCCCGCGTGCAGCAAAACAAACTCGCTTCATTGGGGCGCTTAACCGCCAGTATCGCGCATGAAGTGCGCAATCCCCTCTCATCGATTCGCCAAGCCGCCGAGTTATTAGCAGATGCCCGCTCAGATGAAGAACGTCACACGTTAATCCCGATTATTTTGCGCCAAAGCGAGCGCATAAACGCGCTGGTCGAAGGGATTTTAGATGTGGCGCGTCGCCCGCAAGTGAATCCGGCTCGCATTGATGTGGCGCAATGGCTGCAAGAGTTTACCGAACTGCACCGGTTTGAGTGGGCGGCCAATCGGGTGACATGGCAAATGCAAGCGGTGCCCGAAGGTTGCCATCTTGTGTTCGATGTATCGCACCTGTGGCAAATTATGGACAATCTCGTCGGCAATGCGGTGCGGCATGGTCGCAGCATGGATGGCGAAGTGCGGCTGCAGTTAGGCGCCAAAATTTTGCCGCAGGGTTGGGTTGAGCTGATGGTCTGCGATGCGGGCCAAGGCTTAACGCCATCGGCGCATACCGCGCTCTTTGAGCCTTTTTTTACAACCCATACCGACGGGGTTGGGTTAGGTTTATATATCAGCCGAGAACTTGCCTTGGCAAACGGCGCTCAGCTTGGCGCCGATGCGCCCCCCGCGCTATCCGGGGCGGCGCAAGGCACCTGTTTTCGGTTGCGCGCCCCTGCACACGCTTCAAACCCGCTCGACTAAAAATGGATTTTGACTATGACCGCTTGTTTAATCGTTGATGACGAACACGATATTCGCACCCTAATTGCCCTATCGCTACGCCGTGAGGCGGTAACCTGCCACCTTGCCGCCAATTGTGCCCAAGCGCGCGCCCTATTGGCGGAACACGGCGCTGCGCTCAGTTTTTGCCTAACCGACATGCACCTGCCGGATGGTGATGGCTTGGATTTACTGGATGAAATTCGTGCGCAATACCCCTTATTGCCTGTGGCGGTGATAACCGCGCATGGCCAAGTGGAAGCCGCCGTGCGGGCGCTTAAAGCCGGCGCGTTCGATTTTGTCTCAAAGCCCATCGAACAACACATGTTAATGCGATTACTGCGCGATGCCTTAAAAGCCCGTGCCGTAGTGCCAGCTGAGGGCATGATGCCCATCCCCGTGCCAGCCACCCAAGCGATGGATCCAGCAGCGTTGCCTTTGGCCGCGCAACCGGGCGATTCCCCGTTAATTGGTACTTCGATGCTCATGCGAAATTTGCGCGAAACCTTGCAAAAAGTTGCAAGGTCGCAAGCGCCTGTATTTATTTGGGGTGAATCGGGCACGGGCAAAGAGCTGGTTGCGCGGCAAATCCACGCGCATAGCGGCCGCGCGGCCGGGCCGTTTGTTGCGGTGAATTGCGGCGCCATTCCCGCCGAGCTGATTGAAAGTGAGTTATTTGGCCATAAAAAAGGCGCGTTCACTGGCGCCAATGCGGCCAACCTCGGCTTGTTTCGGGCGGCAGAAGGGGGCAGTTTATTTCTTGATGAAGTGGCCGAATTGCCGCTGGGCTTACAGGTGACGTTATTGCGTGCCATTCAAGAGCGCAAAGTGCGCCCCGTGGGTGAGTCGGCGGAAGTGCCGATTGATATTCGGATACTCTCCGCCTCGCACCAAGACCTAAACGCCGCCGTGCGCGAGGGGCGGTTCCGGCATGATTTGTTTTATCGGCTTAATGTCATTGAATTACGGGTGCCGCCCTTGCGCGCCAGGCTCGATGACCTGCCCGCCCTTTGCACGCATATTTTGCGCAAACTGTGTGCCCGCGAGCAGCGCGCCCTCGTTGCGCTTACCCCCGATGCCTTAGCTTGGCTTGCGGCACAACCCTTTGAGGGTAACGTGCGCGAATTGGAAAACCGCCTAGAGCGCGCTTTGGCCTTAACCGAGGGTGCCGTGTTAAATCGCCAAGCGCTGGCCGATGAACCCCCGCTCGCCGCCGTGCAAGCCGAGCACCTGCGCCATCACTGGCCAGTGACCCCCGCCGCAAACCCCATTGAGGCAGAAGAGCAACGCCAAGTGCTGGATGCCTTGCAACACACCCGCTGGAATCGCACCGAGGCCGCCCGCCAATTGGGCTTAACCTTGCGCCAGTTGCGCTATCGGTTAGCCAAGTGGGGGGTGGATTCTTAAAATCGGCAGGCAAGCCCGCGCTTAGCCGCGAATCAGAGTGCCCACGCCCTTATCGGTGAGCAGCTCCAGCAACACGGCATGCGGCACGCGGCCATCAATAATTTGCACGGTTTTCACCCCGCCGCGCACCGCATCCAGGGCAAAGTCGATTTTGGGTAACATGCCGCCATAAATGGTGCCGTTTTCGATTAACGCCTCGACATCCTGCGCGGATAAGCCCGTGAGTAGCTTGCCTTGTTTATCCAGCACGCCGGCGGTATTGGTGAGTAGCAAGAGCTTTTCGGCGCCCAGCACTTGGGCGATTTTGCTCGCTACCACATCGGCATTGATATTGTATGCCTCGCCATCCTCGCCCACGCCAATGGGCGCAATGACAGGGATAAAGTCTTTCTTTTCCAATACCTTAAGAATAGACGGATCAATGCTGGCCACCTCGCCCACATGACCTATATCAATCAGCTCAGGCTCAAGCATTGCCTCGGTTTGGTGCGACATCTTGAGTTTGCGTGCCCGTACCAACCCCGCATCGCGCCCGGTTAAGCCCACCGCGCGGCCACCATGGCGGTTAATGAGCGCGACAATATCTTTGTTCACCAAGCCGCCCAATACCATTTGCACCACATCCATGGTTTCACGATCGGTCACGCGCATGCCTTGAATAAATTCGCCCTGTTTGCCGAGCTTCTCCAGCATTTGATTAATTTGCGGGCCGCCGCCATGCACCACCACGGGGTTTAGGCCAACTTGTTTGAGCAGCACGATATCGCGCGCGAATGCATCTTGCAGCGCTTCATCGATCATGGCGTTGCCGCCAAATTTAATCACGATGGTTTTATCAAACAGCCGTTGAATATAGGGCAGCGCTTCCATTAAGACTTCGGCGGTGATGTTCGGGGCGTAACTCATAGCGGGTTCCTTAAAATTAAAAGCATTTGGGGTAAGCGATTGAAGTGAAATTTAAGCACGACCCGTGTGGCCAAAACCACCCGTGCCGCGATGGCTGGCGCCAAACTCATCCACCGTCTCAAACGCCACCTGCACCACCGGCACCACCACGAGCTGGGCGATGCGCTCACCAATTTCAATGGTGAACGGCGTATGGCCGCGGTTCCAGATGGAGACAAACAGCTGGCCTTGGTAATCGGAATCAATCAGCCCCACCAAATTGCCTAAAACAATGCCGTGCTTATGCCCAAGACCGGAGCGCGGCAAAATCATCGCCGCCAAACCCGGGTCGCTAATGTGCATGGCCATGCCGGTGGGAATCAGCTCGGTGGCACCGGGAGCCAAAGTTAAGGGCGCACTTAAGCACGCGCGCAAATCTAAGCCCGCTGAACCCGCCGTGGCGTACTCGGGGCGGGGGATGCTTATCCCCAAGCGGGGGTCCAGCCATTTAACTTGAATGGAGTGCATAGTTAGCTCTGTTTCATAACTTGGTTAATTAATTCAACTAATTGAACGGCGAGGGTGAATTTTTCTGCCCGCATCAAGCGGTGTTCGCCGCCTGCCCAGAGCACGGTGAGCGCGTTATCGGGCTGATCGAACGCCAAACCATCGCCCACCCAATTGGCGCAGATCATATCCATCCCCTTGGCCACGCGCTTTTGGTGGGCGTAGTGATTGAGCTGCTCAGTTTCGGCGGCAAACCCCACCACGAAGGGTTTGGGCTGGCGCAGTGCCACGGTGCGAATAATATCCGGGTTTTTCACGAGCGTGAGCGTGAGTGTATCGGCATCAATTATTTTTTTAATTTTATGCGTGGCTGGCTCTGCTACTCGGTAATCGGCCACCGCTGCCGCGCCGATAAACACATCCATCTGCGCCACGCCCATCACCGCAGCCTGCATTTCAAGCGCGGTTTCAACCTCAATGCGTGTCACGCCTGAGGGGGTGGGCAACGCGTTCGGGCCACAAATCAGCGTGACGGCCGCACCGGCCGCCTGCGCGCTTGCCGCGAGTGCAAAGCCCATTTTTCCCGACGAGCGATTGGCAATAAATCGCACCGGATCAATCGGTTCGCGCGTGCCGCCCGCTGTAATTACCACCCTTTTCCCCTGCCAATTGACTGAAGAAGTCGGTGCCAGCAGCGCGCTTGCGATGGCCTCCGGTTCTTCCATCCGCCCCGCCCCCAGCTCGCCGCAGGCCTGAGCGCCCGAGGCGGGGCCAATTACGCGCACCCCGCGCGCTTTGAGCGTTGCGATGTTGACCTGCACCGCCGGATGCGCCCACATTTGCCGGTTCATGGCGGGCGCGACGGAAACCGGCGCGCTCGTCGCCAAAACCAAAGTGGTGAGTAAATCGTTCGCCATACCATTGGCCATGCGCGCCAGCACATCGGCCGAGGCAGGTGCAATAATGACCTGATCGGCCCAGCGCGCCAGCGCAATGTGATCCATCCCCGCTTCGGCGGCTGCATCAAACAAGCTCGACCGCACGGGCGCGCCGGATACCGCCTGCAGGCTGAGTGGGGTCACAAACTGGGCAGCCGATTCGGTAAGCACCACCTGCACCTCGCACCCCGCATCCCGCAGCCGCCGCACCAGCGTAATGGCTTTATATGCCGCAATGCCGCCGCTAATTCCAACCAAAATCCGCATGCGCTGCCTGCCTTCAAACCAAAGCGTTTAAGATGCACGCTAGTGTACCAGCCCCCATCAAAAAACAGGCCGTGCCCCATGCCCGATAACCCACCCATCGCCCCCGAACCACCCCCACCCGCCAAGGCAAAAAAACGCCGCCGCGGGCTATGGTTGCTGGAACTGGCTATATTTATCGGCATTTTTTGGGTCGTGCGCGCCTTGATGGCACCCAACATTCCCGCCGAGTTTGCCGCCCACCCCTTGCCCGCCATCACCGCGCCCACAGTGAATGGCGGCACCGCAACCATAGCGGCCGATGGTAAACCCACTCTGATCGTGTTCTGGGCGACGTGGTGCGGCGTGTGCCATGTCGAGCTGCCGTGGCTCAATAATTTGGCTAAAACCGAGCAGATTTTTACCATCGCCCTGCAATCAGGCAGCGCGGACGAGGTGCGGGCGTATTTGGCGCAAAATCAACTGAATCACTTAACCGTCATCAACGACCCCGACGGCCAAATCGCCCGCCAATTTGGCGTGGGTGTAACCCCCACCTTGTTTTTCTTAGGCCCCGATGGCCGTATCGCCATGGCAGAAACCGGCATCACCAGCCCCTGGGGCATTCGCCTGCGGTTGTGGTGGCTGGGGTTCTTTTAGCGGCGTCAAGGGACATTGTTTCGTTGTTATTGAACCAATGGGGCGAGTGATTCGATAAATGAACCCCGAAAGAAACCTTGGATTTTTCAAGTGCTTTTTGATTTTATAGCCCAAGTGCCGACGTGAATACGTCATAGAGCCTTCGGGCAAAACGCGTTATCCTTTCGCGCATATTTTTTCACCCAAGACACTCCCCATGATTCAACTTAAATCCGTTAGCCTGCGGCGCGGCACCCAGCTCCTTCTTGAAAATGCGAATCTCACCTTGCAGCCGGGCTACCGCTTAGGCTTAGTTGGGCGCAATGGCACGGGCAAATCCAGTTTGTTGGCGCTATTGGAGGGCAAGCTCGCGCCGGATACCGGCGAGGTGGAGCGCGCGGGCGGGCAGCGTTTATCCACCGTGGCGCAAGAGATGGACGATATCGACGTGAGCGCGGTCGAAAGCGTGCTGTCGGGCGATGCGGAATATGCCCGAATTGCCAAGGCCATTGAGCTTGCTGAACTGGCCGAAGATGGCATGGCGCTCGCCACGCTGTACCACGATTTAGATGCCATTGATGGCTTTTCTGCGCGGGCGCGGGCGGCGCGCTTGCTCGATGGGCTGGGCTTTGCGCCCGATGCGATTGATCGACCGGTGCGCTCGTTTTCGGGCGGCTGGCGGATGCGCATTAACCTAGCGCGCGCCCTGCTGGCCCCCAGCGATATTATGTTGCTCGATGAGCCCACCAACCATTTGGATTTAGATGCTGTATTTTGGCTTGAGCAGTGGTTAATTAGTTATCCCGGCAGCTTAGTGGTGGTCTCGCACGATCGGGATTTTCTCGATCAGGTGTGTACGCATATTGCGCACATTGAGAACAAAGCCCTCACGGTGTACACCAGTAATTACAGTGGGTTTGAGTCGATGCGTGCCGAACGCCAAGCGCAAAATGCGGCATTTTCAGCGAAAATCGAGCGTGAACGCGCCCATTTAAATGCGTTTGTTGATCGTTTCCGGGCGCAGGCCAGCAAAGCCAAGCAAGCCCAAAGCCGCATTAAGGCATTAGCGCGTTTGCCGATATTGGCGGCCACCCATGCCGATAGTTCGTTTAGTTTTCAGTTTAAGAAAGCACCGAATGCCCCCGATCCCTTGCTCACGATGGAACACATTAATTTGGGTTATAACGGCAACGTGTTGCTTAAAGATATTGAGCTCACGGTGCGGGCGGGCGATCGTATCGGGCTTTTGGGTTCTAATGGCGCCGGTAAAACCACACTCATGCGGGTGCTGGGCGGGGCGGAGCGGCCCATGTCGGGGCAATTGTTTGTTTCCTCGGGCGTTAAAATTGGCTATTACGCCCAGCATCAATTAGAGCAGCTTGACCCGCGTGACACGCCCATGTCGGCACTCGAGCGCATTGCCGGGCGCGCCAGTACGCAAGAAGTCCGCAGCTTTTTGGGCGGCTTTGGTTTTGTGGGTGATC
The DNA here is from genome assembly GCA_023255735.1 of Halothiobacillus sp. Taxonomy (GTDB): domain Bacteria; phylum Pseudomonadota; class Gammaproteobacteria; order Halothiobacillales; family Halothiobacillaceae; genus Halothiobacillus. Next base: position 4,580 of record JAGDVP010000018.1, on the reverse strand, counting down.
GCGCGTTTGAAGTCATTGAGCCCTTCTCCGGCGGAGAAAAAGCGCGGCTTGCGCTGGCGCTGCTTGTTTGGCAAGCGCCCAATTTGCTTCTCTTAGATGAACCCACCAACCATTTGGATTTGGAAATGCGTGAATCGCTGGCCAGCGCACTGCAAACCTTTGAGGGCGCATTGGTTGTGGTATCGCATGACCGCAGCTTAATCGAGATGGTTTGCGATGGCTTTTGGCGGGTGTATGCCGGAAAGGTAGCGCCATTCGATGGCGATTTGGAAGATTATCGCCGCGCACTCACCGAGGAGCGCCGGGCGGCCAATGTGATCAATAAACCCAACGATGCGGTCAAAGCGGCGCCCGTGGTGGCAGAAAAAATCATGCCCAAAACAGCGGCAAGTTTGGATAAACGCCTGAAAAAACGGATAGAAGAAATCGAGCATCGTTTAAGTGCGCTGGTGCACAGCTTGCAGGCAATTGACGCGGAGCTTGCTGACCCCATGCTGTATCAAAACTCAAATCCCGCGCCGCTACAAGCCAAAACCCACCAGCGCGAGGCTTTGGCCGCCGAGCATTTAGCTCTAGAGCAAGAATGGCTGAGCCTTCACGACTAACCCGAACAACCCGCCCCAGCGGAGCTGGCCACACTCATCCAACGGGTGCGCGCTAGGGCATGCGGCGCGGCCTTGGCAGAAAAACAGCACAAAATGTCACGATAATGCCGAAATTTCGGTGTTAGCATGAGCCAATACCAAATTGCATCGAGTTTAAGTCGCCATGGATGTATTACTCATTCGCCACGCCCCCGCCGAAGCGCGGGAAATTTTTGAACGCACCCATCAGCCCGATGAACTTAGGCCTTTAACGCCCCGGGGTGTTGAGCGGATGCAGCATGCCGCCCGCGGTTTGATGACCCTCGCCCTGCCTGTTGAGCGCTTAATTGCGAGCCCCTTAGTGCGCGCCCAGCAAACGGCCGAGATTTTAGCGCCCACGCTTGAGATTCGGCAGTTTGAAACCGAGGCATTGCTCGCCCCCGAGGTGCCGGCCAGCCTGTTGATTGATTGGTTACGCAAGCAGCCGCGCGTGGAAGGCATGGCGCTGATTGGCCATGAGCCGAGTTTAAGCCAGCTGCTTGAAACCCTGGTTTATGGCGAGGCCAACGGCAACATGCCGCTCAAAAAGGGCGGCGCCGCGCTTATCCGCTTTACCGATGGCATCGCGGCCGGCAAGGGGCAGTTAATTTGGTTTCTCTCGCCGGGCATTTTGCGCGCGCTGGCCGATTAATCAAGAGATTCACCCTATGACCGATGCGAATCAAAAGTGGTTGATTACCTTGAGTATTATCTTAATTGCGGTCGCGATTATGCTGCTGCATTGGGGCAGCGAGCTGCGCTATGCCCGAGGCGATATTCTGCATGGGCAGCTATGGCGTGTGTTCACAGGGAATTTCGTGCATGCCAATTGGCGGCATTTGGCCTCCGATGGCGCAGGCTTGCTGCTTTGGACAGCGCTGGCCGCCTATTTAGAATCGGCTCGCAGTTACTTGATTGTGCTCATTGGCAGTGGGCTGGGTGTGGGGTTAGGCTTGCTGCTGCTCGATCCGCAGGTGGGTTGGTATGTCGGGTTATCGGGTATTTTGCACGGCCTGTTTGCGGCCAGCGCCATTCGCTTGCTCTCGCACCGCGAATGGCTGGCGGGGGTGGCATTGCTCGCCGCGCTTGCCTTAAAAATTCTTTGGGAGCAACGCGTTGGCGATTTGGGCACGGCGAAATTATTGGGCGTGCCGGTTTTGGTTGATGCGCATCTGTATGGCGCGGTGGCCGGTGGACTCATCGCTTTGGCGCTGTTATTTTTCCGCCGATAAATAACCGCTATTCGATTACGCCTTGCGTTTCGTTGATGATGGATGAATCAATTCAGGAGGAGGATGGAATGTCTCAAAATGACTTAACCCTGTTATATGCCAGCCAAGGCCAAAGCTTGTGGCTGGATAATTTATCGCGCGAATTATTGAATGAGGGGCAGTTAGCCGAGCTCATCGCTCGTTTTGGCATTCGTGGGCTCACCTCAAACCCCTCGATTTTTAAAAAAGCGATTGTGGGTAGCCCGTATTACACGGCGGATATTGCCGCGCTCAAAGAGGAATATGACGACATCGAATCGGTGTACGAGCATCTGGTGCTCAGTGATATTCAGCAAGCCTGTGATTTATTGCGCCCGATTTGGGATGAAAGTGCCGGCATGGATGGCTGGGTGAGCTGGGAAGAATCGCCGCGCATTGCCCATAATGCCGCTGCCACCGTAGCTGCGGGTAGTCGTCTCAAAGCGCTGGCCGATCGCCCGAATCTGCTCATTAAAGTGCCTGCCACCGATGAAGGCATCAAAGCGTTCGAGCAGCTCATCGGGCTGGGTATTAGCGTGAATGTCACCTTAATGTTTTCACTGGCACAAGTTAAAGCGGTGTTTGCTGCCTATCTGCGCGGCCTTAAAGCGCTCAAGACGCGGGGGGGCGAACTGCACGAGGTGCGCGCCGTGGCGAGCTTATTCATGAGCCGGGTCGATACCTTGGTCGATCAAAAGCTTAATGAGCTTGGGGGCGAGCAAGCTTTGTCGCTGCGCGGTAAAGCCGCGTTGGCGCTGGGGGGCATGGCCTATCAGCACTACAAAGCGGTATTTGAAAGCAGCGAATTTGCCGAATTGGCCAAGCTCGGTGCGCGCAGCCAATATTTGTTGTGGGCGAGCACGGGCACCAAAAATGCCGCGTATTCTGATGTGCTGTATGTGGAAAACCTGATCGCCCCCAATACCATTAACACCTTGCCTGAGGCCACCTTGCGCGCATTTGCCGATCATGGCCGGATCGCCTCAATGTTAAAACCCCGCTTCGCCGAAGATACCGCCGTGTGGGCAAAACTCGCGGCGCTCGGCATTGATATGGATGGCGCCATTGGCCATCAATTACTCAATGAGGGCTTAGATTTATTCGCAGAAGCCTTCGATGATCTTTTAACAGCCATTGCCCATAGTTGAGCGGTTGTGGTTGTTGGGCGGGCGGCCCGCCCCGCCCTTCATCAAGGGCTTGATGAGGCGTTCGTTTCCGTTTGTCATCTAAATAGCGGCGTAAGCCCAACCTTCGCCCATGCGCTTAGCCACTTGCTCGACTGCAGATTCCGTAATGCTCACATTCGGCAATAAATTGAGCTTTTTGCCCGATTTTTCGAGATTTTTTACACTGGTGCCGCACACCATAAAATGCACATTCGGGTAGCGCGCGATTAACGCTTCAATTTGTTTGGCGTAGGGTGAGGTATCTGCGCGTAGAAAATTTAGCCCATCCGAATTGGTGAGCACCTCAAGCTTAAAGGCAGGGTCTTGGGCCGAAGTTTTGAGTAAATGCGTCACCAGGGTGAGGGTTTTCTGGAATTTTTCTGGCGAATCGGAGCCCAAGCGCAAAATCACATTGCGCGGCTGCGCTGCGGGGCTTTCAAGCCCGCCCGGTGCTTGATTATTCTCGGGGTGATGGCGCGGGCTAAGATCCGCTTGCAGCAAAGCGACCGCCGAGGTGCCGGCATTAGCCGTGGCCATTTGATTGGCAAACCAGCCGGCCAACGCGCCCACCGTGAGCAGGGTCATTGCGGCCAGCGCGCTGGGCGCCAGCGCACGAATGCGCCATTTGCTTGGCATGCGGGTCGGTGCGGGCACCGTTTGATAGGCTTCCCGCACGCGCTGGCGATCTTCATGAACGAGCTCATCGTCGATAAACGCGTTAATTTCTTCAATCGACACGGGTATCTCATGGGAGGGATCGCGGTGGACGGTATTCATATCACTCTCCTCAGGCGGCACTCGGTTTTGGCTCGCGCTTGGGGCGCACTCGCGTTGTCGATCAGTAAACTTGCCAAGGCCAGGCGGCCGCGTGCCAAACGGCTCATTACGGTGCCGATGGGTAAATCGTAAGCATCCAGCCGCCCCACCTTGAACCCTTGTTGAATAATCTTGAGGATGACACCCACATTATTGTGTGAGGTGGTATTAATGAATCAGCAGGGTTTGAGTGGTAGGCGGCAGTATTCAGCCGAATTTAAAGCCCGGGTCGTGGCTTTGTGTCAAAGCGCTGATGCTTCGGTGGATGAAATAGCCCGAGCACATGAGGTCGATGTCAATCTCTTGCGGCGCTGGATTCGTCGGCAGGTCGCTACGGTACCCCGATTGCCCCCGACTCTGGTGCCGATCCGGCTGGAATCCCCGGCAACGGTTCTTGCGGCTGATGCGCTCCAGTTGGATATTCGCAAAGGCGCAATCAAGATTCATGTTCACTGCCCCGCCGCGGCGGCTGATGCCTGCGCTCATCTGTTGCGGGCATGGCTGTCATGATTCGCCCCGAGCAATTGCAGCTCTTCGAAGATGATGTGACCGAGGATAGGGCCGCTATAGAGGCTGAGCTTGCGCCGCCGGCTGATTGCGCACCGGGTTCATCACCCAAGCCGCGCCCACGCGCTGGCCGATGGCGGGTACAAAGCCTTATTCAAACAAGGGATCACCGAGCTTGGTTGCTGGGCGCATGCCAGGCGCAAGTTCTTTGATCTGCA
>JAGDVP010000022.1:88860-99556 GCA_023255735.1 Halothiobacillus sp. | reverse complement strand
GAGCGTTCAAACGCAACTGGATATCATTGGCATAGGCTTGAGCAACACGCGCCACTGACTGGGACACCGCTTGCTGCGCTTGTTGCCACTCGGTTTGCTCGACCCAAGCCATCCAGCCTATGAGCACCGCGATGGGTAATACAAAAGTCGCCAAGCCGAGCCCTCTTCGATACGCGCGTGGGATGGGTTTGGTTGGCTCAATGGGGGTGGGCGGCATTATGTGTATTCGTCCAATACGGGGTCATCTCAGAAAAAGGAATCTAAACGCTAAGATCAATTTCGCGGTGTTGTGTAGGTTTTATAGACCGAGCTCGCTATGCGATCCGATCCGCACCAATTCCAGTACGTCGTCATTTGGCATCCGGTAGATCAGCACTAGGTTAGGTTTGATTTGGCAATCCCGATGGTCTTTCCAGTCCCCCGTCAGTGCGTGATCTTGATATTTCGTAGCTAATTGTTCATCGTTACCAAGCGCTTGTACAATCTCGATGAAGTCCTTCGCCAGTGTCATGCGGTGCGAGCCTTTGGCCTCGCGTTTCAGATCACGCTTGAATTGCCCAGATTGCTTAATCGTTCGCATCAAGTGCCGCTTGGAGTTCGCTGATCGTCACGGTTTCTAGATTTCCACGACGAGCCTCTCTCATTGCCGCAATGGTGGTTGCATTGGGGGTCAGTGGGTCAAAGGGTAAAGCGTGCTCACGGGCAACCTTAGTCAGCATGAGCCGCACCGCATCAGAGACCGTGAGACCCATGGCGGCCAGTACGGCGGCGGCTTCTTCTTTGATCGCGCCATCAATACGAGCCTGTACAAGTTGGTTTGCAGCCATGATCGATTTCCTTGTGTGAATTTGGATTACATTGTAATTCACGCAGCATGAGGAGGTAAGGTGTGTTGTGTCAAATTGAAGTGCGCTTTAAGTATACATAGGCCGACCGCTCTGCATAAGCAGGCCAGTATCCGGCAACTCAATGAGATTGCTGGACGACGAAGAAATGGTATCTGAGTTCTCATTCGCGTGCACGGCAACTCAAACTTTTTGGCAACTACCGTCACTGTAACTAGAAGCCACGCTTCGCAGATGTGGTGATATGTTAAACGGATGTGCGCAAATAACTATTGTTTGTTCCGTCGTTTTCCATTGTTTGCTTGGTCAATTGACGGGCTTTAATCCGGCATCCGGCGGTTTTTTGAGTGGCGCCTGATTCAAACCAGTTCGATTTATACTTTTCGCCCCACAAGGGCGGCGGCACGCTGCAAGGTTGAGAGCGTGACGCCTTGATGCGGATCAAGTAAACGGTTGACCTGGGTTCGACTGGTTTTAAGCAAGACCGCAAGGCCAGATTTGGTGATGGCTTGGCTTTTCATGGCCTCAAGCAACTGCCAAGCAACAACCTCCTTAATCGCCAGCGCCTGAGCCTCTTCAAAAACACCTTCCTCCTTGAGGAAGTCATCGAGGCTTGAGCCGATTCGGTTGTGATTCATGAGGTCATCTCCTTTTGGCGTTGCCGCGCTAAGTTGAGTTCGTTAATCGGGTGTCGATTCGGTTTTCTTGATAAAGCCATACAGCGCGATTAGGAGCTCTTCGCTTAGGCATTAAAGGCCTGCCTGCTTTGCGCTAATATCGAGGTGCATATTTTGCGATTCGGGGTGCAGATTTACACCAAACTTGCGCATCAAATATCTGGGTGCAGATGTGGCGGCGTGCGTAACTAACTCAATAAAGCCTGACTAACTTCACGACTCAATCATGAGCAAGAATTTTCAGACCGGTAACCATGGGCGGCGGGGAAGCTCATTCCCACACCGCCCATGAAAAAAGTTGCATCAAAATCTGCATCACTGAGCCGCAGCAAACCACAATAAATCACAAAAAAAAGCCACACTAGGTGGCTTTGGTTTGGTTTCTGGTTTTGATTGATTTGATTTAAATCAATCACTTATTTGGTGCGCCCGACTGGATTCGAACCAGTGACCCCAGCCTTCGGAGGGCTGTACTCTATCCATCTGAGCTACGGGCGCAATTTTTGTGGGCGCATCATAGCCGTTTGGTTTTGGGCTGTCCACCGATGTGACGGGGTTGGTTTTTAGGATCAAAGTAACTAAGTTTAATCAGATCAATAACCTAGGGTGGAATCTCAATTCATCTGTCTTGAGCCTGGGCGCGTGCTACATTGGTGTTCTGGTTTTTTATTGGAGTTCATGATGCCTGCCCCTGCGTTGCCTTTGATGCTTGCCCAATTAATCGCGACCCCGTCGGTGAGTAGTGTGTCGCCGCAGTTTGATATGGGAAACCGATCGGTGATTGATTTGCTGGCCGGCTGGCTTGAGTCGGCGGGGTTTGTCGTTGAAATTTTACCTTTGGAAAATCAACCGGATAAAGCCAATTTAATCGCGGTGCTGGGCGATGTGGCGGCAACCGATGGGCTGATTTTGGCAGGTCATACCGATACGGTGCCCATGGATGAGTCGCGCTGGCGGTTTGATCCGTTTCGCTGGACGGAATCGGGCGGGCGGGGTTATGGTTTGGGTTCGGCGGATATGAAAAGTTTTTTGGCGTTGGCGATTGAGGCGGCGCGTGTTTTTCGGGCGGGGGATTTGCGTCGGCCGTTGATGATTGTGGCCACCGCCGATGAGGAAAGCAGTATGGATGGAGCGCGCTTGCTGGCGCGTCTTGGGCGGCCGAAGGCGCGGTTTTGTGTGATTGGTGAGCCGACGAATTTGACTCCGGTGCATTTGCACAAGGGGGTGATGATGGAGGCGGTGACGGTGATTGGGCACAGTGGCCATTCGAGTGATCCAGATAAGGGGTTAAATGCGATTGATGGCATGGCGCGGGTGCTTTCTGCGCTGGATGCGTGGCGGGTTTCGTTGAAATTGCAAAAAAATGAGGCCTTTTTGGTGCCGTACACCACGGTGAATTTCGGCCATATTTGTGGCGGCGATAATCCGAACCGCATTTGCCCGCAATGCGCGTTGCATTTTGATGTGCGCCCGTTGCCGGGGATGGATGGGGCGGCTTTGCGTTATGCCTTGCGCGAGCGGGTGCAGGCGGCGCTGAAAGATACGGATTTTTCGTTTGAAATCCACACGCTCTCGCCGGGGGTTGAGCCATTTGCGAGCGGTTCAAATTCGCTTTTAACGGCCTATTTAGGTGAGATTAGTGGTAAAGCGCCGAAGGCGGTGGCTTTTGGCACGGAAGCGCCGTTTTATCAAGCCTTGGGCTGCGATACGGTGGTATTTGGCCCCGGGCGGATTGATGAGGCGCATCAACCTGATGAGTATATTGAGTTATCAGCGCTTGATGACACGGTGCGGATGTTGCGGGCGTTAATCGCGCGTTGTTGCTTGTGAGGGGTTTGCCAAGTGCAGTGCGAGCTCTGCGAGTGAATCCAAGGCGCCGGTTTGGCCTAAATGCGGGGCGATGGCATTTAAGCAGGCACGCTGTGTGGGTTGGGTTTTTGTCATCAAGTGATTTATTTCAGCTTGAATGGCCGGGGGGGTGGCCTCGTCTTGGATGAGTTCTGGCACGCAATCTTGCCCCAGTACGATATTGGGCAGGCCGATGCGCGCGACGTTCACCCAATGGCGGGCAATGCGGTAGGTGATGGGGTGGGTTTTATAAATCAACACCATCGGGGTGCCGATGAGTGCGGCTTCAAGCGTGGCGGTGCCTGAGGCAATAATTAACGCATCGGCGGCAGCCATCACGGTGCGCGCTTGGCCTTGCGTGATGGTGAGCGCTTGCATTAGGGCGGGGCTGGGTAAACTCATTTGCAGCAGAGCATTAAACCAGTCTTTTGGGATGGATGCGGCCAAGGGCAAAAGAAAGCGCCAATCGGGATGTTCTTCCCGCAAGCGTTGTGCGGTGGCCAAGAGCACGGGCAGCAGCCGGGACAGTTCACTTTGGCGGCTGCCCGGCAGCAAGCCGATTATGATGCCTTGGGGCGGCAGGTTTAGGCTTTGCCGCGCTTGGGTTTGAATCTGCAAGCTTGTGGCGGGTGTTTTGCAACACTCACTGGGAATTAAATCGCGCAGGGGGTGGCCTACATGGGTGGTGGGTAGGCCATATTTTGCAAACAGGGGGACTTCAAAATCGAACAATACCGCTAAATGATCGGCCACCTCGGCAAATTTGGCGGCGCGTTTGGGACGCCATGCCCACACTTGCGGTGCCACAAAAAACAGCACTTTAATGCCGCGCTTGCGGGCGGCTTTGGCGAGGCGCTGGTTAAATTCCTGAAAATCAATGGCGATCAGTAAATCGGGCTGGAACGCAGCCATCGCCTCAATTAAGGTGTTAAGGGTTCGTTTAAGTGCCCGGTAGTGCTTGAGCACTTCAACTAAACCCATCACCGACACGGTTTGTAAATCCACCACGGTATGAATGCCGGCGGTGCGGCTTTCCGCGCCGCCGAGCCCTTGTGCCACACAGGCGGGATACTGGGTTTTGATGCGGGAGAAAAGTTCGGCGGCATAATGATCGCCTGATGCCTCGCCCGCCGCGAAAAAAAAGCGCAGCGGCGGCGTTGGGGCAGGGTGAGATTCGATTAACTCGGTCATTGATGGCTCGAAGAACATAAAGAGGGCAGTATGCCGCAATTAGCCTTATTTGAAATGCCGGATGCCAATGCCTGCTATGCCGGGGTGGATGAAGCCGGGCGCGGGCCTTTGGCCGGATCGGTGGTAGCAGCGGCGGTGATTTTAGATGCCAGTCGGCCGATTATCGGCGTAAACGATTCTAAAAAATTAAGTGCCGCCGCGCGCGAGCGCCTGTTTGTTGAAATTACCGAAAAAGCCACGGCGTTTGCGATTAGTGAGGCCAGCGTGGCTGAAATTGATGCGATTAATATCCTGCAAGCCTCGCTTTTAGCCATGCGGCGGGCGGTTGAGCGGTTGCTTGAACAAGGGCATGCGTTGCAGCGGATTCATGTGGATGGCAAGCACTGCCCCAAAATGGATGCCGCGCGGTGGGGGAATCGAACCTGTATTGCGATGGTTGGCGGCGATGGCCGTGATGCGGCGATTGCCAGCGCTTCAATTTTGGCGAAAGTAACGCGCGATCGGCAGATGTTGGCCTTAGATGCCTGTTATCCGCAGTATGAATTTGCCCAGCACAAAGGTTATCCCACGGCGCGGCATCGGGCACTGCTGCGTGAATTGGGCGCTTGCCCGGAACACCGGGTGAGCTTTGCGCCGGTGCGCGCCGTGCTGAAATAGGGTTTATCTCATGCCGCGCGTGGCTGCCCATTGGCTTGTCCAATCGTGCAGCAGGGCATCGATGGTGGCCGTTTCATCGAATATCGCCAAATTCAAATAATGGGCGGCGGCAATTAAATTTTGGCGCGCGCAGCGGCTATCGAGTGGCACGGCATGATTGGTTTTGCTGAGTTTGCGCCCATCTTCTCCGAGCACCAGCGGCAAATGCCCATAGCGCGGTGGGCGGGTGTGGGGATAAAGCATTTGCTGGAGCGCTACGTGCAATGGGGTTAAGGGCGCTAAATCCGCGCCACGCACCACATCGGTAATGCCCATCGTTTGATTATCGACCACCTCGGCTAAATGATAGGCAAACACGCCATCGGAGCGCATAAGCAGGGGATCGCCCAGCGTGTGTGGCAAAGATTGAGTTAACTCGCCCAAAAAACGATCGGTGAGGCGGAGCGTGCCACTCGGCACAATCAAGCGCCAACCGGCCGCTTGCCCAATGGCGGGCGGGTTGTGCCGGCAAGTACCCGGATAAATCGGCCCGGCTAGGCCTTCTAAGAGCAGGCCAGCTGAAGCGGCAGCGCGCAGGGTACTGCGGCTGCATTGGCAGCGATACACCACCCCCAGCGCCTGCAAGTGCGCCAATGCCGCATGGTAGTGCGAGGCTTGCGTGCTTTGCCAAACAATTGCGTCATCGGCCAAGAGCCCGTGATCGGCTAATTGCTGCACAATCTGGCTGGCCGTAGCAGGCCGGCTGCGGGCGGCATCTAAATCATCAATCCGCAATCGCCACAGCCCGCCGTGGGCGCGGGCATCAAGATAACTGCCGAGCGCCGCCACCAGCGAGCCTAAATGCAACGCACCCGATGGTGTGGGCGCAAATCGGCCAATATACGGTGTAGATTGAGGGGCGGTGGGTTGTCGTAGGGTATCGCTCATGGTTTGGTTATGATAATCAACCTCATCCCTCTTGACGGAATTTCCGGTAATGCACGCACGACCTTCATCTTGGCAAAATGGCTTGAAATACCGGCACGGGTTGCTGCTCGTGGCTTTATGTTGCAGTACTCAATCACTTGTGGCCTTGGCCGATAGCCCGCTTTTGGCGGCACAAAACCCAGCCCAAGTGCCAACCGAGGCACCCGCCCACACGATTAATCAAGCGCCCAGCACTTGGCCGGTGCCGCCTGCGTTTTTGGCGGGCATGGCGGCCATTGCAGCTGGCGATAACGCTATGGTGCAAACGGCTATCACGGCCTTGGGCGATCATCCTTTGGCAACGTATCTGCGCTTTCGCTACCTGATGGATGTGGCGGGACAAAACCCGGCCGCCGTCACGGAATTTTTGCAAGCTAACCCCGATTACCCCTTCAGCCAAAATCTCAAGGCGCGCATGCTCAGCATTCTGTATCGCCAGAATAAATTTGCGGATTATCAAGCCCTTGAGGCACTGCCTCCGGTTTTAAAAACCTCATCGACACGGCTCTGTCAAAGCTGGCAGGCCGCCGCCGCAACCAAAACCATCACCCCCGAGCAAACCCGCGCCGCTCTGGAATTTTGGGCGCAAGGGCGCAGCCAACCTGCCGCCTGCACCCCCATTTTTAGCTGGTTGCAAGCACAGGGCGAGCTCACGGCCAATCGGTATCGCCAACGCCTGCTCGCCACATTAAGCGAAGGCAATTTCTCGCTGGCCAATGCGTTGGTTCGTGAGGCAAAAAAACAAAAAATTACCGGCTTAGATGCCTTAATAACGCCTTGGAAGGCCGCTTTAGATGACCCCGAAGCGCTGCTCCGCGCGGCGCTGGCACACAATCCCGCGGGTGAGGCAAAGGGGGAAAGTCAGCAAGCGCTGTGGACGCAAGCCTTTCTCTGGCTGGCCAAAAGCGATCCGCAAACCGCGCACGATTTATGGATTGCCAACCCCGCCCAGTGGGGGCTACCGCCCGAGGCGCAAGCCAAAATCACCCAGCGCATGGCGCTAAAGGCCGCCTACGCCCGCCTGCCTCAGGCGTATGATTGGCTTATGGCCTTGCCTGCCGCCGCGCAAAATCAAGAAACCCAAACTTGGGCTGCCCGCACGGCCTTGCGCCAAGAAGACTGGCCGAAGCTTAAAGCGGCGATTGCTGCGATGCCGGTGGATCTGGCGCAAATCCCCGAATGGCAATATTGGTGGGCGCGCGCCGATGCCGAGCTTGGCGATACCGATGGTGCGACCGCCCGCTGGCAGGCGCTTACCTTAACTCCAGATTACTATGGCTTTTTAGCCGCTGATCGTTTGGGTATTCGCTATCCTTGGCCGAAAATCCCGCCCTTGCCGCCGCTTGATACCCGCGAAGCTAAGCAAAACCCTATGGTTGAGCTTGCGTTCACCCTGCGCGCCGCCGATTTACCTGATGACGCTCGCCGGGCATTTTCAGCCGCACTAGATGCACTGCCCGCCGCGCAAATTCCGGCCTTAACCTTGCTGGCGGAACAAGCCGGCTGGCACGATCGGGTATCGATCGCAATTGCTCGCATGAAAAAGCAAGATGATCCCACCTGGTTTGCCGCGCGCTACCCCACCCCGTGGCAATCGATCGTGGATGCCAAAGCACAAGCGCAAGGCGTAGCGCCCAACTGGCTGTATGCCGTGATTCGGCGGGAGAGTTTATTTATGAGCGATGTTGGCTCCGATGCCGGCGCCCAAGGATTAATGCAACTCATGCCCAGCACCGCTCGCTGGATTAATCGCAAGGCGGATTTAGGCCTTGCAAGCTTTGATCTGCACGATCCTGAAACCAGCATCACCCTAGGCTCTGCCTATTTGGCCTACCTGAACGACCGCTACGCCGGCCAAATGCCGCTGGCCATTGCCGCCTACAATGCAGGCCCCGGGCGGGTAAAACAATGGTTGCCTGAACAACGCCCGCTGCCGGGCGATGTGTGGGTGGATACCATCTTGTTTGATGAAACCCGCAATTACGTGCGAGCCGTGCTGTCGGCCACCTTAATATACGCTTGGCGTGAGGCAGCGACGCCGTTGAAGCCTGCCGCCGCCTCGGCAGATAACCTTTTGGCCATGCTCGGCCCCGTGGCACCCCTAAATCCCCCGCCCGCCACCGCGAGCGCGCAGCCCGAAGCCGATGAAAAACCCACCCTGCCTGAGCTGCAAGCGAAATCAGATCCCGCAGCGGTGCCCGCGGCCAGCACCCAATCGGCAGATAGCCCGTAAGGCATTCACCCAGCGTAGGCGGTATTTGGCATGAGTTTTTTGTTTTATGACTTTGAAACCACCGGGGCGGATCCGCGCTGTGATCGTCCCATGCAATTTGCCGCCCTGCGCACCAATGGAGCCTTTGAGCCCATCGCGCCGCCCATCACCTTATACGCCACGCTCTCGCCTGAGGTATTGCCGCACCCCCAAGCTGTGCTGATTACCGGAATTTTGCCGCAAACTTCAGTTAGTGCCGGCGGCACCACTGAGGCCGAATTTGCCGCACGCATCCACCGCGAGCTCAGTGTGCCCGGCACCTGTGCTGCGGGCTTTAATAGCCTGCGTTTTGATGCGGAACTGCTGCGGTTTATGTTTTGGCGCAACTTGCGCGATGCCTACGCCCACGAGTGGCAAAACGGCAATAGCCGCTTTGATGTGTTAGATGCCGCCCGCGCGTTCCGCTTGTTGCGCCCTGAGGGCATTTCTTGGCCTGTTGATGAGGCTGGCAAGCCCACCTTGCGGCTCACCGCGTTAACAAAAACCAACGGCATTAGCCACGATAATGCCCACGATGCCTTAAGCGATGTGATGGCGACTATTGAGGTGGCGCGCCTGCTTCAGGCGCAATCGCCCAAATTATTCAACTACCTTTTGAATTTGCGCAGCAAAACCGCTGTGGCTGAGTTTGTAGATGCGCCCGAGCGCGCCGCGTTTGTGCATATCTCGGGGCGTATTGCAGGCGAGCAGGGCAGTGCCTCAGTGTTTGCCAACCTAGGCCAAGTGAACGGAGTAGGCACCCAGCGGTTGTTGTGGGATTTACGCTTTGACCCCACTCAAGTGCTGGATGAATCCCTTGACCACTTAAGTGCGCGGCGTTTTTTGCGCGATGCGGATGCCACGGCGGGCGAAATAAGGCTACCCATCAAGCTATTGCATATTAATCGGGCGCCGGTTGTGGTTTCGACGGCGATTTTGAACGAACGCGGCATTGTTGATCGCATGCGACTTGAACCCCAAGCCGTGCAACGCCACGGCCAACTTCTTAGCCAGCATCATCGGGAAATTGCCGAAAAGCTGCATGCGGTATTAGCCAAACAAACCGAATTTACCGCACAAGACCCCGAGTGCGCTTTGTATGGGGGGTTTATTCCCGCCGCCGATCGAAGCCGGCTCAATGCGTTTAATCGACTTTTTGACCAAGCACTGGATGCCGCGCCCACCGCCGCAGGCGTGATGCACACCGACAAAATAACCGCTGCGCTTTTGCGTTTGCACGCGCACCCTTGGCAAGATGCCCGCGTGCAGACCCTCGTGCTGCGCTTTATTGCCCGCGCCCAACCCGCGCTTCTTAATGAGGCAGAGCACACCCAATGGCAAGCTTGGGTGCATGCGTGCTTGTACCCCGCCACTGATGGCCAAAACCCGCCGCCAAGCGGGCGGCCGGGTTTAAGTTTTGCGCAATTTTTTGCCGCCATTGATGCGCTGCAAAAAGGCCAAGAGCCGCTGGCACCGCTTGAGCAAACCTTGCTGGCTGAACTTCGCGCATGGGGGCTTAAGCAGGCCGAGTTGTACCCGCCAGAGGGATCTGTGGTATGAGCTTTGTTTTATTTGGTCCCGGCATTAGCGATCATTTAACCCTTGATCAAGCGCTGGCGCAGCCGGTGTGGCAAGCAGCGCCGCGCGCGATTGATCCTATTGCAAGAACCCGCGCCATAACCCAAAGTGAACCAGATGCGCGCGGGCAGAGCACCGTGCCGCGCGCCCCCGAGCCTGCGCCACCTTTTGCGGCCGAAGTTGAAGCTTACCAAACAGTTAAACGGGCACAGCATGAGGTGGGGCCGGTGCAGGTAGCCGAGCAAATCATGACATCAAAGGTGGTAAGCCTTTTGCCCGAGGCGCCAATTTCGGCGCTGCGCCAGTTATTTGATGAAAGAAAAATCGGCCTTGTGCCCTTAATCAATCAAGAAAACCAATTGGTTGGTGTGGTAACCAAAGGAGATTTAACCCGCCAACGGGTGCGTTTTACCGACTTAGCGCCGCGCGCGGTGGCCACCATCGCCAACCATAGCGTGCTCACCGCCACCCCACAAACCAACATCCGCGAACTGGCACGGGTGCTGCTCGCGCAAGATATTCGCGGGTTGCCGATTGTGGATGCACCAAATGACGATGCCCAAAAAGTCGTGGTGGGCATCGTGACGCGGGGCGATATTCTGCAGGCGCTGGTCAATTACGCGCCGCTGGAGCTCTGGCTTTAGCTCGCCCGCCACGCGCTATGCACGCGGCGGGCGCTGCGG
>JAGDVP010000022.1:0-88850 GCA_023255735.1 Halothiobacillus sp. | reverse complement strand
GCTTACAAGCGCTCGATCCGGCTGCGTTGCGCGGCGAGATCAGCCAAGGTGGCGGCAAATTTCTCGGCGCGCTCGCGCTCTTGAGCCACCACGGCAGGTGGTGCGCGGTCGCTAAAGCCCGGCGCATCTAGCTTGCTGCTGGCTTTGGCCAGTTCCGCTTCCATTTTGGTGATTTCACGCGCGAGTCGCGCAAGTTCAGCGGCTTTATCGATTAAACCGGCCAGCGGGATGTGGATGTGCAACGCGCCGACCAGCGTCATTGCCGCCTCGGGCAGCGTTGTGGCGTCGGCCACGGGTGTGATGCCGCCGATG
The DNA here is from genome assembly GCA_023255735.1 of Halothiobacillus sp. Taxonomy (GTDB): domain Bacteria; phylum Pseudomonadota; class Gammaproteobacteria; order Halothiobacillales; family Halothiobacillaceae; genus Halothiobacillus. The sequence goes on along the minus strand of JAGDVP010000022.1, from coordinate 88,538 downwards.
CGCCCCACTTGCTGCAAAATGGCGGCAAATTCGCCAAACCGTTGGGTGTCGTCGGCAGTCGCGCCGGTGATGAGCACATCCAGCATTTTGCTCGGGGCAATATCCATTTCCGCGCGGATGCGGCGCACGCCTAAAATCACCGCTTTAAGCCATTCCACCGCTTCAAGCGCAGAGCGATTGATTTTGTTCGCACAGGCTTTAGGGTAAGGGCGGGCTAAAATACTCTCGACCTGTTGTTCTACGGGCAAGGCTAAGGGCGCGAGCCGCTGCCAGATGGTTTCGGTAATAAACGGGATGATCGGATGCAGCAAACGCAACACCGCCTCAAGCACCCGCACCAAGGTGCGACGCGTGCCGCGCATTGCGGGCGCATCGCCCGATTTAAGCGCGGGCTTGGTGAACTCAAGATACCAATCGCAATACTCATTCCAAGTAAATTCATACAAGGTTTGCGCGGCTAAATCGAAGCGATAATCGGCAAAATGTTTGGCTACCTCTAATTCCACTTGCTGCAAGCGGCTTGTAATCCACTGATCGGCAACGCTTAAAACCACGGGCGCATCGGTTAGCCCCGTGTCTTGATCCTCGCATTGCATCATCACAAACCGGCTGGCATTCCAGAGTTTGTTGCAAAAATTGCGGTAGCCATCAATGCGGTTTAAATCAAAGCGAATATCGCGCCCCGTGGTGGCGAGTGCCGCGAAGGTAAAGCGCAGGGCATCGGTGCCAAATGCGGGGATGCCCTCGGGGAACTCTTTGCGGGTGTCTTTTTCGATTTTTTTGGCGAGCTGCGGCTGCATCATGCCCGTGGTGCGTTTGCTGATGAGCGATTCCAAATCGATGCCGTCGATTAAATCAATGGGATCAAGTACATTGCCTTTAGATTTGCTCATTTTCTGGCCTTGGCTATCACGCACCAGACCATGCACATAAACTTCACGGAACGGCACATCGCCCATAATGTATTTGCCCATCATCACCATGCGCGCAACCCAGAAGAAGATGATGTCAAAGCCGGTCACGAGCACGCTGGTGGGATAAAACTGCGCGAGTTCCACGGTGTTTTGTGGCCAGCCCAAGGTGGAAAAAGGCCAGAGGGCAGAGGAGAACCAAGTATCGAGCACATCGTTATCTTGCGTGAGGGGGATGGTGTCGGCCAAGCCGTGCTTGGCGCGTACCTCGGCTTCACTGCGCCCCACATACACCGCACCCGCAGCGTCGTACCACGCGGGAATGCGATGCCCCCACCAAATTTGCCGGCTAATGCACCAATCTTGGATGTTCTCAAGCCACTGATAATAGGTGTTGGACCAATTCTCCGGTACAAACTTAATCTCGCCGCCACGCACTGCCTCAATTGCGGGCAAGGTGATGGCACTAAGCCCACCCGGGCGGCCATCGGCTTGGGTCGCTAAAGTTAAATCAACAAACCATTGATCGGTGAGCATGGGCTCAATCACCGCGCCACTGCGATCACCGCGCGGCACCATGAGCTTGTGGTCGTCGATTTTTTCGAGTAAATCCAGCGCTTTTAAATCAAAAATAATGCGGTCGCGCGCTTCATAGCGATCAAGGCCAGAATACGCGAGCGGTAATTCGCCCACGTCAGTGCCGCCGATAACCTCGGCCACGGCGCGAATCCGCGCATCAAAGCTGAGCACATTAATCCGGGCAAGCCCATGTCGCAGGCCTACCGCATAGTCGTTAAAATCGTGCGCGGGTGTGATTTTCACGCAACCCGAGCCAAACGCCGGGTCAACATAATCATCACCAATAATCGGAATTTGCCGTCCCACGAGCGGCAAGGTAATGGTTTGGCCAATCAAATGCCGGTAGCGCTCATCATCAGGGTGCACGGCCACGGCGGTATCACCAAGCATGGTTTCCGGGCGCGTGGTGGCGACAATTAAAAATCCGCTGCCATCGCTGAGCGGGTAACGCAGGTGCCACAAATGGCCGGTTTCTTCTTCGCTAATCACCTCTAAATCGGAGACGGCGGTGTGCAGCACCGGATCCCAGTTCACCAGCCGCTTGCCGCGATAAATCAGGCCATCATCAAACAGGCGCACGAATACCTCGCGCACGGCATCGGATAAACCTTCATCCATCGTAAAGCGTTCGCGCGACCAATCACACGACGCGCCTAGCCGCTTCATTTGCTCGGTTATAAAGCCGCCGGATTCGGCTTTCCATTGCCAAACGCGATCGGTGAAGGCTGCGCGGCCTAAATCGTGGCGGGTTTTGCCTGTGGCTTCAAGCTGGCGCTCCACCACCATTTGGGTGGCAATGCCGGCGTGATCGGTGCCCGGTTGCCAGAGCGTGCGCTCGCCCTGCATACGGTGCACGCGGGTGAGCATATCCATAAGCGTATCTTGAAACGCATGGCCCATATGCAGGCGCCCCGTCACATTGGGCGGCGGCAACATAATGCAGTAATTGGGCGCATCGGCGGGCAGTTGAGTTTGCGGCGCAAAATAGCCGCCTGCGAGCCAGCGGGCATAACAGGGGGCTTCGAGCTCGGCGGGGTTATAGGTTTTTTCCATTATGAATCATCTAACTCATTAAAAATTACAAAACGGGGTTAGGGCGCATCCATCTCGACATGCGTAATTTGCCGATGCTGCGGCTTGGCGCCTGCCGCCTGATAATCGCGCCAGCGTGCGCGAGCAGCATCCCGATTGGCGGGATGGTGGTCAATCACCTCATCGAGTTGTTCGCGCTCAGTTGCGCGCTCAATCGGCGCGCCGGATAGGTTAATTACATAGGCAAAGCCGCCCGCGGCGGGATCAACCCCCAAAAATAAGGGCGCATGTTCCACATCTTCCGGATCGGCCGTGTGCGGTACAAACGCATCGGCCTTGTAGCCCCAAAGGTATTCATCAAAGCGTTCGGCATGGTCGTGATTGGCGCAAACCACATAGGTCATCCGCTCGCAAGCGGCGGCGGCCGCGCATAATTCGGCGGCATAAAACCAATAGGCTTGCGGGTCGGTATCATCAATTAAATGAAATATCACGGCGCTCATAAAACAGGCTCTCTTAACATGAGGGTGAAGGCGCATGCCCGATCCCGTGTGCGGATTGATTTATCGCATCATGATTTAAGTGTTGTTGGGACGGCGATAAAGTGTGCGCGTATTATGCCTAAATTTCCCCCATCGCCGCAGCATCGCATGAGCCTTATGCCAAAATACCTAAACGTGAATCAAATAAAACCCGTGCTGGCTTGGCTTTTGGTCTTGCTGGCGGTGGGTTTGGTTGTGGCTTGGATTGGCCCCGCCCAGCTCATTGCGCCCTGGCTGCGCATGGCACCCGACGCCTTAATTTTGGCGTTGCTGTTTATGGTGTTAAGTTATGTTTTGCGCGCCGTGCGGATTCAGCGCTATTTTATGCATGAGCTGCGCGGGCAGTTTTGGCTTACGCTGAAATTATCCACTTGGCATGTTTTATTGAATAATTTTTTGCCCATGCGAACGGGCGAAATTAGCTTTCCTGTCTTGATGCAGCGCTATTTTGCCTTGCCCGCCACGCGCACCGTGCCGGTGTTGCTCTGGTTTCGGTTGCTGGATTTACAAGCCATTGTGATTTTAGGTTTAATCGCTGTGCTGGGTATGTTCGGCGCGGGCACGGGGTTAACCGATGCGTGGCTGTGGCCTGTTTTAGTTTTAGTGCCCGCGCCGTTTTTGGTTTATTTGGCGCGTGGCTCTATTCGCCAATTTATCCTTCGCCGCACCAACGGCCAATGGCAAAGCCGGTTGCTGGCCAGCATCGATAGCTTGCCGAGCGCCCCTAGCCACTTTTTGGCTACCCTTGGCTGGACCTGGGCGAACTGGCTCATAAAATTACTCACCTTGGCTTTTTTATTAAAAAATTTAGCTCCTGTCACCGTGGCAGGGGCGCTCGCGGGGGCTATTGGTGGCGATTTAACTACGGTGCTGCCCATTCACGCGCCAGGTGGGTTTGGCACCTTTGAGGCCGGTGTGGTGCTGGCGTTGCAACCCTTTAATTTACCCGCCCCCATGCTGCTGTCAGCGGCAATCAATTTGCACTTGTTTTTATTGGGCACCTCCTTGCTGGCGGGCTTGCTTGTGATGGCGATTCGCCACTCAAAATCGCCCAGCGTTTAGAATGGGTTCAGGTTTGCCTCGGTCGGTGAAGGGGGTGGGCCGGTCGCGCAATTGCTTCATTTAATGCGTATATTGGTGTGAATTGAGCCTTTAGAGTGGGTAATTCTGTGATGTTATTCGGATATATTTCCCATTTTCTGCTATGTTTGCAGCCGTTTTTTTGGTTTTGGAGTTCGGTGTGATCGTTGCCCCTTATGATGTTTTGGCTGGTGATGGCGCTTTAGCCCAAGCGGCTGGCTTAACGGCTGAATCGCCGCCTGTGATGGCAGTTTCCCGCAAGTTGCATATTAAAACTTGGGGCTGCCAGATGAACGAATACGACTCGGCCAAAATGGCGGATGTATTGGGTGCCAATTCAGGGTTTATTGAAACCGCCGATCCCAATGAGGCGGATGTGTTGTTGCTCAATACCTGTTCTATCCGCGAAAAAGCGCAAGAAAAAGTGTTCTCGCAACTGGGGCAGTGGCGCGCGCTCAAAGAAAAAAAACCGAATTTAATTATTGGCGTGGGCGGTTGTGTGGCCAGCCAAGAAGGCGCGGCGATTCGGCTTCGGGCGCCTTATGTGGATATTGTGTTTGGTCCTCAAACCCTGCATCGCTTGCCGCAAATGGTGGCCGAGGTGGAAGCCAGCCGCAAGCCGGTGGTGGATATTTCATTCCCTGAAATCGAGAAATTCGATAATTTGCCCGCCCCGCGCGCTGATGGGGTAACGGCGTTTGTTTCGATTATGGAAGGCTGCTCTAAATATTGCAGTTTTTGCGTTGTGCCCTACACGCGCGGCGAGGAAATCTCGCGCCCCTTCGATGATGTGATTTTAGAAGTGGCTGAATTAGCCGAACAGGGCGTGCGCGAGGTGAATTTGCTCGGGCAAAACGTCAATGCGTTTCGCGGGGTGATGCACGATGGGCAAATTGCCGATTTGGCCTTGCTGATTGAATACATCGCGCGGATTGATGGAATTGGCCGTATTCGGTTTACCACCTCGCATCCGGTGGAATTCACCGATCGCTTGATTGAGGCCTATCGCCGCGAGCCTAAATTAGCCGCTTACTTGCATTTGCCGGTACAAGCAGGTTCAGATCGAATTTTAGCGTTAATGAAACGCGGTCATACCGTGTTGGAATATAAGGCAAAGCTCAGAAAACTCATGGCGGCGCGCCCGGGTATTTCGTTATCGTCGGATTTTATTATTGGTTTCCCCGGTGAAACCGAAGAAGATTTTGAAGCGACGATGCGGCTGATTGCCGAGATCCATTTTGATCATTCATTTAGTTTTATTTACAGCCCAAGGCCGGGCACGCCGGCGGCAAGCTTGCCAGATGATCAACCCGAGGCGGTCAAAAAAGCCCGCCTGCATCGCCTGCAAGCCCAAATTATTGAGCAAGCCCAAAGTATTTCGCGCGGCATGTTGGGCAGCGTGCAAACCATTTTAGTTGAAGGGCCCTCTAAAAAAGACCCGCTGGAGTTGGTGGGTAAAACTGAAAATAACCGCAGTGTGATTTTCAAAGCGCGCCCTGAGCTTGTGGGCTTGTTTGTTGATGTGCGCATCCTTGAAGTCAAACCCAATTCCTTGCGGGGAGAATTTATCGGCATCCATGCCATGGATCAAGCGCGGGCGGCCGCGCGTCATTTAGTGGCACAAAGTTAATGGCGGCGGTTGTGGGGCAAACCGAGCGGCGAACATTTTCTTTAACGCCGGTCGATAACGCACGATTAGCCAATTTAGCCGGACCCATTGATGCCCATCTTCGCGTGATTGAGCGCAGGTTAGGGGTTGAAATTAATCATCGGGGCGCGGCATTTGCGGTGATTGGCCAGAATGAAGCGGTACAGCAGGCCGAGCTTGCGCTAACCGATTTATACCGGCTCTCTGAATTTGAATCGATTGATGCCGAACGGGTGAATTTGTATCTTCAGGCCGCAGGATTGCAAGACCCGGTTTCAGAGCCCACCGATGAGGTGCAAATTCGCAGTGCGCGCGGCATTATCCGTGGGCGCGGCGCCAGGCAAATCAGCTACTTGCAATCAATTAATCAGTTTGATTTAAACTTTGGCATAGGGCCCGCCGGTACGGGGAAAACCTATCTTGCAGTGGCCAGTGCCGTCGATGCCTTGGAGCGGGGCGCGGTGGCGCGTATTGTTTTAGTGCGCCCGGCGGTTGAAGCGGGCGAGAAGCTCGGATTTTTACCGGGCGATTTGGCGCAAAAAATTGATCCGTATTTGCGCCCGATGTATGACGCGCTCTATGAAATGCTGGGTTTTGATAAAGTCACTAAATTAATTGAACGCCAAGTGATCGAAGTCGCCCCGTTGGCTTTTATGCGTGGGCGCACCTTAAGTGAATCGTTTGTGATTTTGGACGAGGCGCAAAATACCACGGTAGAACAGATGAAAATGCTCCTAACCCGCATTGGTTTTGGCAGTAAAGCGGTGGTGACCGGTGATGTGACCCAAATTGATTTGCCGCGCGGCGTCACCTCGGGGCTGCGCGATGCGATTGACGTATTGGCAGATATTTCGACGATTGGATTCACTTTTTTTCAGGCGCGCGATGTGGTGCGCCACCCCATGGTGATGCAAATTGTGAACGCCTACGAGCACCGAGATGCCCAATCCCGGGGCGGCTTATGAGCGATGCGCTTGGGTTGATGACAATTTATCGCCAAAAAGCCAGCGTTGAGCGCTGCCCCGGCCATGCGCGCTTGGTGACTTGGGCTGATAGCGCGCTCAAGGTGGCGCCTTACGTATCAGCTTGCGCGCTCACGATTCGGTTTGTTGATCTTGATGAGGCGCAAGAATTAAATTTTCACTATCGTCATAAAAATTACGCAACCAATGTGCTTTCATTCCCCTATGAAGCGCCCTCGGGGATTGATGCGCACGCATTGAAAGATGAGCCGGACTACCTAGGCGATTTAGTCATCTGCCAGCCCGTGGTGATTGCCGAGGCGCGCGCCCAGCAAAAAACCGTGCCCGCGCACACGGCGCATTTGGTCATTCATGGCGTGCTGCATTTATTGGGGTTTGATCATGAAACACTGGCTGATGCCGAGGCGATGGAATCGCGAGAAATTATTGCCCTGCATCAACTGGGGTTTGCCAATCCTTATCTTGAATTGAATGAATAATACAGTGCGTGTAACCCTTATGGATAATCACAATGGACGATGAGTCGAGTCCCTCGCGCAGCGCGGAACCCGGGTGGTTTAGTCGGCTGCGCCAACAATGGTGCCTAAATCAAATCGGCAACGTGGCGGATGTTCTTAATGTAGCCAAAGTGGCGGCAGATAAAGAAATTATCCCCACCTCAGCCTTGAATTTAATTGATTCGGTCTTGGCGTTTCACCAATCGCGCGTGCGCGATGCGATGATTCCGCGCGGGCAAATGGATGTGCTGGAAGCGACCGCCACCTTGCCGGAAATTCTGGCCGAAATTGCCGAAACAGGGCATTCCCGTTATCCGGTGATTTTAGAAAATCGAGATGAGGTGGTCGGTGTGTTGCTCGCCAAAGAGCTTTTGCATTTTTATGCCAGCGATCCTTCACCTGAGGCATTTAATCGCTTTGATTTGCGCAGCCACATGCGCAGCGTGATGTTCGTGCCTGAAAGCAAGCGGTTAGATGCGCTGCTGGCTGAATTTAGGCTCACGCGCACGCATATGGCTGTGGTGCTTGATGAGTTCGGCGGTGTGGCAGGCTTGGTGACGATTGAAGATGTGCTGGAAGAAATTGTCGGTGATATCGATGATGAATACGACACCGAAACCCGCATTCACATTCGTGAACAAGCGCCGAATCGATTCACAGTGCGCGCATTAACACCGATTGATGAGTTCAACGATCACTTTGCAACCCATTTCCCCGATGATGAATACGATACGATCGGCGGATTAATCACCCACGAGTTGGGGCATCTGCCGCGTCGGGGCGAGGTGGTACGTTTAGGCGGCTACGAGTTTAAAATTTTGGGTGCCGATAAACGGCGCTTGCATCTGCTGCTGGTCACCACCCTCACCGCTGCCCAACGGGATTCTGATGACGCGGCTGTTCAAACTTAAATGACGCGATTAAGCCCCTCCGGCGCCGCACTCGGCGTGCCGTGCATCCACTATCGCGGGCGTTTGCTTATCGCATTATTGGCCGGTGCCGCCTTGCCGTTGGCGTTTGCCCCGGTGGGATTTTGGCCGCTCAGCCTTTTAAGCCCCGCACTGCTCTTGCTGCTGCTCCAAGGCTGCGCGCCCCGCCGAGCCTTTGTTTTGGGCTGGGTGTTCGGTTTGGGCCAATTTGGTGTCGGGGTGAGCTGGCTTTATGAAAGTTTTACCCTGTTCGGTGGGGCAGTTGCGCCGCTCGCCACCCTTATCACCTTTATTTTTGCCGCCCTTGTCGCGATTTATCTAGGCTTAACCGCGTGGCTCGCCCAATGGGTGAGCGGTGGCAACTCTGCCGCTGGGGGCAACCTAGGTGGCCGACAAATTGCTGCATTCACGGGTAGCTGGGTATTTTTTGAATGGCTGCGTGGCTGGGTGTTTAGCGGTTTTCCCTGGCTGGATTTAGGCATCGCGCAAACGGCGAGCCCGCTGGGTGGATTTTTGCCCATAGTGGGTGAATATGGGGTTAGTTTTATCGTGGTGGTGTTGGCAGGCTTGCTGGCTTGGTTTGTGCCGCGTTTGGGTTTGGCGCCCAAGTTGTCGCCAAAAATGACGTATGAGCCTGCATTATGGCTGCTGGGCTCGCTCGTATTTTTTCTCGGTTTGGGGAGCTTGCTTGGGCGCGTGGCATGGACGCATCCCACCGCAAACCCACTTTCGGTCGGCATCGCGCAGGCCAATGTGCCGCAAATGCAAAAATTTGATCCGGCTTTTCTCAATAAAACCCTGCAAACTTATGTGGCCCTTACCGAGCAAATGGGACCGGTGTCTTTAGTCATTTGGCCTGAAACCGCCATCCCCGATGTATTCAGTGATTTAGATTGGTTCCAAAAAATATTGGATGATCGCGCAAAAACCCATCATCAGGATTTTTTAGTCGGCGCTTTCACGCAAGATGCACAAGGGCGTTATTACAATACGCTCATCGGCGTGCCCGATGCGGTCGGCCTGCATCGAAAAGTCCACCTGGTGCCGTTTAGCGAATACATGCCCTTGCGGCCAATTATTGATTTATTTGCCGGCATGATCGACATCCCCATGTCGGATTTAAGCCCCGGCGCTCCAAACCAGCCCCTGCCGCAAGTGCAAGGCATCAAAGTGGGGGCTTCAATCTGTTATGAAGCCGATTTTGCCCGCGATATTCGAATGAGTTTGCCCGATGCCGGTTTTTTGGTAAACGTATCGAATGATTCTTGGTTTGGGGACAGCTTTGCCCCGCATCAAAATTTGCAAATGGCCCAAGTGCGGGCGCAAGAATTTGGACGCCCCATGGCGCGCGCCACTAATACGGGCATCTCTGCCTTTATTGATGCACAGGGGCGCATCGTGCAAAAACTTGGGGTCAATGAGCAAGGCGTGCTGGTGGGTACCATTCAGCCGTATCAAGGCAGCACCCCGTTTTATTGGCTGCAATCGTGGCCGATTATTTTTTTAAGTTTGTTGGCTTTGGCCGGTGTGGCAGGGTTCAGGTTAAAAGCGCGTAAATTGGCGATTTGATTGAAAGTGCGTGATAGATTAAAGGGCTTCATAATTAGGGAACCTCAATGCCGCATTACGACTCGTAGTCAAGGAACCTCTGATTAAATCCCCGTGGCCGAGACGGGGTTTCGCGGGATGAGCCGCTAGGCGCGGTGCGTAGGGAATGGTTATTCCCTTCGGCAGCGCCGCAACAACGCGGATCGCCCGCAAAACCCCGGCTCTAAGGGTTGCCGCCCCCGAGTCTATTCACAAGGGCGCAACACTTAACTTTAGGCCTTGGCATCAACGAATAACGTTGAGCGGCGGCCTGAAGCCTTGTTTTGCGCCTTCGGGCTCCAACTCGGTTCACGTTGGATTTAATCAGAAGTTCCTTAAAGCCAACTTACACAACGGAACGTTCATGCAACTCGATCCTAAAGACACCGCACCGGGCATCAGCGCCTTGGCCTTGCAACCCCGCCGATTTAATCGGGCGTTTTTTGCCACCGTTTGGGCGTTAGCCAAACCGTACTTTATGCACTCAGAAGACCGCTGGAAAGCGCGGGGCTTTCTTTTGGCGATTATTGCAACCACCTTGCTGCTGGTGACCATTAATCTGCAAATAACCGACTGGTACAATCGTTTTTACAATGCCCTGCAAAATTACGATCAACCCGGGTTTTGGAAGCTTCTTGGCGAATTTGCCTTGCTGGCGTTTGGTGCCATTGCGTTGAGTGTCTATCAAACGTATCTCTCGCAACTCTTGGATTTACGCTGGCGGCGCTGGCTCACGGGCGATTACCTCGCTCGCTATTTATCGGCGCAAACCTATTACCACATGGAGGTTTTTCAGCGTGGGCAAGATAACCCCGATCAACGCATTGCCGATGATTTGAATATGTTCTCGCAGCTCACCACGAGCTTGTTTACCGGCATTTTGAGTTCGGTGGCCAATTTGGTGGCGTTTGTGGGCTTGCTCTGGGTGTTGTCATCCAAGGTTGTGATTCCTTGGGGGGGTGTTGAGCACCATATTCCTGGTTTTTTGGTTTGGGTGGCGCTGATCTATGCGGTGGCCTGGACTTGGGTGGCAGCCAAAGTGGGTAATCCGCTGATTTGGCTTAATTTTAATCAACAGCGTTTGCAAGCCGATTTTCGTTTTAGCCTAGTGCGGTTGCGGGAAAACAGCGAGGCCGTGGCCTTTTATGGGGGCGAGCACAAAGAGCAGGCCTTATTTACCGATCGGTTTGATCGGGTGTTTGATAATTATAAACGGCTGATTTTAAGACAAAAACGCTTTAACTGGTTTAGCAGTTACTTCAGCCAAGTGGCGGTGATTTTGCCATTTTTAGCGGCTGCTGCTGCCTATTTCACCAAAGCGGTGCCTTTGGGTTTTTTAATGCAAGTGAGCTCTGCCTTTGGCAATGTTCAAAGTGCATTTGCGTACATTGCCCAGAGCTATGACAATTTTGCCCAATGGCATGCGGTGGTGGATCGTCTGCAAGGCTTTCGCCGCCAAGTGGCCACCCTTGAAACGCTTCACCAAAATGAAGTTCAGATTAAACGCTCGGATCTTGCAAAAGATGACGCGGCCGCGCTAACGGTACACGGGTTATCTGTCTTGCTACCCAATGGCCGCCCCTTGATTAATCAGCTTAATTTAAGCGTAATGCCGGGCGAGCATTTGCTCATTATGGGGGCGTCGGGTGCCGGTAAAAGCACCTTGCTGCGCGGGCTGGCGGGTATTTGGCCATTTGGGCAGGGGCAGGTGGCCATGCCAGCCGGGGCGCACACCTTATTCTTACCGCAGCGACCGTACCTGCCCTTAGGCAGCTTGCGCGACGTGCTGCTGTACCCGCAGGCGGCCAACACCACCGCCGATGACATTTTGCTTGAGATTTTAGCGCAGGTAGGTTTGCCCGCCTTGGGCGACATGCTCGATGCCATTGAGCCTTGGCCGCAAATTTTATCTTTGGGTGAACAACAGCGCATTGCCGTAGCGCGCATTATGTTGCAACAGCCCCAATTGGTGTTTATGGATGAAGCAACCTCGGCTCTAGATGAGCCGAGCGAACAGGCACTGTATCAGCTGATTTTCACGCTGATGCCCAGTATGACGGTGGTCAGTGTCGGGCATCGCGCCACCCTGCGCGCGCTGCATGAGCGCCGCTTGGTGTTAGCTGATGCACAATTAACAGAAACGCCCTAACTCACTCGCACCTGAGTTGATTGGCTCAAAAGGAAGGCTATTTATCTTAAGGGGGTTTAAGCCCGCACGTCGATCGCATTGCCCAAGTTACTGGGATTGCTCGCGGCCGGGCTATTTTGAACCAGTGAATTGATAAGCGGCAATACGCCTTGCGCTTGAATATCAATCGATTTTTTCAACATAGCCATTTGTGCCGCTTCTTGCACTTGAGATTGCGCCATAGCGCCTTGATTTTGAATCAAGGCACTGATGCCAGATAAACCACTACTCATAGATAACTCCTTAATTTGGCTTTAGGGCGGGGGGCGGTGCGTGATCGGGTTCCTCGTGAATGAGAATATCGGCACCGGGGAATAAAACTTGAATGCGCGCTGCGACTTCATCACCGATCACATGCGCTTCCCCTAAATTTAAATCACGGCGCAGATAAATATACAGCTGAATAATCATGGTGCGCCCGGCCATGCGGGTACGAATATGGTCGGCGGCGCGTACATCGGGGTGCCCCACCGCAAGGGCATGGATTTTAAGCTCGCTGCCATCCAGCACTTCCCGATCCATGAGCTGATCGAGCGCATGGCGCCCCACATGCCAGGCACCCCATAAAATAAAAATCCCCACCGCTATGCCAAATACCGGATCAATCCAATTCATGCCTTGGCTCGCCAAGAGCAGAGCGGCAATGGTGGCGGCGTTAACCAAAAAATCAGAGCCATAATGCGCGGCATCCGCCTTAATGGCGGGTGATTGGGTGATTTTAATCACATGCCGCTGGAACATGAGCAGGCTTGCCGTGGCCAGCATGGAAATCACCATAACTGCGATGCCTAAACCGGCGGTATCGAGGGGTTGCGGGCGAATGAGCCGTTGTGTGGCCTCTAAAAATAAAAAGGCGCCGGAGCCGGCAATGAACATGGTTTGCGCCAAGGCGGCCAAGGGTTCGGCTTTGCCGTGACCAAAGCGATGATCATCATCCGGGGGTTGCAAGGCAATGCGCACGGCAAAGAGGGTAACAAGAGAGGCGAATAAATCCATGGTTGAGTCAATTAATGACGCCATCATGCTAATGGAGTTTGTGCTGATGGTGGCAATTAATTTTAAGATAATCAAAAGGATAGCAACCAAGACCGAAGCCATGGTGACCCCGCGCAATAAGCGAGCCTCGCGGCTGGACATAAGCGTTTCCCCTATTAAAACATGATGTGGAACTAAACCTAGTTCGCACTAAGAAATTTTGAATTAACCCTTTGTTTTTATTATAACATTGGGCAAGCTGAGTTAGGCGGGATTCGTTTTTGAGCGCACGGCCTCAATCACCATTTTGCCGATGTTGCGATCCACCAAAGGTTTGGATTCTGGTACAACGCGGCACAAGCGCATGGCTTGATGGCCGATTCGAACCGAGTACAGCGCAACCCCAACCCCTTGCCCCGCGCGCACGCCCACTTGTAAAAGCACGTTCGATAGCCACGATTGGCTGACTGAATCCAGCACGGTTTCGGTCACCGTCGTAAAGGCGATATTACGCAAAATCATTTGGTACAAATGCCAACGCGCGGGGGTGGAAAGCTTGATTTGATAAATTAAAGCCACGCGCTCAACCAGCGCGACATTGCGCCAAGCCACCAGCAAAAAATCGAGCAAAGGATAGGGGCTGGCGGCGATAAATATCCCGGTGCGAATCGCTTCGCGTTGAATTAACTTTGCGGCAGCGCGATCTTGCGCGCCATAGCTGTGCTCAAGCTCGTGGGCAAGTTCGCTGTACGTCCAGCTTTCATCTACGGTGCTCAACATTTGCAATAGTTGGGCTTGCTGCGGTTTTTTTTGCATAAGTGCGGCAATGCGGCGACTTAAATTCAACACGCCGGTTTGTGGCGCGTGGGGCACTTTGGCTTGATTAAATTGCGCTTGAATGTCTGCAATGGCATCGAGCTTGTGTTTTGCCCGCCTGGCTTGCCAGCCCAGCAATAAAAATCCGCCCAAAAGCGCAAGCCCGCAGGCCAGCAAGAGGCCGCCCACGAGGGGGCTTAGCGCCCAGCCCCAGACGATGGCTTGTGACCAGATCACCATGAGCCAAATCAGCAGCGCCGTAGTGACAAGGCGGGTAAACCAATGGGGGTGCTTGGTGGGTAGGAGTGGTTCGGGTTCAGCTTCAATGGTTTGATCTTGATGAATTTGCTCAGCATCAATCGGCGGTACCTGATCGCCCATGGCATGAATAATGGTGCGTAATATTTGCTCAGGGGGTGGGGGCGCTTTGTTCATACAACCTGCCTTGGGGTTTTAATCGGCCAGCAAAAAAGCCAGTAGTTGATCGATGCGCCGCCCGGGGAATGGGCGTGTGCGGTCTAAGCCGGCTGGCGGGGCTAATTGCGGTAAATCGTCAATTTTAAGATTTAAATTATGCGGCATGGTTTGGGGCAGGGCGGGCGGGGTGAATTGCACCCCTTGGCCGGTGCGTTTATCTCGGCCAATTAAGCTGTGTGTGCCGTCGGGTTCTTCTTGCACGCGGGCGGCTTGCACGGCGGCAATGGCCATCACGTTAAGCTCGATGGACTTGGCGGCTAAGTGTTGCACGGTTTCATACAAGTACGATTCGGCTAACGATTGCAAGCGCTTTTGATCGTCGGGTAGTAGGTGATCCATTTTGGTGGCGCACACAGCAACTCGGCGGATTTTTCGGCGAAATAACCGCCCCAGCCAATGATCGGTGCCGTAGGTGAAGGGTTGAAGTGTGCATTCTAGGGCGGCGCGCATGTCTTTTAACGCGCTTTGGCCGGCGGTCATGGCGCCGAGCAAATCAATTAAAATGACTTGGGCGTCGAGCGATTGAAAATGCCGGCTAAAGAAGGGCTTGGCTTCATGATCGCGATAGCTGAGGTAATTTTGTGTGCACACCGCGCCCCAAGAATTGGCCGGGAATTTTGGTGTGGCGGTGCCCCCACTCAAATTCAACGCAAATAACGGGATAAACGGATGGCGCTCTGGAGAAAAGTTTGTCCCATTGAGTAAAAATCGCCCGGGTAAATTCCGGCTTAATTGATGAGGCGGCAGGCGGCTATCGGCCAAAAACTCTGCCCAGCGCTGTTGTAATTCCAGTAAATACGCCCGATCCACAGGGGCGTTCGGGTCGATGGCGGCCAGCTGCTGAATTAAATCGGCGGCAATTTCTGCCCGAGGGGTTTGGCTACACCAAGACCAAACCGCCGCGCAAAAGGCGGGGTAATCCCATTCGAGTAAACACAAATCCAGCAGCCATTCCCCGGGATAATCAAGCAATTCAATAATCCGGCGGCGCGGTTTGGTGGAATACCACGGCCGATCAATGGTGAGTTCGATGCGGGCAATCGACCAATCAGTGGTGGAGCGGGGCCAGGTGGGCGGGCTGTTGGTGAGGGCGTGTAAGCCTGCATCGTAATCAAAGTTAGGCGTGGCATCGCGCATCC
Source organism: Halothiobacillus sp. (assembly GCA_023255735.1). GTDB lineage: Bacteria > Pseudomonadota > Gammaproteobacteria > Halothiobacillales > Halothiobacillaceae > Halothiobacillus. The sequence goes on along the minus strand of JAGDVP010000022.1, from coordinate 73,155 downwards.
AGTGGCCATGGGTTAGCCCTTTGAGTGTGGCTTGTTTGGCGAGCGAGCCGCGCCGGATATTTTCTAAGTGATTAATCAGCGCGGTAATGAGCGTGGATTTACCCGCCTGCGATAAGCCGGTAATGCCAATCCGTGTGACGGGGGTTTTGAGCGTGAAGGGGGAATTGACCAAGGTTTTCTGCCTTAACAAGCGCTAATGAATCTCAGCGTATCTTAACAGGCAGGCTGTTAAGTTGAGGATACCTTAGTCGCTTGCCGGTTTTGGGTGCTTTGCCCATTAAAAATCTGACCAATTGATATCGCAGCACACCACTTTAATGCCGTGATGGGGCGCATGGGCGCGGCAATAGGAGAGTGTGCGGCACAAATTACCGCCCGCCACGGAAAGGTAGGGGCGGCTAATTTGCACCATGCCCGGTTCAATCATGGCGCGGCGAAAATAGGGGCGCTTGGCCCAACTGGCGCCCTCGGCATGGGCGAGTGGGCGAAAGCGGTTTTGCAGCGAGCTGGGCGCAAAGGCGCCATGAACGGTTTCTGCCTGCTGGCAACCATCCCCATCCAGCACAAAAACTCGGGCGACAAGGTGCATCGAAAGTAAGGCTTGGGCGGCGATGGCCAGCGGTACATTGCGCTCGATGGCCACCAGCATGTCTTCAAAGCGCTCGGTGACGGATTGCATTTGCCGATGCAGGTTGTGATCGGCAAGGTCCACTTCAAGTGAGGTCATCGTTAAGCCCTGGCTTAAAAATTCCCGATCAAATGATTCGACTTGATTGAGTAAAGCCGGCCGCCCCAAACCAAAGCCTTGGAGGAGATCAACGCCCGAATTGAGTGCAATGGCGAGTTGCTGCGGTGTTTCTATGCCCTCTTGGAGTACAAGGCTGCCCGCTTCATGGATCATCGCCACCAAGGAGGGCAGGGTGCGTTGCGCGCGGTGGGAATGTTCGGCCTCGACAATCAGGCTGCGGTCGAGCTTGACGATATCGGCCTCAATGCGCCAAAGCCGAGTGAACTGTGAGCCACCCACCCCGAAATCATCGAGGGCAACCAAGCAGCCGAGTGAGCGGTAGAGCGCAATGGCATCGGTAAGTTCTGCATCACAGCTAAGCTCGGCCTCGACAATTTCAACCACCACCTGCCAGCCTTCAATGGGTAAACGCTCTAAAATTTGCGCAAAAAATGGCCCAAATTGATGGCCGTGCATTGCAACCAGCGGATGCACATTAATAAAAATCCAGCGGGGACGCAGGTTGGCGCGGGCAAAATTTTGTAAATGTAGCTCGCGACACACGCGGTCTATGGTGACCAAAGATTCAATATCTTGCGCTGAATCAAATAGCTGGAATGGTGCAATCGCTTGGCCAGCCTTATCCTGAACCCGCGCTAAGCCTTCATAGCCCACAATGCGTTGATGTGCCACGCTAATAATGGGTTGAAATGCCGAGCGCACGCTGTACTTGTCAAAGATGGCGACATGTTGACCATCAAGATCGAGTTGAATGCGTGTGTTCATGCGATAAGCCTGTAGTGAAACTTCGGCTCATCATAAAGCAAATAGCGCGCCTAAATTTAGTTAGCGCGCTTGATAGGTACCGTCATCGACACGATTCTAGTTGCGAATAAACCGCTGATGATTGTGTTTGGGCGCCGCGCCCAACACGACTTGGTATTGCAAAAACGCTTGGGTAAAGTTTTTGCGAATCGCATCCGCCCGGTTATCGCCGTTGATGTCTTCGGCCACCGGCACCCGCGCCTTGCTTAATTGCAGGCGCAGTTTTTGGCGGTCATCAATCGACCAGGTCACCACGGCGCTTAATCGAGATAGGCCATCAAACTGGCTATCTTGGCGTGGACAGAGTTTGGATTGATACGGCGGTGCGCATTTTAAGGGGGCACTGCTGCGCAAAGCTTCTTGAATATTACCCGCCACGTCATAGCGCAAGCCCACCTGCCAGCGTGGTGCCACACCGTAAAGCGCCTGCACATAGTAGCTATCTACATTCAGCACACGCGGCTGGCCCACATTCCAAGGCTTGGTTTCATGAAAGTTAAGAATTAAATCTTTGCGCTGATAAAAATACTCACCTTCTAGGGTGATATCACCCTGGCCTTGATCTTGCTGAGCATCGAATCGATACCCAGCGCTTAAACCTGCGGTTTGTGTGTTGCCTTCAAGCCCGTGATCAGCATCGTTAATACCGGGGTGATAGGTGTGCAACTCTTGGTGCAGATCACTTTTAATATAAGCCGCGCCCAAAAACACCGTGTGGTTTGGGTAGATTGGAATGCCGGTTTTCGCAAAGAGTGTCCAAACATTCGGCCAGTTGCCTTTGCTGCCGAACGGAATATCGACCACTTTGCCGGATGTGCTGACGTAATTGGTCACAGGCCCCACGGTGGCCGCCACGCTTTCGTTGCCGGCGCTTAAAAGTTCTGCGCCGAGTTGCAGTTGAAAAGGCAGCATAGGCTCGAAGCTTGCCTGCGCGCCATTGCCTGCGAGGCTACCTGCGAATAACAGCTGATAAGGCAAGGCTTGATCGACAAAATCCCAACCGTGCGGATGCAACACATTTTGCCAGCCGATGTCACTTAAAAATTTGCCGCCCTTCAACGCCAGCCCCGCCGGCGCGTACCGGGCTTTGAGCCAAGCCTCTTCAACCGCGCCGCTTCGGCCATCGGTGGCAAAATTCAACCGACCGGTTAACCAGTCGCCGTAGGCGGCGCTTAAGCTTAATTCGGCACCGCGAAAATTAAGCCCACTGTGTAGCGAGCCGCCGTGGCTGTGGCCGCCCCCGGCCACATGCGTGTGCACATTAAAAATGCCGTTGGTATTTTGAATGTAGCCGGTGCCTTGGCCATTGGCGGTGTCTTTGTAGCCGATGATGTCTAAGTACATGCGCGGAGTAATGCTAAATTCATCCGCGGCTACCGGGGCGGTGATGAGGGCGCAGCTCAAAAGTAAGGGGCGGGCAAAATGCTTCATAATGTTATGTTATAACCTTTGGTTTTGGCCGATTAACTTAGTGAATTCAGCCGAGGCTGTAAAGCGCAATTTGTTAATTTTTCAATTAATTACCTTAGGAACTAAATCAATGGATAGGGCGGGTAGAGGGATAAATTACTAAGCCTCAGGGTAGAATGCCGGCACTGTTGTACCTTGCTTGGGAGAAAACCGTGCGCCCCATCGTATTAATTGCCGATGATTTTGGCCTCTCGCCCGAGGTGGATGCGGGTATTTTGGCCTTGGTGCGGCAGCAACGATTAAGTGGCTTTGGCTGCTTAACCCAAGTGCCGCGTTGGTTTGAGGCGGCAAAATCGGTGCCACAATGCCAAGGCGTGCATTTAGGTTTGCATCTCAACTTAACTCAAGGCTTTGCCGCCAACACTTGGCATCGCCCCCTGCCGCTTTTGATTACCCAGGCTTATAGCGGGCTTTTGCCGCGCGCTAAAATTTATGCGAGTTTGGCCGAACAGTTGGATCGGTTTGTAGAAGCTTTTGATCGGGCGCCCGATTATGTTGATGGCCATCAGCATGTGCATCAATTGCCCACCGTGCGCGATTGCCTGTTGGATTTACTGGCAGCGCGCAATATTCAACCTTGGTTGCGCTGCACAGCACCGCTTATCGCCCCGAAAATCGGTTTAAAAGAATGGCTGATTGCCCATTTGGGTGCGCCTTTAACGCGAATAAAAGCGCAGCGGGCGGGCTTTAGCTTGCCGCCGGCTTTTGCGGGGGTGTATGGGTTTAATCAATCGCCGGCCGGTTATTTGGCACTCATGGATTATTGGCTGCAAAGGGCACCTGCAGAGGCGTTGGTGATGTGTCATCCGGGGACAGGCGCCGCTGCAAGTCATTGGGATCCCATCGCGCCGGCGCGTGCGGTGGAATTGGCCGTGTTGCAGAGTGACGCCTTCTCTGATTTACTCATTAAAAATCAGCGGGTTATTAGCCGATTTGGTGTGGCATGACCAAATGGTCATGTGGGCGCCCCAGATTTTGCGGGGCAGGGGCGGCATAATCTTGCCTTTAAATTAAATAAGGAACGGCTTGTGCGCGCAAGTGGGTTGCACCGAATTAAACCGCCCCAATGGGGGCGTGTGGCGCTGTTCACGTTCAGTGGGCTCTTGGTCGGATGCGCGAGCTATCAGCCGCAGGTTTTGCCCGAGCAACCTGATTTTGTCTCGTTGACGCCAACCCAGCATCAAGAAAATCCGGCGCAATCGTATGTGTTGTCATTCGCCCAGCTGCAAGCGCGGGTGCTGCAAGATAATCCTGAGCTGAAAGCGGCTAAACTCGGCGCTGAGGTCGCGGCCGCCCAAATTCGAAAAGCCAGCAGCCTGCCCGATCCCACCTTAAATTTAACCCGCGATACGCCCTTAAATGGGGTGGGTTTAATAAGCGCTATGAACCAAGCCATTGGGCTGGATTTATCAGCCATGATGTCCCGTCGCGAGCGCTTAAATGCAGCTAAGGCCGCCCAAATTCAGCAAACGCTTAACTACACTTGGCTATCTCTAACCACCCAAATAAAAGCCAGTGATCTCTATGTGCAGCAGGTAGCTAATGCGGCGCAAACCCAAGTATTAACGCGAGAGCTTGCGGAGATTAATGCCCGTTTGCGGCAAAGTCAGGCGGCCTTAGCCAAGGGGTATATTACTCAAGATCGGGTGGTGGCCGATGTGGTACGCGCCGCAGATTTGACGCGCCAAGTCGATCAGTTGCAATTACAAGCCACCCAAAACCACCAGCAGCTAAACGCACTCATGGGGCTTTCGCCCGATACCGCGTGGCAAACCGAAGGTTGGTTTGATGTGGCCTTGCCCGATGCCGCCGCGCAAGCTGACATACTCGCCCAATTAGCCCTGCACCGTGCTGATTTACTGGCGTTGCGCGCGGGCGTTCTGCGTGCCGATGCCCAATACCGGGCGGCTTTATTGCAGCAGTTTCCGGGTTTAACGTTCGGTGTTAGCCACGCCAACGACACCAGCAACGTGCAAACCGCCGGGTTCGGCGTGGGGCTGACGCTGCCGATTTTTGGCAGTGCGCAGGCCGGGGTGGCGTTAGCGCAAGCGACACGCGCGCAGCTTAATGCGGAATTTCAGGCACGCATTAATCAGGCGGCAAGTGAGGTGGCGACCGTGCAGCGCACGCTTGTGGCCTATCGTGCCCGCTTGAGCCAAATTGAGGCACGCCTACCCACCTTGGAGCAAACCGCTGCCAATGCGCAAACGGCGCTGGATGCGGGGTATTTTTCCGCCGGATCTTACTTAGCTGTGCGTGCGACGCTCACGGCGGAACAACTCAATGCCATTCAAACACGCCAAGCGATTATTCAAGCGCAGTTGGCGTTGCGGGGCGTGTTGGGCTTGGTTGATCAACTCGCATTGCCAAAATCTCCGATCAACAGCGCCCCCCCATGAGGAAAAAGACTAATGCTTGGATTATTTTCTGTGCGCGCGCTCAAATGCAAAAGCGGTCGGGCGCAAACCCACGGCTTGATTCGATGGGGTATTTCCCTTGTAAGCTTGCTGGCTTTATTAGGCATGACATCGCTTGCCCTGGCGGCGGATACGCCCGGTGTTGTTGCCTCGGTGTCGGTTGAGTCCTTGAGCGTGCAAAGCCTAACCCCGAGCCTTTCAGCCTATGGGCAGGTGATAGCTGATCCCACCCACACGCAAAGCCTATCCACGCAAACCGGCGGGCAGGTGCGCCGAGTGCTCGTCGAGGCGGGTCAACGCGTTACAAAAAACCAGCCTTTGCTCGTCATCCAAACCGATCCCAATGCGAATCTGGCTTATGCGCAGGCGCTGTCGCAACGCGTGGTTTTGCAGCAAGATTTAACCCAGAAGCGCTATTTATTTGCCCGGCAAATGGCCACCCATCAAGAGGTGGTGAGCGCTGAGCAAGCGCTCAAGGATGCTGTGCAGCGCATTAAAACCTTGGAGAAAATCGGCAGTAATCAAGCCACGCAAACCGTGGTTGCCAGTGAGGATGCCTTGGTTATGACGGTGCCCGCGCCGGTCGGCAGCATGGTGGCGCCGGGCGGCGCATTGCTTACCTTATCGGCGCAGCAGGCCTTGCTGTTGCGATTTGGTATTGAGCCTGAAGATGCCGCCCGTATCGTGCCGGGCACGCCGATTATTTTTCACTCGGTATTTGCCCCGCATGGGCTAGAACAAGCGACCGTGGTGCGGGTGGATGGCCAAATTAACCCCGCCACCCGCTTGCTGGATGTCATTGCTAAACCCGATGCGGCGAGCGCTAATTTCATTACGGGCACCCCGCTGCAAGGGGATATTAGGTTGCCTGCTTTGCAGGGTTTTGTGGTGCCCATCGACGCGGTTGTGCTTAATTCCGGTGTGCCAACCATTTTTCGAGTTGAGCAAACCCATGCCGATGCCAAGGCGATTGCCGTGCCTATCCGGGTCGCGTTACGGGTGGGGCAGAACGCATTAATTGAACCGCGGGTAGCGGGGGCGCTGCACGCTCATGATGCCATCGTGATTCAAGGGCAATATGTGTTGCAAGATGGTATGACCGTGCAGGTCGAGCCCAAAGCCGCGCCGGCAGAGGTGCCCACCTTATGAGCGCAGTTCGCTTAGGCGCATTAGCCGAGTGGCTGTTATCACATCGGCGCTCCATTTTGTTTTTATTGGTTTTGCTGGTGATTGCGGGCGGCTTCGCTGCAATAAAAATGCCGGTGTCTTTGTTTCCCGCCGTGTCTTTTCCGCGCATTGTGGTGTCTTTAGAGGCGGGGGACCGCTCGGCTGAACAAATGCAGATGGAAGTCACCATTTTGGTTGAACAAGCTTTGCGCAGCGTGCAAGGCGTGGTGGCCATCAATTCCACCAGCAGCCGGGGTTCGGCTGATGTTGATTTGCGCTTTGACTGGGGCAGCGATTTACCGCAAAAAGTGTTGCAAGTGCAAGCGGCGATGGCGCAAACCTTAAGCGCATTGCCGCCGGGTGTGACCTTCGCGGTGAAACGGATGGACCCCACCAAATTCCCCGTGGTGGCCTACAGCCTCACCTCAAGCACGGTTGATCCGGTGGCCTTGCGCCGTTTTGCGCAATTGCAACTGGTTCCTGCTTTATCGAGCATTGCCGGTGTGCGGCAGGTGAGTTTGCAAGGCGGCGCTATTGGGGAGTATCAAGTTTTGGTCAACCCCGCCAAGCTTGCCGCCTTAAACTTGTCGATGCAAGATGTGGTGCAGGCCTTATCTGCCGCCAATACGCTGCAAGCGGTGGGCAAGTTGCAAGCCCGAGGCCGGCTCGATTTGCTCTTGTCGGACGCGCGTTTTGCAAGCCTTGATGAAGTGCGCCAAACGATACTGCGCACCGGCGTTAATGGCGTGATTCGCCTAGGAGAAGTGGCCAGCGTGCAGATGGGGCAAGCGCCGCGATTTCAAATCGTAACGGCCAACGGCAAGCCTGCGGTGTTATTACTGGTGCACCAAACGCTGGGCGGGAATACCGTGGCGATTGATCGCGCCGTGGCCGCCAAATTAGCGGCGATGCAGGCGCAATTCCCCAAGGATGTACACCTTGCCCGCTGGTACGATCAGAGCACCGTAATTGAAGATTCGGTGAACTCCGTGCGTGATGCCATCTTGCTTGGCATTGTGTTTGCCACCCTCGTGCTCTTGGGTTTTTTGCGCAGCATTAAATTAGCGCTTATGACGCTTATTTTGGTGCCGACCGTCTTATCGGCCAGTATTTTGCTTTTAAGCCTATTGGGTATGAGCTTTAACATCATGACGTTAGGCGGCATGGCTGCCGCTGTCGGGCTGATTGTGGACGACATTATCGTGATGCTCGAACAAATTACCCGCCGCCTGCATGAAGCCGGGCATAGCAAATATACCGTGATGCAGGCCGCGCACGATTTCACCCAACCACTGGCGGGCTCTAGCACGGCCACCATCATTATTTTTGCGCCCTTGGCTTTTTTAGATGGGGTCACGGGGGCTTTTTTCAAAGCATTGTCCCTCACCATGGCCACGGCCTTAATCGTGTCGTTTTTGTTTGTATGGCTGGCCCTGCCGCTTATTGCCGATAAGCTCTTAAGCGCGCGGGATGCCGAAACGCCCGCCGCCGGGCGCGTATCAGGCTGGGTGCAAAAAACCTACCGCCGATTAATGCAATTTATGCTCGCCAAACCGCTCAGTGTCGTGCCGATCATTGCCCTGATGATTGCTCTCGGCGTGTTCGCGTTGGGTAAAGTGCCCTCGGGGTTTATGCCCGAAATGAATGAAGGCGGCTTTGTACTGGATTACCAAACCGCCCCCGGCACCTCGTTAATCGAAACCGACCGGCTAGTGGGGCAGGTTGAGCGCCTTATTGCCGCCACCCCGGAGGTTGCAGCGTGGACACGGCGCACAGGCACCCAATTAGGCGGCGGTTTAACCGAGGCAAATCAAGGGGATATGTTTATTTTGCTTAAAAGCCCCGAGGGGCAGAGCGCCGTCATGAATCGCTTGGCCGATCAAATTACCCAAGAAGTGCCCGGCTTTACGCTGTTAGATATGAACCAGCCGATGCAAGATTTAATCGGCGATTTAAGTGGCTCGCCCCGTCCGGTGGTGGTGGTGCTGAGCGGTGCAGATTGGCCCACGCTGCAAGCCCTCAGTCCCAAGGTCGCAGAGGCCTTGGGGCAAGTGGCCGGATTAAAAGAAATCAACGATGGCTTGGTGATTGCGGGTGGCTCGGTCGATATTAAAATCAATCATGTTAAAGCCGCGCTCGAAGGCTTAACCCCAAGCGACATCACCACCCAACTGGGGCAGTTTTTGCGCGGCGCCATTTCAACCCAAATCCGCACAGGCCAGCAAATGCTGGGCGTGCGGGTAAGCATACCCGCCGCCGATCGCAATTCACTCGCCCAAATCGAGGCTTTGATGTTGCGCGCGCCCGATGGGCATTTAGTGCCCTTAAATCGGGTGGCGGTACTCACCCGTACCGATGGCGCGGCTGAAATTACCCGTCATGATCTCACCCCGGCGGTATCGGTTTCAGCCCGCATTGAAGGGCGGGGCTATGGCGCCGTTATTGATGAGGTGAAGCACGTATTGGCCGCACCCGGCTTGCTTCCCGCCGGCGTGCATTATCAATTAGCGGGTTTGTATTTGCAGCAACAGCAAGCCTTTGCAGGCTTGATTCAAGTATTTATCGCCGCAGCGATGCTGGTTTTTTTTGCTTTGCTGTTTTTGTATGAGCAATTTCGGATCGCACTGGCCATCATGGTGGCGCCCTTGCTCGCCGTGGGTGGCGTGTTCACCGGCCTATGGTTGGCCGGTCAAACCCTCAATATCACGGCGCTTATGGGCATGATTATGATCGTAGGCATCGTGACCGAAGTGGCCGTGTTTTATTTCTCCGAGCTTGCCGTCATCCGGCAAAACAGCGCGTGTGCGGGCGCGCCACTGTCGGCTTCGATGCTGATTGATGCGGGCAGCAATCGGATCCGCCCGATTGCGATGACCACCTTGGCGGCGATTTTGGCCTTGCTGCCTTTAGGCTTGGGGATTGGCCAAGGATCAGCTATGCAGCAGCCTCTAGCCGTTGCCATTATCTCAGGGCTTATGATTCAAATGCCGCTTGTGCTCATCATTATGCCGGTTATGTACCGCTTATTATTGGGGCGCCAAGCCTTTGCGGGCAGTTCTTGACCAACATAACCCATAAGCTCAAGCCAATTTGCTATCATGCACTATCTTTTTGCTTGATTCTTTAAGGAGACGCCCTATGGCGACTGTCAACCGCCGCTCGGTCATGACCCTGTTCACCAACCCTGAAAATCCTGATTGCCATCGCACGCGGATTGTTCTGGCGGAAAAAGAACTCACCGCCGATGTGATTGATATATCGCTGGGCGAAATCCCAGAAGATTTTCACGATTTAAGCCCCGAAGGCACCGTGCCTGTGCTGGCCGATCGTGATCTTGTGATTACCAACGCCCGCGTCATCATGGAATATTTAGATGAACGCTTTCCGCATCCCCCGCTCATGCCGGTAGACCCGGTAAGCCGCGCCAAAGTGCGCACCGCGTTATACAGCATTGAGCGCGATTGGTATGGTTTGCTGCCCGAGTTCGAGCGCGGCGAGAAAACCGTGGCGCGTGCCCGCAAAACCTTGCGTGAAGGCTTGCTCGCTTTTGCGCCCGCCTTCAGCCACAAACCATTTTTTATGAGCGATGAATACAGCCTCACCGATGTCACGCTCTCAGCCCTGCTGTGGCGTTTGCCCGTTTATGGCGTTGAATTAACAGGGGCCGGCGCCAAACCTGTCCTCGATTACATGAAGCGCATGTTCGATCGTCCCACCTTCCAAATGAGCCTAACTGAAGTTGAGCGCGAAATGCGCGATAAATACTAAAGGCGCCCTATGCTGTCGAAACGTCCTTATTTAATTCGCGCCCTGTACGACTGGACGGTCGATCAGGGGCATGTGCCTATTATCGTTGTCGATGCGACGGTGTCGGGGGTTTTAGTGCCCCAAGCGCATGTCGATGAGGGGCAAATTCATCTGAATATCAGCCCCAGTGCGGTGCGCAACTTTGCGATGGATCGCAAATCGATTGCGTTTGAAGCGCGCTTTGCCGGCAAGCCGGAGGCGATTTATGTGCCAATGCGCGCCATTATCGGTATTTATGATCGGGATTTTGGCAGTGGCGCTCAGTTTCCGCCGGACCCCGATGAGGAGTTTGACGATGATGACGAGTTCACCGCCACCCCGCCCAAATTAAGTTTGGCCGGGGCTAAAGTAAGCCCAAATGTGCGATCCAAGCGCGAGCCTTCGGCCAGCAAAGTGCCTGTAAAGCCCGCTTTAGCCGACCAGCCCGATCATGAGCCACCCGAACCCCCCGCGCCAAAATCGCCGCCCAAAGGCTCCCGCCTGCGGATTGTTAAGTAAGCGGGACGCTGGGATAACCCGCCGGTGGCATGGGGCGTATCGGGGGTATTTACCTCAATTAACTCGAATTTAATCGGATATCCATGAGTTCTGCCAAAAATACGGTGTTGTATCAGCCCCAACGGATGGTGGCTGATACAGTTTTAATTGTTCTGGTTCTGTTGATGGGCTATTACGCCTTGGCGCTCTGGACTTATTCGCCCACTGATCCGGGGTTTACCACCACGGGGCAAGCGGGGGGGGCGATTCACAATGCGGCGGGTGCCGTAGGCGCTTGGCTCGCTGATTTTTCGCGGTTTTTATTAGGCTTTGGTGCCTATGCCGTACCACCGATGGTGCTGGTGTTCGCCCTGCGGTTGTTTGTGCGGCTGCGCAGTGATGAGCGCCTTTTGGATGTGTTTTTTGCTATTCAAATTGGCGGCGTGATTCTCACGGTGTTCGCAGTGAGCGTGCTCTCTGCGATTCATCAGGCAGCGCCCCTGCATGCCGCCGCCGGATCAGCGGGCGGTGTAGTAGGCCAAGTGCTGGCGAGTGGGGTGATTCATTATTTGGGTGCCATGGGCGCCACCCTACTCATGCTCGGCTTTATGATGCTGGCTTTTTCAACCGTATCGGGCTTATCTTGGTTTGCGGTATTTGAGCTCGTGGGGCGCTTGTTTGAATGGATGATTGCGCGCATTGCCCGGCTGTTTTCGGGGGGACGTGCAGGCGATTCAACCCATGGCTCAGATCGCAATGACGGCACCGATGAGCCCACCATCACCCCGCGTGCCATTCCAACCGTGCAAAGCAATTATGTTGCCCCCGCGGTGCGTCGCCGCCCCATGCCGGCGCAATCGCCCCAAGATGAACATCAATCCATGACCCAGCCCTTCGACCCGATTTTTGATGCCCCAAGCGCAGCCGCAAGCACAACCCTTGGCACGAACGAGCGCTCAAAAGCGGTGGGGCAATCCCCGCGCACGCCACTCAAATCGGCTAAAGCCCCCATTAAGCCTCAGCCTGCGTTAGGCACGGCGGGGGGGCGTCCGATTGTCGATTTGCTCGATTTTGCGCCGCAACGACAAACCGGTTTTAGCCCGGAAGTTTTGGCCTCGATGTCGGCCTTAATTGAAGATCGGCTCGAAGAATTTGGGGTGCGGGTCGATGTGGTTGCCGCGACCCCGGGGCCGGTCATCACTCGGTTTGAATTGCAACCGGCGCCGGGCGTAAAAGTAAGCCAAATTTCTAATTTATCCAAAGACTTAGCCCGATCACTGTCGATTGTATCCGTGCGCGTGGTTGAGGTAATTCCGGGTAAATCAACCGTGGGCTTGGAAATCCCTAATCAGGTGCGCGAAATTATCGCCTTGCGTGAGCTGATTGAATCCAAGCCCTATCAAGAGAGCCGCTCGCCGCTCACCATGGCTTTGGGCAAAGACATTGCGGGCGCATCGATTACGGCCGATTTAGCCCGTATGCCGCATTTGCTGGTGGCAGGTACTACAGGCTCGGGTAAGTCGGTTGGTGTGAATGCCATGATTTTAAGTTTGCTCTACAAAGCTACCGCCGATGAAGTGCGCTTGATTCTGATCGACCCGAAAATGTTGGAATTATCCGTGTACGAGGGCATTCCGCATTTGCTCGCGCCCGTGGTCACCGATATGAAAGAAGCGGCCAACGCACTGCGCTGGGCGGTAGGGGAAATGGAGCGCCGGTACAAGCTTATGTCCTCGCTTGGGGTGCGCAATTTAGCCGGCTGCAACGAAAAAATCACCCATGCCGCCAATCAAGGCGAGCCTTTGCGCGATCCGTTCTACAACCCTGCAGAAGCGTTTGACCCCGATCTACCCGCGCCAATCCTTGAGCGGCTGCCGCACATTGTGATTGTGGTAGATGAATTTGCCGACATGATGATGGTGGTCGGCAAAAAGGTTGAAGAGCTCATCGCCCGCCTAGCGCAAAAAGCGCGCGCCTCGGGCATCCACCTCATTTTAGCGACTCAACGGCCCTCGGTGGATGTAATTACCGGCTTGATTAAAGCGAATATTCCCACCCGAATCTCGTTTCAAGTGTCCTCGAAAATTGATTCCCGCACCATTTTGGATCAAATGGGTGCCGAGAGTTTGCTCGGCCATGGCGATATGCTGTATTTGCCGCCCGGCACCGGCTTGCCGATGCGCGTGCATGGCGCATTTGTGAGCGACGATGAAGTGCATCGCGTGGTTGAAGCCTTAAAAGCGCTGGGTGAACCCAATTACATTGATGCGGTCTTATCGGAAGAATCCGCCTCGGCTGTCATGCTGCCCGGCGAGAAACCTGTTTCAGCCTCGGGCGAGGCCATTGATGAGTATTACGATCAAGCCGTGGCCATTGTGACCGAAACCCGCAAGGCCTCTATTTCGTATGTGCAGCGCCGCTTAAAAATTGGCTACAACCGCGCCGCGCGATTAATTGAAGAAATGGAAAATGATGGCATTGTGGGGCAGCTCCAAGCCAATGGCGCCCGCGAGGTGTTGGCGCCGCCGCCGCCCGCTCGCTAATCAAGTGATTGTTTTAAGTCGTTTTTTTATGCCCCCCGTTTTAGGTAGTTAACATGATGCGTTGGTTAATTGGTTGTGTGTTTGTGGTTGCCCCATTGAGTTTGAGCGTGATTGCCCCGGCCTTGGCCGACACGCAAGCATTTCCGCTAGGCACCCCTGCCGCCGCCACACCGACTGATGTTCGCCCGCTCACGGAATTTGTGAAAAATCTTAAAACTTTTTCAGCCAACTTTATCCAAAAACAAGTCAATGTTCGCGGCCAAACTCAGCCGGGCTCGACGGGTAATTTTGTGTTGGCGCGACCCGGCCAATTTTACTGGGCCTATGAAGTGCCCTATGTGCAAAAACTCATCGCAAGCGACGGCAAGCTCTGGGTTTATGACCCCGATTTAGCCCAAGTAACCATCAGCTCCTTGAGTGATAATCGGGGCGCGCCGATTGGGATTTTTTTGGGTAATCAACCGCTTGAAGAAGTGTTCACGATTCGCAGCCTCGGCAATAACGATGGTTTGTCTTGGTATGCTTTAAGTGATCGCTCGCAAAAAAGCGATTTTTCATCGGTGCAAATCGGCATGGATGCTAAAGGCATTAAGGCCATGGTTTTTAAAGATAAATTAGGGAATAACACCACGGTGCAATTCAGCGCGCGGGAGGTCAATCAGCCTGTTGATAAAACCCTATTTGCCTTTACGCCCCCGGCGGGCGTTGATGTGGTGAACAGCCATTAACCTGCGATCCGCCCATGGTGCCTGATCTTTTTGGTAACGAACCGCCAGCGCCGCTGCATAAAACCCAGCCCCGCCCACCTTTAGCCGAACAGCTACGTCCCACCACCCTAAATGAGGTGATTGGTCAGACGCATTTGCTTGGGCCCGGCAAGCCCTTGCGTTTAGCCTTTGAGTCGCACAAACCCCACTCCATGATTTTATGGGGGCCGCCTGGGGTGGGTAAAACCACGCTAGCGCGCTTAATGGCGAGCGCTTTTGATAGTGCGTTTATTGCCTTGTCGGCGGTGTTCTCTGGCGTTAAAGATATTCGTGCCGCCATGGAACAGGCTGAACGCAATCTGGAATCAGGCCAGCCCACCCTGTTATTTATTGATGAAATTCATCGCTTTAACAAAGGGCAGCAAGATGCCCTGCTGCCCTTTGCCGAATCAGGCTTGGTCACGTTACTTGGTGCCACCACCGAAAACCCTTCGTTTGAGCTGAACTCAGCCTTACTCTCACGGGCGCAGGTGTATGTGCTTAAATCACTTAGCCCCGAGGAATTGCGCCAACTCATCACGCGGGCGCAAACCCAAGCGCAAACCCAAGCGCTGGGGTCATTGGTGTTTTCACCCGATGCCATCGAGCGGCTGATTGAGCTGGCGGATGGCGATGCGCGCCGCCTTCTTAATTTGCTTGAGCAGCTTGATACCGCCGCCCTCGCCCTGGGGCGCACTGAGATGAGCGCCGAATTACTCACTGAAACCTTAAGTGCGGGTGCTCGCCGGTTTGATAAAGGCGGTGAGCATTTTTACGATCAAATTTCAGCCTTGCATAAATCAGTGCGCGGCTCACACCCTGATGCGGCGTTGTATTGGTTTTGCCGCATGCTCGATGGCGGCGCGGATGCCAAATATCTCGCGCGGCGCATTGTGCGCATGGCTTGGGAAGATATCGGGCTGGCCGATCCGCGCGCGCTGCAAATTGCCAATGATGCTGCCACAACCTATGAGCGGCTAGGCTCACCCGAAGGCGAGCTCGCGCTCGGCCAAGCGGTGATTTATTTGGCCATTGCGCCCAAAAGTAATGCCGGCTACACCGCGTTTAATCAAGCGATGGCGTTTGTTAAGGTCGATCAAAGTCGCGAGGTGCCCATGCATTTACGCAATGCCCCCACGCGCCTCATGCAAGAGCTGGGTTACGGCCATGCTTATCGCTATGCCCACGATGAACCCCATGCCTATGCCGCCGGTGAAAAATATTTGCCCGATGGCATGGCCGAGCCGCAGTGGTATCAACCCACCCCCCGGGGTCTTGAGGGCAAAATTGCAGAAAAAATGGCCTTTCTTCGGTCGTTGGACGATAAGCAATGCAGCGATTAGCCTCTGCTTGATTCAGTCAGTGTCATCGGTGCTTAAAATATGCGTGGGCAGGTTATCCATGGTGACCGTGTTTTTTTCCTGCCAATAAGCAGCAATGCCCGCCACGCCTTTTTTTTCTGCCCACCGATTTAGGGTAGGGCGGTCGTGCAGGGTTGTGGACGTTTGCGCGAATTCGGGTACGCCAAAGCCGCGGGAGGTTTGGACTAAATTAATAGTCAAATCAAATAGTTGGCGTGCGCCGGGGTGGTTTGGAAATAAGGCATATAACTGAGCCCAAGCCGCATCGCGCAGTGAATGGCCATTCCCTTCGCAAGCGCCGCAACACGGCGGATCGCCCGCAAAATGCCCGTCCCTGCGGGTGGCTGAGCCAAAAGGCGCACAACGGCGTTATCGGCCTTGGCATCGTAGAATAACTACGTATGTCCAAGAGTGATCGTTTTTTTATTTGGCTTGTATAACGCAAATTGATTTTTTTGCTTGAATTTTTGGCGCAAGGCCAAAGCTTTTCACGCCCACATCATGCCGATGAATTATGACGACAGCGCCTGTTTTCTGAATGATGCTGGGTTAAACTCAATCGGATTGTTTTTTGACTCCTGAACTTTGAGAAAATTTTTCTATGAGCGCACGCCATCATCCCGCTTTTTGTTTTGTCCGCAGCCAGCCGATTGCCGCCTTGAATCTCACGGTGGATGAATACCGCCACATCGGCACAGGTGCGCGGCATTTTCATTTGGCCACCTCAGACGATCAAAATGTATTTTTGGTGGGGTTGCGCACCGTGCCGAACGATTCAACCGGCGTGGCGCATATTTTGGAACACACCGTGCTCTGTGGCTCGGAGCGGTTTCCGGTGCGCGATCCGTTTTTCATGATGATTCGCCGCTCACTCAATACATTTATGAATGCGTTTACGGCAAGCGATTGGACAGCCTACCCCTTCGCCTCGGTGAATGTGAAAGATTTTTATAACTTGCTGGACGTGTATTTGGATGCGGTGTTTTTCTCGCGCATCGACGAGCGGGACTTCATGCAAGAAGGCCATCGGGTTGAATTTTCCACCCCCGATGACCCAACCACGCCGCTCACTTTTAAAGGCGTGGTATTTAACGAAATGAAGGGCGCGATGAGCAATCCTTCATCGGTGCTGTGGCAAACGCTAACCAGCGCGTTGTTCCCAACCACTACGTATCATTTTAATTCCGGCGGCGAACCTGCGGATATTCCAAATTTAACCTATGCGCAATTAAAGGCGTTTTACCAGCGGTTTTATCACCCCTCGAACGCGGTTTTTATGACCTATGGCAATTTGCCGGTCGCAGATTTGCAAACCCAGTTTGAAGAAAAAGCCTTAAAGCGCTTTAGCCAAATTGATCCGCAATCGGCCATTCCTTTGGAGCAAGCGTTGCGCTCGCCTATCGAATGTGTCGATCGCTACGCCTTTGATGAGCCTGATACGACCGAGAAAACTCACATCGTGTTGGGTTGGCTTTTGGGCGAAAGCACCGATTTAAATGCTGCGCTTGAGGCGCAAGTGCTGGAAGGTGTATTGCTTGAAAACAGCGCATCGCCCTTGATGCGGGTGTTGGAAAGCACCGATTTGGGCGGCTCGCCCAGCCCAATCATGGGGCTTGAGGATTCGCAGCGCCAAATGGTGTTTGTGGCGGGGCTTGAAGGCTCCGAGCCCGAGCGCGCCGAGGCGGTGCAGGCGCTGATTCTCGACACACTCAAAACGGTGGCCGAGCAGGGCGTGCCCGCCGAAATGATTGAAGCGGTTTTGCATCAAATTGAGCTCTCGCAGCGCGAGGTGACCGGCGATGGCTACCCGTATGGCTTGCAGCTCATGATGCACAGCCTGCCGGCCGCCATTCACGATGGCGACCCGATTGCCGTGCTGGACTTAGAGCCGGCACTGGCGCGCTTGCGAACGCGCGCGGCCGATCCGCAATTTATCCCGAATTTAATTCGCCGCCTATTGCTTGATAACCCGCACCGTGTGCGTTTGGTGTTGGCGCCGGATACCACGCTTTCCGCCCAAAAAACTGCCGCCGAACTGGCGCGGTTGGCCTCGATGCAAGCTAACTTAAGTGATGCCGAGAAACAGGCGATTGTCGCGGCCGCCAAGGCGTTGGCCGATCGGCAGGCTGAGGTGGATGACATCAGTATTCTGCCCACCGTGACCCGCGCCGATATCCCCGAGCATATCGCCTTGCCGGTGCCCGAAAAAGTAGCGGCGCAGCCGGTGTCTCAAACCTGGTTTAATCGCAGCACCAATGGGCTTATGTACCTGCAGGTGGCACTCGATTTGCCTGCGCTCACGCACGATGAGCTGGATTTATTGCCCATTTACACCGGCTTGCTCACAGAACTTGGCGCCGGCTCGCGCAATTACGTGGCCATGGCTGAGGCCACCTCCGCCCGCACCGGCGGCTTTGGCGCGCGCTCGTCCATTCGCCCGAATGTGGATGATCCGCACAACCTGACGTCTTATTTTATGCTTGGCGGTAAAGCCTTGGTGCGCTATACCGAGGATATGGTGGATTTATTCCACGCGCATTTGAATGCAGCGCGGTTCGATGAAACCGATCGCATCCGCGATTTAATCAGCCAAATTCGCTTTCGAAGCGAGCAGGGCATTGTGGGCTCCGGCCATGTGCATGCCATGAATGTGGCCGCAAGCGGCATGAACGCACGTGCCAAGCTCACCCACGAATCGGGTGGCGTTGCCGGGGTGCGCCGCATCAAAGCGATGGATGATGCGCTGGATGCCCCGCACGCATTAAGTGATGTGGCCGAGCGGCTGACTCGCTTGCATGCCAAAATCAAGGGCGGCCTGCGCCGTTACAACATCGTGGCGGAGGATCGGCATTTTGCTGATATTGAACAAAGCCTTGCCGCGCACATGCAGCACGGCACAGCGGTTACGCCATTTCATCTCAATCACGTGCACCACAGCGTGCGCGAGGGCTGGATTGGCAATTTAGCGGTGAATTATTGCGCCAAAGCCTATGCCGCCGTGCCGCCCGCCCACAAAGATGCCGCCGCGCTGGCGGTTTTGGGCGGGTTTTTACGCAATGGTTATTTGCACCGCGCAATTCGCGAGCAGGGCGGCGCATATGGCGGCGGCGCAGGTTATGACGGCGAATCGGCGAGTTTTCGTTTTTACTCTTACCGCGACCCGCGCTTGGCTGAAACCCTTGCCGATTTCGATCAGTCGATTGATTGGCTGCTCAATACCCGGCATGAAAGCCGCACCATTGATGAAGCTATTTTTGGCGTAATTTCCGGCATCGATAAACCCGGCTCACCGGCGGGCGAGGCGAAAAAAGCCTTTAACGACAGCTTGCATGGTCGCACGCCTGAGTATCAGCAAGCCATGCGCGCGCGCATTTTAGAGGTGACTGAAGACGATTTAAAACGGGTTGCGACTACGTATTTGCAGCCTGATAACGCCTCGGTGGGCGTGCTGGCCGGCGCCACCAAAGAAGCGGAGCTCGTGGATTTGGGGCTGCAGATTGAGCGAATCTAGCGGCCTATAAATAATTTGCATCGGTAATTAATGCATTGAAAGCGCACAATCAGGGTGCGCTTTTTTTTGCTCAAAATTCATATTACCCTGCGCAAATTGAGCAGGTTGCCAGCGGCTTATATTTAATGACCGTAACCGCGCGGGGTGTTTGAGTTGCCAAATCTCGGGAGGATATGCCATGAGGCAAGTCACGTTACGTTTGATGCCACTCATTGCCGGTTGGGCTGTATTATGCAGTCCAATCGGTTCGGTTCATGCCGCGCCGCCTACTGAGGCGGCCAGTTGCGCCGCCTGCCACGGCGCCTTTGGCGAGGGTTTGCCCGCCGAAAATTACCCGCGCTTGGCAGGTTTGCCCGCGCAGTACATCAAAGCGCAGCTTAGCTACTTTGCCGATGGCACCCGCAAAAACGCCATTATGGCGGGGATGGCCAAGCCTTTATCGCCCGCGCAAATCACAATACTTGCCGATTATTACGCCAGCTTGCCGGTGACTATGCCCGCCCCGGCGGCCAGCGTGGCGCCTGATTTTGTCGCGCGCGGGCAGCAACTCGCCGAATTTGGCGATTGGAAAGCCGGCATTCCCGCTTGCTTTCGCTGCCATGCGGCCGGCGGCGTGGGGGTGCCGCCGTATTTCCCGCCGATTGCGGGGCAATCGGCAAAATATCTGGCCGATCAAATCACTGCGTGGCAAACCGGCACGCGCCAAGGCGATCCGCAAGGCTTAATGCACAGCGTGGCCAGCCGCATGACCGCTGTCGATACCCAAGCCGTCACCGCCTATCTTGCCGCCCTTAAACCTGCGGCGGCGGTGCTGGGCGATACCCAGCCTGTATTAACCGGAGGTGTGCAATGAATGCGCTAATCAAACCCCTGTTCAAACGGGGAATAACCCCCTTGGCGTATGCCGTGCTGCTGGGGGCAAGTGCGCCCCTACTGGCCGCTGATGCGGCGCCTGCCGTAACGCAGCCCTCGGTGATACCGGCGATGGCCGCTCTGAATGCCGCCTTGCTCACCGGGGCGACCTTCACCCCGCCCGATCCGGCCAGCATCCCCAAAGATGAATTTGGTCAAGTGGTGCAACTGGGGCGCAATATTATGTTTGAAACCAAAAAATATGCGCCAGAATATGTCGGTAATTCATTGAGTTGCGTGAATTGCCATACCGATGGCGGCGCAATGGCCGGTTCCGCACCGTTATGGGGCGCTTGGGTGAGTTACCCTGCGTATCGCGCTAAAAACAAAAAAGTAAACACCTATGAAGAGCGGTTGCAAGGCTGCTTTCGGTTCAGCATGAATGGTAAAGCCCCGCCCTTGGGCAGTGAGGTACTGGTGGCCTTACAAGCCTATTCTTACTGGTTAGCTCGCGGGCTGCCGGTGGATGAAAAAGTGGCCGGTCGCGGTTATCCCAACGTGCCAGAGCCGGCGCTGGCGCCCGATTTTGTGCGCGGCAAAGCCGTGTATGAAGCCCAGTGCGCCATTTGCCATGCTGCCAATGGCGAGGGTCGAGTGGTCAATGGCGCAGTGGTGTTCCCGCCGCTGTGGGGCGCGCAATCATTTAATTGGGGTGCGGGCATGGGCAGTATTGCCAATGCGGCCAAATTCATTTACGCCAATATGCCCTATGGCCAAAGTTATAGCCTAACGCCGCAGCAAGCTTGGGATGTGGCCTACTACATGGATGGTCAAGAACGCCCACAAGACCCGCGCTATGAGGGCAGCGTGGCGGCCACTCGCGCCAAATATCACGATAACAAAAATAGCTTGTATGGCACGACGGTCAACGGGGTGCTGCTGGGCGATACCGGCGCGCCTAAGTCGTTCAAGGGGAATAAAAGCTAATGTTTAAGGCCGCCAGCGGGTGGTGCAGTCCATTATTTGCCTAGCAGCTTGCCTGACTTGCATCTGACCTATGTTTAAGAACCCACCACTTTGGTGGGTTTTTTGCTTTGGCTAAGATTTTTTTGGCAACGATGCATGAAGACGTGTATAACTATTTTGCAAGTTTTGTATTGATATTCAGGAGGCATAATGCTGGTTCGTTTAATTTATGTGTCGCAAATGACATCGCATGTTGATCACAGCGAGATTAAGTCTATCTTGGCCGCCTCGCAGCGCAACAATCCGCCCCGCGGGGTATCGGGTTTGCTGATGTTTAATTCAGGGTTTTTTTTGCAATGGCTTGAGGGCGAACGCCGTGCGGTGAACGAACGCTTTGCGCGCATTGCCCAAGATGACCGGCATACCGATCCCTTATTGCTGGATTATCAAGTGGTGGTATCCCGGCAGTTTTCTAGCTGGAACATGGGCTATTTGGGCGAGGGCTCGATGAATCGCAACATTTTTTTCGAATTTGGCGCAAGTGAGCAGTTTGATCCCTACAACCTAAGCGGCGCCGCTGCAGAGGCCTTAATGCTGGCCATGCGTGCGCAAGTGCCGTTACTGAAAACATCGGGCTGATTTATGCCGCGCTGCCTGCTCGCCTTAAGTTGTGTTTTGTCGATTTTGGGCACCGGCCGGGCAGGTGCCGTCGCACAGGATTCTTTTATGCAAATTGAACAACCCCTTGAGCCGATTGATTTATACAGCGAGGCGGCGCGCACGCAAAATGTGTATGGCCAGCCATTACAGGTGTGCTCCAAAGCGCCTTTGACCGGCGCGCAGCGCAGCGGCTATTGCAGTTTATCGCCGCGTGATTTGGGTGCGCATGGCGTGTGCGCGCGCATGACGCCGGAATTTTTGGCCTATACCCTAAAGCAAGGCAACGATTTAATCACCCCGCAGCCGTGGGCGAATTTTCCAGGCTTAAAGGCGGGGGATTTTTGGTGCGTGTGCGCCGGGCGCTGGCAGCAAGCCCTAGATGCCGGCGTGGCGCCGCCGATTAACCCTAATGCCACCAGTATCGGCGTGTTAAATAATTTGTTTGCCGCCGATTTGAATCGCCATTTATGGCGGCCAGCCGCGAAAAATTAGTGACTACCGCCGTTCAGCTGGTTTGGTTCAAGCGCGATTTGCGCACGGTGGATCATGCGCCGCTGGTGCAGGCCGCCGCCGCGGGTTTGGTTTTGCCAATTTATTTGGTGGAGCCCGAATACTGGCAGCAGCCCGATACCTCGGCGCGGCAATGGCAGTTTATCGCCCAGAGCTTAGATGAGCTGGCCGAAGAGCTTGCCGCGCTGGGCGGCGCCTTGTGGCTGCAGGTGGGCGATGCCGTGGAAACCTTTGCGGCCTTGCTTGCAGCCTTGCCGATTGCCGCTGTGTGGTCGCACGCGGAAACTGGTAATGCATTCACCTTTCAGCGCGATCGCGCTATTGCACAGTTATTGCGGGAACACGGCATTCCCTGGCACGAATTAAGGCAAGACGGCGTGCGCCGAGGTCGCCATGATCGCGGGGATTTTGCCGCCCACTGGGCGCAGTTTGTTGCCCAGCCACGGCAGCCGCCGCCTGCCGTCATTGCGTTTTACACCGACCTGCCCACCCATCTTGCCAGCCATAGCCTGCCAAGTGCCGCCGCGTTGTGCCTCGCGCCCGATACTTGCCCACATGCACAACCCGGGGGGCGCCGGCGTGGGCTGCGCTTACTGAAAAGTTTTTTGCATGAGCGCGCAGAGCAGTACCTCAAGGGGATGAGCTCACCGCGCACCGCGCCGCAGCACTGCTCGCGTTTATCGCCGCATTTGGCTTACGGCACCCTATCGCTGCGCGAAGTGGTGCAAGCCACTCGCGCCCGCCAACTTGAGGTGGCAAGTTCGCCCGCCCCGTATTGGTCGCGGGCGTTGCAGGCTTTTGCTTCGCGCCTGGCGTGGCAAAGCCATTTTATGCAAAAGCTTGAAACTGAACCCGCGCTTGAGTGGCAAAATTTGCATCCGGCTCTGCGCACACAGCGACAAACGGGCGATGCCGCCATCTTGCACGCCTTTGCCAGTGGCCAAACCGGCTTGCCCTTCATTGATGCCTGCCTGCACCGATTGCAGGCCACCGGCTGGATTAATTTTCGCATGCGCGCGCTTTTGGCCGCGTTTGGCTGCTACCACCTCTGGCAGCCGTGGACAGCGGTGGGGCAAATCTTGGCGCGGCTGTTTATCGATTACGAGCCCGGTATTCACTGGAGCCAAATGCAAATGCAATCGGGCAGCACCGGCATTAACGCGTTTCGCATCTACAACCCGCTCAAACAATCGGTTGATCAAGACCCCGAGGGCAGTTTTATTCGCCAGTGGATCCCCGTGTTGCGCTCGGTGCCCACGCAGTGGATCCATGAACCGTGGCGGATGCCCGAATCCTTGCAAATTCAATTTGCTTGCCGCATCGGGGTCGATTATCCCGCCCCCATCATCGAACCCATTGCCGCCGCACGCACGGCCAAGGCGCGCTTGCGTGAGGCCTACGCCACAAGTGAAGCACGGGCGCAGAGCGCGATGGTGCTCATTAAACACGGGAGCCGAAAGCCGCGCCGCCGCACAAAGCAGCCAGCGCCCGCCCCGCAACTCTCACTTTTTGAGTAAGCCATGAAACGCCGCTCGAACGATAAAGCGCAGTTACCGCAAAAAATTTGCCTTGTGTGCCAACGCCCTTTCACTTGGCGCAAAAAATGGGCCAAAGACTGGGAACAGGTAAAATATTGCTCGGATGCTTGCCGCGCGCGCAGCAAAGCCCGTGCCCCACGGGAGCAACCATGCGGCAATTAATCGTTATTTTGGGCGATCAGCTCGATCGGCACAGCGCCGTATTTGATGATTTTGATGCGGCAAACGATGCGGTATTCATGGCCGAAGTGCCCTTTGAAGCCAAGCAGGTGTGGACGCACAAGGCACGCATTACGCTGTTTTTAAGTGCCATGCGCCATTTTGCCGAAGCGCTCACCTTCGATGGCGTGCGCGTGCATTATTGGGCGCTCGGCAGCCACCCGCATCAAACGCTCGCCCAAGCGCTAAGCGCCACCCTTAAAACCCATACACCCGCGAAAGTGGTGATGATCCCTGCCGGCGCTGCACGCCTCAATACCGAGCTTGCAATGGTGTGCCAACAGCACACCATTGCGCTTGAATGGCGCGAAGATCGGCATTTTATCGCCACCTTGGCCGAATTTGATGCTTGGAGCCAGGGCAAAAAAAGCTTGCGGCTTGAATTTTGGTATCGGCTACTGCGCCAAAAAACCGGCCTCTTAATGCAAGAGCGTGAGCCGATCGGCGGGCAGTGGAATTTCGATCACGACAATCGCGGCGCGTTTGATACCAGAGGCCCTGGGTTATTGCCCGCGCCAATCGGCTTTGCGCCCGATGCCACAACCCAAGCCGTATTGCGCGAGGTAGCACTGCATTTCTCCGATCACCCGGGCGAATTGGCGGTGTTCGATTGGCCGGTTACGCCGGATGAAGCCGACGCGGCGCTTGATGATTTCATCACTCATCGCTTGCCGCTGTTTGGGCAATACCAAGATGCCATGTGGACCGATCAGCCTTGGCTTTATCACAGCAAATTGGCCGCTGCGCTTAATCTTAAATTAATCCGCCCCCTGGACGTGTGCCAAGCGGCTGAGCGCGCTTATCAAATGGGTGCGGTGCCCTTGGCGGCGGCGGAAGGGTTTATCCGCCAAATTTTGGGTTGGCGGGAATATGTGCGCGGCTTGTATTTTCAAAAAGGCGATGCGTGGCTGCAGATGAACGCACTCAATGCCACCGCGCCCTTGCCGGATTTTTTTTGGACCGGCGACACCCCCGCGCGGTGCTTGGCGCAAACCCTAGGCCAGACGCTGCAAACCGGCTACGCGCATCACATTCAGCGCCTGATGGTGACCGGGCTTTATTGCTTGCTTTCGGGCATTAATCCCGAGGCCGTTCATGCGTGGTATTTAGCCGTCTATGTGGATGCGGTGGAATGGGTCGAAATACCCAATGTCTTCGGCATGAGCCAATTTGCCGATAATGGCGTGATGGCATCCAAGCCGTATATTGCCAGCGGTCAATATATTAACCGCATGAGTAATTATTGCGCCGGCTGTGCTTTTAAACCGGCGGTGGCGGTGGGGGATTCTGCCTGCCCGTTCACCACCTTGTATTGGGATTTTTTAGATCGCCACGAAGCGCGGTTTGAAAATCACCCAAGACTCGCGTTGCAAGTCAAAAACTTGCAGCGCAAAACGCAAGAAGAGCGTGCCGCTATTCGCGCGCAAGCAAATCACTGGCGGGCAGGCCACGCACGCGGTAGTTAAATCTAAAGCGCCTGCGGAATGTTAAAATTCGAAAGCTCGCTTGGATAGCACAAGGCGGTGCTACACGCAAATTAATCGATTAACCGATTGATTTGCATTGACTAAATCTGTTAGTAGCAGATTTAGTCTGGTTGAAAAGCACACGGAGGGGTTTTTCAACTGGCTATTTATTATTAATCACCAAAGGAGAGAGCCATGCGCCACCCACTGTTTGTTAAGTTTTTGCTGATGCTCGTTTTAAGCTTGGGCGCTTTTAGCGTCGCGCGCGCCGATGAGGCACCAATCAGCGTGGTTTTTCATGTTGATTATGCGGATACCAGCCGTTATTCCCTCACTTTGACCTCGGTGAATAACCTGCTGGATGCCTTTGAAGCCGAGCTTAAACCCGTCGAAGTTTCGATGGTGTTTGTGGGCAATGCCATTCGATTCACCACCGATAGCAATATGGCCGGCACGCCATTTGATGCTGCCAAAGATGCTAAATTCAATGCCGATCGAAAATTACTCAAAGAGCGGCTGGAATCGCTCATCAACTCCCGCAATGTGAAGGTGTATTTGTGTGGCAACACCTTGTCCGAGGCGGGCGCTGATTCAGTGAAACTGTATTCCGGCGTTAATGTCACCTCTTCTGGCGTGGCTAAAATTGCCGAATTAGAGCACGCAGGTGCGGCTTATTTGAAAATTCAATAGCAGTGATACTGACATAAACCGTCACGCGGCGGTGGTAATGTGCCACCGCCGCAGGCACAAGCAGTTTCAACCCAAGCAGGGTTGAAACTTTTTTTTTGAGCAAAAATAGAGCCGTTAGCAGGCTGCCAAAACCCCTCATCCTTAAGTTTCTCGCCCGACCTAGCGCAGTCTGCGCCCAGATGGATTCAATCAACTACTTGTTTGGTCAATGGTCGTGTGGGCATGCTTGTCCTCTCTGAACAAGCGGCTGAAAATAACGATTCCAGCCGCTTGCTGAGTTTTGTTGAACAGGCTCGATGTTCGAATTTTATAGAACGGGCCTAAGCACACGGCTTATGCGTTGTAGCCTTCGGTGCGGCGACGCGAACCTCTATTGCCGGGTTGCGGGCGCGATGCGGTGGTATTGCCTCGGTTATCGCGGTTATCTCGGCTGACGTTGCCATTGGCATCGACGCGATTGGGGCTGCGGTTCGCCTGATTACTCGGGCGGCCTTCATTGGTGCGGCCGGTCCCCGTGCTGCGCGCGCCCTCTGATCGTGACGGGCTGCCGTGGTTGCGCGCCGGAATATCTCTGCGCGGTTGGCGCGCCGCTTGGGGTTTACGTAACGGTTCTGGCCGTGCGTTAGGGTCTGGCTCAAAGCCTGGCACAATCACGCGCTCAAGTTTTTGGCGAATGGTGCGCTCAATATCGCTAAGCAACTTGTGCTCATCTATGCACACCAATGAAACGGCAATGCCCCCCGCGCCGGCGCGGCCGGTGCGGCCAATGCGATGCACATAATCTTCTGGCACGTTGGGCAGCTCGTAATTCACCACATGGGGCAGGGCATCAATATCAATGCCGCGCGCGGCGATGTCGGTTGCCACCAAAACCCGCAGTTTGCCTGCCTTAAATTGACTTAACGCGCGCTCTCGTGCGGCTTGGCTTTTGTTACCATGAATGGCCATGGCCGGAATGCCGTCCGCATCTAGCCCTTCGGCTAAGCGATTGGCACCGTGTTTGGTGCGGGTAAACACCAGCACTTGATTCCAGTTGCCATCAGTAATTAACTGAGTAAGAAGGGCTTTTTTGGCATCGCGATCTACAGGATAAATGCGTTGCTCGACGCGCTCAGCGGTGGTGACTTGGGGCGCCACTTCAACTTTAGCGGGGTTATCCAGCAAATTTTGCGCAAACGTTTTAATTTCTGGCGCAAATGTGGCTGAAAAGAGCAAGTTTTGGCGTTGGCTGGGCAGCAAGGCGAGGATGCGTTTAATGTCGCGGATAAAACCCATGTCGAGCATGCGGTCGGCTTCATCCAGCACTAAAATTTCAACGCCGCCTAAATCAATTGAGCCTTGGCCTACGTGATCGAGCAGGCGGCCTGGGGTGGCGACCAGAATATCGAGCTTGCGCTGCAGGCGATCCCGCTGGGGGTTGATGTTGACGCCGCCAAAAATCACCATCGAGCTTAATTTAAGGTCTTGACCGTATTCTTTCACGCTGGCTTCAACCTGTGAGGCCAGCTCACGCGTGGGGGTGAGCACCAGCGCGCGGATGCGGTGTTTGTTGCTGGGATGCAGCACGGGTGTGGTGGCCAGACGCTGCAATAAAGGTAAAGTAAATCCGGCTGTTTTGCCGGTGCCGGTTTGCGCGGCGGCCAGTAAATCACGCCCTGATAAAACCAGCGGAATGGCTTCACGTTGGATTGGGGTTGGGGTTGTGTAGCCAACAGCGGTAAGTGCGCGAAGCAACTCAGGCATGAGGCCAAGATCAGCAAATGACATGGGCATTCCAGAAAATAGGGGGAAGATAAGAATAATCGAACCGCGCATGATACCGGATTTATGCCCATGCCAACGGATTTATCTCCGGGCTGGGTTTTGGGTGCGCGTATTGCCGCAGACGGCGCTAATCAATCGTGCTCAAATGGGAACACATACTGATAGAATGCCAATCTTAAATTGAACTCAAGCGTAGAACGAGGTGAAAAAGGATGGCACTGGGCGGCGGCATGATTCATCACAACATTCCAGATAAGGAGATGTTGTATCGCTCTTATATGCCGTTTATTAAAAACGGCGGTTTATTTATTCCCGGTTTTACGCAACATGAACTGGGTAAAGAGCTATTTTTAACCCTCACCATGATGGGCAGCCCAGAGCGTATTGCGCTGGCCGTTAAAGTGGTTTGGCTCACGCCGGAAGGCGCGCAAGGCGGTAAAACGGCCGGTATCGGTGTGCAATTTAGCCCCATGGATAAGGGGCAAACCCGCGCGAAAATCGAAGCTTATTTACCCGGCGCGCTCGAAAAAGATACGCCAACGGCCACGATCTAGAACCGAGCGATGCACTTGGTGATGACCGCGGATCTCAACTCATCCCGCCTTTTTTTGGGGCGCCGCTAAGATGATGCGCCGCCTTAAACGGGCGCTGGCTCCCTCGGGGCGTTCGCCCTTTTTCAGCCAGACAGCCGCGGTATTGACCTTGCCCATGGCATTGGCTTATTTAGGCTTGGCTTGGACCGTGACGCACTATTTCTATTTGATCTCGCCGATTTGGCCTTCGGCGTCGGTCGCGGCGGCGGGTGTGATGCTCTTCGGGCGTGCGGCATTGCCGGGTATTTTTATCGGCTCCTACGTGGCCAATAATTATTTAATGCAATGGAGCCCGCTCGGGGCTGCCATTGCCTCGTGCGGGAATGCACTAGGCCCGTTAATCGGGACTTACCTTTATCGTAAGATCACAACCGAAGATTACTTTGATAGCACCAAAACAGTCGGCTTGTTTATGCTCATGCAGGGCGGGGTGGCGTCACTTTTCTCCGCTTTAGTGGGCGTGCTGGGTCTTTCTTTGATGGGGCAGGCTGCCCATGCCGGCTCATGGGGGACATTTTTAAGCTGGTGGGTGGGCGATTTAACCAGTGTGGTCATGCTGGCGCCGGCACTGTATTTATGGGGCAAATGGCTCTATTTAGGCGAGCGTTATCCCCATGAGCAAGAGGGGCATCGTGAGCTTGTTTTAACTTCGGTGATGATTCTAGGCGGTTCGCTTGCAATTTTTGGGTTTCCAAGCGTTGGCAGTGTGCTGCATATTGGGTCGATGGCGCTTGTCTTGCCGCCCTTGGTTTGGGCGGCGCAACGTTATAATCCCCGCATTGCCTTAACTTTATTTGCAACGCTTTACATTATAGCCATGGGCGGCACGATTCTTCATCGGGGGCCTTTTGGCGAGTTTGATTTAGGGGCGGCATTAACGGCTTTACAGTTAATGGGCGCCTCGATTGGCTCTGGCATATTAATCGCCTCAGTGCTGGATTTTCAGCGCCGAAAAGTCACAACACATTTGCGCGAAGTCAACGAAACGCTGGCAGAGCGCGTAGCAGAGCGCACCTTGGCGTTAAGTATGAGCGAGAGCCGAATGCGCCACATGCTCGAGATGACGCCCATGCCGATATTGGTAACCGAACTTACCACCAGCAACATATTATTTGTCAATGATGAGTGCTTGAGTTTGTATGGCATGACCCGAGCGCAAGCAAAAGAAGTGGTGCCCAAAGATTTATGGGCCGATCCCCGTGATCGCGAGGAGATTATTTTAAGGCTAAAAGCTGGCGAAGCGATTCGCAATTATGAGGCCGCGTTCAAAGGGCCCCAAGGCGATATGGTCTGGTTTTCTATGGCGGTCGTGTTAACGCAGCTCGATCAAAAAGAAGCGCTGTTGTTTGCGTTTAAAGACATTAGCGCGCACAAAATTCGGGAAGCCAATTTAATTACCCAAGCCACCACCGATGAGCTCACCGGCTTGCATAATCGCCGCCAGGTGCTTGAGTTGTATCACAGGCTGATTGAGCAGCCGAGCCACAGCACAGAAGAGCTGACCCTGTGCATTTTTGATTTAGATCATTTTAAAAATATTAACGACACCTATGGCCATTTATGCGGTGATCAGGTTTTGCGCACAGTGGCCGAGATAGCGCAGCAAAGTCTGCGAGAGCACGACATTCTCGGACGCTGGGGCGGCGAAGAATTTATTTTAATCTTGCCCGGCACGCCATTGCGCAAGGCACATTTACTCATCGAACGCCTAAGACAAAAATTATCAGAGATGACAATATTATGCGAGGGCGGCAATTTTGTGTTGGTGAGTGCGAGTTTCGGTATGGTGGGTGGCGTGTTGGATCAAACCGGCTTGAGTGCCGATTTATTCGATATTTGGTTAAGTCAGGCCGATGCAGCACTTTATGACGCGAAGAATAAAGGCCGCAACCGAATCGAAACCCATCCCCCGCATTTTCTCTAAACCAGGTGGGTTCATAAAATAGCCTTGGCTTTTTTATTGGCATCCTCTTTATTTTAATAATTATTGTGAATTATTCATGCCCCAATCGGTTCTGTTACGTTTTTTAATTTTAGCCTTAGCTGTTTTTATCGGATTTTATGGTTATATCGGCTCAATGCCCTTGTTTGATTTAGACGAAGGCGCATTTACCACCGCCACACGAGAAATGTTTTTAAGACATGATTTTATTACGCCCTATTTAAATTCGGTTCCTCGGTTTGATAAACCCATCTTGATTTATTGGTTACAAGCGGCATCGGCCGTGTTGTTTGGCTTTAATGAATTTGCTTTCAGGCTGCCCTCAGCGCTTGCATCAACTGCATGGGTATGGGTGATTTATCGATTTGTCGCTCAAGTGGCGGATTCAAAAAAAGCCTTTTATGCGGCGTTAATTGCCGCGACCAGCTTAATGCCCACAGTGGTGGGTAAAGCCGCCATTGCCGATGCGGTTTTAATGTTATTGATCACCTTAGCTATGTTTGCCATTTTCCGCCATTGGCAAACGGCCAAAGCCGCCTACATTCGTTGGGCTTATCTGGCTATGGCGCTGGGGTTTCTCACCAAGGGGCCGGTGGCGGTTCTGATTCCCGCCGTGGTGAGTTTATTGTTTTATTTATCAACGGGTCGCTTTGGCGCGTGGTGGCGCGCGGTATTAGATTGGCGGGGTCTTTCTATTTTTCTTATCATAGCAATGCCTTGGTACGTGGTGGAGTATTTAAGAGAGGGGCAGGCTTTTATCGAAGGGTTTTTCTTAAAAAACAATGTGGGTCGATTTAATTCACCCATGGAAGGGCATTCGGGTGGCTTTTGGTTTTATCCGGTGGTGACATTGTTTGCTTTGTTGCCTTTTACGGGGTTAGTGTTAGTTGCCGTAAAAAATAGTATCTCTGATCTTCGCCCGCTGCGGGTTTTGGTGCTTTCTGATGAGGCAGCATTAAAACGATTTGCTTGGATTTGGTTTTTATTTGTATTAGTGATTTTTTCATTTTCAGGCACAAAGCTACCGCATTATCTTAACTACGGTTTAGTTGGCTTAATTATTATTATGGCTTTGGCGTTCCCTAAAATATCAAACCGTTTTTTGCATTTAGCACCCGTGGCTTTGTTTTTTATCATACTTTTGATTTTACCCTTGGCGCTTAATCTAACCGTTCATCAAATAAATCCGCCATATGTGCAAGATATGCTGGCTGATCGCGCTGCTTATTTTGGTTGGGGTTGGTATGCCCCGTTAGCTGTGTTTTTGGGGCTATTGCTTTTTGCGGCATTTAAGCGCCGCATTGCCTTAGTTTCAATTATGGTGCCGCTGGCTCTTTCATTTTCATTTATGGTGAATGCCCGCTTGTTGCCGATCGTGGCGCAGCTTCAGCAGGGTCCAATCAAAACAGCCGGGCTGATTGCGCGGGATTTACCTGGGCCCGCCCTAATGGTTGGCATGAATACCCCAAGTTTTGGTGTTTATGCCGGAAAAATTCTTAAAAAAGGCAAGCCCGAACCCGGCGATTTGGTTTTATCCCGCGCGCGTGATGCGGCCACATTAAATGCCCAAATTCTGTTTGCGCAGGGCGGTGTGGTGCTGTTAAGAATGCGTTAGACTCTTACCACTAAAACTTAATTTTTTTGACGTCAAATATAGTCTGAGTCCTCAGCCTGATTTGACAGACACCAATAGGAGATGGCCATGTCTGAAATTCTGAAAAATCGTCGTCATTTTATAACCGCTATGGCCGGTGCCGGTGGTTTGGCTTTAGGGGTTAAATCGGCACAGGCGGCGGATGAACTCAGCTTTCCGGGCGATAAACCCAAACATCATTTGGTTTTTCAATTGAATCATGATGAAACCGAGTACCAAACCCATATTTTGAATTCAATGAGTGCGCTGCTTACCGAGTTTGGCGGCAATATTCAGTTGGCGGTGGTCGCGTTTTCAAAGGGAATTCATATTTTAGCTAAAAACCCCAAGCGCCCAGTTGATAAAACCATTTACGAGCGGGTTCAAGGCTTTGCCGATAATTATGGCGTGGAGTTTGTGGCCTGTGGCAATACCATGCACACCGTGGGTTACACCGATGCGGATATGCGTTCATTTGCCAAAATTCGCCAAGTGGGGGCGGCGGCTTTAATGGAGTATCAAGAGCAAGGTTATTCTTATATCGCGTGGTGATGGCATTTTTTAATAAGGTTTTTTCATGAATGAATTGGTGATTCGCCAGCCTGATGACTGGCATGTGCATTTGCGCGATGGCGCGATGCTGGCGGCAGCGGCGCCATTTACGGCGCGTCAGTGCGCGCGCGCGATTGTGATGCCGAACTTGGTGCCGCCGGTAACCACGGTGGCGGATGCCTTGGCGTATCGAGATCGTATTTTGGCGGCTGTGCCTGCAGGCGTTAGCTTTGAGCCTTTAATGACCTTGTATTTAACCGAGCAAACCTCGGTGGCGCAATTGGCAGCCGCTGCAGCCAGTCCCTACATCCACGCGGTGAAGCTGTATCCGGCGGGCGCAACCAC
Source organism: Halothiobacillus sp. (assembly GCA_023255735.1). Classification (GTDB taxonomy): domain Bacteria; phylum Pseudomonadota; class Gammaproteobacteria; order Halothiobacillales; family Halothiobacillaceae; genus Halothiobacillus. Next base: position 40,374 of record JAGDVP010000022.1, on the reverse strand, counting down.
CAACTCTGATCGGGGCGTGCGTGATCCTTTGTCGATTGATCCTTTGCTGGCAGAACTTGAGCGTTCAGGCTTGCCGTTGCTCGTGCATGGGGAAGTGGTGGATTCGGCGGTTGATATTTTTGACCGGGAAGCGCAATTTATTGAACGGGTGTTAAAACCCCTGCTGGCGCGCTTTCCCAAGCTTAAATTGGTGATGGAGCACATCACCACGAAAGATGCCGTTGAGTTTGTTTTAAGCCAGCCAGATAACGTGGCGGCGACCATCACAGCGCATCATCTTCTATATAACCGCAATGCTTTATTAGTGGGTGGTGTGCATCCGCACTATTACTGTTTGCCGGTCTTGAAAAGAGAATCGCATCGCCAAGCCTTGCTTGTTGCTGCCACCTCGGGGCATCCGAAATTTTTTATGGGTACCGATTCAGCGCCGCATACCCAAGCCAATAAAGAATCGGCCTGTGGTTGTGCGGGCGCATTTACCGCGCATGCGGCGCTTGAACTATACGCCGAGGCGTTCGATCAGGTCGGCCAGCTGGCGCGCTTGGAAGCCTTCACGAGCCTGAATGGCCCACGTTTTTATGGGCTGGCGCCCAATGAGGCGCGCATTAAGCTCACCCGCAGGGCGCAAGCGGTGCCTCTGTTTATCCCCGTGGGCGAATCGGAGCGGTTAATTCCCCTGCGCGCGGGCGAAACGCTGGCTTGGCAAGCGCAGCTTGTGCCATGAGCCCAAACCCAGGCCCATTAACCGGTTTGGCGCGCTTGCTGGCACCGCCCTTATTGCAGGGGGTGTTGAAGCAAACCCCCAGCGATTTTCGGGTTGATGAGGTGTTAGGTTTTGAGCCCGAGGGAACGGGTTCCCACGGGCTTTTTCTGTTTGAAAAAACGGGTATGACCACGGGGCAACTGGTGGGCGCGTTGTCGAAAATCACCCGCACATCCGAGCGAGATATTGGCTTTTGTGGCCTTAAAGATAAGCACGCGGTGACTACGCAATGGATTAGCTTGCCTTTGCCCCCTAAACACCCGCCGCACACGGATCCTGATTGGTTTGCTGCCTTGCCCGCGGGCGTGCGGGTGGTTCGCTGGGCGCCCCATCGTAAAAAAATTCGCCGCGGTATTCATCAGGGTAATCGATTCACCCTCGTGATTCATGGCGTGACGGGGGATGATCTGCTGTTTGAGCAACGGCTGGCGATTTTAAATCAGCAAGGGTTTCCCAATTATTTTGCGGAGCAGCGCTTTGGTCATCAGGGCGGGAATTACGATTTACTGCATAAAATCGGCGCCATTCCGGCTGAACAGAGCGCAGCGGTTAGTCGCGCAGATCGTAATTGGGGTTTATCGACCTTGCGGGCAGAAATATTTAATCAATGTTTATCGCACAGGCTCGCCGAGGAGTCTGATGTGCAGGCCAAGGTAGGCGATTTAGCGCAATTGGCGGGCAGTCACAGCCGGTTTTTGGTGACAAGCGATGAGTTGGCTCGCACCCAAACCCGGCTGGCTGAAGGCGATGTGGCCTTAACCGGCCCGCTCTGGGGTGAGGGGGAAAGCCCGGCTGGCGATGCCGTTGGTTTAAGTGAAACAATGATGGCGAGCCAAATCATGGCGCAATATGGCCACAAGCACGAGCCAAAATACTGGCTGCAGCACTTAGCGGCCTGGCGGGTTGAACACGATCGGCGCTTGCTGCGCGCCCCCGTATCCGATTTGCACATGGCCTGGCACGAGGTGGCGGGTGCGCGGCAGCTTGAATTAAAATTTACGCTGGATGCCGGCGCTTATGCCACGGCTTTATTGCGCGAATTGATTGATCTCTCGCCTGAGCCTTACGCCGTGTAACGACAACTATGTTGCCAATGAATCATTCAAAATCTGAATCGGCTCCGATAGCCCATCATGCGGCAACCCAATCGCCGCCTGATGAACACGTTCATCGTGATTCACATCAGAAGAATCATGGCGACCACGACCACAGTCACGGTCACGGTCACGATCACGGTCACAGTCATTCGTTGCCCGATCAAATTAGTCGGGCGTTTATCTTCGGCATTGGGTTGAATGTTTTATTTGTGGCCATTGAAGTCGGTTTTGGCTTGTGGAGCCACTCAGTGGCGTTGCTCTCGGATGCCGCACATAACTTATGCGATGTGTTGGGGTTGTTGATTGCTTGGGGTGCCATGGTGTTAAGCCGCCGGGCGGCGAGTACCCATTTCACCTACGGTTTGCGCAGCAGCACCATTTTAGCCGCTTTATTGAATGCGGGTTTTTTGATTGCGATGACCGTGTGGATTCTCTGGGAAGCCCTGCCGCGTTTACTTAATCCCGAGCAAGTTAATGGTGCGGTGTTGATTTGGGTGGCTTTGGCGGGTGTGGTTATTAACGGCTTAACGGCGTTGCTGTTCATGCGCGGCCAAGCGCACGATCTCAATCAACGCGGCGCATTTTTGCATATGGCCGCCGATGCCGTGGTGTCTTTCGGGGTTGTTATCGCGGGCGTGTTGATTGTGTTTACCCATTGGAACTGGCTTGACCCCCTCATCAGTGTCTTGATTAGCCTTGTTATTTTAATCCCTGCCTGGGGCTTGCTCAAACAGGCAGCACGGTTAATTCTGCACGGTGTGCCTGAAGGGATTAACCTAGCTGCCGTGCGAAATTATCTCGCCGGCTGCGCTGGGGTAATCGATGTGCACGATGTGCATATTTGGGCTTTGAGCACCACAGAGAATGCACTCACGGCGCATTTAATTATGGCCGATGGGGCTTATAGCGATGCCCTGCGTGAAACCATGAATCATGAGTTAGGCGCGCGGTTTAAGATCAACCATGTCACCTTGCAAATTGAATCGAACCAGAGTGATTTTCCCTGTGCCAGAGCGCAGGGTTGCCCCGTGTCGCTCAATCACCGGCCTTAGTGCCAGAGGTTTAGCCGGTTGCTTATGGTTCGGGCGGGGTGGCCGTTCGGTTGCATGGGGTGTTATAAAATTGCGCTGCATGAAGTAATGCCGGCTTGAACCGGCTACACTGATGCCATTCATTTATTCAACCACCAGAGGTTTTCATTGATGGACGTTCTTGACCGTATCGATCAGTTTGTTAAATCCAATCCTGTGCTTATTTTCATGAAAGGCACGCCGCAATTTCCGAGTTGTGGTTTTTCAAGCCGCGCCTCTGAAGCGCTCAAGGCCTGTGGTGTGCCCTTTGGTTATGTGAATGTGCTTTCTGACCCTGAGATTTTTGAGCATCTGCCGCGCTACCGCGATTGGCCCACCTTCCCACAAATTTATGTGGATGGCGAACTCATCGGCGGCTGCGATATTACGCTTGAGATGCTCGATCGCGGCGAATTGCAGCCCTTGGTGGAGCAGGCGGTGCAAAAGAAAGCGGCGCAAAACGACGCTGTTTAAATAGGGTTTTAAGCACCCTTCTAAGGCGGTTGAACGGTTTTAAGTTCAGCCGCCTTTATTTATCGCTATTGGTTTTTTGGGATTCAGCCGCAAGGGTTTGAATTTTTTGAATCATGCCCATAAGCCCGGTGGCGCGGTTGGCGGAGAGGTGGGTTTTTAAGCCCATCTCATCTAAAAAATCCGGCGCGGTGGCTAAAATCTCGGTGGCGGTTTTTTCGCCATACACCCGAAACAGCAGGGCGATGAGCCCTTTTACAATCGCCGCATCGCTGGTGCCTTGCAAAATCAGGCGGTTATCTTGCCACTCGGCATCAAACCAAACTTGGGATTGGCAGCCATGAAATTTATGGGCGTCGTCTTGCTTTTCGGCCGGAAAGGCGGGTAGAGCTTTGCCCATATCGATGATGTATTGGTAGCGATCGGTCCAATCATCAAAAAAAGCAAACTCCGATTTAAGTTCATCAATCGCTATTTGCGGTGTGAGATTAGCCATGCGCTGGGGTTTCCTTAATGCTAAAGCTCTCGCCGCAACCGCAGCTATCCACCACATTGGGGTTGGTAAATTTGAGCAGGCGCGAAAGTCCGCTGGCAACATAATCCAAGCTTGAGCCTTCGAGCATGGTGAGGCTTGCGGCATCACAAACAAGATGCACATTGTGTTGCACAAAGACCAGATCATCCTCTTCAATGGTTTTGGCAAAATCCATCACATAGCCATAGCCGGTACAGCCCGATTTTTTTACCCCAACGCGCAGTCCAAGGGCGGTGGGTTCGGTTGCCAACATCGATTGAATATGTGCACAAGCGGCAGGGGTGAGTGTGATGTGCGCGCGGGGCGGCAAGGCGGCAGCACGCAAAATGGCCGCGTGCATTTGGGACGAGCTCATGGCAATTCCTCCTTAGGGGTTAGCGCGGGGTATCGGCAACATAAATGTGTTCATGCTCGATTTTGATATCAAAGCAGGCGATGGGTTCATAGGCCGGCGCCGAGAGCGCTTCGCCCGTGCGCAGGCAAAATTGGGCGTTGTGGTAGGGGCAGGTGAGCAGATCACCATCAAGCGCGCCCTCATCGAGCGGGCGATCTTGGTGGCTGCACTGGTTGGCCACCGCCAAGATTACGCCATCGGCATTAATCACTAAAATGTCGGTGTCGGTGCCTTCAACGATGCGCCGCTCGCCTGCCGCCAACTCTCGCAGGGGGCATACCGGCAGCCAGATGGGGTGATTTGTCATCTTAAAACATCCCCGTGGCAAGGCGCGCTTCTTCCGACATCATGTCGCGGTGCCACGGGGGATCGAATACCAGCTCGACGGCGGCTTCTTCGACGGTGGGGATTTCCATAATGCGTTGATGCGCATCGGAGGCGATGACGCCGCCCATGCCGCAACCGGGCGCGGTGAGCGTCATATCCACTTCAACCCGCCGACCAGATATGGGCAGGGCTTCAACTTTGACTTTATACACCAAACCCAGCTCGACAATATTGATCGGAATCTCCGGGTCAAATACCCCGCGCAATTGTTGCCACACCATGTGTTCAATATCGGCATCGGTCGCATTTTCGGGGAGTTCAGGCTTAGGGGGCGGCTCTTTGCCGAGCGCATCGGCATCTTTGCCTTCTAAGCGCAGTAAATGGCCGCGCGCCTTAATGGTGAAGCTGCCGCCCAGTGATTGCATGATTTCAACCGGCGTGTCTTTGGATGCCAGCACTTTTTGGCCAGAAGGCACCATGATGGCGACACAATCTCGGGTTAATCGAACACGTTCCAAGGGTTCCATAGAGTTTCTCAAATCAGGTTAGGAGAGGAGTTTGTGCGCGCGGTGGACGGCCCGAATTAAGGCAGTCACCTCATCGATGGTGTTGTACAAGGCAAATGAGGCACGCACGGTACCCGCTGGGGCGCCGAGTTGTTCGAGTACGGGCATGGCGCAATGCTGGCCGGTGCGCACTGCAATGCCCATGGCGTCGAGCAAGGTGCCCATATCGTGCGGGTGGCTGCCTTCAATCACAAACGAGACCACCGGCACTTTGTGCGCGGCAGTGCCGATGATGCGCAGCCCCGAGATTTCTTTAAGCCCTGCGGTGGCAGTGGCGAGGAGTTTGGCTTCATGGGCGGCAATGGCGGGCCAATCTTGCGCGGCATGCCAGATGAGCGCGGTGCCAAGGCCAATGGCGCCTTCAATATTGGGCGTGCCGGCTTCAAATTTGGTGGGGGGTGGGGCGTAGCGCACCACATCAAAGCGCACAGATTCAATCATGTCGCCGCCGCCTTGGTAGGGCGGGAGTTCATCTAGCCAAGGGCGGCGGGCATACAGCGCCCCCACGCCTGAGGGACCGAAGGCCTTGTGCCCCGACATCGCATAAAAATCGCAGCCTAGGGCTTGCACATCAACTAAGCCATGCGGCAAGCCTTGCGCGCCATCAATCAGAACCGGTACGCCGTGGGCGTGGGCTTGTGCGCAAATTGCTTGCACCGGGTTGATGGTGCCAAGCGCATTTGATACGTGGTTGACCGCGAGTAGTCGCGTGCGCGGGGTAATAAGCGCGGGCAGGGCGGATAAATCCAGTTCACCTGAATCGTTGACGGGAATGACTTTGAGCACGATGCCGATGCGTTCACGCAGCATATGCCACGGCACGATGTTGGCATGGTGCTCTAGGGCAGAAATGAGGATTTCGTCCCCGGCTTTAAGGCGGGTGCCGAAGCTTGCTGCAACCAAATTAATGGCTTCGGTGGTGCCGCGCACGAACACGATTTCCTCAATAGCCGCCGCATTCAGGCTTTGGCGAATCTGCTCGCGCGCCGCCTCATAATGCTCGGTCGCACGTGCAGATAAGGTATGCACGCCGCGATGAATGTTGGCGTTATCCAACCGGTAAAATTGGTTCACCGCTTCAATCACGCAGAGCGGTTTTTGCGTGGTGGCGGCATTATCCAAATATACCAAGGGCTTGCCATGGATTTCTTGGCGCAAGGCGGGAAATTGCGCCCGAATGGCCGCCACATCAAAGGCGGCAGGCGCGACGTGTGCCGGTTGGGCGCTCATGCCCCAGCTCCGATGAGCTCACTTAGATGCGCGATAAGCTCGGGGTAGGGCAGGGCATCGATAATTTCTTGGGCAAAGCCTGTAACCAGTAATTTGCGGGCGTTCGCCGCACTAATGCCTCGGCTTTGCAAATAATATATCGCCTCGTCATCAAGCCGGCCAATGGTGGCGCCGTGACTGCATTTCACATCATCGGCGTAAATTTCAAGCTCAGGCTTGGTATCAATTTCGGCGGTGTTTGATAGCAATAAATTGCGGCTATTTTGATAGGCTTCAATTTTTTGGGCATCTTGTGCCACCAAAATTCGCCCCTTGAAAATGCCCCGCCCGGCGTCATCGGCAATAATGAGATAGTGCTCATTGCTGGTGGTGTGCGGCGCGCCGTGGGTGATGCGGGTGTGGGTATCCATCACTTGCTTGCCGCGAGGCATCATTAAACCGAGTAAATCACAGTGCGCGCCGGGCGCGCTGATGTTGACATCAATTTCATGCCGAGTGAGCTGCCCGCCCAATTGAATATGAATCGAGCGATAACGGGCATCGCGTTCGAGATGCACAAAACTGCGGTCAGTGAGTAAACGCTGATAATCACCCAGCCCCAAGTTGATATGGTTAAGCTGGCTGTTGGCGCCTTGCTCAATCACGCTGACCGCATTGCGCCAATAGGTACTTAAAGGCGTGTTTGAGCAAGACGATGGCGTTGCTTCAATCAGGGTGGCCTTGCTGTGGGCACCTAAGCGAATTAAAAGGCGGGTATGGCTGTGGTTGGCCTCATGGGGTGTATCGTGCCAATCGATCAGGATGGGCGCTTGGATGTCGGCATGGGCGGCAATATCGAGCACAAAACCATCGCCAGCCAAGGCGGTGTTGAGGGCTACGAGCGCATCGTTGCGGCCTTGCGCGCGCGGGGCGAAGGCGGCAGCGCAATCGGCTTCGCTCGCCTCAGTCAAGGGGGTGATGGTGATGCCTGCGGGTAAGTTTTGAGGCAAAGGCTGCAACTGCCCACCGTTACAGCGAATCACCCATGCGTTGGGTACAAATGCGGTTAAATCTGTGGCAGGGGTTTTCGGGCTGGCGGTATTGTCTATGGTGCTGGTGGCGCTCAAGCGCGCGATGGGGCGAAGGTTGGTCCAACGCCATTCTTCATCTCGCGCGGTCGGCAAGCCCCAGCTTAAAATTTGCTCACAGGCGAGGGTTTGAACCCCAGTGGGTGCCAGGCTGGCGGTGACCGGTTGGCTTAACGCAGCGCGCAGCCACTCTGGCAATTCCACAGGTTCAATGGCGCGGGGTAGAGCAGCACTCATGATGCCGCCTTTAAAATATCTTCATAGCCCTCGGCTTCGAGTTGCAGGGCGAGCGATTTATCGCCCGATTTAATGATTTGGCCTTTGTATAAAATATGCACAAAATCCGGCTCAACATAGCTTAATAAGCGCTGATAATGGGTCACTAAGACAATGCCGCGATCGGTGCCGCGCAGGCGATTAATACCCTCGGATACGATTTTAAGCGCGTCGATATCTAAGCCCGAATCGGTTTCATCCAGCAGCGCGAGCTTGGGTTGGAGCAACAGCATTTGCAGAATTTCGTTGCGTTTTTTCTCGCCGCCGGAAAAGCCCGCATTCACGCCGCGATGCAAAAACGCATCATCCATTTGCATAGATTTAACGAGTTCACGCACTTGTTTCATAAAAGCAAAAGTATCAAGTTCGCCCAAGCCCCGCGCCTTGCGCTGGGCATTAAGTGATTCTTTTAGAAGATAGATATTTTTGACACCCGGAATTTCAACCGGATGCTGAAAGCCGAGCAGTAAGCCTGCATTGGCGCGATCTTCGGTTGCCATTTCAAGCAAGTTCATACCATCAAATTGAACCGAACCTTCGGTTACCTCAAACCCATCGCGCCCGCCCAGCACTTGGCACAGCGTGCTTTTGCCCGAGCCATTGGGCCCCATGATGGCATGTATTTCACCGGCATTCACAGTGAGGTTAATGCCGCGCAAAATGACTTTATCCCCAATGTTTGCGTGCAAGTTTTTGATTTCTAATAAGCTCATGATCGGTTCTCTTAAAAAATAAGGGTGAGGTGTTGAAGCGTGTTCATGCAGGGTTAACCCACTGAGCCTTCAAGCGATACGGCGAGCAAGGCTTGGGCTTCAACCGCAAACTCCATCGGTAGCTCGTTAAACACTTCTTTGCAAAAGCCATTCACAATCATGTTGGTGGCATTTTCTTCGGTGATGCCGCGTGATTTTAAGTAAAAAATCTGGTCATCACTCACCTTGGTCGTGGTGGCTTCGTGTTCAATTTGGGCGCTGGAATTTTTCGATTCAATATACGGAAAGGTATGCGCGCCGTTGCGATCGCCAATCAGCAAGGCATCGCACTGGGTGTAATTGCGGGCATCATCCGCCCCTTTGGCAATATGCACCAAGCCGCGATACGCATTTTGCGAGCGACCGGCAGAAATGCTTTTGGAGACAATTGTGCTGCGCGTGCGTTTGCCTAAGTGAATCATCTTGGTGCCTGAATCCACTTGCTGATAATTATTGCTGACTGCAACCGAGTAAAACTCGCCCACGGAATCATCGCCGCGCAAAATGCAGCTCGGGTATTTCCAGGTAATAGCGGAGCCGGCTTCCACTTGTGTCCAAGTGATTTTTGAGCGATTGCCTCGCGCATCGCCGCGTTTGGTAACAAAATTGTAAATGCCGCCTTTACCGAACTCATCGCCGGGATACCAGTTTTGCACGGTGGAATATTTAATAGTGGCATCATCCAGCGCCACTAATTCCACCACGGCGGCATGGAGTTGATTTTCATCGCGCTGTGGGGCGGTGCAGCCTTCTAAATAGCTCACATGGGCGCCTTCTTCGGCCACAATTAACGTGCGTTCAAACTGGCCAGTATTTAGCGCGTTAATGCGAAAATAGGTGGAAAGCTCCATCGGGCAGCGCACGCCTTTGGGAATAAACACAAATGAGCCATCGGAAAACACCGCCGAATTGAGCGCGGCATAATAGTTATCGCCGGGGGGCACCACGCTGCCTAAATATTGTTTTATAAGCTCGGGATGGCTATGCACCGCCTCGGAAAATGAGCAGAAAATTACCCCCACTTCAGCCAGCTTTTCGCGAAAAGTGGTGGTGACAGACACGCTATCGAATACCGCATCAACCGCGACGCCCGCCAGTGCAGCACGCTCATGCAACGGGATGCCCAGCTTTTCGTACATTTCCAGTAATTTGGGATCTACCTCATCTAAGCTCTTGGGGCGATTGGCATCAATTTCTGCCTGCTCTGATGCGCTTTTGGGCGCGGCATAATAAGACAAAGCCTGATAATCAATCGGCGGGTAATGCACATGCGCCCAAGTGGGGGGCGTCATGGTCAACCAATGCCGATAAGCATCAAGCCGCCATTGCAGCAAGAATTCAGGCTCATTTTTCTTGGCGGAAATTAACCGCACCACGTCCTCATTTAAGCCGGGCGGAATAATTTCCTGCTCAATATCAGTCACAAAGCCGTATTGATAATCCCGGGAAACCAGCGCTTCGATTTCGTGTTGTTCGCTCATGGAAGGTGCCTTAATTAGTGCGGCTGTGCCGAATAAATGAATGGATGGAACGCATGGCGGCTATTTGGCCTTAAGCGGTGCGGGCTTTGGCGCATTTTTGCCCTGCTCGCCACTGTGCATGGGCTTTTTAAACCACACCGGTACCGCCAACATCGGAGGTGGCGCCGCCGGCTCAATCAAGCGGGCTAAGGTAATTTCGTCCAGCAAACGGTGCAGGCCTTGGTTAATGGCTTGCCAATGGGGGCGCACGGCGCAATGGGTCTCAAGGCCGCAATCGTGGCTGGCATCGAAACAATTGGTCATCGCAATGGGGCCATCAATGGCTTCTACAATGTGAGCCAAGCTTATGGCGTGTGCGCTGCGCGCTAATCGATACCCCCCATGCCGGCCTTGTTGTGAGCTGAGCAAACCCTGCGCCGATAACGTTTTGAGCAATTTGCCTACCGAGGGTAAGGTTAAACCCGTCATTTCAGCGAGCGCGCGAGCCGTGCATTGCTTTGTTTCATTTCGAGCCAGCGCGGTTAGCAGCACGATGGCGTAATCACTCATTCGGCTAATTTTTAACATGGCGGCGCTCAATTCTTAATTCAATTAAAGTGTACTAGATTAGTACGATATTTCAACCTGAAGGCGGCCGCGCATGGCTTTACTGTGCGCTGCGCGAGCCAGTGCGGTTAAAGACGGATCTGCCCATCTGTTAAAAACGTATTATTTTAGATACAAAAGGTTTACAAAATTTATTCTGTTTTCATGGCATTAAGGCCACTTTTTAAGGCCTTTGCCGCGTATGGTATGCCCTACGACGATGTGTTTAACCCCTCTATTAGGAAATTGAGCATCATGTTAAAAAATAAAAAAATTGTGGCGGATTCGATGCCGCTTTTTGCATCCCCAAGCGACAAGCGGGCAACGCCCACCCGTAGAGTCGCGCTGAGCGCTGTATTGGTGGCATCAATCGTTTTGGCCAGCGGCTGTGCGCCAATTCCTTATCAGGGGCAATATTCAGGGCGTGCGCCGCAATATCAAAGTTATCAGCCTTACGCGCAAAGTGGTTATCAAACGCCACCCCGCTATGTGCAATATCAGTCCCAATATCAACCTCAATACGAACCCCAATATCAAACTCGGTATCAACAATACCCACAAAATTCAGGCTATGACCAATACCAATCCGCCCCTCAATATCAGCAAGGATACGCATCGCCCGATCAAAGCGTTCAAGGTAATCCCGTGGCGGGGGCGATAGTGGGTGCGGGCGTGGGCGCGCTGGCTGGGCACTATCTCAGTAAAAAAGGGGATAAAACAAGCGGTACCTTAATGGGAACCGCCATTGGCGGCGTGTTGGGCGGGGTGATTGGTAATGGCGTGCCAACGCCTTAATAGGCGATTAACCGAGCACCTTTGGGGTATTGGCTAACCGATAGCCCAAACAAAAACCGCCCAGTTGGGCGGTTGTTATTTGCGGTGTACTCAGCGCGATGAGTACACCAGCGAACGCTTATTTCAGTAAGCGGCGGGTAAACAGGCTTAAAAAGCCATTGTTTAAATCAGTGGTGAATACTGCACCCGTAACGGTTTGTTTACCATCTTTATAGCTGACTTGGTTAACCATGCCTTTTTTCTCTTTGGGGTCGACCGCTAGGGCGAAAATGTTGTCTTTGCCGGCCAGCCAAGTGCCGATGGCTTTATCTTCATTGGCCGCCATTTCGACCCATTTCATGCCGAAGACGGTTAAATGCAGAAACAATGCGCCTTTGTAGTTTTCTTTGGCTAAATCAGCCAGCAGCATTTTCACTTCTTTGGCGTTTTCTTCACTGCTCAATTGGCCGCCGAATACCAGCGCAATGGCATCTTTGTTTTTGAACTGCTGGGCGGCAAACGCGGCAGAATCGGGCTTGTTAAAGGCCACGATGTCTAGGCGGCGCTCAGGGTTTTCATTTTTGTCGGCGAGGCCATCGGCTTTATTGTGCGATACAAATTCACCGGCCATGGCACTGGCTAAGGCGACACAAATGGTGCTGTCGTTCACGGCGATGCCTAAGGTGTTGGCTTTCACCACGTTGTTCAGTGCCAAGCCTTCAAGTTGGCCGGCATAAGCGCGCACGATAAATTGCTCGCCTAAGGTTAAGGGCTTAGGTTCATCGGCAAAAACGGGCAGGGCGGTGGCAAACAGGGTGGCGGCAATCAATAAACGTTTCATGAAGATCTCCAGACGGGGTAGGGCAAAAATGACCTACTAAACTTATAGGGTATTGGGTGATTATTCAAATTTTTTATGATTCATGATAAAAATATATGTTTGCATACTTAATAGCCGATAAATTTAGTTGCTATTAAATATATCGATATAGGATTGATAGATGAAATGAGAGCGGGTGCTGATAAATGTTATGTTATAACAGTCAAAACCCTGCCTTCCGGGGATTTCCTGCCTTTTTTTGAGTAATCACATGAGCAAAATAGCCCCTAAAACTATAGATATGGCCGTTCGACGCAAAACTTTGCTGATTGCCTTCATTTTGTTGGGTGCCGCAACTCACGCGGACGCCGATTCGGTGAGTGAAAATAATTTAGGCTCGGTTGCAATTACCGCCCCGCCAGAGGTGATCGGCTTGCCGGGTGCGCCGACCCAAGTGCTTGAAGGGCCTGCATTATTTGAGAAGCAAGATGCCGGCACTTTGGGCGCCTTGCTCGATGGCTTGCCGGGGGTCAGTTCCACTTGGTATGGTCCAAACAGCAACCGTCCCGTGATTCGGGGGCTGGATGCGCATCGGGTCGGGATTTTTACCAACGGCTTGCCCGCGCTGGATGCCTCGGCGGTAAGCTACGATCACAATGCGCCGATTAATCCCCTCTCGTTAAATAAGGTGGAAATTTTGCGCGGACCGCAAGCCTTGCTGTATAGCGGCGGCGCGGCGGGCGGCATTATCAGAACCGAGAATGATGCGATTGCGATGCAGCCGGTAAATGGTGTGACCGGGCGGGTGCAAACGCAAGGCAACACGGGGGCTAAAGAAACCTCGGGCGCGGCATCGGTCGATGCGGGTAATGGCTTGTATGCGCTGCATTTTGATGGCTTCTTGCAAAATGCGGGCAATTATCGTGCGCCGGGTGGGTTTTCTGGGCAATCGCTGGCGGATGGAACAATTCGAAACTCGGCCAGCCGCCAGCGCGGCGGCACGTTGGGTTTGAGTTACACCGGCGCAGATACGAGCGTGGGTGTGTCGATTGGCCAGAGCCGAGATATTTATGGCGTGGTGATTGATCCTGTGACCACAATTGATATGCGTTCCACCACAATCAATCTTAAAGCGCAGCAACGCAATATGCCGGGTTTTGTGCGCCAGATCACGCTTGAGGCAAATCACACCAATTACGAACATCAGGAACTTAATAACGGCACGCCAGCAACCACATTTTTAAACAAAGGTAATAGCTTCCGCTTGGCGCTAGATAGCACCGCGTTGGGGCTCGATTGGACGTATGGTTTGCAATATAAGCAGTTTGATTTTTCAGCCCTAGGCGATGAATCGTTCTTGCCGCAAACCCACACCCGCAATTTGGGTGGGTTTGCGGTGGGCAAGGGTGCCAGCGGCGCTTGGTCTTATAGTGTGGGTGGGCGGGTTGAGCGGGTGCGCGTGGCCTCCGATGGCGCGGGCAATTTAGGTGTGGCGCGCTTTGGTGCCCCCAGCGCGCATCAATCCACTCCAATGAGTGCATCACTGAGTGCGGCCTACCAGTTTCATCCCGAATGGTCGGTGATTGCCCAACTTTCGCATAATGAACGGGCACCCGCATTTGATGAGCTCTATGCTAACGGCCCGCACGATGCCACAGGCGCTTATGAATTGGGCGATCCGAATCTTAAAACCGAGCGCAGTAATACCGTGGAAGCCGGGCTTAAATGGCAGCGGGCAGCCGCAAAATTTTCCGCCACGGCCTATTTAAGTGATTATCAAAACTATATTGGTTTGCTCGGCACAAGCTTATGCCGTGATGGTGTGGGCAATATCCAATCGTGTTCAACCCCAGATGCCTTGCCGCAATACAATTACACCGGCGTGCGCGCGCGGCTAACCGGGCTTGAATTCAGCGGCTTGTGGCCGGTATTGGCGCAAAGTGCGCACTCGGTAGATTTTCGGCTGGTCGCCAATGCGGTGCGTGCAGAAAACTTAACTCAAGGCGAGCCCTTACCGCGCATAGCGCCACTCACCGTGACGCCTGCCTTGATTTGGCGGCATGATTTGTGGACAGCACAACTCGATGCCCCAATGGCTGCTCGCCAAACCCGTGTGCCTGCCAATGATGCCGCCGGCGCAACCCCGGGTTATGTGCTGGTGAATGTGAAGCTCACCCGCCAATTCACCCCGCCCTTTGGCGGCGGCGCTGTGGCGGGGCAATGGTATGTATCGCTCAATAACCTAACCGACCGCACGGCCTATGTGGCGAGCAGTATCGATTCCATGCGCTTGCTGGCACCTAAACCGGGCCGTTCACTGGCAGCGGGCGTGCAATTGCTGTTTTAGTTTGCGCCGGTGCCGGTTTCGGTTTCGCTTGAAATCACCACCTCATGGCGTTCGATTTGCCCAGGCCCCGTAAAGGCCTCTTTGGGTAGGGGGTTGCTGTGTGCCGCGCGGAAATCGGGGCTACCAATCCAGCCTTCAAAGGCGGCTTTATCTTGCCAATGGGTGAGCACCACATAAACCCCATCGTCGGCCTCTGGGCGCAAAATTTCCATGCGCACGAACCCTGGCTGCCGATCAACTTGGCCTGCCCGGGCGCGAAAACGCATCTCAAATTGTTCACGCCATTCGGCAGCGACGGGCACGCGGTTTGCTACAACATACATAATTTCACATCCTTAAATAATCACGGCAGGAAAAAAGTGCTTGAAAAAAGTGCTTGAAAAAAGCACCCGGAAAACACGCATAAAAAACACCCATAAACACACAGTGGGTAGAGAAAGATTGTCGGCGGCAAGTTCCCCTGCGCCATGAAAGAGTCATAAAGCCGCTTTAGTCTGAATGCGTTTTAAAAGCATATTAAAAGGCAGGATTTTATGAGCGCGCGCAATGGTTCCGAAGACATTTTAGTGGCCGGTCGGCGGCAGTTTCTTAAATTAGTCACCGTGACGGCGGCAGCCGTGGCTTTGCAGGCCTGTGGCGGTTCGAACGATGCACCAACCACCTCCATCACCATAGATGCAACCCGTTTTCCGCAATCGGTTGCCTCGGGTGATCCCAAACCGAATTCGATGATTCTCTGGACGCGATTGGGCGGTTTGGATGCCAACACCGATGGCACGCTGCGGCTTCAGGTAAGCCCTACGGCTGATTTTGCCAGCGTGCTGGTAGATGTGGATGGTTTGATGGCCGCCGCCAAGCACGATCATTGCTTGCGGGTGAAAGTGGCCGGGTTGCAGCCGGGCACGCACTATTACTACCGCTTTTTAGTTAAAACCGGTACCAACACGCAAGCCAGCTCTCGCACGGGGCGCACCAAAACGGCGCCCGATGCCAAGGCCAATGTGCCGGTTAAATATGCGGTTACATCCTGCCAAGATTTTATTGGCCGTTATTACAACGTGTGGGCGCAGGTATTGCAGGCTGAGCCAGACCTCGATTTTATTTTGCAAATTGGCGATTACATTTACGAGACTACGGGTGACCCCTCATTTCAAACCGTGGGCAGCACCCGCACGGTCAGCTTTGCCGATACGGCGGGTGCCATTGCGCTTGGTAGCGGTACTCGGGCGTTTTATGCCGCCTCAAGTGTTTCGAACTACCGCGATTTGTATAAAACCTATCGCAGCGATCCGGTTTTGCAGCGCGTGCATGAGCAATATCCCATGATCGGCATTTGGGACGATCACGAGTATTCAGATGATTGCTGGGGCGCCACGGCGACTTATTTCAATGGCTTGAAAGATGAATACAATCCCCCGCGCCGTGATCGTGCCGAGCAGGTGTATTACGAGTTTATGCCGATTGATGATCCGGCAATTACAGCCACCGCCGCGTTAAATAAAGACCCATCAACGCTATGGCCGAACAACGTGCTGTATCGCCGGTTGCGTTTTGGCCAAAATTTAGAGGCGGTGCTGCTCGATTACCGCAGTTATCGCCCCGATCACTTAATCCCTGAAGATGCGTTTCCCGGTAAAGTTGTGATGAGCGCGCCGGTGTTAATCGGCGTGTTGGGGCAGGCCACTTTCGATGTGGTAAAGCCCAATTTTGGGCCATATGTCGATACCACTACCGCCCCGTGGAATGCGTACTTGCCAGCGCTTATCCCTGCATTGGCGCAGGGCTACATTCAAGCGGGCTATGCCGCCAGCCTTGCCCCTGCAAAGGCAACCCGCGATTTAACGGGTCTGGTTTCTGCGTTTGTATTTAACCAGTTGATTACGCAATTTAATGCAGCGGTGAGCGCGGGGTTAATAGCGGGTGCCAGCGCATTGCCATTAATCAGCCAGGCAACTTACGATGCGCTGCCGCGTGGTATTGCTTATTTGCATATGGGCAAACAAGCGTTTTTCAGCGAACTGGGTGCGCGCTATGCCGTGGTGCAACCCACATTTGATTTATACGCGCAATATATGCAGGCCACCGGGCAATACAACCAGGACCCATTGGGTGAAATTCAGCGCCAATTTTTGGGTAATGCCTTGGCCTCGGATGCCACCTTTATTAACGTGATTAGCACGGTTTCTACCGCGCCCTTGCTTTGGAACCTCTCCACGGCAACCAATTTGCCGGCAGATTACCAAACCATCTTTAAGCCCAATGTCGATCATTGGGATGGCTTTCCGCAAGGTAAACAAGCCTTGCTCGAGACACTGGCCACAAGGCCAGGGGTGTTTTTGGCCTCGGGCGATATTCACGCCAGTTTTGTGACCGTCCACAAAACGGCCAAAATGGCAATGCCGGTGGCCGATTTTACCGGGCCTGCCATTAGCTCTGGCACTTTTAATAATTTTGTTGAAAGTGCCATTGCAGGCTTGCCGGGGCTGGATGCCACGCAAAAAGCAGCGGCAAATCAGGCCTTGGTGCAGGGCTTAGAGCAAACCTTGCAGTATTCCGCTCCCACAGACGCGCCCATTATATTTGCCGATACGCGTCAGCATGGCATCATGATTTTTGCTGTGACGAAGGCGCAAACCACCGTTGATTATTTACTGATTAATCAAGCGATGGTTGCTACCGATTTAACCCAAAACCCGGCGGCGCTGGCGGCGCAATTTAGTAAAAAAAGCTTTAGTTTGAATCCGCAAACCGGCATTGTAACGCCGCTTTAGCCTTAAAAAATTGCGCCAACTGCGCGCGTATAAAGCCACTTGAGTCCCCTTTAATTTTTAAGGGGCAGGTGGCTTTTCTTGTGGGCGCCGTCCGCGCAACAGGGCGGGCGGTGTATGATGAATGCCCGTTTTTTATGCTTTGCGTGTCTTTATGTCGTCTGATTTTTCGCCTAATTTTTCGCCTAATTTTGTATCGCTCCCCCCGGCCGATGCGCTTGCCGGCGTGCGTATGCCGCCTCATGCGCAAGAGGCGGAGCAAGCTGTTCTGGGTGGCCTGATGCTCGATCATTTGGCGCTGGAGAAAATCAGTGATGTGTTGCGGGTGGATGATTTTTATCGCGCAGATCACCGGCTGGTTTATGCCGCCATTCTTGGATTGTCGGAAGGCAATAAACCATTCGATGCGGTCATGGTGGCGGAGTGGTTAACGAAGCGCGATCAGTTGGCCGAGGTGGGTGGGGTGGGTTATTTGGTGGAATTGGTGGAGGCGGTGCCCACCGCTGCGAATATTTTGGCCTACGCGCAAATGATTCGAGAAAGTGCCGTGCTGCGCCAATTAATTGATGTGGGCACCCAAATTGTCACGATGGGTTATCGCCCCGAAGGCCGGGCGGCGGCCGAGGTGATGGAGTTTGCCGAGCGGGAGATTTTCTCGATTGCCGATGAAGGCGAGCGTTTAAGCCGAGGTTTTCGCCCCATTAAAGAGCTAATGACGGGTGCGATGGATCGTGTGGCCGAATTGTTTGAGCGGGAAGAGGCCATCACCGGCAATGCCACGGGGTTTAAAGATTTTGATGAGATGACCTCAGGCCTGCAAGCTGGCGATTTGGTGATTGTGGCAGGGCGGCCTTCGATGGGGAAAACCACCTTTGCGATGAATATTGCCGAACACATTGCCATTTCTGGCAAAAAAGCGGTGGCAGTGTTTTCGATGGAAATGCCGGGCGAGCAACTGGCGCTGCGGATGCTTTCATCCATTGGCCGCGTCGATCAAACCCGCGTGCGTACCGGGCGGCTGGACGATCAGGATTGGCACCGCCTGACCTCTGCCGTCGGCATTTTAAGCCAAACCGAAATTCACATTGATGATACCCCCGCGCTCTCGCCGAGTGATTTACGTTCGCGGGCGCGACGATTAGCGCGCACCTGCGAGCTTGGGGTGATTGTGGTCGATTACCTGCAATTGATGCAGGTGCCCGGCACCAAAGAAAATCGTACCAATGAAATCTCTGAGATTTCCCGCTCGCTTAAGGCCATTGCCAAAGAGCTTAAAGTCCCCGTGGTCGCACTCTCGCAATTAAATCGCTCGCTGGAGCAGCGACCCAATAAGCGCCCCGTGATGTCGGATTTGCGCGAATCGGGCGCGATTGAACAAGATGCCGATTTGATCGTGTTTATTTATCGCGACGAGGTCTACGACAAAGAATCGCCGCAAAAAGGCATGGCCGAAATTATTATCGGCAAACAACGTAATGGCCCGATTGGGAATTTATTTCTTACCTTTCGGGGGCAAAACACCCGCTTTGAAGATTACATACCCAATGATGTCATCCCCGAGGGTTATAACTAATGGTAGAGCCAACCCCCACCCGCCTGACCCCCAAATTACTGGCGGAATTTAACCCCATCCCCAAAGAGTCGGCCACACGCTTGCGCCGCCCGCAAGTTACTCTTGATTTATCAGCCTTGCGGCATAACGCGATGATTGCCAAGCGGGCAGCCGGTGGGCGAAAAATCTTGGCTGCAGTTAAAGCTGATGGCTATGGCCACGGCGCGGTCACCGTGGCGCACGCGCTGCGTGATAGGGTAGATGGGTTTATGGTGGCAACCCTTGGCGAGGGCGAGGCCTTGCGCCAAGCCGGATTTACTCAGCGCATCGTGGTGTTGCAGGGTGTCATGAATCAAACCGAGGCGCGCCGTGCTGCTCAGCGTTTTTTAGAACCGGTGTTTCATCACACAAGCCAAATCGATACCGTAGGCACGGTGGGGTTTGGCCTGCCGCTTACCGTGTGGCTTAAAGTAGATACCGGCATGCACCGGGTTGGCTTCACACCAAACGAGTTTCCCGATGCCTATGCCCGCTTAAGCGCGCTGCGCGGTGTGCGCCCCAATCCTGGTGTGCTCACCCATTTCGCCCGCGCCGATGAACCCGATGCTGCGCCCACCCAAGCGCAAATTGCCTTGTTTCAGCAAACAACTGCCCACTGCGCTGGTGAATTGAGTTTGTGTAATTCCGCCGGTTTGCTTGCCTTCCCCGAGGCGGGCGGCGATTGGGTTCGCCCCGGCATTATGCTCTATGGCGGTAATCCGTTTATCAGCGATACGGCGAGCAAGCATGATTTGCGCCCCGTGATGACCTTAACGACGAGCCTGATTGCCACGCGTACCGTGCAGGCAGGCGAATCGGTCGGCTACGGTGGCCGTTTTACCGCGCCTGAGACCATGCCCGTCGGGGTGGCCGCCATCGGGTATGGTGATGGCTACCCGCGCCACGCCCCCGATGGTACGCCGATTGTGGTGAACGGCCAGCGCGCCCGGCTGATTGGTCGGGTATCGATGGATCTTATAACGATTGATTTGCGGGGCATTAAAGCCGCCGTGGGCGATTCGGTTGAATGCTGGGGCGCGCAGCTGCCGATAGATGAAGTCGCCAGCGCCGCATTCACCATCAGCTACGAGTTGATGTGCCAGTTAAGTGGCCGGGTGGCCCGCCACATAATTGAGCCTTAACAGGCTGCTGAAATACTTATTTCAGCAGCCTGCTAAAGGCGGGACATGGATGGCCCGCACGCAAATCAAATACACAACGATTTGATTTGTCGTAGTCCAGTCCGGGTATGTACTGGGCTGGGCGCCGCTGAAAAATCCCATGGATGGGTCTTTCAGCATCCTGTTAAGATTTTGCATGGCTTTGATGCAGACGCCTTCCACGCAAAAAGGCGATGCCGCCACGATGGCCTTTTGCGCATAAAGCGCGTGTAATTATCTTTGTTACATTCCACGGCAGATGCCCGCACTGTGCCGTGATAGTATTTGAAACTGATATTTATACCCCAAAACCCCGTTGTAATTACCCTCATGAAAAAATTGCCCATCCCCCTTATTTTGTGCGCCTTGGTATTGGTGCCCGGTGCCTTTATGCTTGCGGCGTGCAGCACACCGGGCTCATTTGCTAAAGATAGTTTTTCTAACGATAGCCCCTATCAAAAGCATGTTTCAGCCAGTGCAAAAATTGCCTGTTCTGCGGCAGAGCGCACGTTACTGGGCGATGGCTACACGCTCGATAGTGCCAGCGCTAAAATGGGCACGATTAAAGGGCGCAAGGCGTACCGCATGGATGGAGGGCGCAGTAGCTTTCTTGAAATGAGCGTGGTGTGCTTGCAAGACACCTTGGGGAGCACCATTTATGCGAATGGTTTAATCTCGACTTATGATTTAAAAAAATCAGCCAATGCCGCGAGCGTCGGGCTCTCTGTGATTGGCTCAATTTCGCTGCCGATCGGACAAAGTGTTGATTCTATGGTTAAAGTTTCGGATGAAACCATTACCGATCGAGTATTTTACAAGCGGTTTTTTGCCTCGGTAGAAGGTGTTTTGGGTGATGCAAATCAAGATGTGCTGCCCGCTGCGCCAAAAATACCCACAGCGGTATCCCCTGTGCCGCCCGCTTCAACACCCCAATCCGTTCCTGCAGAACCGCCCGTGCCGGTTTTAACGCGCACGCCCGAGCCCGTGACAGAGCCGGTTACCGAGCCGGCGGCGGCCATGCCCGAAGCGCCCGTCCCGCAGGCTGCCGATTCCACTCAAACCCTAAAGCCGGCACCCGATGCCACAACGCCCTCTAAGCAGGCAGAAAAATCAGAGCAACCGAGCACCAACACTGGGCTTAATCCAGCCGCCCACCCAGCGCCCTAATTACCCGCTTAAACCCGCGCTCATAAATAAAGTAAGGCGGGCTAAATTAATTTAGCTTATCGGTGCGCCTGTAACTATTGACCTGCATCTGACTTTAGTTATTTTGAAATAGCCTAGAAATCTTTTGACTATAAACGCACGCCACAATCATGTGGCGTTAATTTTTGTGCTGTGCGCTGTTTTGGGGATTGGTTTATTTTCCGCGCACTATTATGGTGAATTAAATCACCTTGATTTTTTGTTGTAATTTTTTTTAATTATTTATCAATGGCTTATTGTTTTTAATTAATTGGCTCGAGTTTTGCATTTAACTCCATGGCGCATATCAACCTGCCGATCTAGCTTAGAGAACGATCATGGATAATTCGAATACGATTCCTGTAACGCCCCGCTGTTTTGATGAAATGCAGGGTTTCGATGGCGTAACAAGGCCGCAGTATCTTGATGTGGCAGAGCATTTGTTATCTCTACCAGTTGAATTGCTTGGGCAAAAACAGCGGGATGCGGAATTATTATTTCGTCGCATGGGCATTACGTTTGCTGTGTATGGTGCTGCCGCAGAAGAAGAGCGTTTAATCCCCTTTGATGTGGTGCCGCGGGTATTTGGCGCGCAAGAGTGGCAGCGTTTAGAGGCGGGTTTAATGCAGCGCGTTAAAGCCTTAAATATGTTTTTGCATGATATTTATCACGATCAGGAGATTATCAAAGCCGGGGTTATTCCCGCAGAGCAGGTATTGGGCAACAGCATGTATTGCGCGGCGATGCAGGGCGTCGATTTACCAAATCAAGTGTATGCACAAATTGCGGGTATTGATTTGGTGCGTGTGGCTGAAAATGATTTTTATGTGTTGGAAGATAATTTGCGCACGCCATCGGGTGTGTCCTACATGCTCGAAAACCGCAATACGATGATGCGGCTATTTCCCCATCTTTTTACCCAGCACACGGTGCGCCCCGTGGCGCATTATCCGCAATTATTGCTGCAAACCCTGCGGGAATCGGCGCCCGTGCATGTAGAAGACCCAGTGATTGTGGTGCTGACACCCGGTGCCTTTAATAGTGCGTATTTTGAGCATGCGTTTTTGGCGAGCCAAATGGGGGTGGAATTAGTTGAAGGCAAAGACTTATTCGTAAGCGGCCACAAGGTATATATGCGCACCACGCAAGGCCCGCAGCAAGTGCATGTGATTTATCGGCGCGTGGATGATGACTATTTAGACCCATTGGTGTTTCGACCCGACTCACTGCTCGGCGTGCCGGGGCTGTTTGATGCGTATTGTCATGGCGGCGTGTCTTTAACCAATGGTGTGGGCACGGGCATTGCCGATGATAAATCTACCTATTTATTTGTGCCCGAGATGATTGAGTTTTATCTTGGTGAAAAACCGCTGTTATCGAACGTGCCCACTTGGCGGCTCGATCAACCCGATGATTTTAAATATGTTTTGTCGAATTTGTCCGAGTTGGTGGTCAAAGAAGTGCAAGGCTCGGGGGGCTATGGCATGTTGGTTGGCCCCACGAGCACCGAGGCGCAAATTGAGGCGTACCGTGCCCGCATTGTGCAAAATCCCGCAGGCTTTATTGCGCAACCCACCCTTGCTTTATCCACCTGCCCCACGATGGTGGAGAGCGGTGTTGCGCCCCGCCATGTCGATTTGCGCCCATTTGTCCTTTCGGGCAAAGAAATTCGCTTAGCCCCCGGGGGGTTAACCCGCGTCGCCTTGGCCGAAGGCTCGCTTGTGGTTAATTCATCGCAAGGGGGCGGCACAAAAGATACTTGGGTATTGGAGGAATAAATCATGCTTTCACGCACAGCCGATCATTTATTTTGGATGGCGCGCTACATTGAGCGCGCGGAGAATACCGCGAGAATTTTGGATGTGGCACACCGCACCGCCATGCTGCCGGATGAGGATGAGGGCGCGGTGGCGCGCCTGTGGTTTGCGCCCTTGAATATTTGCGGTTCAGCCGAAGGCTACGAGAAAAAATATGGCGAGGTTGAGGCGGGTAACGTGACCCGTTATATCGCGATCGATTCGGATAACCCCTCCAGTATTTATTCAAGCCTGATGCAGGCGCGCGAAAGTGCCCGTGCGGTACGCGGTGCCATCACAACCGAAATGTGGGAAATTATTAACAGCATGTGGCTGGATTTAAAGCGCATGTTGCCCTCGCTCGATCAGGCCAATCTAGATGGGTTTTTTGATTGGGTTAAAGAGCGTTCGCATTTGTTTCGTGGGGTTACCCTTGGCACGATACTAAAAGATGATGCGTTATATTTTATCCGCTTAGGCACATTTTTAGAGCGCGCGGATAATACGGCGCGCATTTTGGATGTGAAATATCACATTCTCTTGCCCAGTGTGCACGATGTGGGCGGGGCGGCAGATTACTACCAATGGGGTGCCTTGCTTAACTCGGTGAGCGCGCAGGAGGCGTACCGCAAAATTTACCGCGATAGCATCACCCCGATGCGGGTGGCGGAGCTATTAATTTTGCGTGCCGATATGCCGCGCTCATTACATGCCTGCTTAAACGAGGTGGAAAGCACGCTCGAAATTATCAACGGCAGCACGGGGCGAGAAGCCCGCAGGTTGGCCGGTGAACTGCATGCGGCACTGCATTTCACCCGCATTGACGATGTGTTTGCCTATGGCTTGCATGAGTATTTAACCGATTTTTTAGCGCGCACGCATCAGCTCAGCTGCGAGATTCATGATGCCTATTTATCGCTTAAAGACGACAAAATCCCCGGCGGCATTCGGCCTGATCGCTTTCAGTTGCAACTACAATGAATGCCCTTTTGATTTATAGCGAAGCGCTGATATGACTTACTGTGTTGCACTCAAACTAAACGCCGGCCTCGTATTTGCCTCCGACTCTCGCACCAATGCGGGGGTGGATCAAATCTCCAGCTTTAAAAAAATGCGCAGCTTTGTGCATCGCGGTGATCGCAGCATTGTGATTTTAAGCTCGGGCAATTTATCGATTACCCAAAACGCCATCAACACGCTGGAAATTCAGGGGCGCAAACATGATGAGCGCAACATCTGGAATGTTGAATCAATGTTTGATGTGGCAAGCCTGCTCGGTGAGTGTTTGCGTCGGGTGCAAAGCACCGACCGCCCTTATTTATTAGCGGGCAATATTGATGTGAGTGCCAATTTTATTATTGGCGGCCAAATTAAAGGCGAAGCCCCGCGTTTATTTTTGGTGTACTCCGAAGGTAATTTTATTGAGGCCACTGAGAACACCCCGTTTTTCCAAATTGGCGAAATTAAATATGGCAAGCCCATTATTGATCGCGTGATTCGCCCAGAAACCCAACTGCCCGAGGCAATTAAATGCGTCATGGTCTCGTTTGATTCCACCATGCGCAGCAATGTATCGGTGGGTATGCCAATTGATTTGGCCTGTTATGTGAAAGATAGCCTCGTGCTGGATAACTTGCGCCAGCTGCCCGAAGGCGACCCCTACTTTACTGCTATTAGTGGCAGCTGGAGCGAGGGTTTGCGGAGTGTATTTTCCACCTTGCCCGATCCTGAATGGGTGTGCTCAACGCTCCCCCCAGCCGGTTCTGATGTGTTTATTCAAACCCAGAATCAAATCCAGGGTCAGATCCCCACTCAAGAGATACCGCCATCATGACTATTCGCGTTGCCCTGCATCATAAAAGCCGCTATTTGTTTGATCGGGCGGTGGTTCTCTCCCCCCATGAAATTCGCCTGCGCCCCGCCGCGCATGCCCGCACCCCCATTTTGAGCTATTCGCTCACCGTGTTGCCCGCCAAACATTTTGTCAACTGGCAGCAAGATGTCTACGGCAATTTTGTAGCAAGGCTCACGTTTCAAGAACCGGCCGTGGCGTTTGAGGTGACGGTCGATCTCGTGGTTGATATGACGGTGATCAACCCGTTTGATTTTTTTGTCGAGCCCTGGGCCGAGCATTATCCTTTTGCTTACCCCGATGACATGAAAGCTGAGCTCGCGCCTTTTTTAGACGTAAGCCCCCCCGATAAACAGTTCAAACATTGGCTTGAATCGTTGCGCCAAAGCTTGCCTAAAACGCTCACAATTAACGATTTCTTAGTGCAGGTTAATCAAACCGTGCAGCGCAGCGTGGGGTATCTCATCCGCATGGAACCGGGCGTGCAAACGCCGGAAGAAACCTTGGTGCAAGGCTCGGGTTCTTGCCGGGATAGTGCCTGGCTTTTGGTTCAAGCCCTGCGGCATTTAGGCATCGCTGCGCGGTTTGTCTCAGGCTACCTCATTCAATTGGTGGCCGATGAGCAACCCATTGATGGCCCTGCCGGCCCCACGAGTGATTTCACTGATTTACACGCCTGGTGCGAGGCCTACATTCCCGGTGCGGGGTGGGTGGGGCTCGATGCCACCTCGGGCTTGCTGGCGGGCGAGGGGCATATTCCCTTGGCGGCCACCGCGCAGCCTTCATCGGCGGCAGCGATTAGTGGCATGACCAGCGTGTGTGAATCTGAATTAATTGTCGAGATGACCGTCACCCGCATCTTTGAGGATCCGCGCGTATCCAAACCCTACACCGAGGCGCAATGGCAGGCCGTGCAAGCGTTAGGACGCGACATCGACCGAGAATTGCAATTAGGCGATGTGCGCCTAACTCAAGGGGGCGAGCCCACCTTTGTGGCACTCGATAATATGGATGCGCCTGAGTGGAATATTGCCGCGCTGGGCGAGCAAAAATGGGTGCTGGCGCAAGATTTAATGCAGCGTTTGTGTGATCAATTTGCCCCCGGCGGGCTGCGGTATTTTGGCCAAGGCAAATGGTACCCCGGTGAACCCCTGCCGCGTTGGGCTTTAAGCGTTTATTGGCGGCTTGATGGCAAACCCGTTTGGCATGATGCCGCCTTGCTTGCCAACGCGCCCGCCCTGCCTGCGAGCGCGGCCAGCGCGGCTGCGCCCGTCGTGCCACCCGTTGAATCACCCGTTGCCCAACCCGCGCCTGCATCGGCCATACCCAAAGCCCGCGCCTATCATTTTGCGCATTTACTGGCCTCGCGCTTACAGCTTTCAACCGATTATGTGATTGCAGCTTATGAAGACCCACTCTTGGCGCTCACAATGGAAGCCGCCTTGCCGGTGAATATCGATCCCCTAAAAGCCAGCTTAAGTGATGCCACCGCACGCGGACAATTAGCGCGCAAATTGCGCATAGGCTTAGGTGAAACCGTGGGCTATGTATTGCCGCTCAAAGCCCACACGGCAGAAAAAGTGATTTGGCATTCCAGCCTGTGGCCGCTTAAAACCGAGCGTTTATTTTTATTAGGTGGCGATTCCCAGCTTGGGCTGCGTTTGCCCCTCGATAGCCTGCCGTGGGTTGACCCTAAAGCCCAGCCGGTCGATTTTCCCGTCGATCCCTATGCCGCGCGCCAAGTGCTGGGCGATTACCCCCGCACACCAACCAACCCAAAACTGGTTGCGCCGATGCCGGTGGCGGCACACATAAATCCCCAAGAGGTGATTCATACCGCACTGGCGCTCGAAGTGCGCAATGGTATTTTGCACGTATTCATGCCGCCCTTAACGACGTTGGAATCTTGGCTCGATCTAGTCGCCGCGATTGAATATTGCGCTAAAACACTCAAACAACCCATTCGGATGGAAGGCTACGCGCCCCCACGGGATGCGCGGCTGCAATCGTTATCGGTCACGCCGGATCCTGGGGTGATAGAAGTCAATATCCACCCCGTCGGCACTTGGGATGAGCTTGAACGCAACATGCACCATTTATACGGTGCCGCGCGTTATGCCCGCTTAGGGGCTGAAAAATTCATGCTCGATGGCCGGCATACCGGCACGGGTGGGGGCAATCATGTCACCTTGGGCGGCGCCACACCTGCCGATAGCCCGTTTTTACGCCGCCCCGATTTATTAAAAAGTTTGCTCACCTACTGGCAGCAGCACCCCGCGTTATCGTATTTATTTTCGGGGCAGTTTATCGGCCCCACCAGCCAAGCGCCTCGTGTGGATGAGGCGCGAGATGACACCTTGGGTGAGCTGGAGATCGCCTTCCAGCAACTGGATTTACAATTTCCGCCCGGGCAAGTATCCGAGCAACCGTGGATGATCGATCGCTTGCTGCGGCACATGCTGGTGGATTTAACCGGCAATACGCATCGAGCCGAGTTTTGTATCGACAAGCTCTATTCCCCCGATTCTTCCACGGGGCGTTTAGGGATTTTGGAGCTGCGTGCCTTTGAAATGCCGCCGCACGAGCGCATGAACCTCGTGCAATCTTTGCTGCTACGCGCTTTAGTTGCCCGCTTCTGGAAAACCCCTTACAGCGGCAAATTGGTGGATTGGGGCACGGCGCTGCATGATCGCTTCATGTTGCCGCATTTTATTGAACAAGATATGCAGGATATTTGCCGCGATTTACGCGGGGCCGGCTACGCCTTCGATGAAGCGTGGTTTGTGCCGTTTTTGGAATTCCGCTTTCCACGTTATGGCATGGTGAGTTATGAAGGGGTGACGCTTGAGGTGCGTCAAGCCATTGAGCCATGGCACGTGCTGGGCGAAGAAATGGCCGCAGGCGGCACCGCGCGCTATGTCGATTCATCTATTGAACGGGTGCAAATTCTGGTGCGCGGCCTCATTGGCAATCGCCATCAAATCGCCTGCAATGGCCGCGCGGTGCCGCTGCATCCCACCGGGGTACCGGGAGAATTTGTGGCTGGGGTACGATTCAAGGCCTGGGCCCCGTATTCGGCGCTGCACCCCACCATCGGCGTGCAAGCCCCACTCATTTTTGATTTGATTGATGGCTGGAATAACCGCGCAATTGGCGGCTGCACCTACCACGTAAGCCATCCGGGCGGGCGAGGGTATGAGCTGTTCCCCGTCAATGCGAACGAGGCTGAGGCTCGTCGTCGCTCACGGTTTTGGGATCATGGGCACACGCCGGGGCAATACGTTTTGCGCCCAGAGACCCAAAACCCTCGTTTTCCCCTCACGCTCGATTTGCGCTGGCAGCCCCGTTAATTTTTGATGTGCATTTAATATAGAGAGGAACTCATGTTCGATTCCAATAGTTTTCAGCGGTTTGGCGATAAACAAAATTCGACATTTTTTGAAGAATATTTGCCCCGCGTGCTGGCCGAGCGCGATCGCAGTGGGTTGACTGAACTCATCGGCGGCATCGAAGCGATGATGATTTCGGTCGAGCCGGGCAAATCGCTTGAATATATTTCCGAATTAGCCCTCATGACGCCCTACCACTACTTGGTTACGCTCGATAGCCCCAAACACCTGACGCATATTTTGCGCATCGACATGAATTCGCCCGATATTTTATTGCGAGAAATTAAATCCCCCGAGTACAGCGATTTATTCCGCAGCCTGAACGATCAATATCCCGTCGGTGCGCGCCGGCCCCACAGCCGTTATTTGGGTGAGATTTTGCGCGTAACCAATCGCTACGATGTGGTGGCGATGCAGCAAGAGCGCGAGTTTCGCTTTTTAACCATGGGGCAGTTAGCCGAATTGGATTTGCCGCTGAATATGAGCATCTCCAAGCCCTCGCCCTACACCCAAAATGTGGTGGGCTACATGGAACGCTCATCGGATGGCATTCGGGTGTACCAACACGGCGATTCACACATTATGCCCGAGGCGCAAGCCGCCTATGAGCGCGGCAAAGCCATGCAGGAACACATCGGCGTAAAAGACATGATTCTGCCGATCGACCACCTAGCCACCCGGGTCTATAGCCAAAATCGCGAGGCAGCCTTGCTCGAATACTTGGCTTTATCAAGCTATTACTATTGGGGTAGCTACGATATTACAGATCAAAACTCCTCAACGAATGTCACCAAAAACGTGCGCGGCGCGCCAGAGTCCAGTTCGCCCGCCAAAGTATTTACCGCCAATAACACCCCGTATTGTGTAAATCATTTAGATCAATTGCCCAGCCCAACCGAAACGTTTGTGCGCAACTATGGCCCGCGTTTGCACCACATGGCGCTCACCGTGGCCGATGGCCAAACCAACGGGTTGGAACATATTGATTTTGTGGTGGGTGCCATTTCATCCCAAGGCAAGCGGTTCTTACTTGATACCGTCGGCTCGCGCGAGGAGGGCTTGAAACAGATTTTCTCCTCGGCTTCTGAATACTCCTCACTCATCATCGAATATGTGCAGCGTTTTGGCAGTTTTCAGGGGTTTTTCGCCCGCGATAATGTCGCCCAGCTCACCT
The DNA here is from genome assembly GCA_023255735.1 of Halothiobacillus sp. Taxonomy (GTDB): domain Bacteria; phylum Pseudomonadota; class Gammaproteobacteria; order Halothiobacillales; family Halothiobacillaceae; genus Halothiobacillus. The sequence continues at coordinate 10,904 of JAGDVP010000022.1, read as the reverse complement.
ATGCGGCGGGCACCGATGAAGGTGTCATGGCACACGGGTCTCTATGATATTTTGATCCGCCCCGCCAAAGTTTGCGTGCCCCGTTCAGGCGGGGGTTTAACTCCGATGCGGCACCCCACGCGGTGCCACGACGTAAGGGCGGGTGCTTTGCCGCGCCAAATCAACAACGCCAAGGCGGTGCATCACTCGTGACGCAGAGCCTCAATGGGATCAAGCCGTGCCGCTTTTCGGGCAGGGAAGTAGCCAAAAATAACCCCAACCGCCGCGGAAAATAAAAACGCGATAATCACAATCTGGGTATTGAAAATAAACGGTACATGCAAGGCGCTGGCAATACCAAACGACCCGACCAGCGCCAGCACAATCCCAATTAAGCCGCCAAACGACGACAGCACAATCGCTTCCACCAAAAATTGCAGCAACACCTCGCGCTCCATCGCGCCAATGGCCATGCGGATGCCAATTTCACGGGTGCGTTCAGTCACCGAGACCAGCATGATGTTCATAATCCCAATGCCGCCCACAAGCAAACTCACCGCCGCCACCGCACCCAAAAGTCCGGTGAGCACTTTGGTGGTGTTGGTGAGCATTTTGGTGATTTCTTTCATATCCATCACGTTAAAATCGTTCTCGCTGTTGGCGGGAATGTGGCGGCGCTCATGCAGCAAGCGCTCCACATCGCGCTGTACTTTCTCGGTTGAAACACCTTTTTGCGCCGATACCTGAATCATGTTCACATCTTGATTACCCGCAATCCGCCGCCCAAAGGTGCGCAGCGGCATGAGCACGAGATCATCTTGATCGGTACCCATCGTCGATTGGCCTTTAGGCTCCATCACACCAATGACTTCGCAGGCAATTTTTTGCAACCGAATGCGATTGCCCACGGCGGTTTGATTGCCAAACAGTTTGCTTTGCACCGTGGCTCCCACAATGCACACCGCCGCCCCCGAGCGCAGTTCGCTCGCATTAAATTCTCGCCCCGATTGCACGGCCCAGTTGCGAGCGGTGAAATAGTCATCGGTGATGCCGCTCACCATAGTGGACCAATTTTGATTGCCAAAAACTACGGTCATGGCGCGCGATGACATGGGGGCGACGGCGGCAAGGCCGGGGATTTCGCGGGCAATAGCGGCGGCATCCTCGAGTGTGAAGGGGCCGGCTCCGCTCACTTGCCCAGGCCCCATCCGCTTGCCAGGGGTGATAATGAGTAAATTACTGCCAAGGCTTGAGATCTGATCGCCCACTTTGACGGTGACGCCGCCACCTAAGGTCACCATGATAATGACGGCTGCCACCCCAATCACAATGCCAAGAACGGTTAAAAACGAGCGCAAAACATTACGGCGAATTTCCCGCAGAGCCAATAAAATGGTATTCCAGATCATGAGGTTATCCCGGACTGAATTACGTCACTGGCAATGATCCCATCACGAAAATGAATCACCCGCCGTGCAAATTGAGCCATATCGGGTTCATGGGTCACCATCACCACGGTAATGCCCGATTCTTGGTTAAAGCGGGTAATCATTTCCATCACTTCGACGCTGCGTGCAGAATCGAGGTTGCCGGTGGGCTCATCGGCCAGCAATACCGAAGGTTGCGTCACAATGGCGCGGGCAATGGCGACGCGCTGTTGCTGGCCACCGGAAAGCTCGCTCGGCGTGTGGCCAGCCCAGCCATCCAGCCCGACTTTCGCCAATGCCTCTTGCGCGAGCGCTCGGCGCTCGCTATGGGGTAAGCCTCGGTAAATCAGCGGTAATTCGACATTCTCAAGCGCCGAGGTGCGCGAAAGTAAATTAAATCCTTGAAACACAAAGCCTAATTCAAAGCGTCGTAACTGGGCGCGTTGGTTGCGATCCAAAAGCTCAACCGCCACCCCCTTGAAGCGATAACTCCCTGAACTTGGGGTGTCCAAGCAGCCAATAATATTCATGATGGTACTTTTGCCCGAGCCACTAGCGCCCATAATGGCCACAAATTCGCCTGCGTTAATGCGCAAACTCACCCCACGCAAAGCCTGCATTGAAGCGCTGCCCGCGCCATAGGATTTGGTGACATCAATCAGCTCAATCAGCGGTGCATCGAGGGCAATCGGCTGGGTGCTCATTTGGCAGGCTCTGCCCGATCAACAATCAGCTCGGTGCCCGGGGTAATGACATCGCTTTCAACCGCGGTGTTCAGCCCATCGGTGCGTAGGGGTGTTACCGCCACCGCCACAGGCTGCCCATCGCGCAAAACCCATACGTGTTGCCCTGAGCCGGGCGTCGGCGCCTCGGGTTTTTTGGCACTGGGCGGGCGGGGAATTAAGCTTGCGATAAACCCCGCATTGCTTTTAGCCGCTGTTTGCGGCGCGGGCGCAAAGCGCAATGCCGCATTGGGTACGAGCAATACATTTTTATCCTGGCTAACCACAATTTGTGCCGTGGCGGTCATACCGGGGCGCAGCAATAAATCATGGTTATCGACGCTCAGAATAGTTTTGTAGGTCACAACGCCCGAAACTGTTTGCGAGCCAAAACGTACTTGGGTGACTTTGGCATCAAATACCCGATCGGGGTAGGCATCTACGCTGAAATGCGCCATTTGCCCCTCGTGCACCAAGCCTACATCGGCTTCATCGACATCTACCTGCAATTCCATCTGCGCCAAATTTTCCGCCAAGGTAAACAAAACGGGCGCTTGGAACGTGGCGGCAATGGTTTGCCCCGGTTCCACATTGCGATTGAGCACGATGCCATTGATGGGCGAGCGCACCACGGTTTTGGATAAATCGTTGCGGTTAGCATTTAGTGATGCCTGCGTTTGCTCGACACTGGCTTGGGCGCTGGCCAAATCGGCGCGCGCCCGAGCCACATTGGCGCGCGCGCCATCAAGTTCCAGCACGGAGGGCACTTTGCCGCCACTCATTTTGCGCACCGCCTCTAACCTTGCGAGCTGGTTTTGTGATTCCAAAACCGTGGATTGGATTTGTAATACTTTCGCTTTGGCCGCCGTGAGGGCGGCAGTTGTTTGGCGTAATTGCGCTTCAAGCTTGGTGGGGTCGATGCGCGCGAGTGGTTCACCGACGGTGACTTTATCGTTGAAATCGACGAGCACCTCTTTAACCGTGCCGGAAACCTCAATCCCCACATCCACCTGATTGGTCGGTGCCAGCGTGCCCGTTGCGGACACGGTCACCGTCAAATCGCCCCGTGTGGCGGGCTGGGTAAGATACGTTGGCGGCTGATTGCTCTGATTTTTAACTTGGATATAGCTAAAAATCAGCCCCGCGATGATCAAAAGCACCGTGAGCCACACCAATGGCCGGCTCGATTTGGACTTTTTTAAAAATGCAGGTGGCGACACCTGGGGCGCTGGGGCTAAATCTGGACGATGGTCGGGTGTGGCGGTCATAGGATTGAGTGCTCCAATTCGGATGGTGCCGGTGAAGAAGGCGTCGCTGGGGATTTAGCCGCAAAGCCGCCTCCGAGGGCTTTATAAAGTTGAACAAGATCGGTGCTGACGGCCGCCTCGCTGATCACCTGTTGATCTTGCAAGGTCAGCAAACTTTTCTGGGTATCGAGCACGGTTTGAAAGCTCACTAAACCTGCCGCATATTGATTGCGCGCCAAAACTTCTGCATTTTGCGCGGCCGCTACGGCACGCTTTAAGGCCACTTGGCGCTCTTGTTCGCGGGCATAGGCCGTTAAGGTGTTTTCTACCTGTAAAAATGCGGTGAGCACTGTGGCCTCATAGCGACCTAACGCCTGCTCTTGGAGGGCGCTTTGAACCAAAATATTTTGCCGAATGCGCCCTGCATCAAAGGCAGTCCAAGTGGCATTGCTGCCGAGTGCAAAAGTTTTGGCGCCGGCGGTGAATAAATTGCCAGCCGCCATGGCCGCTAAGCCTAAGCTGCCGCTGAGTGAAAAATTAGGGTATTGCGCCGCCGTAGCCACGCCGATTTGGGCAGTTTGTGCGGCCAGCTGGCGTTCAGCACGACGAATATCGGGTCTACGGCGTAATAATTCCGCCGGAAACCCCAATGCAATTGCCGCGTTGGCGTGCGGGATGGGCGAGGGAGTCAAGGCGGGACCTTGCTCGGGATTAAGCCCCAGTAAAACAGCGATTTGGTTCTTGGTTTGCGCAATGAGTGTTTCAAGGGGCGGAATTTGCGCGCGGGTTTGCTCAAGCGTGGTGGTTGCTTGGTCAACATCAAGCTGGGTGGTCAGCCCTGCCAGGTGCCGCCAATTGGCTATATCGCGGGTATCCACCTGAATTTTAAGATTGCTTTGCGCCACCGCAAGCCTTGTTTCATACGCACGAAGATTGAGGTAATTGAGCCCAACTTCAGCAGTAAGGGTTACTTGCACATCGGCCAAATCCGCTTCAGAGGCTTGGGTTTGCGCGTCGGCAGCTTCAAGGGCACGGCGTTTACCGCCGAATAAATCCGCCTCCCAGCTGGCATCAAAGCCTGAAGAAAATACATTGTTGGTAAGCCCTAAACCCGCTTCGCTGCTGCTGCCATTACGGTTTGCGCCGGCTTTCGTGCCTAAACTTGGGTATTGATTGGCCTCGGCTATGGCTCGACGCGCCTGAGCTTCTCGCACGCGGCCTTCGGCTTGTTTAACGTCTTTATTATTAGCCAGCGCCTTGTCAATGAGCCGGGTGAGTTGGGGGTCATCAAAAACCTGCCACCACTGGGCAAGCCGCAGATCATGATTAGGCTGGGTTGCGGGCGGCGCGGCGGCAGGCTGGATTGATTGCCAATCGGACGGCACAGGCACCGATGGCGCCTGATAATTAGGGCCGACTGTCGTGCAGCCCGCCAAAATTAAGCTTGCCGATACACAGAGTGCTCCCACGCCCAATAAGATTTTTAAAGACAATGTACTTCCTCTGGAATAAATTCTATTGCGATATATTTTTAATTAATACGCAAAATAAGCGCAATCATAGGCTATTTTTAAGCCACCCGCTTACGCGCCGAACGAAAAGGGGGCGTTTTGTGATGGGCGCGAGTTGGCTGAACGCACATTGTTATAAATTATATTTATGTTAGTATAAAATAGATAAAATTATTCAAATTAACGTATGATGCAGAGTTATTATGAGCATACGTGGGAAATTTCACCCCATGATGGATTTCACAGGCATGAGTTGCGATACCAGCGCGGCTATGCGCCGATAGTTGTGGTGTTGGGTTAAAGGAGTGATATGAGCATTTTGAAACTTGAATTTAGTAAAACAGCCTATAAAATTGATTTGGCTGTTTTTTTGGTTATCCCCATCCTTGCAGTTGGCGCATTGTGGTGGGCTTGCCCGCTGGGCACGGGTTGGGGCGTTCTGGCCGCTGTGGTGCTGGGATTTATCGGCTGGACTTTGCTCGAATACGGTTTGCATCGGTTTGTTTTGCATCATTTATCCCCTTTTAAGGAATGGCATCAAGCGCATCACGAAGCACCCGATTTAGCGGTGGGTACCCCCACTTGGGTGAGCCTTACCTTGGTGGCCTTATTGATTTTTCTTCCCGCCTATTGGCTTGTGGGTTTGTGGCTGGGATCCGGGTTTAGTGTGGGGTTGCTGCTGGGTTATGGCATTTACACTTGGTTGCATCATGCCGAACATCATTGGCGCTCAAGCATGCCGTGGTTTCGGCGGCTTAAGCGAATGCACGCGATTCACCACCACACGTTTGATGAATCAAATTATGGGGTCATTACGCTCTTTTGGGATCGCGTATTTGGCACGTACCGCGATAAATAATCAGCCAGTTGCGGTGGCTTTTGCCACGCAACTCAGTCTTGTTCTTTTTCGATTAAGCAATTAAGCACGGCATTGATTAGGCTTTGTTCTGCTTTTGGGTATTGTTGGTGGAGTTTTTCGTTATCTCGCTCCCCTTCCACCATGGCGACAAACGCATGTGCCGCCGATTGATAAACACCGGCATCTTCAGCGGCTTCGCGCATGCTTGAAAGCAACTCAAGCGCATCGTAATCGCCCCAAGTGGCGGCGTAAATCATTTGAGCAAGGGATTGGGCGGCTTCGGTTTGCGCCTGATCGCTTAAAGTTTCGAGCCAATTGGGCTCGGTTGTGGCGTATTCGATACCCAAAATAATTTGCTGATCTTCCGCATCAAGGCGCGCTAAATCTGGCTCCGCGCCATTCATCCATGCGGTGAGCGTATGAGCCAGTTGTACCCAACCCGTGTTTTGATACTGCTCAATTTGGGATTGCGCTGCTGGGTACAGGTGTCCGGCACGCCGGCTATCGGCTACGGCCGTAATCAGTTCAATGTGGGCGGCACATATTTGGCTGGCAGGTTGTTGCATGATGTCAGTTCTCAAATAGGGCAAACGATCCATTAAAAGTTTGCCTATGCTATTGTTAGCAGGTTAATGAGTTTTCGGCCAAGTTCGGAACCAACCGAGCTGCCGTCAACGGCGGGAATGTTAGCCTATTTGCAGGCGTTTTATGGCCAATTGGCCGGTTAAAAGCGTATTGTCGGAGGAGCTTTGCGGTGGAAGAGCGTCAATTAGGGCATTCAGGCATCAAAGTGAGCGCATTGTGTTTAGGCACAATGACATTCGGGCAGCAAAATTCTGAAATTGAGGGGCATGCACAACTCGATTTTGCGGTGAGCCAAGGCATCAATTTTATCGATACGGCAGAAATGTATCCCGTACCGCCTAGGGCGGAAACGCAGGGTCGCACCGAAGAAATCGTGGGTACTTGGCTGGCCAAGCGCGCGCGTGATTCTGTGGTGGTGGCCACCAAAATTGCCGGCCCTTCGCGCGGCATGAAATGGATTCGGGGCGGGCCACACATTAACGCGCAGCAAATTCAAACCGCTATCGAATCGAGCTTAATGCGGCTTCGAACTGATTATATCGATCTCTACCAAATTCACTGGCCTGAACGTTATGTGCCCATGTTCGGTGAGCGCTACTTTGATGCGGCGAATCTGCGCGCAGCGGAATCGATCGAGGTGCAATTGCGGGCATTATCGAATTTAGTTCAAGCAGGTAAAGTGCGGGCGATTGGTTTATCGAACGAAACGCCCTATGGCGTTATGGCGTTTGAACAAGCTGCCCGAGATTTTAATTTGCCGCGCGTCGCCAGCGTGCAAAACGCCTACCATTTAATGAACCGAACTTTTGAGACCGGCGGGTTGGCGGAAGTCAGCGCGCAAACGGGCATTGGTTTGCTGGCCTACAGCCCGCTGGCTTTTGGTTGGCTAACGGGAAAATATCAGCGCGATCCCAAGGCGGCGGGGCGCATTACCGAGTTTGCCGGGTTTGGTCAGCGGTATGCCAAGCCTAATGTGCCAGCGGCGGCGCAGGCGTATGTGGATTTAGCCGAACGTCATGGGTTGTCGCCCGCGCAGATGGCGATTGCGTTTGCTATGAATCAATCGTTCACCACCTCGGTTATTATTGGTGCTACGCAGATAGCACAGTTAGCCGAAAATATCGGCGCGGCTGAGGTGACCTTAAGCGCTGAAATTTTGGCAGAAATTGATGCGATTGATCAACGCCTGCCTAATCCCGCGCCGTAACTACGCGGTATTCAACCTTAGTTTTTAGGCAGAAGCAGGTTACTTTTGTTTGAGTAAATCTCGGATTTCAGTTAAAAGCTGGATATCAGCCGGCGGCGCTGCGGGTTCTGGCTCTGGCGCTGCGGCGGGTTTTTTGAGCTTGTTTATGACTTTAAGCGCCATAAAAATGGCAAAAGCAACAATCGTAAAATCCAGTGCGGTTTGAATAAATAAGCCATATCGAATGGCCACTTCAGGTACTTTATCGTGCGCCGCTTGCAGCACAATGCTTAAATGGCTGAAATCAATCCCGCCAATGAGTAAGCCTAATGGGGGCATAATGATGTCGGCTACAGCCGATGAAATCACCTTGCCAAATGCCACACCGATAATAACGCCGACCGCCATATCGATCACATTGCCCTTCATTGCAAACTCTTTGAACTCACTAATGAGTGACATATTCCGACTCCTTGAAAAATAAATTCATAAATGCGTTATGAATTATGCCATTGATGCGCAAAAAAGCGGCCTTCTAATCTATAGTCGAAGGTAGCGATGTGGGCTAATAATTAACGGGTGTTTCTAATGGCAAATCCGGTTCGTCCCCTTTATCTTGCGGGGTTATTGATGTTGGGATTATTTTTTGGCGCGAATGCTCAGGCGGCAGAGCTCCACGTGGGTGATCTTGCCCCCGCGTTCAACTTGCCTGATCAAGCGGGCAAGCTGCATTCACTGGCGGATTATCGAGGTAAATGGCTGGTTGTGTATTTTTACCCCAAAGATGAAACCCCAGGCTGCACAACCGAGGCTTGTCAATTTCGCGATGACATCGCCACCATCCAAGGGTTGGGTGTTACCGTGATCGGTATCAGCGAGGACAGCATTGCTAGTCACGAGCGTTTCGCCAAAAAATATCATTTGCCCTACACCTTGCTCGCCGATGAGGACGGCAAAGTTGCCGCCGAGTACGATTCGCTTTTTTCGATATTTGGCTGGCTGAAATTTGCCAAACGACACACGTTTATTATTGATCCGCAAGGTCGCCTAGCGGCGACTTATACCGATGTTGATCCCAAAGACCACAGCAAGCAAATCATTGCGGCGCTAAAAAGTTTGGTTCATTAATCTAGCGATAGAAGGTTTTTATGTGGCAATTAACCCATGCCGTATTATACTTTTGCTAACATTTGTTGTCAGAGAAGTGTCCTATGTCACAGCCCGCAATTTTTTCTCAAATTTGGACACAGTCGCCGATATTTGAATCGGTATTGCGCAGCGTGCAAATTGTGGCAGCCACCGAAGCGACAACCTTAATTCTCGGTGAATCGGGTACCGGCAAAGAGCTTATTGCCCGTGCGCTACACATGGGTTCTCGGCGTCATGCGGCACCTTATGTTGCGGTTAATTGTGCTACATTTTCAGAATCATTAGCCGAATCTCAGTTGTTCGGCCATAAGCGCGGCGCTTTTACGAGCGCACAGAGCGATTATGACGGCATGATTCGCGCAGCCGATGGCGGCACCTTATTTCTCGATGAAATTGCCGAATTAAGCCTTGCAGTGCAGGCTAAGTTGCTACGATTTTTAGAAACTGGTGAGGTTCTAAGCCTTGGCGATACGCAAACGCATCGAGTCAATGTGCGCTTGGTGGCGGCAACGCATCGGGATTTGGCGCAGTTAGTTACCACGGGGCAATTCCGGGCTGATCTGTTTTATCGCTTGCAAGTCGTGCCGATTGAATTACCGCCATTGCGTGCGCGCCAAGGGGATATTGATTGGTTGTTGGCTCGATTTATGGCCGATTTTGCAGCGCAATATGATGTGCATTTGCCGAGGTTAACCGCCAATGCCCAGGGGGTGATTCGTCGTCATCCTTGGCCGGGCAATGTGCGCGAATTGCGCAACTTGGCTGAACGTTTGGTTATTTTGAATGCCGGGCGCACGGTTGACGTCGAAAACTTACCGCACGAATTGCGCGCGGCCGAAATTGAAGTAGTGAAAACCCCGCGTTTTGATTTGCCCGAAAGTGGGGTGGATTTGGAAGCAATTGAATCGGATTTGCTCCGCCAAGCGCTGGCGCGCACCGGGGGCAACAAAAGCCGCGCAGCGCGGTTGCTGCGTTTATCGCGAGACACATTTCTCTATCGTTTGAAAAAGTTTTCAATTCAATAAGCGAAATCCCGGCCAAAAAAAAGCCCGCCAAATGGCGGGCTTTTTAGAAGCCGTTTTGAAATAGATTTTCTGAGAAAATCAAGCTCCGAAATATTCAGAAAATCCGTGTAATGAGCTACTACAGCGACTTGACAAAACGTGAGTGGAAAGAAATTAGAAGGTTCTTCGCATATCGTGCTCGCTGCGGACGCAAGCCCTCTCACGCTCGCCGTCACATCGTAGAAGTGATCTTTTATCTGGTTCGTTCGGGCTGTCAGTGGCGAATGTTGCCGAGGCATTTCCCAGCGTGGCAAACGGTCTATGGCTATTTTCGACGCTGGAATTTAAATGGTGTTTGGGAGAAAGTGCTGGACGAATTGAACCGCAAACGTCGCGTGCGGCTGGGCAGAAAAGCGAGTCCGAGCTACGGCATTATTGACTCGCAAAGCGTCAAGACGATCTATGCGAGCGAAGAGATTGGCATCGATGGCGGCAAGAAGCTCAAGGGTCGTAAACGCCACCATGTCGTTGATATACTTGGAGATTTGTTGCATGTTTCAGTGCATGCGGCCAATACGCACGATACAAAAGCTGCGCCAGCGGTGTTGGCGCGAGTCGTGGAGAAATTTCCGCGCATTCAGGCTTTTTCAGCCGATGCGGGGTATCGGGGTACGACGGTGAATTTTGTGGAAAGTCGGCTGAAATTAGCATGTCATATCTCGACCAAAATCAAGGATGGTTTTGCCATTCTGCCTAAGCGATGGGAGGTAGAAAGGACGTTTGCATGGATAGGCAACTTTCGTCGCCTATCCAAAGATTACGAGATTTTGACTGGCACGGCTGAAAATGTCGTGCGGCTTGCCATGATAAAAATAATGCTTGGCAAATTGTGCTGAGCTATTTCAAAACAGCTTCTTAGTCCTTCTCGATGGGTGGTGGCCACGCTCAGATGGTTATGGTGGACCCCCTTAGTTAAGACAATAATGCATTGAGTTTAAGAGGGTAACCTTTCATATGCAGCGGAACGGCGCTGCCCCGTTTTTATGATTCTGCTTTTGTTTCCGCATTTTTTTCTGCGTCAGTTTTTTTCTGCTCACCGTACTTATCCGAAATTTTTGCGCCGCCGCCACTCGCTGTTCGGTAGACCTGATCGGGTGTGATATAGCCCAGCGATTGGTGTGGTAATCCCCCCGAAAACTAGCGGTATTCAGAAGTGGAATTTTCTCGTAATCTAA
>JAGDVP010000020.1 GCA_023255735.1 Halothiobacillus sp. | reverse complement strand
TTTCATTGGAAATCTCCTACGTTTAGATTACGAGAAAATTCCACTTCTGAATACCACTAGTTTTCGGGGGGGATTACCACGGGTTAGGCTGCAAGCACGGCAAACGCAACGGATACGACGGACAAAACCGCCGAGCGTACACGTTGGCAGCAAAGGCGGCAAAAACACGCCCGCACCGAACAACGCCGCAGGCCAGACTATCAGCGCCGCAAGCCAAATTAAAGGGCGGCACGCGACCAAAACCCGCGACTTGATTGAACACGACAAACGCGCCAAAAGGCAAAGCCGCAACGTACATATCGGGGTTACAGGACACGCACTTAAGCTGAATACCGAAACGCCTAACGTAAAGCTAAGGGGAGGGCGCGATAGCGACCGTCCCGCTTGAGCGCCATGTTAGGCTGTTGCAACAGATGGTTAATATTTCCATATGCAATAACTTGGAAAAGATTGCAACTCTTCAATTGCATTGGGATTTCCTTCCAATGCTTGTTTTGCAAGCTTTCCACATTTCGAATTTTGTTTTTTCGTATAGTGTTGCGCTACATTGTCGGCGCAAGCACTACATAACCCCATGTCCTCGAATTTCTGTCTTGAATAACCGTAGCTTTTCCCAGTATCAGAGCGGTTGTCCATACCGAGAGATTCTATGATAGCTTCGACTTCAGATCTCTTTACAAAACCGCTGTCAATTGAATCTCTAATTCCTTTTGCATTACCTTTACACAAATCACTTACAACATCCTCGTGATACCTGTTGTAGTAACCATCAGGTAATCTGGCTAGCTTAGCTAGTTCCTCCATTTTCTCATGATAGTTTTCGTTTCCATATTTAACATCACTGCATTTGACCGCTGCATTTGCAGAAAATGGAAGAAATCCAAATAACAGGACGAATAATAAAATTCTCTTCATTGCAACTCCTTAGTTTCAAAATCTGCCTAACGTGGAGCTAAGGGGCTGCCGCGCTTTTGCGGCAGTCCCGCTTGAGCGCAGGGTTAGAGCGCAACGATTGCAGCATACCATCTACTTCTCGGACTATGAATTCCGAACAAGCGGTGAACGCATCTTTAAAGAAGAGGCGCTCACCTTCTGGAATAAAGCCCACAAGATAACCGTTGTTCTCGCGGAGAAAATACCAACCAGAAGAAACCCTCTTGTCTTCAGACCAGCGAAGCCAACTCTCAACAAGGGTGGGATTGGCGAGGAGGATGTTAGCAATTGATGTTGCAGCAAGGCTGCCAGGTTCGTCTTCAATACCAGAGTCACAAACGAGTTGCAGCGGAGATTTGTCGCCGGCGTGAAATGCAACTGGCAGATTACATATTTGTTCAATGGGCGTCATAGGAATTATGCCTTGCGCTCTAACGTTCAAGGTAAGGGGCTGGCTGGAAGCGGGCGAAGCCCGCTGTAAGCCAGTCCCGCTTGACCGCAATGTTAGGCTGGCAACTCACAGAGCCACCTTTAACTTACGGCCACCAGCAATAGCAAAGCCCTCACGCTCATAAAATGCCAACGTTTTATCAAAGTGTGGCAGCGGTGGCGTCGTGACTTCTAGGCGCTTCCAGCCCCGCGATGCGCCGAAAGATTTTGCTTGGGATACGAGTCGGAACCCCACATTGTTTGAGCGATATTCTGGGCGAACATAAAGCTCAGGCATGGTTCCAAAGGAACCTTCAGCGTAAAGGGCGTGGCTTTCATACAGTGCAAGGAACCCGACTGCTTTTCCGCCTTCATCGCGAGCGATAAATACGAAGTATTTTTCGCGGTTGAGAAAATCCCTGAGCCTGTCCGTCGTTTCTTCCAGATCGAAGTTGAATGATTGAACACCAATAGTGTTCATGATTTCACTCAGCAACTCTCCAACCATCACGGCGGTTTCATAGGAATCGTCCAAGGTTGCTGTCTCGATGGTTATGTTTGCAGTCATTTGATGTGGCCTAACGTAAAGTAGACACCCTAAAAAATGCCATCAAAGGCACCTTCAAGGTGTATATTCTGGTATCCATGTTGCAACACCTTGAATTTTAATAAGGATACGATTATGGCGCACCCTAATTTCGATGACAATTGCACCGTAGCAAACCCACCTAAATTACTTGACCGTGTACGCGATAAATTGCGGGTTAAGCATTACAGCATACGCACGGAACAAACTTATTTAGACTGGATTAAACGCTATATTCTTTTTCATGGCAAGCGGCATCCGCAGGAGATGGGAGCCGCTGAGGTGGAGGCGTTTTTAACGCATTTGGCGGTGGCTGGCAAGGTGGCGGCTTCTACACAAAATCAGGCTAAGAGCGCGTTGCTGTTTTTATATCGTGAGGTGTTGGAGACGAAGTTGCCTTGGCTGGATAACGTGACGCAGGCGAAAGCACCAAAACGTTTGCCTGTGGTGTTAACGGTAAGTGAAACGCAGGCGGTGTTGGCGCAGTTGAAGGGTACGCATCAGCTGGTGGCGGGTTTGTTGTATGGTGCGGGGATGCGTTTGATGGAGGCTATCCGCTTGCGGGTGAAAGATGTGGAGTTTGCGCGGCATGAAATTATTGTGCGTGAGGGCAAGGGGTTTAAGGATAGGGTGACGATGTTGCCTGAATCGTTAATCGCGCCGCTTAAATTGCATTTAGCCAAGGTGCAAGCCTTGCATGATGAAGATGTGGCGGCGGGTTATGGTGAGGTTTATTTACCGTTTGCCTTAGATAAAAAATATCCTCATGCGGCGCGTGAATGGGGCTGGCAGTATGTTTTTCCATCTAAGAATTTATCCATCGATCCGCGTTCTGGTGTTACGCGCCGACATCACATTGATGAAAAAGGTTTGCAGCGTGCGATTAAACAAGCGGTGCGTGATTTGGGGCTGGCTAAGCCTGCTACGCCGCATACGTTGCGGCATTCATTCGCTACGCATTTGCTGGAGCGCGGGCAGGATATTCGTACCATTCAGGAATTGCTGGGGCATTCGGATGTGTCAACGACGATGATTTATACGCATGTGCTGAATAAGGGTGGGCGCGGGGTGCTTAGCCCTTTGGATTTTTAGACCGGGCGCGCTAATTAATGCGCGGCTCAATGACGACTGTACAGGTCATGCCGGCCGCCAAATGCATCTCAGCGGGCACATTATCCAGCGCAATGCGCACGGGGATGCGGCTGGCTAATCGCACCCAGTTAAACACGGGGTTTACATTGGCGGTTAAATCGGGGGCTACGGGGTTATCCCGATCGGCAATGGCATAGGCAATGCTCGCGACCCGCCCTTTGATTGGCTGGCTATAACCCATGAGCGTTACCTTGGCGGCATCGCCTACCCGCACATGGCGCAAGCGCGTTTCTTCAAAATAGCCATACACCCAGAATGAATGCGCGGCGACAATCGCCATTTTGGGCGCGCCGACCGCTGCATAATCGCCCGGCCGGAGTAAGAAGTTGGTTACATAGCCTGCCACGGGTGCGCGCACGGTGGCTCGGCGCAAGTTTAATTCGGCCAAATCCAGCGCGGCGCGGGCTTCATCTAACCGTGCCTTGGCGATCACGGCGGCCTGCTGCGTATCGTGGTTGTTTTCTTGCGATACCACCTCGGGATCAAGCCGTGCGCGCCGCTTGGCCTGTTGTTCGCGCATCGACCATTCGGCTGTAGCCCCCGCCAGCGCGGCGCGGGCATGGGTCAGCGCCAGTTGATAACGCTCGGGGTCTACCGTAAATAACACCTCGCCCGGCTGCACCAGTTGATTATCGTGCACGGGCACTTGCACCACGCGGCCACTCACATCGGCGGTAATTTGCACCACATCGGCTCGCACGCGGCCATCTCGTGTCCAGGCGCCATCCATATAATTAAGCCACAAACGGTAGCCCAAATAGGCGGCAATGCCCACCACCAGCAGGGTTAACACAAAGCGCGCCATCGCTTTCGGATTCATGAATACCACCATAAACTTAAACTACTGAACAAAATCACAAAAATAGCGAATCGGAACAAGGCGGGGTGCCATACATACGCCGCTAAATCCACCGCTTGCACGAGGCGCTCGACTAAAAAATACAAGACCGCACTCACAATCAAAATGAGTAAAATCGTGGGAATTAGTGCATCAAAGAATGGAATTTCGCGCGGCATCCGGCGGCACCTCGTCTTGTGGGGTTAGGGGCATCGCCTCGACGGGTGCGGGCAAGGCGGTTTGCCCCGGCAAGCGCGTCATCAGGCTTTGCGCCAAATATAGGTAAATTTGAATCTGCCGTTGGCCGGGCGCGTGGGCTTCATCACGAGGATGCGCAAAAAACTGCTCGGCCCGATAGAGCGCCCGCCTCGTTGCCAACCGGTGGCGGCGGCTGGGGCGCCTGTAGAGCTGCGCCAAGGCATCCACAAAATGCGCGATGGCCTCTGCCGCATCAAGCGGAGGTTCTATGGGTATCAACGTGGGGTATGCCGTGCGCGCAGCACGGCGCCAATAGGGGCCTCGGCGCAGCCGTGGTAATGGCTGGGTAACGCGCGGCGCCGGGGGATAAAAGCCGGGCTCGGTTGCGGCGGGGGGCACGGCAGGCGCGGTTAATTTTCGCAGCTCAATCACAATCCGCCCCAGTGCTTGCACCGTTAAAGCACGGCTTAATGCGGCGGTGTTATGGGCGCTTTTTAGGCCGGGAATGCTCGCCACTTGGCGCACCAGCTCGCGGGTATCGCGCTCAAACGCCCGGCGCAGCCCCGTTAATGGGCGCGCACACGCTACGAGCATTTGTTTATCTAAGGCGTGCACCAT
Organism: Halothiobacillus sp.; assembly: GCA_023255735.1. Lineage (GTDB taxonomy): Bacteria > Pseudomonadota > Gammaproteobacteria > Halothiobacillales > Halothiobacillaceae > Halothiobacillus. The sequence continues at coordinate 16,303 of JAGDVP010000020.1, read as the reverse complement.
GCGATAACGCGACAGACGATTGCCGGCCGGCATGAGGGTGAAAAACGCGATAATCAGCAAGGCAATGGCTATCAGTAAGGTCACGCCATTATTTGCCATGCCTAAATAATTAAAGGCCTGCAACTGGTTATCGGGAATGGCTAGGGTGCAAAAAAATATGCCAAAACCGGCGCCCATGCCCGCCCATTTGGGTTGCGCCATTAAATAGGCGCCCAGCATCAAAAACGGCGTTAACCCAGCCGCCAAGCCTAAATAGCCATATAAATGCGGCAAAATCATAAAACCAAAGCCAAACGCCAGCGCGATGGATAAAAACACACCCAAACCCATTTGTTGCGCGGCTTTGGCCGGGTTGGGCACGGTCGCAAAAAGGGCACTAATCGCCACCGCGATAATCAAAGCCATCTCGCCCTTCGGCCAAGCCGTGCTAACCCAGAACCACGACATGAGCACCAGCACAATCATGGTGCGCAAGGCGGCAATTAATGGCTGCGACCCATCAGTTTTATGCCAAAACTGTCGCTCCGCCAGCGGGCGCTTTGCGCGGGCCGCCGCCGCAATCGACGCGGGCGACGCGAGCAATTGCGGCGTTTGTAACGCTAAAAAATGCTGCCCATAATGTAATAGCTCGTGCAAAAACTGCTGCAACAGCAAAAATGTGGCCTCAAGCGCTAATCGCTGTTTGGCATTGAGCTGATCGCGCGTTGCTTGGTCAATAAGTGGCATTTGCCGTGTGATTTCTTGCTGCCATTGCGCCAGCTGCGTCAATCGCTCCGCAGGGGATGCAGCCGGTTCAGCCATTAAAACCCGCACGCCAATGCCCAGCAACGGATCGAGGGCATCGCGCACCGGATTCATCGCGCTGCGATTCACCCGCAGCACATGCTGGTTGAGCAGGTGCAAGGTGCTGGCGGCCGCAATGAGTTCGGCGCTCATCTGCTGGACTGTTTCGTTTTGGGCGCGGGTTTTTTGATCTTCAAACACACCAAACGAGCGGTAGGAATCGAGCTGCATGATGTCGTTAATGGCTTTGAGGTGCAGATGAGCCCATTGCGTGCGCGGCACGCCAAACCCCAGCACGCGGCCGGTCGTGTGCATTAAAGAATCGAAGCGTTGGCGGGCGGCGGTTAGAAGCAAATGATGAGAGGACAAGGGAAACACCAGCCCGCTCACCACGCTCGCCACCCCAATGCCGAGCATCACCTCACTTAACCGCGTGGTGGCAATATCAAACGCGTGGATAGGATCGAGTGCGGCAGGCAAACCCACGATACACGCCGTGTAGCCCGCCAACACAAACGCGTAGGATTGAAAGTTGCGATACAACGTGGCGCCTGCCGTTAAAAACCCCACCCACAACGCAAGCCCCGCCAAAAAAACCACCCGATCTTGCGCAAAAGCGGCCACCAGCAGCAAGGAAACGCCGCTGCCCACCAAGGTACCCAGCGCCCGATAAAACCCTTTGGCCACCACCATGCCCGTGCGTGCTTGCATCACAATAAACACGGTTACCACCGCCGTGCGCGGCGATTGCATTTCGAACCGATAGGCCAGCCATAAGGCCAGCAGTGCGGCCAACACGGTTTTGAGCACAAAAAGCCAATCGGCGGCGCTACTCAGCCAAAATTGGCGCCACTCGGGGCTAATCTGCCAAAAAGTGCGAGCCGCAGGGAGCGGGGGGAAACGCTGCGTGGTCACACCCGTTGCTCCTGCCCATCAATCACTTTGCGCAGCAAGTGATCGAGTTGCGTGCGCTCCTGTGCGCAAAGATGCAGAAAACTGCCTTGGGTGACCTGCACCATATCGGGCAGCACGGTTTCAATCATCACGCGGCCCGCTTCAGTTAATGCCACCTGCACCCGCCTTCGATCATGCGCATCAAACGAACGGGCGATTAAGCCCGCTTGCAGCAGCTCATCACAAATCCGAGTGATATTGGCCGATTTCTCATGGGTTGCATCCGCCAACTGCGAGGGCGTCAAGGTGAAGTCCACCGAGCCATACAGCATCACCAACACCGCATAAGCGGCATGGTTTAGCCCATGCCGCTTGAGCGCGCCATTGGCCGCATTCGCCAAGCCCTTGCTCACAAAATTAATCAGCCGAGCTAGGGTGACGGTTTGTAAATCAAAATCGGGGCTGCGCTCGGCGGTGCGCACGAGCCGGTCATCGGCGGGGCGAAAACTCAAGGCCTGCGGCTGGCGGGTGGATTTACTCATGTTTTGTGCCCACCCGAGGCGGCTCTGGCACCACAAGGGTGCCGCCGAGCGCAATAAATAAGCCGGAAAAATTAGCCAAAACTTGGCTGTTAATCTCGTTTTGCGTTAACCGTAAAGCCCCTTGGCGATTTTGCGCGGCCAGTACCGCCAATCGATTACTCAACCCCGCCGCATAGCGACGCTCGGCAATGGCGTATTCCTGATCGGCCGCCTGCACCGCCACAGTTAAGGTGGCTTGGCGCGCGTGCAAGGTTTGCAACTGGGTGAGTGCATCGGCCACCTGCGATAACGCGGTAAGCACGGTGTGATCGTACTGCGCGACGGCGGCATCATAAGCGGCCGTCTCGGCGCGCAACTGCCCGCGCAGCCGTCCGCCCTCAAAAATAGGCAGCGATAAACTAAGGCCTGCGCTATAAAACGCGGAATTGGATTTTAAAAAACTTAAAAACCCGCCCGAGGCCGCAAAACTGCCTAAATTGGCCGCCAAATTAATATTCGGATAAAACGCCGTGCGCGCCACTTCTAGATTTTGCGCGGCCGATTCCACCTGCCAGCGCCGCGCTTGCACATCTGGGCGCGCGCCGATCAAATCAATCGGCACCTGTTGCGGTACAGGCCAATTCAATTGGGGCTGATTTTCTGCCAATAAGCCGGGTGGATGCAGCGGGGTTTGCGTCTGCACACCGCGCCCGGTCAGCACGGCGATTTGTTCCGCACGCCGTTGCAAATCACCGCGCAAAACGTCAATTTTATCAATGACTTGCGCGGAAGACAGGGTGGCCAGCACCACCTGATCGGCATTGGCAAGGCCGTGGGTTAAGCGCATCTGCTCGATGGCCACGGCTTTATCTGCCCACCCTTGCAATTGGCTCAAAACACCTAACTGCGCCGTATCCTCTGCATACAACACATAAGCTTGCAGCATCTGGCTTGAAAGCAATAAGGCCGCCGCGCGCGCCTCCTCATCCCGTGCCTGCGCCACATCCGCCGCCGCCGTGGCACGCGCGCGATTTTGCCCCCAGATATCGAAGGCATACGAGGCAGATAAATTCGTAAAATTAAACCAGGTGTTCGCCCCGCCCAATGTCGGTGGCGCTAGGGCATTATTTGCCCAGTGCATACCGCTTAATTTGCTATTGAAATCCACCCGAGGGCGCGTAGCTGCGCCCGCCACCTCACCCAAGCCCGCCGCCTCGCGCACGCGGGCTGCCGCCAAGGCGAGCGTCGGGTTATGCGCCAGCGCCTCGGCCATTAAGCCATCTAATTGCTCATCGCCCCACACCTGCCACCAATGCGCTTGCGGTTTGGGCCCGGTTTGCGGTGATGCCAAAACCAAGCCCTCACTCAAACTCAGTTGCGATAACGATTTAGGCTTTGCCGTGGCATGAATGCCCCCCGTATCGGCGCAAGCACTCAGCAACCCCAACCACACCACAATGGCTATTTTTTGCACAGCGCGCATCACGCACTCCAATTTATTACATAAGCGAATAATACATAAATGTAATAAAAACAGCAGCAGATTCTGTAAAAAAACACGTAGCTCATGGTGCGCCGGGGGCAAATGCTTTGCATGGCGAATAGATGCAAACATAAATACTTGCAAATAGTTTCTTTTATATCAATCACTTAAATGACACACGGCCGTCATGAAATCAAAATCGTTCGTTCATAAAACCACCCTAATATGCAATCCCTGATAAATATCCCTTAAAACCCCAAACATCCATTACCCCTTTTTGGAGCCCTCATGAAAAAAAACACCCTCGCTTTAGCCATCCTTGGCGCGATTGCCGCAGGCTTAACCGGCTGCAATAGCACAACCGATACCACTGCCCCCGTAGCTGCCACCGCCACAGGCGTCACCTTCTCGGCAACGCCCGTGCCCAGCACTGATACCGAATACTTAACCACCTACACCAAATCGGTCGCTACTGTTAAGTACTCTGATGGCAGCACCAAAGCGTTCCCCTTAACGTACAACAGCTTGTTCAAAAACACCGATCAAATTGCCACCGTAAACGGCACCAAACAAGCCGCCGCGCAGCTTTATGATGTGAATATGAAGCCGTTGATGGATCCCAATGGTGATCCGGTGATTTCTGAAACCGCCGATGCGAACAGCTTGCTCAAAGTGGGCGCCAAAATGTTCCTCGTGAACCAATGGGAATACGACAACATCCTCGCCAATGGCGTGCAGTCGTACAAAGCACCCAATTGGTATAGCCGTTCGCCGATGGAAATGAGTTTGTCTTCCATTAACCAAGGCACCGATGGCAAGTTATCGGTTACAAGCCAGCAGCCGGTTAATTTTGCCAGCGTGCAAGGCGGCTGGATTTTCTGCGCGGGTGGCCCCACGCCATGGAACACCCACATGGGCGGTGAAGAAGATTACGATTTGTATTTTGTGCCCGGCGAAAAAGAATACAGCGTCACCACCGCCGGCTTGAAAGCACTCACCGAACAATACTTCAATAATACCCAGCAAGCCAACCCGTACCAATACGGCTACCCGGTTGAAGTCGCGGTGAAGGAAGATGGCACCTACAACGTAACCAAACATTATGAAATGGGTCGGGGCACGTGGGAGCTGGCACGCTGGGCCGCCGATGGCCGCACCGCGATTTATGGCGACGATGGCGCCTACGCGGGTTTATTTATGTTTGTGGGGGATGTGCCAAACAACCCCAAAGCCGGCGGCACGATTTACGCGGCCAAGTGGAATCAAACCTCGGCTGATGGCACCGATGGCGGCACCGCCAACATCACTTGGGTGAAATTGGGCTCGGGCAATTATGACCAAATTAAAGCCTGGGTTGATAAAGGCACCACCATTAACGATATTTTTGAATTTTCAATGACCGACCCCGCACTCACCGGCAGCACGGGGTTTATCCCCACCCGCGCAGGCTCCGCGCAAACCATTTGGTTAAAGCTCAAACCTGGCATGGAGCAAGCAGCGGCCTTCTTGGAAACCCGCCGGTATGCCGCCTACTTAGGCGCAACCACCGAATTCACCAAGGGTGAAGGCGTGGCATTCAACGAAAAAGACAAGAAAATGTATTACGCGGTGAGCTACATCCAAACCTCGATGCTGGGTAAGGATGGCGGCCCCGTTGATGATATTCGCATTAAGGCCAACGCGGCGGGCGCAACCTACACCTTCGATTTAGCGGCTAACCAAAAAGACACCAAGGGCGCTGCGATAAACTCGAACTATGTAGCTACCAAAGCTTATGTCGAGCCGATGCTGCTTGGCAAACCCATCACCGCCGATGCGGTGGGCAACACAGCGGATGTGAACTTCATCGCCAATACCGACAACTTGTTCTATTCCGAGGCCATGCGCACCTTGTTTGTGGGTGAAGATTCAGGCAACCACGTCAACAACTATGTGTGGGCCTATAACGTGGATAGCAAAACCTTAACCCGCATTTTAAGCACCGCGGCGGGGGCTGAAGCCGCGGGCTTGCAAATCGTCGATAATCTAAATGGCTACGCCTACATCATGAGTAACACCCAGCATCAAGGCGATTGGATTAAAACCCAAAATCCCGATTTCACAAAACGCCTGAAGGATGCTGCCGCCACAAAATTCGGCACCAATAAATACGGCACTTTGAATTATTACCTGCAAGCGGATGTGGGTTATTTGGGCGGCATGCCGGCCATCTCAGCGAAATAACACCCGCTTAATTGCGGCCAAGGTCGGTGCGAGCCGGCCTTTTTTTTCCGTGCTGATTGCTCGTGGCCACCGCCGCGCACCTCCATCAGCAGCGAAAAAAAGTGGGGATTGTATGAACAAACAACTGAAAACATTGGCCGGATTTCTTACCCTAGCCACCCTAGCCGCGTTGATGGGCTGCAACAACAGCGGCACAACGGCAGCACCCAGCACGCCTGCGTTAGCGCCCCGCGTTGAGGCAGTGCATCCCCCCGCCCCCGCGCTGGTGGGCGACTACATTAGCCGCTCCACCTTTGCCAACCCGCATGCGCATATTCCCGCGCAATGCTTTATCGAAACCGGCGGCGGCACACAAAACGCCTGTCTTTTTTGCCATACCAATGGCGTGGCGGCGCTCAATTTAGGCAACAACAATCCGCAGGCGGGCTTAAACCCCAATATCGGCAACCTGCAAACCGATTATGCGTTTGGCGTGTTCGACTACCCCCAAGTGGTTAATTCCAGCATTAACCCGTGGATTAACACGTTAAAGCCTGCGGTGTTGCAAGCCGCCGTCGCGGCGCTGGGCGTGAACGTGGCCGATTGGGATATGCAAGCCTATATTCGCCAAAACAATTGGCAAGCTGCCTTTGCCAAGCGGGCGGCGCTGGGTTCGATTAAAGCTTGGGATGCCAAGGTGGATTCACCCTATCGCCTGTTTCCGGGCTTAAATCCGGCCGATTTGCCCGCCGATGCCGATGGCTTTGTGCGCACCCAGCAAGCGTCTGCGGGGTTTTTTAAAGATGAGCGCGGCTATCTCACCGGCTGGCGAGCGGTGAATTTTATGCCCTATGGTATTTTTACCCCGCTTGCGGGCAGTGTTTCGGGCATTTATATCCGCCTGCCTGAACCCTTCATGCAGGCGGCCAATGGCGAATTTTCAACCACCACGTATGCCGAAAATTTAGAATTGGTTACGGCGAATATCCAAAACAGGCTCGATGCCAGCCAAACGCATTATGTGGGTGCCGCCAGCAACATTGCCCTTGTGCGCGGCCAGTATCCGCTCGGCACGGAGTTTGCGCACCCGCTGCATTATGTGGATGTACAAGCCGATGGCCGCAATCCCGCGCTAAGCCCCTTCCCCGGCACCCGCGCCCAGCGAGTCAAAGAAATCCGCTGGATGCGCAAGCAGCAGCCGTGGTATCCCGACGAATTTGGCCAAACCCTTAAAGAAGAATCGGCTCCCGTGTACGCTAGCCGCACCGATGGCTGGATTGAAAACGGCACGGGTTGGATTATCGGCGGGTTTATCGAGGATGCGCGCGGCGATCTGCGCCCGCAAACACCCTCGGAGCTCACCCAATGCGTGGGCTGCCATTCTGGCAATGTGCGCCAATCGGATGTGGGGCAAAACCCCGTGTATACCTCAGGCACTGGTAACACGATTGATTCAACTTGGGCGCTACCGCGCAAACTCAATGGCGCGGCCGGCTGGGGCGAGATGAATTATTTAGGCTATCGCGCCAAGGCCACGGCCGCCGCCAACGAAACCCCGGGCGAATTAACTCTGCCCGAGCCAATGAACCGCTACGCCCAGCAAGGCGAGTTCCGTTTCTTTTTAGATCATGTGGTGGGTATTTCACTTTATGGCGACATGCCCGCCAGCGTTGATGCCCACTTAGCGCAAAAAATCCGCAAAGCCCAAGGCTACAGCCAAGACTGGCCCAATTTAACCGCCCTGATTGCCACCGGTAACGCCGCAGAAATTGCTGCCGCCCAACAGCAGCGCCTAAGCCTGATTCGGGAGTTTACCGCCAAGGGCGACTACCTGGATGCCGGGCGACGCATTGCGGCACCTTTGTTTTTACCCACCCGAGAAAACGCACTGAATGCCGCACGGCGCTACCGCGAGGTGGTCACAACGCAGCGCTTTGATTTTGGCAAAGACGTGTTCGCCCAAACCCCGGTTTCCTATCGTTATTTTCGTGATAAGGCCGATGCCTACCCCCACCAAAACGGCCTGCCCTATGCCGCGGGCGACGTGATTACCGACCGCCCCATCAACACCACCGTGGGCGATTTCACCTACGGCATCGGCATTGTGCCCACCTTGATTGAGGCGGAAAAACCCTTCTCCGCCGGTGGCACGTTTGTTTCAGACTACGTGCCGCTGCTCGCGCCTGAATAAATTAAGCAAGTTTTGATTTGTCGTAGCCCAGTCCGGGCATGTACCGGGCTGGGCGCTGCTGAAAAATCCCATACATGGGTTTTTCAGCAGCCTGTTAAAGGCAAATCGAGGCTTAAGCACTATTGGCCGGATTACAGGCCAGCCACGCCCGGGCGCGGGCGGCATCTTCAAAAATTTGCGCGGTTAACGCGTTGAGTGAATTAAACTTTTGCTCATCGCGCAGCGGGTGCAAAAACTCAACCTGTAAAAGCTCGCCATACACATCCCGACTAAAATCAAACACATGCACCTCAAGCCTTGCATCGGTGCCCGCGACCGTGGGGCGCGTGCCGACATTCGCCACGCCCACGAATCGGCCGCCATCGGCCAGCAGCACCCGCACCACAAATACCCCGCGCAGCGGCGAAAGCCTGCGCTGCAGCGCCACATTCGCGGTCGGAAAACCCAAAAGCCGCCCGCGCTTATCACCATGAATCACCCGCCCGCATAACGTAAATGGCCGGCCGAGCAAATGCGCCGCGCCCACCACATCCCGCTGCGCCAAGTGGGCACGAATGCGGGTTGACGACACCCGCTCGCCCGCAAACAAAAACGAATTGGCTGCCTCAACCGTCATCCCCTGCGCAGACCCCCAGTCACGCAGCAAGGCCAAATCGCCCTGCCGCCCCGCACCAAACCGAAAATCATCACCAATCACGCAATGACGAGCGCGCAACGCGGACCCTAAAACACGCTGCATAAATACCGCCGCCGGCATTTGTGCCAACGCATAGTTAAATGGCAGCACCAGCAAATAATCCACCAACCCCAAGGCGGCCATAAACGCCACCCGTTCGCGCAGCCGGGTTAAGCGCGCCACCGGCGCTGTGGGGTTGAAAAACTCGCGCGGCAAAGGCTCAAAAATCACCACCACCAGCGGCACCGCCAAGCGCCGCGCGCCTTCGGCCGCTTGGCGCAGCACCGCCTGATGCCCCAAATGCACGCCATCAAAATTACCCAAAGTCACCACGCTGCCCTGCGGCAAGGGCGGGATTTGGGTTAACCCGCGAATCAATTTCATCGGCAACTCGATTGAATGGGATTTAAAACAAACAACGGCGCCAATGCGCCGCTCTCGTTTTTAGGGCAAGTGTTTTCTAAAACGGAATGTCATCATCCACAAAGTTTTGCTCGGCCTTGGCGGGCGCACGCGCGGGCGGCGCGGGCGGGGCGCCGTAGCTATCGCGCGCGGGGTTGGCGGGGCGGCTGGGGGCGGCGGCGCGCGGCGCAGCGCTGCGGGCGGGGGCTTGGCCGTAGTGCTCATCATCATGGCCGCCATCGTGCTGCCCGCCGCCTTGGCCTGCGGGTTTACCGCCCAGCATTTGCATCTCTGAGGCGACAATTTCGGTGGTGTAGCGATCTTGGCCGTCTTTATCTTGCCATTTGCGGGTTTTGAGCGCGCCTTCGATATAAACTTGGCTGCCTTTTTTGAGGTATTGCCCGGCAATTTCGGCTAATTTGTTGAAAAACACGATGCGGTGCCATTCGGTTTGCTCTTTTGCCTCGCCGGTGTCTTTATCTTTCCAAGTCTCACTGGTGGCAACGGTAATGTTGGTGACCGCGCCGCCGGAGGGCATGTAGCGCACTTCGGGGTCTTTGCCTAAATTACCCAATACAATGACTTTGTTGATTCCACGACTGGCCATAACGCTGTTTCCTCTCAATTGCGGCAATAATACGGCGCGCTCTTTCGGCGGCACGCTAAAGTCCGTACTATAAATCACTTGCCCGTTTCATTCACTTTAAGACTTGCTGGACTCTCATGGCTGATCCGTTTATTCGCATTCGTGGCGCCCGCACGCACAATCTCAAAAATATTGATGTCGATTTACCGCGCGATGCGCTGATCGTGATTACGGGGCTTTCCGGCTCGGGCAAATCTTCTTTGGCGTTCGATACGCTGTTTGCTGAAGGCCAGCGCCGCTATGTGGAGTCGCTTTCGGCCTACGCGCGGCAGTTTTTGTCGATGATGGATAAGCCCGATGTCGATACCATTGAGGGCTTATCGCCCGCCATTGCCATTGAGCAAAAAACCACCTCGCACAATCCGCGCTCTACCGTGGGCACGGTGACGGAAATTTACGATTATCTGCGGCTGCTTTTTGCCCGCGCGGGCATTCCGCGCTGCCCCGAGCATGGCATTGACTTAACCGCGCAAACCGTGTCGCAAATGGTGGATGCCGTGTTGGCTTTGCCGGAGGATTCGCGCTGGCTGCTCTTGGCGCCGGTGATCGAAAATCGCAAGGGCGAACATCACAAATTATTTGATGAATGGCGCTCGCAAGGCTTTTTACGGGTGCGGATTAATGGCCGCGTTTATGAAATTGATGAGATTCCGCCTCTGGATCCTAAAGGCAAAAACACCATCGAGGTGGTGGTTGATCGCTTAAAAATTCGCCCTGACATGGGTTTACGCTTAGCCGAATCGTTTGAAACGGCGCTGCGCATGGCCGATGGCCGCGCGCTGGTGGTGAATATGGACGATGCCGCGCAAACGCTTACCTTTTCGGCCAAACACGCCTGCCCGGTGTGTGGCTATGCGCTGGCGGAATTAGAGCCGCGTTTGTTCTCGTTTAACAACCCCGTTGGCGCCTGTCCCACCTGCGATGGCTTGGGCGTAAAGCAATTTTTCGACCCCGCCAAAGTGATTGTATCGAGCGAACTCTCGCTGGCAGCAGGCGCCATTCGCGGCTGGGATCGGCGCAATGTGTACTACTACCAGCTGCTTCTTAGCTTATCCAAACACTATGGTTTTGATTTAGAAACTCCGTGGCAAGATTTGCCCGAGGCCATCCAAAACAGCATCTTGCAAGGCAGTGGCCGCGAAAAAGTGAGTTTTACCTATCTTGACCCGAAAGGCAAAGCGACCCAAAAAGAGCACCCGTGGGAAGGCGTGTTGCCGAATATGGATCGGCGCTACCGCGAAACCGACTCCCAAGCCGTGCGCGAAGAGCTGGCCAAATACATCTCGGAGAGTGCCTGCCCCGCCTGCGGTGGCACGCGCTTAAATGTGGCCGCGCGCCACGTGTTCATCGAAAACGAAAACCTGCCCGCCATTACCCACCGCTCAATCAGCGAGGCGCTCGAGTTTTTCCAAACACTGAATTTACCCGGCGCACGCGGCGAAATTGCCGGGCGCATTGTGAAAGAAATCGGCGCGCGGCTGGGCTTTTTGAACGATGTGGGCTTAACTTATTTATCGCTTGACCGCTCAGCCGAAACCTTATCTGGCGGTGAGGCGCAACGCATTCGGCTCGCAAGCCAAATCGGTTCTGGCTTGGTGGGCGTCACCTATATTTTAGATGAACCCTCGATCGGCCTGCATCAGCGTGATAACGATCGGCTGCTCGGCACGCTCAACCATCTGCGCGAGCTCGGCAACACCGTGATTGTGGTCGAGCATGATGAAGACGCCATCCGCGCGGCCGATTTCGTGCTGGATATTGGTCCCGGCGCTGGCGTGCATGGCGGGCATATTGTCGCCCAGGGCACCCCGGCTGAAATTGCCGCCAACCCCGCGTCCTTAACCGGCGCGTATTTATCTGGCCAGAAAAAAATCACCGTGCCCACCCGCATCGCGCCCAACCTTGAGCGCATGCTCAAACTGCATGGCGCCACCGGTAACAACTTGCGCGGGCAAACGCTGGAAATTCCGCTGGGGCTACTCACCTGTGTCACCGGCGTATCGGGTTCGGGCAAATCGACCCTCATTAACGATACGCTCTACCCCATCGCCGCCCGCGATTTAAATGGCGCCGCCAGCCGCCCCGCGCCCTATATCGCGATTGAACACTTAAACCTGCTCGATAAAGTCATCGACATCGACCAATCGCCCATCGGCCGCACCCCGCGCAGCAACCCCGCCACCTACACCGGGCTGTTCACGCCGATTCGAGAGCTGTTTGCCGGCACGCAAGAAGCCCGTTCACGCGGGTACACGCCGGGGCGTTTCTCATTCAACGTGAAGGGTGGGCGCTGCGAAGCCTGCCAAGGCGATGGCGTGATTAAGGTCGAAATGCACTTTTTGCCCGACGTGTATGTGGCCTGCGATGTGTGCCACGGCAAGCGCTATAACCGCGAAACCTTGGATATTCGTTACAAAGGCAAAACGATTACCGACGTGCTCGGCATGACGGTGGAAGATGCCGCACCGTTTTTTGAAGCCGTGCCCGCGCTGCATCGCAAGCTTACAACCTTGCTGGAAGTGGGTTTGGGGTATTTAACCTTAGGCCAAAACGCCACCACGCTTTCGGGGGGCGAAGCGCAGCGGGTGAAACTCGCCAAAGAGCTCTCCAAACGCGATACCGGCAACACGCTCTATATTTTAGATGAACCCACCACGGGGCTGCATTTTGCCGATGTGGAACAACTGCTTAGCGTCATTTACCGCCTGCGCGATCAAGGCAACACCGTTGTGGTTATCGAGCACAATTTAGATGTCATTAAAACCGCCGACTGGATTGTCGATTTAGGCCCCGAAGGCGGCAATGGCGGTGGCCATATCATCGCCGCCGGCACGCCCGAACACATCGCAACCATCCCCGCCTCACACACCGGGCGCTATTTGAAGAAGTTATTGGCGGTTTAAGCGGACGAATCAATGGCTTAACGCATTAATTCAGATCAAAATCAGCCCGCGCAACACGACAGCTGGCTCACATCTTTGGTGAAGGTTTGCGCGCACAATTTAATGCCTTCGCCCATCGTTAAATAGGGGAATAACTGCTCGGCCAACTCGGCCACGGTCATGCGGTTTTTAATCGCGAGTGTCGCAATTTGAATCATCTCACCGGCGCCGCTAGCGAGAATTTGCGCGCCCAAAAGCTGGCCGCTGGCGCGTTCGGCCACCAATTGAATAAATCCCGTGGTATCAAAATTTGCCAAAGCGCGGGGCACGTGTTCCAGCATGAGCTTGCGGCTGTCGGCATCGATTTTTAAGTTTTGGGCTTGCGCCGGGGTTAACCCCACCGTGGCGACCTGCGGATCGGTGAATACCACGGCGGGCACCCGGGATAAATCCAGCCGCGCGTCGCCGCCGGTCATGTTGATGGCGGCGCGGGTACCCGCGGCGGCGGCCACGTACACATATTGCGGCGCGTTCGTGCAATCGCCTGCGGCATAAATGTGCGGCGCGGTGGTTTGCAAGCGTTCGTCCACCACGACGGCGCCGGTCTGATCGACCGCCACACCTGCGCGGGCTAAATCCAGCAACGGGGTGTTGGGTGTGCGCCCGGTCGCCACCAAAAGGCGATCACCTTTGAGGGTGCCTTGCGTGGTTTCCAGCACAAATTCATTCAACGCATACTGCACGGTTAACACTTGGGTCTGCATGAGTAGGGTCATGCCCTCGGCGGCAAGCACGGCGGCCAACGCTTCACCCAACGCAGGCTCATCATGAGAGAGCAATGTGCTGCGGGCAATCAGGGTCACTCGGCTCCCCAACCGCAGGAACGCTTGCGCCAATTCCAGCGCCACCACCGAAGCCCCCAATACCACAAGATGCTGCGGCAAAACCTGTGAGGCCAACGCCTCGGTCGAAGTCCAATAGGGGGTACCGGCGAGGCCAGCAATGTCGGGTATCTTTGGAGAACGCCCGGTGGCAATCAAAATTTTGTCAGGGGTGAGGCGGATTTCAGTGGGCGGCTCCTGATCTTTGCCATCCTTTGGCGTTTGCATTACCGCGAGGGTGCCGGCATCGATAAAGCGTGCCCGGCCATGCATGAGTGTGATGGCGGGGTTGGTCTGCACAATATGCTCATATTTGGCAAAACGCAGTTCTTCCACGCGTTGCTGCTGCTGCGCGAGCTGGGCTGCGCGATTCAAAACAGGCCGGTGCCGCTCAATGCCCGCAAACGGGTGCGCTGCTTGCGTGTGCGCTATGTGGGCTGCGCTAATGAAAATTTTAGACGGCACGCAGCCCACATTCACACAGGTGCCGCCCACCGTGCCGGCTTCAATAATGGTAACGGTCGCGCCCGCCTCGACGGCACGAATCGCCGCCGCAAACGCCGCCGAACCACTCCCAATAATGGCGATTTGGGTTGCTGGCGCCGCTGGCTGCTGCCCATCACAACACGCGCCAGCGCGGGGTGCATCCGCCGCTGCGGCCAAAGCCCGGGGCGTTAGCGTGTAGCCCGCCTTGGCTACTGCTGCGATTAATGCCGCCACATCGGCCGTGCCACGCACGGAAGCTGTGCGTTGTTCATAATCCACCGAGGCTCCTTGCACGCCCGCCACCCTATTCAAAGCGTGCGCCACGCTTTGGGCGCAATGCGAGCAGGTCATACCGGTTATGTCAAAAAATTGCATCGTCATTGTGTGGCGCCTCCAAGGGTTGCTGGGCTCGGCGGGCTTTTAAGCGTGGCGGGGTAGCCTGCCGCAAAAGTGGCATCTTCCAAGGCTTTAAGGTTGGTTTTGGCATCATCAAACACCACAACGGCCTCTTTATTCTCAAGCGAAACCTTGGCCTTCATCACCCCCGGCACTTTCTCCAGTGCCAGCCGCACCGTGATCGGACACACCGAGCAAACCATCCCCGGCACGGCCAGAACCACGGTTTTCTCTGCGGCAAAAGCCATGCCGAAAGGCGATAAAATCAGAAAAAAACCTATTAAAATCAATCTTTTCATCATAGATCCTCAATAAAACAAGGGTGCCAGATACGGGAAAATAATCGCCAGCACAATCAGCACGGCCACCAGCCAAAATAAAATTTTGTACACGCGATGGGTCTGCGGCAAAGCACATAAAGAACCGGGCGTGCACTCGGCCACCGGGGCTGTGGGCGCGCCATAAAGCTGCCGCCAAGCAAAAAATAACGCCACCACGGCCGCCGCCAAAAAATAGGGGCGAACCGGCTCAAGCGCGCCTAAGCTGCCCGCCCAAGCGCCCCCCACCCCCAATAACACCAGCACCAAGGGGCCAATACAACACAATGAAGCCCCAATCGCGGCCACAACGCCGCCAATCAGCGGCCATGATTTAAGTTTTTTAACTGTCATCGCTATCGTCTCCCCAGTTTTCGATTGGTGAATTTCTGTTGCGGGTGCAAACTTAACGCCGTAGTTAAGTACGGAGTCAAGCCATGCCACCTGCCCCCCTGCACGCCATCGAAAAACCGCTGACCATCGGTGCGCTCGCCCATAAGGCATCGGTCGGCATCGAAACCATCCGCTTTTACCAACGCAAGGGCTTGCTTAGCCTGCCCGCCAAGCCATTAGGCGGCATTCGCCACTACCAGTTAGGCGATGTCGCACGGCTCAAATTTATTAAATCGGCGCAAAATTTGGGCTTCAGTTTGGACGAAATCATGGGCTTATTGCGCTTAAGCGATGGCACACACTGCGCCGAGGCAAGCGCCATGGCAGAACAAAAACGCCAGATTGTGCGGGAAAAAATTTGGCAGCTGCAGCAGATGGAAGCCGCTCTTACCACACTGATTCAAGCCTGCTTTGAACGCCCAGACACGATGAGCTGCCCTTTAATCGCCGCGCTGCACAGCGCAACCCCAGGCAAGGCACCCCATGCACATTTGGGTTGATGCCGATGCGTGCCCTATCGTGATTAAAGAGATTTTGTATCGGGCGGCCAAACGCACAGGGCTTGGGATGACCTTGGTGGCCAATCAGCCCATAGCCATCCCGCGCGCGCCGAATATTCGGTTTGTGCAGGTGGGCGGCGGGTTCGATATGGCCGACAACGAGATTGTGCGGTGCATGAAGGCGGGCGATTTGGTGGTAACCCAAGATATTCCGCTGGCCGCATTGGTGCTTGAACAGGGCGGGCTCGCGCTGAATCCGCGCGGCGAGCACTACACGACAGATTCGATAAAAGCGCGGCTATCGATGCGCAACTTTATGGAAACGCTGCGCGAAACGGGCGTGCAAACCGGCGGGCCGGCCAAGCTCAATCAAGCCGATCGCCAATTATTCGCCAATGCGCTGGATAAAATTCTCAAGACGGCATCCTAGCAGCTTGCCTGACTTAACCATCCGTTACGAAGGCAGGCAAGCGGTTAAAACATCGCCGTGACTTGCAAGGCCAGCAGCCCTTTAACGCCTTTGAGTTGATTGTTAATGGCCAGCGTGTCGGAATTGTAATCGCGGGTCGTGTAGTTAACCGCCACGCGGGCATTCGGTAAGCATCCAGCCGCCCCACCTACCGAGGGTATTGGCATCAGGTTATGCTTTA
>JAGDVP010000023.1 GCA_023255735.1 Halothiobacillus sp. | reverse complement strand
AATTGCGCTAAATTAAGCGGCGGGCTGGCCGCGGGCGTGCGGGTGGGCGGGGCTTTGGGCAACGTGATTTGCCCCGTGTGCAAGCCAAGTTGATTCACCTCTAATTGCCCATTCAAAAGTTGCCGCCAATCCCATTGCAGCGAGGCCGCTTGCACAGTAACGGCCAGCCCCGTCGCGTCGTGATACTGAATTTGCCCAAGTTCAAGCCCCGACGCAAATGAGCCCTGAACTGATTGAATGGTAAGCCCTGCTACCGCGGTGGTGGCCTGCGTGATCGCCCAGCGGCTGCCCGCTTGGGTGGTCGTGAGCCAGATTAAGCCCACCAGCAAGGCAATCATCCCGCCGCCCAAAAGCCAGCCCAGCGTTTGCACACTGCGAACCAAAATGCGGCTCCGCGAGCCCTGATTTGCCGCCGCCATCAGAACGAAGCCCCAATGCCTAAATGTAACCTTGGCATGCGGCTTGTGCCATTAAAGGGATAAGCCACATCGACCCGCACCATACCCACCGGCGAGCGCCACCGCACCCCCACACCGGCGCCGGTAGCCAAATTCATATTTGCCAGAGAATCAAACGCATTACCTGTATCCACAAAGGCCGCCCCCCACCAATCACGGCCAACCACCGGGTGCATCACCTCAGCACTGGCCGTGAAGAGATATTGCCCACCAATCACCACCCCATTGGCATCGACAGGCCCGAGCGATTGATAAGCGTACCCCCGCACCGATTGATCGCCGCCCGCAAAAAAGCGCAAACTTTTGGGCAAGGTAGAAAAGGCGGGTGTTACCACACCGCCCACCTCGGCTCGGCCTTTGAACACCCAATCGCCCAGTGGATACAACCCGCCTACCATCACCTGCGCGCGAATGAGTGATGCGGTGGAAAGTAGCGGTTTTGCCGCGCCGCTGAGCGAGGCGGTCAGCACAGTGCCCTCGGTGGGAAATAACGGATCATTCAAATCGCGCCGCCCCACCCGCGCGCCAGCCAATAAAAACCCGGCGGTTTGTGCAGGCTCTGCGCCAAACTGGCTGCGCTCAAGTAAATACTCGCTATACAGCGAGCTGGTCCATAAATTAAATTTACGCGCCCATTGGGTGCCTGTGGTTGAGGATACGGTGGTGATGCCTAAATTACTTTCACGATCAAACTTAGTATACAAATCAACCTGTTGATTAAGTGGATCGGATAATCGGGGCATAGAATAAGCGCCGGTTAACGTTTGTTGCCGCTGGGCTAGGGATAAATCGCCTTGCCAATAATCCCCAGATGAATTCACATAACGCTGCGTGATTTTGCTGCCCAAGCGCGCGCCGGTATCGGTGCCATAGCCCACGCGCGCCTCAAAGCTGCGCGGCGTATTCGGCACGGTTTTAATCACCACCGGTACCTGCCCATCGCGGCGTGCATCAAGCGTAGGGCGCACCCGCACATCGCTGAAATAATAGGTGCCGGCCAAATTTTGATTCATGGCGACCAGCTGTTGCGTGGTGTAGGCATCGCCCGATTTGGCGCCCGTGAGGCGACAGGCCAGCTCGGGCTTTAAGAGCGATTGCTCCACCGTAATAGCGCCTAATCGATACGCTACGCCGGCATTCATTTGCAGTTCAATATCAGCCGTATTGGTTTTGGGGTTAACGCGCAGTTCGTGCACAAGCCAGCGCGCATCTAAATATCCCGCGCCCCGCGCGCGCGCCATAAGGCCCTCTTTGAGGGTAGTGTAGGTATTTTGATTCAACGGCGTGCCTAATGCGGGCACAGCGGTTTGCAAAAAGGGCTGAAACGTTCCATTACGAGCCAAATTTGCCCCATCGGCATCGTGCAAGACAATATCTACGCTTGAAATGCGCACCGGTTGCCCCGGCGTTACGGTTAATTGCGGTTCTCGGCAGGGATTTTCTTCAATAATAGCCGGCACAATTTGGGCATTAAAATAACCATAGGCTTGCAACGCCTGCGCTGCTGCTGCCTTGGCGGAATCTAAATAGCGCTGCAAGGCAACGATTGATGCCGTGCAATTAAGCCTTAATGGCGGCACCGATAACCCCACCTGACGAATTAAAGCGGTATCCGTTAACCCGAGAATTTGCAGTTGAGGCGCGGGCTGAACAGCCTCAGGTGGTGCGGCGCGCGCGCAGGGGGTGCTCGCCATGGTTATGATGAGACTGAAGGCCAGCATCCACCCAAGCTCGAACCTAAACCCGCGACCCCGCCTTAAATGCGGCCAAGCCCGCGCACAAATTGGCGTCACCTCAAACCGCCTCGGCTAAATCACCCTTGGCTTCAAGCCAGTGACGACGATCCGCCGCCCGTTTTTTTGCGAGCAACATATCCATTAAAGCAAAAGGTTCATCATCCATAACAACCAGTTGCACCAAGCGGCGGGTTTGTGGCGCGAGAGTGGATTCCCGCAATTGCGCGGGATTCATTTCGCCTAAGCCCTTAAAGCGGGTGACTTGCGGTTTGCCTCGATGCCGCTCGGCGGCACATCTTGCCAGAATGCCATCGCGCTCGCTTTCATCCAGCGCGTAGAATTTATCTTTACCTAAATCAATGCGATACAGCGGCGGCATGGCCACAAACACATGCCCGGCCTGCACCAACGCGGGAAAATGCCGCAAAAAAAGCGCGGTGAGCAAGGTCGCGATATGTAAGCCATCGGAATCGGCATCGGCCAAAATACAAATTTTGCCATAGCGCAGTTTGGATAAATCGTTTGATCCGGGCTCAAGCCCAATCGCTACCGCAATATCGTGCACTTCTTGGCTGGCCAGCACTTGATCGGCGCCGGTTTCCCACGTGTTCAAAATTTTACCGCGCAACGGCATGATGGCCTGAAACTCCCGCTCGCGCGCTTGCTTGGCGGAGCCGCCTGCTGAATCGCCTTCCACCAAAAAAAGCTCGGTGCGCGAAATATCGGATGCGGTGCAGTCGGCAAGCTTCCCCGGCAAGGCGGGTCCTGCGGTTAGCCGTTTGCGCGCTACTTTTTTATCGTTTTTCAGCCGCGTTTGCGCCGCGTCAATTGCTATGCGGGCAATGGCCTCGCCCTGTTCTGGGTGTTGATTAAGCCACAGCGAGAGCGAATCTTTGATGGCACCGGCAATAAAATTTGCCGATTCACGCGAGGACAAACGCTCTTTCATTTGGCCGGCAAATTGCGGCTCGGTGAGCTTGGCTGAAAGCACAAAGGCTACGTGATCAAACACATCTTCGGGGGTGAGTTTGACACCACGCGGCAAAAGGCTGCGAAAATCGCAAAACTCCCGCACCGCTTCGGTTAGGCCTTGACGCAAACCATTCACATGCGTGCCGCCCTGCGGGGTGGGAATCAAATTCACATAACTTTCGGTGATGGGGTCGCCCCCCTCTAAAAGCCACACCAAAGCCCAATCCACCGCTTGCGGGCGCTCGCTGTGATCAAAACTTAAATGCCCCACAAACCCTTGCGCGGGCAAAATAGCGCGGCCTTCCAATGCGCCTAATAAATAATCGGTGAGGCCATGTTCAAAAAACCAGGTTTGAGCCTCGCCACTGGCCTCATCCAGAAACGTAACCGTTAAGCGCGGGCACAACACCGCTTTTGCGCGCAATACGTGCAGCAGACGGCTCACTAAAAATTTAGGGTTATCAAAAAAGCTGGCGCGCGGCCAAAAATGCAGCCGGGTGCCCGTTTGTTTTTTAGGCACGGTGCCCGTTTCACGCAAGGGTAGCACCGGCTCGCCATCGGCAAAATCCATTTGCCATAGCTTGCCGTCTCGCCGTATTTCCACAATGAGCTTTTCCGACAAAGCATTCACTACCGATACGCCCACGCCATGCAGGCCGCCAGAAAATCGATAGGTTTTGTCCGAGAATTTTCCGCCCGCATGCAAGCGCGTCAGAATCAGCTCAACGCCAGAAACGCCGTGCTCAGGATGACTATCTACCGGCATACCTCGACCATCATCACTGACCGAAAGCGAGCCATCGGCGTGCAAGATCACATCAATTCGGGTGGCAAAGCCGCTTACCGCCTCATCGACACTATTATCGATAACCTCTTGGGCGAGATGATTGGGGCGGGTGGTGTCGGTATACATGCCGGGGCGTTTTCGAACCGGATCTAGGCCGGTTAGCACCTCGATGGCACGGGCATCGTATAAATTGGTCATTAAATCAGCCATAAATTAACTGCAACAAAATAAAAATGATTCCCTCGAGTGTACACGGACACGCCGCGCTTCGCCCCTAGTTGCTTGCCAAACTTAACCCGTCTTACGGCAAAAAAGCCGGATTTTGCCCTATTCACTCCGCTTTTTCGTTCAATGGCTCAACCATTCGCCGCAACAGCTTAGAAAATAGGGCTAAAAACCGCTTATGCTTTTGCGGATGAATCATTTAAACAAGCGGCCAGCCACCTTGAAATGCAGCCACCATGCCACAATATTTGGCATTGCTATGTTGTGATAACCCCGCGTAACCATTTTAAGGGAACCTGTATGTCTGAATCGCCTTACATTTTTAACGTGACCGCCGCCGAGTTTCAGGCGCGCGTGATTGATGCCTCGTTTCAAACTCCGGTATTGGTCGATTTTTGGGCGGCGTGGTGCGGCCCGTGCCGCAGTTTAATGCCGCTGCTTGCCCAAATCACCGAAAGTTATGCGGGGAAATTGCAGCTGGCCAAAGTAGATACCGAAGCGGAGCAACAGCTGGCGGCGCATTTTGGTATCCGCAGCCTCCCCACGGTGATGCTGGTGATCAATGGCCAGCCGGTCGATCAATTCACCGGTGCTTTACCCGAATCACAAGTGCGCGAATTTCTTGAAAAACACATTATCTCGGAAGTGGCCGAGCTGCGCGGTCAAGCCCGCGATTTAGCAGCGAGCGGGTTGGTAGAAGCGGCCATCGAATGCTTAAAACAAGCCCACACGATTGAACCCGATAACAGCGATATTTTGATCGATTTAGCCAAAATAGTCAGTGACACGGGGGATAACACCCAAGCAATGCAAATCTTGGAGGCGCTACCCATCGATAGCGCCTCCCGCCCTGCGGTTAAAGAGCTTAAAGCGCGCATTCATCTTACCCAGCAAGCACCCAATGGACCCTCTTTAGATGAGCTGAATGCCCGGGTTGTAGCCGATGATTCTGATTTAGCTGCGCGGGAACAACTCGCTGCTGCATTGGCCTTGCATCAAAATTACGAGGGCGCGCTGGCACAGTTTTTCACGCTCATGCAACGCGATCGAACATTCAACAACGACGCGGGGCGGCGCGGGCTGCTCGATTTATTTGAATTACTGGGTGCCGATCACCCGTTAACCAAAGTTTGGCGCCGTAAAATGTTTGGCTTGCTGCATTAGCCGTCATCTCGCTTATCGAGTACGCAACAAAAAGCCCCCAGCGTTGGGGGCTTTTTTTATGCATTAATTTGAGAGGCCGATGGCGGCGCATAGGCCGCATTAAACCGCGTGATATCGGCTTAGCGCGGCTCTGCCTTGGCAGGTTCTAAATTTGCCTTAGCTCGGGTCCTTCAGGCTCGCACTGTCTTGGCTCGAATGATTCAGGCTTGCAGACTCATGAAAGGAATTGTCTTGCAGGTGGCCGACAGCCGCGCGGTCGCCCCCATCAATCGGGGTAATCGGTGTGGCGAGGGCAGAATCCTCGCGCGCATCCAACACGGGTTGTTGAATGTCCCCATCGGTACCGGTTAACCCGAGCTGAACTGGGTTTGCACCCTCAATCACCCTATCCACCACATGCGGGTGCGCCAATGAAGCCGCCATCTCCAGCGGTGCATCGGCCACCGCGCGGGGCATCAATGCCTGGGCGGATGCCTCGCCCAAGGCAGGTTCGCGTTCATCGGCTGTTTGGGGCACTTGCGCAGTAAACTCGCTCGCCGACTCGCTCACGTGCTCTGGCTGCCAAGCGGTATCAGGCGGGGTGCCTGCGGGTTCTTCCGGCTGCACGGCCAGCGCCTCACTCGGCACGGTCAAAACAGCGGTGGGCTCGACATGCTCGAGCGGCGACTCTAACCCAGACACAGGCTCGGGTACAGGCTCGTGCACGGCTTCAAGCTCGGCTGCTGGCTTAGCCGGCGTGGTTTCTGCCTCGATCGATGCCGGTTCAGTAACCACTGCCGCAGGGGTGCTCGCGGGGGCTGTGGCTGAAGGGGGCGTAATCGCAGCGCTGCCTGCCAGCGGCTCAAACGGTAATTGCGATGCGGGCACAGCCACCACCACTGCGCTGGATTCCGTGGGTGCGGTGTTTACAGCCACAAGCGGCTCGGCGGTGACCAATGGGTTAGCTGAAGTCATATCCTGAGTATATGTCAGGGTATTGTCCGAGGATGGGCGCAATGCCGTCGCCTCTTGCGCGGCAGGCGCAGCAACGCTCATCTTCGCCACTAAAGGCACGACCAAATCCGATGCCAGCAAACTTAACGCGGCATTGGGCAATAGCGCTTCTGCGGGATCTTTTTTCACAGCCACATCTAAAGGTAGCGTTTGCCGATTGGCGACTGGTGCGTGCAACTGCTGCTCAACCATTGCCTGCTCAAGCGGGGCTAACGGCCGAACTGCTGCCTCGGCTGAACGCGGCTCGCGCGGTCGAATCGGCGCGCCGCCGGTATCTAACGCGGCTCTTTCAAGCCCCACCGTGCCGGATTCCGTCAGTGGTGCAGCCGTGTGATCGCTGTGTGTATTGAGCGTATTGGTTTGCGCTTCGATAGGCTTTTTGCTGCGCGAACGCCGACGCCGACTATTTGAACCCTCAGTTTTAACCGAATCATTGGCAGCCTCGCCACCGGTGAAATCATCAAGCCGGTTTTCGGTTTCAAGCGACTTAATTGCCGCACTTTTGGATTCAGCACCGCGCGCGGGGCGTGACTCAGTATGGCGGGCGGGCCCTGCTTGGCTGGTTCGCGGGGCATTGAGTTCAGCCGGTGCACGCACTTTTGCCGCGCCTTCGCGGGTTGAAATGCTCCGAGGCGAGGTGACATCAGCCCGTTCACTGCGGCCATTGCCTTGCACTTCGGCGGGTTTGGCGGGCACAACCGCAGGCTCGGTGGATTTGGCGGCACCGCCAAACAATTGGCCAATCACCCTTTTGAGCAAACCAAGCGGGCCATTGGCAGTTTCTGAGGTGGGTTGTGGCGCCGGTGCAACGGGCGTCGCACGGGCGGCTGCCGGTTGCGGGCTGGCCGGTGGCAGGCTGGGCTTCGGTGGCGCAATCGGTACATTTTGCAGTGCCGGCGCCGGTGCCCGGCGCGGGGCGCGTTCAAGATCAGGCATAACCGCGGTTAACGGCTCAATTAAACCGCGAGAGTTGACCGGGCTATCGGTCAGTTCCGCGCGCCGCTGGCGATCAATCCGAAAGTGCGGGGTTTCCAAATTAATATTCGGAATTAGCAATAGCTCGACCTGATGATCTTGCTCAATGATCCGGAGCTGATCGCGCTTTTCATTGAGCAAATAAGTGGCCACATCGACCGGTAATTGGGCAATCACACGGCCGGTTTGATCCTTCATGGCCTCATCGATCATCAGCCGTAAAATGGACAAGGAGAGGGATTCGACCGAGCGAATGTGCCCTTGACCCATGCAGCGCGGGCATACGTGTTGCACGGCCTCCTCAAGCGAAGCCGATAAGCGCTGGCGCGACATTTCCAGCAAGCCAAAACGCGAAATGCGCCCCAACTGCACTCGGGCGCGATCCATTTTAAGCGCATCACGCAGGCGATTTTCGACTTCACGCTGATGCTTGGGTTGCCCCATGTCAATAAAGTCAATCACCACTAAGCCGCCTAAATCACGCAGGCGCAGTTGCCGCGCAATTTCTTCTGCTGCCTCTAAATTGGTGTTGTAGGCGGTATCTTCAATGTCGGCGCCTTTGGTACTGCGCCCGGAGTTAATGTCTACGGATGTGAGGGCTTCGGTGGCATCAAAAACAAGCTCGCCGCCCGAAGGCAAGGTGACTGTGCGCTCGTAGGCCGATTCGATTTGGGATTCAACCTGATAGCGAGTAAAGAGCGGGGTGCGATCTTGATACAGCTTAATTTTACTGGCCGCATCGGGGGACACTAAGTTAATAAAATCAAGTGCCTGCTGGAACATAGCCGGCTCATCAATCAGCACCTCGCCAATATCGTTACGCATGTAATCGCGCAGTGCCCGAATGATGAGATCGCTTTCTTGATAAATTAAAAACGGGGCTTTACGGGATGTCGATTTTTTGAGAATGGCCTCCCACACTTGTTGCAAGTAATTAAGATCCGATTGCAGCTCAGTTGATTCACGGCCAACCCCAGCGGTGCGCACAATCAGACCCATCCCTTCCGGCACGACCAATTCAGACAAGGCGGCTTTAATTTCCGCCCGATCATCGCCCTCGATCCGACGTGAAACACCGCCTGCCCGTGGGTTATTGGGCATTAAAACAAGGTAGCGACCTGCCAAGCTCACAAATGTTGTGAGTGCGGCACCTTTGTTGCCGCGCTCTTCTTTTTCGACCTGAACAATAAGCTCTTGGCCTTCTTTTAAGGCCGATTTGATGATGGTGCGGCCTTTATCATCCACCGCATCCGGGTTGAAGTACGCCCGTGAAATTTCTTTAAAAGGCAAAAATCCGTGCCGATCACCGCCATAATTAACAAATACGGCCTCAAGACTGGGCTCGATTCGGGTAATTAACGCCTTGTAAACATTAGATTTTTTTTGCTCATGGCCTGGGGTTTCAATATCGATGTCATAGAGCGTTTGCCCATCGACAAGCGCCACGCGGATTTCTTCGGCATGTGTGGCATTGATTAACATTCTTTTCATAGATTAATTCTCGGGCAAGGCAAGACCCGCGCAAGGCTTGCGCCTGCGCCCAAAAGGGGTTTTTCGGGGATGCCGTAAGGGGGCGGAAAGATAGATGCGCTTTGAGCTGCAAGCCTATGCCTTGACTGCGTGTTTTGTCCAATAACACCGACGGCTTAACGGGGATAAAGCCCCGCGCTGCGGCAGATGCCAAGGTGCAATAACGCGCTGCACCGCGTAAACGCGGCACAAAACCAGGGAATAAAACCAGTGTCACCAGCCAAATCAGGCGCATAAATCCTTAAAAAATTTGTTTTTGGAACGCG
The DNA here is from genome assembly GCA_023255735.1 of Halothiobacillus sp. GTDB lineage: Bacteria > Pseudomonadota > Gammaproteobacteria > Halothiobacillales > Halothiobacillaceae > Halothiobacillus. Next base: position 16,404 of record JAGDVP010000023.1, on the reverse strand, counting down.
GTGTACAAATAAGGCGTTCACTGAACCACTATTGTGCGGCGTTTTTCCGTTAAGCGCAGCGTGGCGGCTGATTTAAATCAAACTCAGCCACGTACACCGCGCGCTTCACCGTGCTTAAAAGGGCTTGCAGGTTGGGTATAACCGCTCTTGTGCAGAGGGCAATGCCTGTAAAATAATTCAGAATTACCGCCAAGGGAGGCGATTCTCGCCCCGGTTGGCCTAATTATTCTGATTGCGCAGCCATTTAAGCGATTTGGATTGTAACACAAGTTAAACTCGGGATAAGCATCGCGCGGTTCACGCTAAATACGTCATAATGCGCGCCATGAAATCACAAAAAACTCAAGCCCAGCCCCTCGCTCATGCCGTTCGGCGCGTTATTGTTGATGCGCATTATGCAGGTCAGCGCGTGGATAATTTTTTGCTCCGCGAATTAGGCGCCACCCATGGCGAGGTGCCGCGCGCTTTAATTTATCGCATTTTGCGCAAAGGAGAGGTGCGGGTGAATAGCGGGCGCGTTAAACCCACGACGCGGCTGGTTGCAGGGGATGAAATTCGTATTCCACCGATTAAGCTCCAGGTGGATTCATTACATGCGGCGAGCGATAACATATCGCCCGCTTGGTTAGCGCGCGCGCCCGAGCTTATTATTTATGAAGATGAGGCGCTGCTGGCGGTGAATAAACCCGCCGGGTTAGCGGTGCATGGTGGCTCGAACATTCCTTTTGGTTTGATTGAGTTAATGCGCCAGCACACCGAGCTTGGCGAACGGCTTGAGCTCGCGCATCGAATCGACCGAGATACCAGCGGGGTGATTGTATTAGCCAAAACCCGCGCCGCACTGCAATCGCTGCAAATGCAGTTTCGCCCCGAAGGCCATGCCACCAAAACCTATTTAGCGATTGTGCACGGGCATTGGTCCAAATCGCTCAACCGCGTTGATGCCCCTTTACAAAAATGGCAGGGTGATGGCGAGGCACACCGGGTCGAGGTTGATCCGAATGGCAAAGTGGCCATCACGCATTTTTCTATTTTGGCCGCCAATTCGCATGCCAGTCTGATGCAGGCTCGATTGGAGACGGGGCGCACCCACCAAATTCGCGTGCACGCCGCGCATGCGGGCTTTCCGATTGTGGGCGATGATAAATATGGTCAGCGTGAGTTGGATAAGCGCCTGTTACCGCAAATGGTTCGCCGCCCACCGCTTTTATTACATGCGTATCGTTTGGCAATCACCCATCCTTCGACCGATGCTGAGTTGACGCTCACCGCGCCCGTTCCGGCGGCGTGGAAACCTATCTCGGCGCAGTTAAACTTTATTTTGCCGCAAGCCACCCACACCGAAGTACCAGTGCCATGATCCTCGATTCCGCGCGCGCAATCAGCCCGAAAATCCCTCCCCTACCCGCACCAAAGCTAATTATTTTTGATTGGGATGGCACCTTGGTGCAATCAACCGGGCATATTGTCCGCTGCTTTGAGCAAGCTATATCAAGGATGGGGTTGCCTGCGCTGCCCGCGCTTGAAATTCAGGGCATTATTGGTTTGGGTTTGCTTGAAGCTTGCCAGTCCTTGTTTCCGCACTTAAGTTTGGAAGAAGCAGAATCGTTGGCCAATGCCTACCGCACCATTTATTTCACCCGTGACGAAGTGCTTGAACCCTACGAGGGTGCCCGCGAATTATTGCAAAATTTACAGGCTGAAGGCTGCTGGCTTGCGATAGCCACGGGAAAATCCAACCGAGGCCTAAACGAGGCTCTGGCAGAAACGGGGTTTGGCGCCTATTTTTTAAGCACGCGCACAGCCGAGCAAACGGCATCTAAGCCATCACCTATGATGTTATTGCAATTGCTGGATGAATTTGGCTTAAAACCCGAGCAAGCTTGGGTGGTTGGGGATACCGATTTTGATCTGCACATGGCGCACAATGCCGGCTGCTGGCCCATTGCCATTACCCATGGCGCGCATAGCCCTTCGCGATTAATGAGCGCAAACCCCGCCCATGTAATCGATGATTTACACAGCCTACTGCCCCTTTACCGAGAAGCTATGAGCGTTGATTTAAACCTTAGAGAATCACAACCATGACAACACCGCCCCTAAACTCAGATGATTTGCGCATCGAACCTAACTTGGGTTCTGCCACGTCGCCGTCTTCGGCCGCAAGCCACGCTAAAAATGAGGCACCAAATTCAGATAGCTGGGCGCGTGAGGCGTTGATTGATTTAGCGCGGCAAGGCTTAATTGAGCAACGCCGCGCCCGACGCTGGCGGTTGTTTTTTCGGTTGATGAGTTTAGTGTTGATTTTTGGGGTTTTTGGCTGGATTGCTTTCAATGGCGACATAAATGACAGCCAAACGCTGAATCTAAGCCAGCCCACCGCTGCCATTATTAATGTCAGCGGCGTGATTGCCGCCGGCCAAGATGCCTCAGCCGATGCGCTCATCCCCATCTTAGAGCGCGCATTTAAAGCCCCGCAAATTAAAGGCATTGTGCTGCGCATGAACACCCCAGGCGGCAGCCCGGTGCAATCGGGCGAGATATTTGACGCCATCATGCGTCTGCGCAAAGCGTATCCCGCCAAGCCTATCTATGCGGTCATCGACGATATTTGTGCCTCGGGCGGTTATTACATCGCCGCCGCCACCGATAAAATCTATGCCAATCAGGCCTCATTAGTGGGTTCCATTGGGGTGCGCATGGATGGCTTTGGCTTTGTAGACGCCATGGATAAATTGGGTATTCAAAGCCGCCTACTCACCTCGGGGGCGAATAAAGCCATGCTCGATCCCTTTACGCCAGAAAATCCCATACAAAGACAATATATGCAAAGCCTGCTCGATCAAGTGCATGAGCAGTTTATAACGGCTGTCAAACAAGGCCGGGGCGAGCGCCTAACTAACGACCCCAACCTTTTTTCGGGGCTTATCTACACCGGCGCGCAAGCCACGCAAAATGGCTTGATTGATGGCTTGAGCACCGTGCGCAGCGTAATACGCGATCAAATGCACCTTGAGCACGAAATTAATTTAACCCCCGATAAATCACCCCTTGAGCAACTTTTAGGGCAAACATCGACCCAAATCAGCCAATCGTTAACCAGCCTGTGGTCGAGCAATCTTGGCCCTAAACTTTTACCCTAAATTAAGCTAAATTCATTCTATGGTTGATCAAATCACCCGCGTTGATTCGCAAACAGAAACCGCAACCCACCTCGGTGAACCGCCGATGTATCAGGTTATCTTGCTCAATGATGACTTCACCCCAATGGATTTTGTGGTGCGCATTTTGGTTGAACTGTTTTATTTATCGACCGAGCAAGCGCAACGCGTTATGTTAGAGGTTCATATGAACGGGCGCGGGTTGTGCGGTATTTTCACGCGAGAAATCGCCGAAACCCGCGTAGCGCAGGTTAATCAAGTGGCGCGACAAAACGAGCATCCGCTATTGTGCGTGATGGAACCGGCTCCATAAATTCCGTAGTAGTCACAACGTTAACCCTTTGAAGATTCCAAGCACAACCTGCAATCACGAACCCTGTGTTATCCCCGAGTTAGCCTAAGGAGCTCCGAGTGTTAAGCAAAGCCCTAGAAACCACCATCAGCCGAGTGTTTGATCGCGCGCGGCGGCAGCGCTATGAGTTTGTGACCCTAGAGGCGCTGACCCATGCCCTACTCGAAGACACCGATGCGCGCGCGGTTTTAGAAGGCTGCAATGCCAATAGCTCTCAGCTGGCGGTCGATTTAGAAAACCACATCCGCCATACCACACCGCGCATACCCGAAAATGATGGCCGTGAAACCCAGCCCACGCTCGGTTTTCAACGCGTGCTGCAACGCGCGGTCATGCAAGTGCAATCAGCGCAACGCACCGAAGTAACCGGCGCACATGTGCTGGCTGCCTTATTTGCCGAGCAAGATTCTCACGCCGTGCATTTGCTGCATAAAGCGGGGGTTACGCGGCTTGATGTGATCAATTTTATCGCCCACGGCATGGCGCAAGATAGCTCCGGGGTTGGGGATTCACTCACGGGGAAAGATGCAGAAAAAGATCGCAACAAAGAGCGGGAAAAATCCGAAGCCCTTGATGAAAACAGCTTTGAAAACTTTGTGGTTAACCTAAATCAGCTCGCGGCCGAAGGCAAAATTGATCCCCTGATTGGGCGCAGCCTCGAAATTGAACGCGTGCAGCAAATTTTATGCCGCCGCCGTAAAAACAACCCCCTGCTGGTGGGCGAAGCGGGGGTGGGTAAAACCGCCATTGCCGAAGGGCTGGCGCGCAAAATCATTGAAGGCGATGTACCTAGCACACTACAAGACGCGGTGATTTACGCCCTCGATTTAGGCGCGCTGGTTGCGGGTACTAAATATCGGGGCGATTTTGAAAAACGCTTGAAAGTTGTTCTCAAGCGAATCAAGTCGCTGCCCCACGCCATTTTATTTATTGATGAAATTCACACGCTTATCGGCGCCGGCTCCGCCTCAGGCGGCTCGATGGATGCCTCTAACCTCATTAAACCCGCGCTTGCGAATGGTGATTTGCGTTGCATTGGCTCAACCACGCATCAAGAGTATCGCGCCATTTTTGAAAAAGATGCCGCCCTCACCCGCCGATTCCAAAAGGTCGACATCCCTGAACCGAGCGAGCTTGAAGCCGTTGCCATTTTGCAAGGCCTGCGCGCCGGCTATGAGGAACATCATGGCGTGCAATACGCACAAGAAGCCTTAGAGGCGGCAGTGCGTTTATCAAGCCGGCATATATCCGATCGCCACCTGCCGGATAAAGCCATTGATGTGATTGACGAGGCCGGCGCCCAACACAGGCTCACCCTCCCCTTGCCTGAAAGCAATGTGATTAGCGCCGCCGATATTGAGCGCGTGGTCGCTAAAATTGCCCGCATTCCTGAGCGCAGCGTTTCCACCTCAGATTTAGAAGTATTGCGCCACCTTGATCGCAACCTCAACCGAGTGGTATTCGGCCAAGAAGAAGCAATTGAGCAGCTCACCACCGCCATCCGGCTCTCCCGCTCGGGGCTGCGTTCAGCGGATAAACCCATCGGCTCCTATTTATTTGCCGGCCCCACGGGCGTGGGTAAAACCGAGGTAAGCAAGCAGCTCGCGCGGTTGCTTGGCATTAAGCTTGTACGGTTTGATATGTCGGAATACATGGAACGGCACAGCGTCTCTCGGCTCATTGGCGCCCCGCCAGGTTATGTCGGCTTTGATGAAGGCGGCTTGCTCACCGAGGCGATTAATAAAACGCCCCATGCGGTGTTACTGCTGGATGAAATTGAAAAAGCCCACCCAGATGTATTCAATTTGTTACTTCAGGTGATGGACAACGGCATGTTGACTGATACCAACGGTCGACAGGTCGACTTTAAGCATGTCGTCCTCATTATGACCTCAAATATTGGCGCTGAAGTATTAGCGCGCAACAGCATGGGATTTGTCTCCCAAGATCACAGCCCCGATGGGTTAGATGCGATTAAACGCGGATTTACTCCAGAGTTTCGTAATCGTTTAGATGCCATTATTCAGTTTAAATCACTCGCACCCCGGCAAATTGCCAATGTGGTAGATAAACTCTTGCTTGAACTTGAGCAGCAGCTTGAAGAGAAAAAAGTGCGCATGGTGATTGATGATGCCGTGCGTGAATGGCTGGCGCGCGAGGGCTATGATGAGGTGCTGGGCGCACGACCCATGGCTAGGCTCATTCAGGAAAAAATTAAACGCCCACTCGCTGAAGAATTGCTGTTCGGCGTGTTGGCAGAAAACGGCGGCACGATTCGATTCTCACTGGATGACGCGGGTAAGCCTGCGCTATCGTTATGCGCCCATGAAGAACCGCAAGTCGAAAGTTCGCCGAGCTAAAAAATTGGCCACCGCAAACTTGGGGTGGCCGGCATTTGGGCTGAAGTGATTATTAAAAAAAATCAAGCAGTTATGAGCGAAAAAAGATGCGCTTGTTTTAGTTCGAACGCCTTATCGGGCGCGAAAAGAAATCCGACCCTTGGTTAAATCGTAAGGCGTTAACTGCACGGTCACTTTGTCGCCGGTTAAAATGCGAATGTAATTTTTGCGCATCCGCCCTGAGATATGAGCGGTGACGATATGCCCATTCTCAAGCTCGACGCGAAACATCGTGTTAGGCAAGGTATCCACCACGGTGCCTTGCATTTCAATATAATCTTCTTTTGCCATAAATCCAGCATGCTTTAAATTGGGTGCAAATTATCAACCAAAAAACGAATCACGCCAAGCATTCATTTCAAAAATCGCGACCTTGGCTTAAACAATCCACTTTTCAATTTTGAGAAAAAACATGAGCTTCATCGAATTTATTCACCAGCGTCATTCCACGCCGCCTAAACACCTGGTGGCACCCGCGCCTAGCGTCGATGAGCTTACGATCATCATTAACGCCGCAGAAAGCGCCCCCGATCACGCCAACCTCAAACCTTGGCGGTTTTTGGTGATTGATACCGAGCAGCGCGCAGCCTTAGGCGAATTATTGGTACAGGCATTAACACGCAAAGATCCCCACACTCGGCACGCGCTACTCGAGCGGGAGCGCGAACGTGCTCTGCGCCCCCCCATGTTAATTGCCGCCATTGCTCGCATTACGCCAAACCACCAAAAAACGCCGGATATCGAGCAATTTTTGGCCGCAGCGGCCGCCACAGAACACGTCATGCTGGCGGCCAATAGCTTGGGTTACGGCACCATATGGCTTACCGGCAGCCGTGTGTATGATCGTTATGTCATGACGGGTTTGGGGCTACACACCGATGAGCATCTTATTGGGTTGATAAATATCGGCAGCATTGCGCCTGATGCGCCCCCAAAACAGCCGAACCGCCGAAGCGTAACGGTTGCCTATTGGCAGGGTTAAACAAAACCCTGTGGCACGAGCCTCTGCCCTCCGCCTAAACTCATGGGGCGCTGCGGCGCCAGTACACCACGCGCCCCGATTGCTCGCCGATTACCCGCGCCAATACGAATAATGCATCCGACAACCGATTGAGGTAGATCGCGACCGGTTCGGCCGTTGCATCATCGGCCACAAGCGCCCAGAGATGACATTCCGCCCGCCTTGCCGTAACGCGGGCAATGTGGGTTTGTGCCAAAACTACCGAGCCACCGGGCAAAATAAACTCTTTTAACGGGGGTAAATGGGCATTGTGGTGCTCAATCCAAGCCTCTAATGGTTCAAGCGAAGGGATTTGCGCCACTTGCGCTAAGCTTGCCATAGCCAGGAAGCCACCCAAGTCAAACAAAGCGTGTTGCTGATCGCTCAAAAACCCATCAAAACTTGACTCGGTAAGCACCGCGCGCAGCATGCCTAAGTTGGCATTAAGCTCATCGAGCGCGCCCAAAGCAATCACTCTGACATCTGTTTTCGCTAAGCGGCTTCCATCGGCCATGCCGGTTAAACCGGTATCGCCCGTGCGCGTCACAATACGCGATAAGCGGTTATGATCCGTCATGATGAAAGGGGCTGGCCGGTTGTGGCGTTGGGTACATCGATCGGGTGGTTTAATTCCCGGCCAATTAATACGCTAAACGCAAAGACCCACATGGCTAAAACTCCATAAATTAAACCGCCGACGACCCCCATGTCCACAATACCGCGCCAAGGTTGGGGTAACCAATGCACGGCAACAATCAATACAATCACGCCGCTTGTCACAGAAATGGCGACAATACGCCGTTTGCGCGTGGCGTGAATGTATCCCATGCAATACAGTGGGGCTAAAAGCACATGCCACCACACAGGGTTGGAAGATAAGTGCACGGCCCGAGCAACAACACGCGGTGAAAAGCCCTTCTGAAAGCCTTTATAACCCTCGCCATAGAGCATGAAAATCATCCAGAACACAAAAAAGGCCGTTTCGTACCAATGCCAAGGTTGCAAAGTTGCCTCTAACGCAAAAGGATAGACGCGAAATACCGCCCACCCCAATAACGCAGTTAGCCCTAAAACACCCCAGGCGGCACCGATTCGCCCTAAGAAATTTTGCATTTTTTCACCTCAAACCAGCATAAACTAATCAACATCAAATCATGTAGCGCGCCGTAAAGCGCAATTTCAATACGCTATGATGATAGCGTTCACGCGTTAAATCATTAGTTGATCCATTAGATATCGAGTTCCTTAATGAATAAAAATACCCGTCGCATTTTTTTTCAACGACTCGCCGCCCAACGCCCTAAGCCCACCACTGAGCTTTGTTACACGAGCGGCTTTGAGCTCTTAATCGCCGTTTTGCTTTCCGCCCAATCGACGGATGTCGCCGTGAATAAGGTGACAAAACAGTTGTTTGCAGTGGCCAATACGCCCGAGGCAATTTTAGAGTTAGGCGAGGCGCAACTCGCCGAATATTTGAAAACCTTAGGATTATACCGAGCCAAAGCCCACAATGCCTATGCAACCTGCCAAATCCTAAAAGAGCGGTACAACAGCACCGTGCCTCATGATCGCGCCGCATTAGAGTCCCTGCCCGGTGTGGGGCGAAAAACCGCTAATGTAGTGCTCAACACCCTCTTTGGTGAGCCCGTGATGGCGGTCGATACACATATTTTCCGTGTGGCCAACCGCACCAAGCTCGCGCCGGGCAAAACCGTACTCGCCGTTGAGCAGGGCTTGATGAAGCACATTCCCAAAGAATATCTGCACGATGCGCATCATTGGCTCATATTGCACGGCCGCTACACCTGCAAAGCGCGCAAACCAGATTGCGGCGCGTGCATCGTGTGCGATTTATGCGATTACAATCAAAAAACCAGTTCGTGCAATCCGGAATTTACCGGCCAATATGCCATCGCGGAACCAGAGAACCATGTATAGCCAAGATCGACGCCAAATGCGTCAACCATTTATTGACGCATGGCAAAAAGCCTGTGCGCTTCGCCCCATGACCGCGTTAGAGCTTAAAATTAGCGATGTTATTCGCCAGCACCCCGAATACCATCAGCTACTTGAAAACCCCGAATTGGCTCTTGCGCGCGATTGGCCACCAGAACAGGGCGAAACCAATCCTTTTTTGCATCTCGGTTTTCACCTTTCCATTCGTGAAATGGTGGATATCGACCAGCCTGCCGGCTTCAAACAAGCGTATGCCGCCCTCTGCCAAAAAACAGGGGATGCCCTCAGCGCTGAACACCGGATAATGGACTGCTTAAGCGAAGCGCTTTGGCGCGCACAACGCGACAATACCCCGCCTGATGGCGCTGCGTTACTCGATTGCCTAAATGCATCGCTGGCAAACGCAGGCCGTTAATTAAAACTTACAACACCACTTGCGCACCCAGTTCAACGACGGCATTCGGTGGAATATTAAAGTAACTCACTACGCTACCCGCATTACGAAACATATTAATAAATAACTTCTCACGCCATAAGGGCATCGATGAGTTTTTGCTGGGTATTAACGTTTCTCGACCAATAAAATACGAGGTCTGCATTGGATTTAATTCTAAATATTCTCGATTCAATAAAGTTAATGCGGTGGGGATATTCGGTTCATCTTTAAAACCAAATGATAGGGTAATTCGATGAAATTGATTAGGCAATGCTTCATAGGTGATCCGCTCGGAATAAGGTACTTTGGGCACATCCATAAAGCGCACACTCAAAATCACCACATCTTGATGCAGCACTTTATTATGTTTCAAGTTATGAAGTAGCGCATGGGGCACCCCATCAGGGTTCGCAGTTAAAAACATGGCCGTGCCTGATACGCGCGTTGATACCTCTTTACTCATGGAACCCACAAAAGTCGCAAGATCAATCGCATCGCTTTTTAATTTATCGCGGAGTAGTAGGCGCCCCTGCTTCCAGGTTGTCATTAAAATAAATAGCCCCAATCCAAACAATAAAGGGAACCAGCCACCCGCCTCAATTTTTATTAAATTCGCGCTAAAAAAAACCAAATCAATCCCTAAAAAAACAGCAATAAATAACCCGCCTTTAAGCCATCCCCAGGCCCAGAGGCGGCTCACCACAATAAATGCCAAGAGTGAAGTAATTACCATCGTACCCGTAACGGCAATACCGTAAGCGGCAGCAAGCTTGGCTGAGCTATCAAACCCCAGTACCAGTAAAATGACTGCAATCATCAAAATCCAGTTAATCACAGGAATATAAATTTGCCCTTGGCGATCATCTGATGTTTGTAACACATTCATGCGCGGCACATAACCGAGCAGCATGGCTTGGCGCGTTATTGAAAAAGTACCCGATATAACCGCTTGAGAGGCAATTACCGTTGCGGTTGTCGCGAGCGCCACTAGGGGGTAAAGCGCCCATTGCGGGGCTAAGCGAAAAAATGGATTAGTAATATCTTCCGGATGAGCCATGAGCAATGCGCCCTGGCCAAAATAATTGAGCAGTAAGGCGGGTAGCACCAGCCCAAACCAGGCAATTTGAATCGGCAAACGACCAAAATGCCCCATATCGGCATAGAGGGCTTCTGCACCGGTTAAAGCCAGAACCACACCGCCTAGCGATAAAAACCCTGCCCAAGGTGACTCTTTAAGTAGATGCGCGGCGTGAATTGGGTTGATTGCCTTTAATATTTGCGGCTCGGCTAAAATACCTAAAAAACCTAAAAAACCTAATACGAAAAACCAAACCAACATAATAGGGCCAAATAACCGTCCCACGCTGGCCGTGCCTTTACGCTGAAACAAAAATAAACCCCATAAAATACCAATGGTAATAGGAATAACAAAGGATTTTAAATTTGAACTAGCAATTTCTAAACCCTCGACAGCAGATAACACCGAAATCGCCGGAGTAATCACGCTATCACCATAAAATAAGGCAGCACCAAATATACCAAGTATCACCACGCCATTACGCAGACGAGATTGCGGTTTTAAAGATCGCAACGCTAGGGCCATGAGCGCCATAATGCCACCCTCGCCTTGGTTATCTGCGCGCATAATGAACATCACATATTTAATGGATACCACGATCATAAGCGACCAAAAAATCAATGAAAGCACGCCTAAAATATGCTCTTCAGCCAGGGTAATTGGGTGGGCTACCGAGCTGAAAATCGTATTTAGGGTATATAGTGGGCTGGTGCCAATATCGCCATACACAATGCCGGTGGCAGCAAGCGATAATCCCGCCAGACCATTTTTGGCTTTTACATCAGCAGGAACATTAATCACTGGTAAATCCTTAACATTTCGAATGAGAAAAACTCAGATAGGCACTAAATTCGCAAAACTTAAAATGAGCCATTTACTCCCTTCAACACCAAAATTAACCAGCACGCGCGTTGTGGCGCCCGAGCCTTCGTGATCAATGATGATGCCTTCACCAAATTTTGTATGCCGCACTGCTTGCCCCACAGAGAAGCCGCTATCGGTCGACTCGCTGCGCGATGGCAACCCCTTAGGCGCTGCATAAGCTTGATAGGGCTGATTGGCTCGCGGGCGAATTTCTTCGATAAGTGCCCGCGGTAGTTCACTTAAAAACCGCGAGGGTACGGTAAACGTTTGCCGGCCGTGTAATCGGCGAGATTCTGAGCAGGTTAATGTCAGCACTTTTTCGGCACGGGTGATACCGACATAACACAGGCGACGCTCTTCCTCTAACCGCCCCGGTTCATCTAATGACATTTGATGAGGGAATAGCCCCTCCTCAAGCCCCACTAAAAACACATGCGGAAACTCAAGGCCTTTTGAGGCGTGCAGGGTCATTAATTGCACGCAATCTTCCCAAGCTTCACCCTGCGCATCCCCCGCATCTAGGCTGGTTTGGCTTAAAAAAGCATCCAGTTCACTCATGCCCTCGGATTCTGCGGCATCCAATACAAATCCCCGTGCGGCATTCACAAGCTCACTTAAATTTTCAAGCCGCGCCGCACCGCGCTCTCGATCACGATCTTTTTGCTGCATATCAGCAAGGCCACTTTGTTCAATGGTTTTCGCTACGCGATCGGCCAATGTTAGTTCGCTTGTTTGCTCTGCCATGGCCTCGATCAAAGCCAAAAACTGGCGCATGCCACCGGCTGCGCGCGGCGAAAATTTACCACTGAGCAAAGCATTTTGGGCGGCTTGCCATAATGAGACGCCCTCTTGGCGCGCCATTTCTCGTAAATTGAGCAGGGTTTTATCGCCTAATCCGCGCACGGGCGTGTTCACCACCCGATCAAATGCGGCATCATCGTGCCGATTGGCCATCAGGCGCAGATAGGCGAGCGCATCCCGAATTTCAGCCCGATCAAAAAACCGTAAGCCGCCATAAATGCGATACGGTAATCCCGCTTTAATAAGAGCCTCTTCAAATACACGCGATAAGGCATTGGCACGATACAAAATAGCGCATTCGCTGCGCGACAACCCCGTGCGAATGGCCTGCTCAATTTGCTGCACCACAAAATACGCTTCATCTTGTTCATTAAAGGCAAGGTAATAGGCAATGGGCGCGCCGCGCGCGCCTTCGGTCCAGAGGTTTTTGCCTAAACGGCCTTGATTGCGGGCGATGATCGCGTTGGCGGCCTCTAAAATATGGCTGGTTGAACGATAATTTTGCTCTAATCGCACCAAATGCGCTTGGGGGAAATCGCGTGCAAAGTTTTGAATATGCTCAATTTTTGCACCACGCCAACCATAGATAGATTGGTCATCATCGCCCACCGCAAAAATGCCATTCCCCGCCCCAACGAGCAAACGCGCCCAAGCGTATTGCAAGCTATTGGTATCTTGAAATTCATCGATCAGCACTTGTTTGAAGCGGTGCTGATAATGCTGACGCAAGGCGTCATGGTCACGTAGCAATTCGGTCGCCCGCAGCAAAAGCTCGGTGAAATCAACCATGCCGCCGCGCCGGCAAATCGCTTCATATTCCTGATAGAGCGGAATAATCGTATCGCGCAGGGCATCGCCTGAGGTGGCAATGTGGTGCGCCCGCAGCCCTTGCTCTTTCCAATCATTGATGACACTGGCCACCATGCGGGGCGGCCATCGGGTTTCATCTAAACTGGCTTCTTTAATCACCCGTTTAACAAGCCGCAGTTGATCGTCTGAATTAAGAATTTGAAACGTGGGCGGCAGCTTCGCCTCCGTGTGATGCAAGCGCAGCAACCGGTTCGACAAGCTATGAAAAGTGCCCACCCAAAGCCCGCGTGAGGCACCCTGAGCCGATGAATCTTGGCTTAATAAATCCCCTAAGCGATGGCGCATTTCACCGGCCGCTTTATTGGTAAACGTAACAGCCAATAAACTGTGCGGGGATAACCCCTGATCTTCACACAGCCAAGCCATACGATGCGTGAGCACCCGCGTTTTGCCCGAACCCGCCCCAGCTAACACAAGGGTAGCCAAGGCGGGGCTTGTTACCGCCTCACGCTGCGCTGAATTTAACGGATCAAGAATTCTGTTTGTCGTCATGGCTGCGCATTGTACTGAGGATCGATTTATTTCATCGTATTTAATCTTCTATTTTGAACCATCGCCCCCGGAAATCCCTCGAGATAGCCTAAAACCCAAAAAAAACCCGCCAAGGAAGGCGGGCTTGAGCGTTTTTGGACACAAATTAATTATGAATTGCCACTCGGCTCGGGATAAGCACTTCCCGCTCAACCTCAACTAAACGCTCCGCCGTCACGGTTTTGATTAGGTTGTACATCATCAATAAGGTGCCACTGAAGAAAAACACCCCACCAATCAAACGCACCACATAGGGTATATGCAAAAATACAACGGTTTCTACAAAGGTATAAGCAAGGTTGCCGTACTGATCGAACGCACGCAACATCAAACCCTGGCCAATACCCGCCACCCACATGGCCACGATATACAGCACAATTCCGATTGTCGCCAACCAAAAATGCACAAAAACGAGTTTAGTTGAATAGAGTTTCGTTCCCCAAAGCCTAGGCACCATGTGATAAAAAGAGCCGAAGGTAATCATCGCCACCCAGCCTAATGCGCCAGAATGAACATGGCCGATAGTCCAATCGGTGTAATGCGATAAGGCATTCACCGATTGCAAAGCCAACATGGGTCCCTCAAACGTCGCCATGCCATAAAATGCCAACGCTGTCACAAGAAATAAAATAATCGGATCGGTGCGCAATTTATCCCACGCGCCTGAAAGCGTCATAATGCCGTTAATCATACCGCCCCACGAGGGCAGCAACAGCAAAATAGAGAATGTGACCGAAAGTGAATTAATCCAACCCGGCAAAGCCGTCCATTCTAAATGGTGCCCACCCACCCACATATACAGAAACGATAATGCCCAAAAATGCACAATCGATAATCGATAAGAAAAAATAGGCCGTTCCGCCTGCTTAGGCACAAAGTAATACATCATCCCCAAGAAACCGACCGTGAGCACAAAGCCCACAATATTATGGCCGTACCACCATTCGGTCATCGCATCCTGCACACCACTGAAAATAGAATAAGAACCCCAGATGCTGTAAGGCACTTGAATATTATTGAAAAAATGCAAAATGGCAGTTGCCAAAATAAATGCCATAAAAAACCAATTCGCCACATAAATATGCGGCTGATTGCGCTTGCGTAGCGTCATCGCATAAATCAGGGCATACATAATTAACCCAATCATCATCACAATATTCACCAGCAGAGGATATTCAGCATATTCCCGCGATTGGCTATGCCCCGCCACCAGCGCCCAAGAACCCACCAATAGCACCGCCTGCCAGGTCCAAAAAAACGTATTGGATAAAAGCTTGCCGCCCCACAACCGAGCTTGGCAGGTGCGCTGCACAATATAAAATGAAGTCGCAATTAAGGCATTGCCACCAAAACCCCAAATCACAGAATTGGTATGCACCGGGCGCAATCGGCCAAAGGTAATTTCAGGAATCCCTAAATTTAATGCAGGCCAAGCCAACTCAGCGGCAATATAAATCCCAGCAGACATCCCAATAATGACCCACACAAGCGAGGCAATCGTAAACATCTTAACGATGTCATAGTCATAGGAGTAACCGCTGGGCATGGTTGAAGATGCAGAACTCATATCAAAACCTCCCAGATCAGACCAACAAAGCGCAAGCCAAAATGGCCGCAACCGATACAAATCAAATGAGCCGGGCGAACAGTGTGATGCTCGTCAGACAGGGTGGCTTTCCAGAACAATGCCACGTTTACCCACGTGGCAGCGCCTTGGCGGCGTTTAAAAATAATGATTCGGGTGCAGTTCAGCCCTGGCTATTTCCATTCCAATACAAATTGATACCAAGGTAAACAGTAAGCAAACAATTGTATTAAACTTTTAGGGCAATCATAAAAAAAATTTTCTACACCCCTATCAGATTTTTTAGAGATAAAAAAAACCGCTCCAAAGAGCGGTTTTTAAAAATTAAAGCGGCCTTCTATGGCGGCACGATCAATCAACCAAAAGTAATCACACTCAGGAAAGACAACCAAGCAAACACCACCAACCCCATAATAAAAGTAAGGGGGAAGTTTTCAAAACTGAACAGTGATTTCATAAGAGCACCTCTTTTAAGTAAGTCAACGCATCATAGTCCGCTCCTTGGAGAATGTCATCAAAAACAAACGGATTGACGAGCGAAACACTCACCAGCGATGCTTATCCCATAGCTGCGGATTGGCCCAATGCCGGGCATTTAACCAATCGGGTGTAGCCTTATAACTGCCCATATCAAACACCAAAGCCCACGGCGCCTCTCCTGCCCCCAGCAATAAAAACCCCAAGGCTTTCAGCTGCGGCACCCAATGGCAGTCTGTTAGCCCCATCGGTTCGGCGGGCAAAACAATCACTCGGCACCACCCGGAGTTTTTCAAAAAGGCAATTGTTTGAAGCGGTGCCGCATCAAGCGCATGCGTTTGCTCTAAATTAACAATCAGCCACTTTAAGGCGCGCAAACGGACAGACAACTCAGGCTGTGCCAGAAAATTACGCCATGCAGGGGGCGTTTGTGAATTCAAATTCAATAAACGCAGCAAGGCTAAATCGCTTTGCAAGAGATCATCGCGCACCACGCCCGCCGGCAACCGAGCAGCAATAGCGCTCAGTTGAATGGCATCTAATGACAACACTAATGATGACCCCAGATCGGCGGTTGACAACATAACCCAACCCTCCTAAGATGCACGCCACATTGCCCAGGTGGCGGAATTGGTAGACGCACTAGTTTCAGGTATTAGCGAGTAAAATCGTGGAGGTTCGAGTCCTCTCTTGGGCACCAAAACAACTTTATTTATCAATAATTTAATTAAAACAAGGTGCATATTCGGTGCACTTAAGTCATGGAACCCAGCTTGTCTGGGTTTTATTTTGTCTCAACATTTCCTCATTTCCAAGCAACAACTATATCCGACAGCATGGCCTGAACCACGCTTGATGATTGCACATGCGCGCTTCGCACTTGCGTGACCTTGG
>JAGDVP010000027.1 GCA_023255735.1 Halothiobacillus sp. | reverse complement strand
TTTTACAGCAGGTCACCATCTTAATTCACTGTCCGAAAATCGGGGTCCACTATAGTTGGTCGCTGTTTCTGGCAAAATATCTTGCGCGCGCGAAGGCTCAAACAAGGTGTAATTAGCCGGTGCGCGGAAGTTTTTGGTCACATTGCCGAATACCGATTGCTCGGGCGTTAAGTAATACGTGGCGCCCACGCTG
Organism: Halothiobacillus sp.; assembly: GCA_023255735.1. Taxonomy (GTDB): domain Bacteria; phylum Pseudomonadota; class Gammaproteobacteria; order Halothiobacillales; family Halothiobacillaceae; genus Halothiobacillus. The sequence continues at coordinate 25,404 of JAGDVP010000027.1, read as the reverse complement.
GGTAATACCTCGTTGTAGCTGCGGCTTACTTCAAAGTAATTATTTAACCCAGTGCCCGCGCTGGGGTAATTGGTGCCGGTGCGCGTGGTGTGTGGCATGCGCAGGCCAACCGTTACTTTTAAGCGATCATCTGCCAGTGTCATGGTGTCCATAATGAACGGCTGAACCACGGTGGTAATGGTTTGGTAATTGCGGCCTTGATAAATAGCGCCATTACCATCGAGTGCGTAGGCGCTCTCACCCCAGATACTGATGGGGTTGCCTGAGGCATCGACACCCGTGACCGGTTGCGTTTGTTTATGATCGGCGCGCTCGTACCACAAACCCAATACAACTTTATGCATATCGTTTTGCCAGTTGAGCTTGGTGGTGATACCGGGTCGATGGGTTCTTGTGACTGACGATCGGTACATTAAAACGTTATCAAGCGTATCGCCATCGCCGTTCAGATCCCGCACTTGCGTTACAGGTACGCCTGTTCCGCCTTCTTTTAAATAGCCTCCAAAGCTGCCGTTGCCATAACCGTACCAATAATAGGGGCTAATATCCAAACGGAAATTATTGGCTAATTCAAAGCTGCCATTTAAGGTCACTAAGGCATTGCGGAAGGGGTTGACTTGCAGGGCATAATAATCAGCGCGCGAGACGCCATTGACTGATTTTGATTCATCTTGTGCCGTGCCTTTAACCGGCGTTAACCGACCCGGGAAGGTGGTGGCGTAATCGTAGTAATAATCGCCTTTATCGTATTGCGATTTTGTTACGCGCTTAAAGAAATTATTAGTGGCATCGTTATAAAGAATGCCCAAAGAGATTTGATTGCCCGGTGATAATTTGGTGACCATTTTGGCGTCAATATGCAAACGATCAGCCTTGCCATCGCCGCGCCATTTATCGGCCGCAGCTTTAGATACGGAGAAATAAGCGGTGGTGGTGTTATTGAGCATTTTGCCGGTGTCTAAGCGTGCAAAAGTTTTATACATATTGAGCTGACCAAAGGTTTGCTCACCTTTAATTCGGAAATAATCTTTAGGATTGCTTGAAACAATGCCGATATTCCCCCCCGTCGCGCCAATATGTGGTGCATCGGTATCGGTTGAACCTTGGGTGACAAAAACTTGTTCTAGGTTTTCAGAATCGACGTACTCTTGGGGATAAACCGCGTAGTTGCCGGAGTCGTTGACCGGAGCCCCATCAATCGTAAAGCCAATTTGATCGCTGTTAAACCCTCGAACGCTCAAGGTGCCGCCAAATAGACCCGTGGCATCTTGCGAGGTGGCATTAACGCCGGGCAGCATGTCAATGAGCTGATAAGGGGCTTTCGGTGGGGAGTGCGTTATCAATAGCACTTTTTGTAATTTGGCTTCGGGCTTTATCCGAGTCTTCAGCCACAATTTGCCCAGCGCCGACGGCTTGGCCTTTGACATCAATTTTGCCCACATTGGTCGTGGTCACCGTGTCCGCGAAGGCCATGCCTGAGGCAATCAGGCTGCCTATCACAACAGTTAATAATCTCGGCTTAAACATCTCCATCTCCTTAAATATCATCATGGTTTTTGAAAATCACTGAGCAGGTTGGTAGTTCATATCGACAGTAAAACGGTGCGAGGCGGCACCCGGCCATGATTCGGCGGGGAAGGGGGCAAAGTTTGAGCGCCGCACGGTGGTAAGTGCCGCGCGATCCAGCAGCATGGCATGTGAGGTGGTCTCAATACCGGAATCAATCACCTCGCCTTGACGATTGAGCACCATCCAAACACGCACCGTGCCAACGGGCTGGGTCAAGCTCGCCTCGCGTCCGGTGGGGTAGCGCTTGTTGGCATTTAAATCGGCGCGAACGAGAGCGGCGTAACCTGCCTCTGCTGCGGCGCTTAAATTGGGTTTTGGCTCAGGCAAGGTGAGCTGTGGCGCTAATTGCTCGGCGGCGGGCGGCGTGGGGCGGGCGGTTTGGGGCGCTGTCGCCGCTACCTTGGGTTCGGCCGATGGTGCGGGGGCTTTGGCTGCCTCTTTGGGCGCGGGTTTAGTGGGTACTTTGTGCGCTACTGGCTTTTTGGGCTTTGGCTCAGCAGGCTTAGGTATTTCTGGCTTTGGCGGCGCGGGCTTTACCACTTCCACAATGGGCGCAGGCAGCTCAGGTTCTGGCTCAGGGGGCGCCACCGGTGGTGGGGTCGGTTCAACCGGCGGCTCAACGGGTTGTTCAGGGGGTGTCGGCGCTTCTGGCGTGGCGGGCTCAGGCGGTAGGCTCACCATCGTGAGCTGCATCACTTGGGGTGCTGCGGGTTTGGCCTCTAAAATCTTGACCGTTTGCGCGCCTAATAGGACAAGCACGAGCGCAATTAACGCGGGCATGCTGGCAAGCCATTGACGAATTTTAAAAATGTGCTCAATCATTTTTAATTACGCCGCTATGGGGTTTTTGTGGCAATCGCGACTGAATTAAATCCTTCTGATTTAATTACATCCATGACATTGACTAAGGTTTGTAAATTGGCGGATTTGTCGCCATTAATAATAAAGTTGGGTTTTTTATCCGAGTTTTTGTAGGGGGTTAACTCGGCCGCTAAATGGCTGAGTTCTATTGATTTGCCATCTAGTTGCACCGTGTTTTCATTGTTGATAGTAATGAGCACATTTTTAGTTTCGTTAATTTTTTGTGATTCAGACGATTTGGGTAATTGGGTTTTTATGCCCTGCGCGGGGATAACGTTTAAGCTGATGAGTACAAAAAATATCAGCAAAAACATCATCACATCAATCATGGGTATGATTTCAATTCGTGCTTTATTCGGCGGGGTTTCTTGCCAACGACGCATCACATACTGCCTTTTTTAAATAAGGCACGGATTGTGCGACGTTAATGTTGCAGCGGCGTTTACATGGCGTTACAAATTGATGATTATTTGATTGCAGGTTTATGAATTTTACGGGGCGCTTGATTCGGTGGCTTTATTTAAACCCTAGTTTTTGCTCGATTTTTCTTGCATGCGCTGGGGTTGGTTGGATTGTGTTTCTTGTCGCGTGAAGTTAACAATTTGTTGCAAAATTTCTGAGCGCGATGAAAGTACATTCGATACGACACCAATCAGCATTTGATGGCTTAAATCATCCACCCTGTATTTTTCGACCGCACCGCCGTGCGCTTTGATTTTGTTGTAGAGGTTGCGGGTGTTTTTGGGATTGACGATGGTATCGGCTCGGCTTTCGATGAGCAGCATCGGCGGGTTGCTGCCATCGGCCCAGTGGATGGGTTGGGTTTGGGGATATTGGCTTGGCGGGCCGAAGATCGCTTGAAGGTCGGGTTCAACCAAGGGGAGAAAATCATAGGGGCCGCCCAAGCCAATCATGCCGCGAATCCAGGCGCGGCTGCCACCTGCGGCATGCAGGTACGCGGGGTTTAAGGTTAGCATGGCGGCGTTATAAGCACCGGCTGAGTGCCCCATGAGCACGATTTTATCGGCATCACCGCCAAACTCGGCACTGTGGGCGTGGGTCCAGGCGACGGCTTGGGCGGCATCGTCGAGAAAGGTGGGGTATTTGACGGCTGGATAGAGCCGGTAATTGGGGATGACCACCACAAAGCCTTTGCGGGCTAATTCTGCGCCGACAAATCGATACAGGGATTTATCGCCTTCTTCCCAGCGCCCACCCCAAAAAAATACGATAACGGGCGCTTGTTCGGCGTTTTCGGGTTGATATATATCAAGGGCGAGGTGGTGTTCTGTATTGTAGGTTCGGGTTACCGTGGGCAAAATCGCCTCGGTTGGGGCGAGGGTGTTGAGTATTTGCACGCCGGTGCAGCCGCTTAAGGTAAAAAATTCGACAAGCAAAAACATGAGTCGAATCAAACGGCTGGATAGATCGGGCATGGCATTCGGCCTGTAGCGAAGTTTTGGGTGCGGTTTTAAGTGTAGTCAATAACACGGTGTACGCTTAGGGCGGGGTTTTGGGTGCAGCCGGGGTGAAAATTAGGTTTACGGTTGTGTTAATGCGCCGGAGCTCACCCGCATGGCGGCGCGGCCATTGGGTTTGGAGAAGTGATTGATGATGCGGCAAAACAGAGCGGCGGTTTGTTCGGCATCGTAGAGTGCGCCGTGGGCTTGGGTGCTATCCCAATTAAGGCCGATGGCTTCGAGCGCCTTGGCGAGCACGGTTTCACCTACGGCCAGCGCTGCGAGGGTGACGGTATCGAAGGTGGAAAACGGGTGAAAGGGATTTTTTTTATTGGCGGTGCGCTCGCACGCGGCGTTGATGACGGCTAAATCGAAGGCGGCATTATGGCCGACCAAAATGGCACGACGGGCGCCATGAAGTTTGACGCGTTGGCGGATGGGTTGGAAAAATTGTTTTAGGGCTTCGCTCTCATCCAGTGCGCCGCGAAACGGGTGATCGACATCTATCCCGTTGATCTTCATTGAGGTTGGGTTCAAATTGGCGCCCGCAAATGGGGTTACATGAAGATGAATGCGATCGACCGGCACTAATTTTCCGGTGGCATCTACATCTAAAATAATGGCGGCAAGCTCAAGCAGGGCATCGGTTTGCGGATTTAAGCCGCCGGTTTCGACATCAACTACTACTGGCATAAAGCCGCGAAATCGCCGTGCAATGTTCCAGTCGGTTTTGCTTTGACTGATCAGTGCCGTGGCAAGCGTGCTGAACTCGGGTTCATTCAAGGGGGAATCGTTCAAAGTGGGATCGCTTGGGTTGTCGGTTGCGGTTGACCTGTGTGATCGCGCCAAGCTTGCACGGTGTTGTGCATGAGCATGGCGATTGTCATGGGGCCAACGCCGCCCGGCACGGGGGTGATCCACGCTGCGCGTTCGGCGGCGGTGGCAAAATCCACATCGCCACACAGGCTGCCATCCGCTTGGCGGTGGATGCCCACATCAACCACCACGGCGCCAGGCTTAATCCACTCGCCGGCGATAAGGCCTTTTTTGCCTGCCGCCGCGACGACTAAATCGGCCTGCTTTATATGTTCGGCCAAATTTTTGGTGAAGCGGTGGGTGATGGTGACGGTGGCACCTGCCAGCAAGAGCTCAAGCGCCATGGGGCGGCCGACAATGTTGGACGCACCGACGACTACGGCGTTCATGCCATATAAATTGAGTTGTGCCGTATCGAGCAGTTTCATCACGCCAAACGGGGTGCAGGGGCGCAGGGCGGGCTGGCGGATGGCGAGCTTGCCGATATTTTCGGGGTGAAATCCATCCACATCTTTATGCGGTGCGATGCGTTCAATAATCTCGTTCGCGTTGAGGTGGGCGGGCAGGGGCAGTTGCACCAAGATGCCGTCGATGCTGGGGTCGAGGTTAAATTGATCGATCAGAGCATTCAGTTCGGTTTGGGTGAGCGTGCTGGGCAAGTCTTGCGATAGCGAATAAATGCCTAATTTTTCACAGGTTTTACGCTTGTTGGCGACATACACGCTGGAGGCGGCATCATCACCCACTTGCACCACCGCGATGCCGGGCGGGCGGAACCCTTGCGCGATGGCTGCACGAATTTCTTCGCCCAATGCGGTTTGCATTTGGTTCGATAAAGATTTGCCATCGAGAATTTGTGCGGTCATGGGGGGAAACCTAATTTAAGTGGGCGTAATTGTCGCACGAAGCTTGCCGGGCGCTCAACGAATCAAGCAATGTCCGGGGGTTCTGCCGATTTGAAAAAAGCCTCGACATCGGCCACGGCGTGCACACGGCGCATGGGCGGCAGGGCTTCTAAAATTTGCCGCCCGTAGCTTGTGTTTTGCAGGCGCGGATCGCAGAGTACCAGCACGCCGCGATCGGTGACATCACGGATTAATCGACCCACCCCTTGTTTGAAGGTGATGATGGCCTCGGGCATGGCCATAACGCTAAAGGGCGAGTAGCCGGCCTCTTTGATTTGCGCTTCACGCGCGCGGCGCACGGGGTCATCGGGCGAGGCAAAGGGAATGCGGTCAATCATAACCACCGAGAGCGCTTCACCCCGCACATCCACCCCTTCCCAAAAACTTTGGGTGCCGAGCAGCACGCCATTGCCCGATTGTCGAAATTGTTCCAGCAGCGGGGCTTTGGCTTGAGTGCCTTGTACAAAGAGCGGGAAAGGGAGTTTGCCTTCTAGAATTTCGGCGGCTTTTTTGAGCTCGCGGTGGCTGGTGAACAGCAAAAATGCCCGCCCACCGCTGGCTTTAAGCACGGGAAATACCAGCCGCAGAATTTTGAGGGTGTAATCGGGGTCGGTTTTGGGATCGGGCAGCAGGGCGGGCAAGTACATGAGCGCTTGATGGGGGTAATCGAAGGGCGATGGGGTTTGCTGGCATAGTGCTAGATCAAGATTAAGCCTGCGGGTGAAGTGGGAAAAATCTTTGCCGGCCGCCAAGGTAGCGGAGGTGAATACCCAGGCGCGCGGCTGGCTTTCAACTACATCGGAGAAGGTTTTGCCCGCATCCATCGGGGTTATGTTGAGCGTGAACGATTTTTCTCGGCGCTCCAGCCAGCGCACTTCGGTGGCGGTATCTTGGGTGTTGCGAAAGCTTGAGAGCGCTTGGCGCATCTGCACTGCCCGTTCATGGCAGCTGGCTAAGCCTTTGCCGCGCGGGGCGGCGATGCTGAGCGCTTCAGTGAGTGCTTTGAAGCGCTCATCCAGCGCATCAAAGGCGGTTTTAATGGCGGCATCCTCAAAAATTTCATGCCAAGCAATACGATCAGTGCGCACGGTTTTAAGGGCGTCTACACAGGGCGCAAGCGCTACCTCAAGCGCGTGGGCGATGAGGGTTAAATCGCTCATGTCCACCGCTTCCGCTTGCTGCTCGCGGGCGGTATCGCGCACCAAATCAATCATCTGGCCGCTCGATAAGCTTGAGCCAAAAAAAAGGGCGGCAATTTCGGGGAGTTGGTGCGCTTCATCCAGCACCACCACATCCGCTTCGGGCAATAATTGGGCAAAGCCATTTTGTTTGATGGCAATATCGGCGCAAAAGAGGTGATGGTTAATCACCACTAAATCGGCCTCGTGCGCGGCTTCTCGGGCTTTAACCACAAAGCAGTCATCAAATTTTGGGCATTCTTTGCCGAGACAATTTTCGTTGGTGGAGGTGACCAGCGGCCAAATGCCGTGATCTTCGGTCACGGTGGCGCAACGGGCAATATCGCCATCTTGGGTGCGCGTGGCAAAGCTTTTGATGTCGTGCAGGGCGCGCACCCAGTCGGGGCTTTGCAACCGGCCTTCGGTGAGCGCGCGATCGAGCCTGTGCGTACACAAATAATTAGCCCGACCTTTGAGTAACGCGGTGCGCGCGTTTGAGCCCATCAGCGTTTTGATTTGCGGTAAATCGCGGTTAAAAATCTGATCTTGCAGGTGCTTGGTGCCAGTAGACACAATGGCCTTGCGCCCCGCAAGCAAAATGGGGGCAAGATACCCAAACGTTTTGCCGACGCCCGTGCCTGCTTCGATAACCACCGTGCGGCTGTCGAGAATGGCATTGCGGATAATTTCAGCCATTTGCACTTGGCCGGGGCGGGGCTGGTACCCGTTAAATGCGCGCGCCAGCACGCCCTCTGGCCCAAACACATCATCAATGGTTTTGGGGCGCAACGGTGTGTTTGCCGCAGGCGCGGGAGAATCGGGCTGCATTGGGTGCTCTTAACCTTGTGTTTGCGTTGGGCTGGTGGGCATGACGCCCGCTTTACGGCGGGCATCGCTCGCGCCAATGGCATTGCCTTGGGCATCGCGGGTTTTGGCCACCATGAGCCACGCAGCCCGCAACCCATTATTGCCCACCGCATATTGCACAGCGCGCAGGGCAAATTGCTCCGCTTGCGCGGGCTGGTTTTGGGCGAGGCGCAATTGTGCAAAATCAAGCCACAGGCGGGGGTTGTTGGGTTGGATTTGCACCGCCCGCTCAAGAGTGGCCTCGGCACCGCCTAAATCGCCCGCGGCCGTTTGCGCTTCTGCCCGCGTGACCAGGGCAATGACGGCCGGCGCGCTGGCGGTCGGCATGGCCTGCATGGTGGGGGTATTTGGGGTTTCAATGCCACCATTGTCATACGGGGCGGGTTGGTTTTGGCTTGCATTCGGCAGACGCTGTTCTTGCATTTGCGGCATGAGGAGCGGATGGGCTTGAACTGCGGGCACAACGGGCGGCTGCGGATACACCGGGGCGGGGCGCATGGCTTGGCGCGGTGGCGCGCTGGCGCAACCGGCGAGCAAACTCAAGCCTGTGATAACGGCGCCAATGGCTGCCGCGCGGCGCAGAAAGGGGCTTGGTGGGGGGTAAATCGGCATACAGTGTCCTTAACGGAAGAAGTTTAAGATGGGGTTTAATGGATTGTCGCTCGGTGCATTGCCACCGGCTTGGCAATCTTGCACTTTTTGCGGCTCAAAGCCACTGATGAAGGGGATTAAAACGCCCGGGCAAGCGGTGGGTACACGCGCTTGCTGGGCTACATCCACATGCACAAAATTGATGCCCTTGGGTGGCGTCATGTCGCGGGGTTTGTTGTATAGGTTTTTGAATGCGGCCGCCCAGATGGGCAGCGCGCCGCTGGCGCCGGTTAGGCTGGTGGGCTTGTTGTCATCACGACCCACCCACACCACCCCCACGCGATTGCCCGTGAAGCCGGCAAACCATGCATCGCGGCTATCGTTGGTGGTACCCGTTTTGCCGGCCACGCCCACCGAGGGGGGGATGGTTTTATTTAAGCTTGCGGCCGTACCATTGTTTACCACGCCCTGCAGGGCATATTGCAGTAAATACAGGGCGTTAGGGTCGGCTACTTGGGTTACGGTGAGTGGGTAGCGCGTGAGCGGTTTGCCGCTGGCATCCACCACGCTGCGAATGGCGCGCAGCGGGCTGTAAAAACCATCTGAGGATAAGGTTTGATAAATTTGCGCCACATTAAACGGCGTCATCGTCATCGAGCCGAGCAGCATCGAAGGGAAAAACGGTTTGATGGCGGGGCCGCCGAGTTTGTGCAGCATATCGGCGACGTTATTTAAGCCCACATCAAGCCCTAACCGAATGCTGGGCACGTTGCGCGATTGCGCTAAATCGACATAGAGCGGGGTGGGCCCTTGAAATTTTCGATCATAATTTTCGGGGTTCCACGGTTTTGAGCCGGGCTGATCGACGGTGAGCGGCGAATCATCCAATGGGGTGATGAGTGAGAACTTAGCCGGATCAGACAGCGCGGCTAAATAAATGCTTGGCTTAATCAGCGAGCCGATTTGCCGCTGGGCATCGAGTGCGCGGTTATAGCCTTCAAAGGTGGGGTCGCGCCCGCCGATGAGCGCTTGCACTTCGCCGGTGCCAATTGAGGTAATAATCCCCGCCGTTTGCAGGGTATCAGCGGGATATTTACGTGCCTTTTCAATGCTGCTTAAAACATTAACGGACTGCTCCAGCGCAGTTTGCACGCTGGGGTTCATCGTGGTGAAAATGCGCAAGCCCTTGGTTTTAAGATCATCGGGGTTGTATTGCTGCGCGAGTTGGCGTTGCACTAAGTTCAAAAAGGCAGGATGAGCCGAGGTGGTGCCCTTCTCGGTGAGTACGCCTAACGGTTTTTGTTTGAGCTCACCGGCTTGCGTCGGGGTAATTAACCCATTATTGGCCATTAAATCCAGCACCGTGTCGCGCCGCTCACGCGCCCGCTCAGGGTTATGGCGTGGGTTGTAAAAAGAAGCGCCTTTGACCATGCCCACCAGCAAAGCAATTTCTTCGGGGCGCAATTCATCAATCGGGCGGCCGAAATAATAGCGGGCGGCCAAGCCAAAGCCATGGATCGCTTGGCTGCCATCTTGGCCTAGATACACCTCGTTTAAGTACCCTTCTAAAATTTTATCTTTGGGGTAATGCCACTCCATCTCGAGCGCCATAATGGCCTCGGCCGCTTTGCGTTGCAGACTGCGTTGCGGGGTTAAAAATAAGTTTTTGGCCAGCTGTTGGGTAATGGTGCTGCCGCCTTGCACGGTATGCCCCGAGGTAAAATTGACAAACAGCGCGCGTAAAACGGCCGAAGGCACCACGCCGTGGTGGGTGTAAAAATCTCGATCTTCCACCGTAATTAACGTGTTAATGAGTAAAGGTGCATCTTTTTGCACCTGCTCGACATTCAATAAAATGCGGTCTTCATTGATATCGGGATACAACTGGCCAATCATCATCGGCTCAAGCCGGCTGATGCCGAGGTCGGCGCCTGCCGCATCGGTGACGGCTTTAACCTCATCATTGACAAATACAATGCGCAGTTGCTTATCCGGCTCGTTGCCATCGGGGAAATCAAAGGCCCGGCGGTGGATTTTTATCTCGTTACCGATCCGCGCATAGGTGCCGGTTTCGATTAAATCAGGGCGGTCACGGTAATGCAGGGCGGTTAAATCGCTTATGAGCGCATTGGGCGATAAATGTTGCCCGACATAAATTTCTTGCGGGGCGGCGAAGACCGTAGCGGGCAGCTTCCAGAGGGTGCCTGAAAAGCGTTGCACCACCCGCTCATTTAAAAAATATGCCCAAATGCCAACCAGCACGCACCCAATGAGACCAATCAGCAACACCCCCTTAAGCAAGAGTTTGCCAATGCCAAGGCTCTGGGGCAGGTTTTTTTTGGGCGGGAACCTCTTGCTTTTAGCAGCGGTTTTCGATGAGGTTTTAGGGGTTTGTGCCACGGAGATGATCCACACTGCTAAACTGAATAAAAATTTTTATAAGCGCGCATCAGTTTAACAGCAACTTACGACTGCGCCCACGTCACCCAAAATACACCGGATAAGGAACCACCCCATGAATCCCACGCCCCTGCCGCTTGAACAGTTCAAACGCCATTTACACGATCGCTTCGGTGAGGTTGTGCATCTGCAAACGCACATTTCCCATGTGTTTTTGGCCGGTGCTTATGCCTATAAAATCAAAAAACCCGTGAATTTTGGCTTTTTAGATTTTACCGACCGAGGCCGGCGGCAATTTTTTTGCGAAGAAGAAATCCGCCTCAACCGACGTTTAGCGCCCGATCTTTATCTTGGCGTGGTGGGCTTGGATGCGGCCGGCCAAATAACGCAAACGCTTAATGAATCGGTTGAGCCTGTGATTCAGATGCGGCGGTTTGATCAGGCCGACCGCTTGGATAATTACGCCCAAGCGCAGGGTTTAGATGATGCGCTCATTGATGAACTCGCCCTGCAAATTCACAAGTTTCACGATATTGCCGCCACGGCGCCCACCGCCAGCCACTTTGGCACACCCGATACGGTGTATTTCCCCATTAACCAAAATTTTGAGCAAATTCGCGGCTTTTTAACCGAAGATGCCGACTTAAATCAAATCGACCGGATTGAAGCCGCCTCTGAGGCTGCCTTTTTGCGGTTAAAGCCCTTAATCGCTGCGCGCAAACAAAACGGCCATGTGCGTGAATGCCACGGCGATCTGCACCTAGGCAACATCGCCCGCATCCAAGACGAGGTCGTATTATTTGATGGCATTGAGTTTAACGAAGATTTTCGTTGGAGCGATACGGCTAGTGATTTAGCCTTTTTGCTGATGGATTTGACCGATCGGCGTTTCATTGGCGCCGCACGGCGCTTACTCAACACCTATCTTGAGGCCAGCGGCGATTATGCTGCGCTCCCCCTGATTCATTTTTATCAGGCCTATCGCGCCATGGTGCGCGCCAAAGTGGCCTTGTTTGAGCTGCGCGCCGACATGACAGCCGAAGCGCAAGCTTTGCAATGGGCGACCTCTCGGCGGTATGCGGCTTTGGCGCTGGATTTTTTAACGGCGCACACGCCTGAATTGTGGATTACCGTCGGTTTTTCGGGCAGCGGCAAATCATTGGCGGCGCTTGAGCTGGTGCAAGCGGTGGGTGCGGTGCGCCTTCGCTCGGATGCGGAGCGCAAGCGCATGTACCCCGAGCGCAGCGAGCGCTACAACGCCAATGCCAATGAATTTATTTACACCCAATTGGCCAACATCGCCCGCACCGGGCTTGAGGCTGGTTGGCCTATGGTGGTGGATGCCACCTTTCTTAAAGCTGAACACCGCGCTACTTTTGCGGCACTGGCGGCGCAGTTGGGCTGCCCCTTTTATTTGCTATTTATTGAATGCGATACCCCTACGTTGCGGCGGTATTTGCGCGCGCGCACAGCTCAAGGTATTGATATTTCAGAAGCCGATGAAACGGTATTAGAAATGCAATTGCAGCAATTGCAGCCACTAACCCCGCAAGAAGAAGCACGCAGCTTTCGGCTGCGCTGCGATGCGCCGTTTGCTTCGCAAATTAGCGATGCCTTGGCGGCGCGCTAGCACGCCACCCAGGCGGTGGGTTTAGCGCAAGCGGGCGTTAATGCTTGATTTGATTGCCCACCACGCCACCGACAGCCGCGCCGCCCACCACACCCAGCGAGCTGCCGCCGGTGAGCAGAGCGCCGCCCAAAGCGCCAGCACCGGCGCCTAAGGCCGTGTTGCGCTCCCGCGCAGTCATATTGGCGCAACCGGCCAAACTCAAAACAATTAACCCTATGGCCGACATTTTCAATGTGTTCATAGCATCTTCTCCTGTGTATCGTTTAAATTTAGTTCAAATTGAACGCGCAAATAGTAAAGCACGCGCCCAAAAAAATGCCGGTTGATTTGTTAACCGGCATGTTTGGATTGTAACCTTCGGGCTACATTGTTTGGTGGGGCGGGCCTATTTCGCCATATCTGCTGCGGTGGCATCATCCAGGCGGCCGGTTACGCGCAAGCCCTGCTCTGATTGGTATTGACTCAAAGCATCACGAGTTTTGGCGCCCATTTTGCCATCGGGTGTGCCAATGTCGTAGCCTTTTTGCAGCAGAATTTCTTGCGCTTGTTTTAAGCTAACTTTGCGCCCTTTGTATCCCTGCTGCTGGCTGGCGCCATCGACGGCCAGACGGCCACCGGTGCCCATGCCGCGATCACCCATCGTTTGGGGTTGGTAGGTGCGCATGGCTTCAATGAGCTGGTTGTAGGAGTTAATAAACGCGCCAACGATGACTTTGCCCTGAGGTGTTTTGGTGTATCCACCCAAGGCACCACCCGCGCCGCCGCCCGCCAGCAAGCCACCTAAGCCCCAATCGTAGTTTTTACCACTGCCTTCAGCCGCACCCACTTGCACGCCGGAGCGGTTATCGGTCAGGGTTAAAATGGTGGAGGCCTCATTCGATTTAATGCTGCCCGCAATGGCACCTAATAAACCGACCGCGCCACCAAACCCTGCTAAGGCGCCGCCTGCCCCGCCGGTATCATTTTGTGCAAAAATAATTTCGGGTGATAGGGTGTAGTCCGCACTCACCATCTGGCCTTTGCCGAAGTTGCTGCCGCCGCGCATTTCACCACTTTGTTGCAATTCGCGCTCTTGCATCATGTTTTGCATGGCGCGCCCGCGATTTACCACGATAAAGCAGTTGGATTGCTGAATGAGCATGCTGAGCACGGGTGTGGTTGAGGTTAAGCGGTAATCCCGTGTTAAGTAGCTGTACCAAGGGGCTTGCTGATCTTCAACAATGGCAATGGTGCCAAAAGGTTTGTCGCAATGTTCGAGTTGTTTGTTGGCATTGGTGCTGTTGGCGCCGCCCGCCGCGCCGGTGGCTGCGGTTTTGGCGCTTTCATCGCCGACATTAACCGGCATATTGCTACAGGCGGAGAGCGACACCATGGCCGCAAGTAAAACGGAGGCTTTAAATTTCATGTGAAATCCTTATCAGGAATGGAGTTTATATAGGCAAAAAATAAAAGCAAAAGGATGTTAAAGCGCAGGCTGGGGTGCGTCAAGGCTTATCAGTTTTGCTTATCGGGTTGGGTAGATAACGTCTGATTTTTCCATTCAAAGATCAAATCGAGTGCTTGTTTGGGGCTTAAGCTATTGGGGTCGAGTGCATTGATGGCGCCAAGAATCGGGTGGGGGTCGGGGGGGGGCGGTTCATCGAAAAGGTTCGGTTCAATGGCCGCAAATAAATCCAGCTGCGGGGTAGCCGTGGTGGCCATTGGGGTTTGTTGTTCGAGTTTTTTGAGCACGTGCTGCGCGCGGCGGATACAGGTTTTTGGGATGCCCGCTAGGGCGGCAACTTTAATACCGTAACTTTGGCTGGCCGCGCCTTCTTTCACACTGTGCAGAAAAATGAGCTCGTTGTGGTGGGTGATGGCATCCAGATGCACATTCACAACGCTCGGGAATTGTTCGGCGAGTTGGGTTAATTCAAAGTAGTGCGTGGCAAATAAGGTGAGTGCGCCATTGTGCCGCACGAGGTGTTCGGCAACCGCCCAAGCGAGTGCTAGGCCATCAAAGGTTGAGGTGCCCCGGCCAATTTCATCAATGAGCACGAGCGATTGCGCGGTGGCGGTGTGCAGTATTTCGGCGGTTTCGGTCATCTCAACCATAAAGGTGGAGCGCCCCGAGGCGAGATCATCGCCCGCGCCGATGCGGGTGAAAATGCGATCAATAGGACCAATGCGTGCCTGCTTGGCGGGCACAAACGAGCCGATATGCGCAAGCAAGACGATGAGCGCGGTTTGCCGCATGTAGGTTGATTTGCCGCCCATATTGGGGCCGGTAATCATGAGCAGCTGCCGCGCGGGGTTAAGCTCGGTATCGTTGGGCGTGAAGGGCGCGCGGCTCAAGGATTCGATAATCGGATGGCGGCCAGATTCAATGTGAATGCCCGGCTCGGCGCAGAGGTCGGGGGCAACCCAGCGGTGCTGCTCAGCGATAAAGCTTAAGCTTTGCAGCACATCAATTTGGGCGATGGCATGGGCAATGGTGCGAAGGCTGGCCTTGTGGTCGGCAATGGTAATGAGGAGTTGCCCAAACAGCCATTGCTCGCGCGCAAGAGCCTTATCGCGCGCGGAGAGTACGCGGTCTTCAAACGCTTGGAGCGCTGAGGTAGTGAAGCGCTCCACGGCTTTGAGGGTTTGGCGGCGAATAAATTGCGGCGGCATTTTTTCGGCGTGCAGGCGGCTAACTTCAAAATAAAAGCCTTGCAGTCGGTTATAGGCAATTTTAAGGCTCGGTATGCCGCTTTGCAGCCGCGCTTCTGCTTCAAAGGTGGTGAGTGCCTCGTCGGCATGCGAGGATAAATGCCGCAATTCATCGAGTTCAGCATCAAAGCCTTCTTGGATGACGCCGCCGTCACGCAGCCATACGGGCGGCGCTTCAACTAGGGCGCGCGCAAGCAGGTCTGTGAGCAGGGTAGGCGGTTCGAGCGCCGCGCTCAAGGTTTGCCACAGGGGTAAATTTAAGGCGCGCAGGGCATCTATTAAAGCGGGGAGGGCGTTTAAGCTTGATCTAAGCCCCGCCAAATCGCGCGGGCGGGCGCTGCCCATAATGATGCGGGTGGTGATGCGTTCAATGTCAAAGATGCCACGCAGCGCCGCGCGCACGGCGGGTATGGTTCGGCTGTCGATGAGCTCAGCAATGGCTTGCTGGCGGTGGCGCAACACACTGTGATCGCGCAGCGGGCGCCCCAGCCACTGCTTTAATAGCCGTGCACCGTGCGCGGTCAAGGTGGCATCAATTAAATGAATTAAGGTCGCTTGCACGGCGCTTTGGGTGTCGCTTGCGTGATCGAATAGCTCCAAGTGCCGCCGCGTGTTGCGATCAATAATGAGCGCGTCATCTAGGTGCTCGACGCGAAGCCGCTCGATGGGGGGCACGGCATTTATTTGGGTTTCTTGCACATAGTTCAGCAATAGGGCGGCGGCGCCAAGGGCGGGGAGGTGTTGCTCTTTGATGCCAAAGCCCTGTAAATCGTGCACGTGTAGAAAATTTTGCAGGGTATCCCGCCCCGCTTTGGCATCAAATTGCCACAACGGCCGCGCCCGCCAGCGCTTGGGTTCCACCCCAAGCAGGGCGGCGGTATTGGCGGCCTCGGCTAAGGGTTCGGGCAGCAATAATTCACGCGGGTTAATGCGCGCGAGTTCGCCGGCAAGCTCAGGCGCTGACACGCGCAGCAGTACAAAATCCCCGGCGGCTAAATCTAAATGCGCGAGGGCAAAATCGCCCTCCGTGATGGCGGCAACGCAAGCTAAGCGGCTGCCTTCGCGCTGGTCGAGTAATGCCTCATCGGTCACCGTGCCGGGGGTGACCACGCGCACCACGGCGCGCTGCATCGGCCCTTTTCCTTGTCCTTTGCCTTGCCCTTTATCTTGCGTTTGGCCAATTTGCTCACAGATGGCCACCGATTCCCCTGCCCGAATCAGCCGCGCCAAATAGTTTTCATAAGCATGCACCGGCACGCCTGCCATCGGAATGGGGGCACCCGCCGAGTTACCGCGCGTGGTTAGGGTTAAATCGAGCAGGCGCGCCGCGCGCTCGGCATCCTCATAGAACAGCTCGTAGAAATCGCCCATGCGGTAAAACAACAGCACATCGGGGTGCGCGTGCTTCATGGCCCAAAACTGCTGCATCATGGGGGTGTGTTCGGGGGTGTCTTTGAGATCGGTCATGGGGGTATCTTAATTTAAAAGGCCAAAACGGGCGGCGGGGTGCTTTGAGTGTATCTCGACTCTGGCGGGCTTACACCGCCTGAACTTCGGGTGGTAAGTGGGCTTTTAGGGTGGCAGCAAGCGCCAAAAATGTTTGCGGTAAGGGCGCGCGCTTGCGCCAGACGAGGGCGATGGTGCGCCCCGGTGCCGGCGTTTTGAAGGGGCGGCTTACAAGCGATGCGGCGCTCGTGCGCAATCTTGCATCAACGGCTAAGGCGGGCATGAGCGTCAGCCCAAGCCCCATGCTGACCATTTGGCGCAGGGTTTCAAGGCTGGTGGCGCGCACTTCTTCACGGCCGCGTGAGCCTGTACCACACACTTCAAGTGCTTGATCGCGCAGGCAATGGCCTTCATCGAGCAGGAGTAACTTCTCGTTGGCTAAATCGCTCACCGATAGCGTTGTCTTTTGAGCCAGCTTGTGTTCGGCGGGCAGCGCGGCAAAAAAGGATTCGTAAAATAGGGGTTCGATGTGAAGGTTGGCATCAAAGATGGGCAGTGCGATTAAGGCGGCATCGAGCTTACCGTTTTCTAGGTGTTCGAGAATTTTAGGCGTGAGTTCTTCGCGCAGCAGCAGGCGCAAGCTGGGGTGTTGCGCGTGCACTAGGGTTAACGCCTGCGGCAGGTAATACGGCCCTAATGTGGGAATCACGCCCAAATTCAGTGTGCGCTCCATGGGGTTTTGCGTGAGTTTGGCGCGCGCGCGGATGTATTCGGCTTCTTCGATGATGCGGCGGGCGGAGCTTAAAATTTCGACCCCAATCGGAGTGGGGGTCACCCGCTTAAGGCTGCGGTCAAATAAGGTCACGCCGAGAAAATCCTCAAGCTTTTTGATTTGGGTTGATAAGGTTGATTGGGTGATAAAACAGGCGTCGGCGGCTTTGCCAAAATGGCCATAATCGGCCAATGCAATCAGGTATTTGAGTTCTTGGAGTGTCATGCTGCGCCATTCGTTTTTATCAATCGAATCATTCTAAACTATTCATGCGACAAATTTCTGCGCTGGGGTTCTAATGACCGTGCCGGCTGAATAAGTTTTGGCCGTTGGCGGGTTATGGGGTCAATTTTAACGTACCGAGGTGGAAATGATGTCTCAAGAAGCGAGTTGTCCGTTTGTTCATAAAGTGGGTAGTGGCCAGTCGAATCGGGATTGGTGGCCAAACCAGTTACCGCTTGAAATTTTGCATCAACATGCGCCAAAAGCGAATCCGCTGGGCGCTGATTTTAATTATGCCGAGGCGTTCAAAAGCTTGGATTTTGCGGCATTAAAGCAAGACCTCACAAGGCTTATGACCGATTCGCAAGATTGGTGGCCGGCCGATTATGGCCATTACGGCCCTTTTTTTATTCGGATGGCCTGGCACAGCGCGGGCACCTACCGCACGGGCGATGGCCGGGGGGGGGCTGGGCATGGTAATCAGCGGTTTGCGCCCTTAAATAGCTGGCCGGATAACGTAAATTTGGATAAAGCGCGAAGGCTTTTGTGGCCGATTAAGCAAAAATATGGCAATAAAATCTCCTGGGGGGATTTAATTGTGTTGGCGGGCAACGTGGCGATGGAGTCCATGGGCTTTAAAACATTTGGCTGTGCTGGCGGGCGCGAAGACATTTGGTCGCCAGAAATCGATGTGTATTGGGGCAACGAAGACAAATGGCTGGATGATAAAGCCCGCTACTCCGGTGAACGCGATCTCGAAAACCCGCTGGCCGCCGTGCAGATGGGGCTGATTTATGTGAATCCCGAAGGGCCGGGGGGCAATCCCGATCCGATAGGTTCTGGGCAAGATGTGCGGGAAACCTTCGCGCGGATGGCGATGGACGACTATGAAACCGTGGCACTCACCTGTGGCGGTCACACCTTTGGTAAGTGTCATGGCGCGGGGCCTGCGACCCATGTGGGGCCCGAGCCTGAGGCGGCACCGCTTGAACAGATGGGTTTGGGTTGGCAGTCGAGCTTTGGCAGTGGCGTGGGCGGCGATCAAATCGGCAGCGGGCTTGAAGGCTCTTGGACACCCACCCCGACCACGTGGGATATGAGCTACCTTGATATGCTATTCGGCAACGAGTGGATTTTAACCAAAAGCCCCGCCGGCGCGCATCAGTGGACGCCCAAAGAGCCAAACGATCACAACATGGCGCCCGCCGCGCATGATCGCACGCAAAAAGTGCCGATTATCATGACCGCCGCCGATATGGCGATGCGGATGGATCCGATTTATGAGCCGATTGCGCGGCACTTTTGGCAAAACCCCGCAGAATTTGCCGATGCCTTTGCCCGCGCTTGGTTCAAGCTGACCCATCGTGATATGGGGCCTGCCGCGCGTTATCTCGGCCCTGAGGTGCCTCGCGAGGAGCTGGTATGGCAAGACCCGATTCCCAAAGTGGATCACCCACTCATTGATGCCGCCGATGCCTCGGCCTTAAAAGCGCAAATTCTCGCCTCGGGGCTCGGGGTCTCTGCGCTTGTGTTTACCGCTTGGGCATCGGCCTCAACCTTTCGCGGTTCGGATAAACGCGGCGGCGCGAACGGTGCGCGCATTCGCCTAGCACCGCAAAAAGATTGGGCCGTTAATGAACCTTCGCAATTAGCCAAAGTGCTCGCCACGCTTGAAGGTATTAGAGCCGAATTTAACCGCGCGCAATCGGGCGGTAAAAAAGTCTCGATGGCTGATCTCATCGTGCTGGCCGGGTGCGCGGGCGTGGAGCGGGCGGCTAAAAATGTGGGTTGTGCGGTCACGGTTCCCTTCACCCCGGGGCGCATGGATGCCACGCAAGCGCAAACTGATGTGGCATCGTTTGCCGTGCTCGAACCTATTGCCGATGGCTTTCGCAACTACCAAAAAGCGCACTACAGCGTTTCAACCGAGGCGCTGCTGCTGGATCGCGCGCAGCTGCTGACCTTATCTGCGCCCGAGATGACGGTGCTGGTGGGCGGGTTGCGCGCCATGAATGCCAATGCCGGCCAATCCGAGCACGGGGTATTTACCCATAGGCCCGGGCAACTATCCCCCGATTTTTTTATTAATTTGCTGGATATGAACATCGAGTGGAAGCCCGTATCGCCCCAAGGTGCGCTATTTGATGGATTCAATCGTAAAACCGGTGAACGCCAATGGCGCGGCACCCGCGCTGACTTGGTGTTCGGTTCAAATGCTGAGCTTCGGGCGATCGCTGAGGTGTATGCCAGCGCCGATGGCCAGATGAAATTTGTGCACGATTTTGTTGCCGCGTGGCACAAAGTGATGAATCTGGATCGCTTTGATTTAGCGTAAAAGCCAACGCGCCATACTTAGCCCGCCAGGGTTAGCGCACAAAAGCTCGGAGCGCAAAATAAGCGGCCAAGTGGGGTCGCTTATTTTTTGGTGAATAGATAACCGCATTTTGCATGGCTAAGCGCATCCATGCCGCATTAAACTTAGCCCCTCCATCAATCATATCTAAGGGTTGCGTATGCAAGAAAATTTAAGTTCAGCCGCGCCACTTCACGCGCTGGCGGCTCGGGTGGGTGAATTTTTACAGCAAAAACAACAACAAATTTGCACCGCAGAATCCTGCACCGGCGGCGGATTGGCTGCCAGCATCACCGAAATTGCAGGCAGTTCGGCATGGTTTGAATGCGGTTTTATTACCTACAGCAACGCCATGAAAACCAAGTTACTGGGTGTGCCGCCGGAGGTGTTCACCCAATTTGGTGCGGTGAGCGGCGAATGCGTGGCTTGGATGGCCGCCGGCGCACTCGATGCGAGCGCGGCGCATATCGCAGTGGCGATTAGCGGCATCGCAGGCCCATCGGGTGGCACGCCAGAAAAACCCGTGGGCACGGTATGGATTGCGTGGCGGTTTCGAGCGGATGCCCAACAGCCCGCCGCGCAAAGCCGGCTTCACGTGCAGCATTTTTTATTTACAGGCGATCGGGCCGCCGTGCGTGGAGAAGCGGTGGCCGCGGCTTTGACGGGGGTTTTAACCCTTCTGGCCGAATAAGCATCCATGGGGTTTCGGCGCCCTAATGCTTGACTGCCGCGAGCTCAAGCACGGTTAAGGGGTGGCGCGGGTTTGCGATTCGCAGTCATGCTAATGAGCAAGGCTAAAAACACAATCGCGCCGCCCAAAAGCTGCATGCGGGTGGGGTAGGTGCCGATGCCGATGGCGGCGAGCATGGCAAATACCGGGACTAAATTCATAAATAACGCGGTGCGCCCAGCGCCCAAACGGGCGATGCCTAAATTCCAGAACAAATACGCCAACACCGTTCCGCCCAGCACCAAGCCCAGCAGGGCCAAGCCAGCGGATAAGCTTAAATGGGTGGGATAGGGGCTGGGATCAAATAGGGCGACCAGCAGCAGCACCAAGGCGCCCGCGATAATAATGAGGGTGGTGTTAAAAGTGGCGCTGACATTTTTGGGTAATAGTAATCGGTTCAATACGTTATAAAACGCCCAACAGACATTAGCGATGAGCATGAGCCAATCGCCGGTCACAATCGATACGTTCAACAATTGCGTTAAGTTGCCTTCTGAAATAACCACCATGACGCCCAAGAGGGCAATGGGGAGCGCGCTCAACCGCTGCCACCCCGGATGTTCGCGCAAAAGCAGCCAGGCAAGAAAGGTCGTGAGCAGCGGGTTGGTGGCCATAATGAGCGCGGCGGTATCGGCGCGGGCGGTTTGCATGGCAAAGAAAAAGAGCAAATTGAACCCTGAAATGCCAATTAAGCCCAAAGCTAAATAGCGCAAACCATAGGTTCCAAACAGCGCGAACAGCGGCGCTTTTTGCCACAGAGCCAGGATGAGTAAAATCAGCGCGGCTAAGCTAAACCGAATTGCCGCCGACCATTGCGGCGAAAAATCGGCCAGCACAAATCCCGCCAGTACAAAATTGGCACCCCAAAACAGGGTGGCGAGCATCACGAGCGCATAGATGCCCCATCGGTTAATGTTTGGGTCGCGCATTTAAGAGGCTTGATCGAGCATGGCGAACACCTCTTTGGCGGCCAGCATGCCATTAATGGCGGCGGGAAACCCCGCATACACACTAATTTGCAGCATGAGCTCGATAATTTCTTGCCGTGTGCACCCCGCGTTTAACGCGCCCACAATATGCGATTTGAGTTGTGGGGTGGCGTTACCGAGCGCCGCCAAGGCCGATAGGGTGACAAGCTCGCGCTGCGCTAAGTTCAAGCCCGGTCGCGCATAAATGTCGCCATAAGCAAACTCGGTAACAAAACGGCTTAAATCGGGGCAAATGGCGGCAAGTTCCGCAAACAGCGCGTCTGCTGATTTAGGGTTAATTTGCTGCAAAATGGCCAAGCCGCGCGCGTGGCGATCAGAGGGCATAAAAGGTACCTTATCCTAGGATATTGTGTTCGCCCACGAGTGTACTCGAAAGCGGCGCAAGCCCGTCGATGGGGTGATGCGTTATAAAATGAATTTAAGGATTTTATCAAACCGCATTTAGGAGGTTGCCGCATGATTATTGATCCGAAAACCGAGGTACTCAGCGGCGTGCGGTTTGTCCGTTCACCGCACCAAGATGCCCGCCCGCCTGATATGGCGGTGACGTTAGTGGTGGTGCACGGCATTTCCCTGCCGCCCGGCCAGTATGGCGGCGATGCGATAGAGCAATTATTCCTTGGCACCTTAGATGCTGCAGCCCATCCGTACTTTGCAGAAATTGCCGCGCTGCGCGTTTCGGCGCATCTATTGATTCGGCGCGATGGGTCGATGATTCAATTTGTGCCCTTCACCCGGCGCGCTTGGCACGCGGGGGCATCACACTTTAATGGCCGCGAACGCTGCAATGATTTTTCGATTGGCATTGAATTAGAAGGTACCGATACCGATCGCTATACTGATGTGCAATACGATCAATTGATATTCGTGCTGGCGGCATTAAAGCAGCGTTATCCCACCTTAACCGATGTGCGTGGCCACGCGGATATTGCCCCGGGGCGCAAAACCGATCCGGGCGCGGTGTTTAATTGGGGGGTTCTGGCCGGGCGCTTGCCCGATGGCTTAAGCACGGCGTAATCAACCTTGGGGCTATCTATGAAATTAATTACCTTAATCATCGTGCTGCTGCTGGAGCGTTTTTGGCCGGTATTAAGCCGCCTGCGTGCCGATCGCGCTGCCGAGCAGTTCTTGCAGCGCGCCCACCAGCGTTTGGCAGAAGTGGTGGGGCACACGCTGGCCACGATTTTATTATGGCTGGGCTTGCCGCTCATCGTCTTGGGTGTGCTGAACGTGGCGCCGCACGGTTTGATGGGTGCGTTGGTTTACATGGCGGCCTCACTCGTCGTGCTGCTTTTGTTGTTGGCACCGCGCGGGGCGCATCACCAAGTCGATGCCCTGCAACGCGCCTGCGCCGAGGAAGATGCCGCTGGCATTCAAACCGCATGGGCCACGTTGGCCGGCAATATTGAGTTGGCGGGGGCGTTTGCCGCGTCAGCGCCCACAGAACATGAGGCCATTGAAAACGCCGCCGATGCCGCCCCTAAAAACCAACTCATCTCTGTGCAAACCTTGGCCGGGCGCATCATTATTCTCGGATTTCGTGAATGGTTTGCCGTGTTGTTTTGGTTTGTGCTGACAGGGCCTGCGGGCGCCTTACTGTATCGATTAACCGATTGGTTTGCCCATCCCCCAAGATCAGATTCCCTAACCGATGCAGGTTGCCCGCGCATGGCGCAATGGCAGGCTTTTATGGATTGGCCCGCTGCCCGAGTTTATGCCGCATTATTGCTGCTGGCCGGCGGCTTTAATCGCGGCCTTACCGCTTGGATTGAGGGTGCCACGGACGAAAATGCCCATTTGGCCAAAAAAAATACCGCGTTAATCCAAAGGGTCGGGCACGCCGCGCTTGAGCTCGAACGAGAAGATGATTGCGTACAAACCGTTTGCCTTGCCGATCAATCGCAATGGATTAAAGCCGCTTCTGCCATTGTGCTGCGCGCGCTGCTCTTAGGGCTAGGCTTGGTGGCACTGTTAACCCTTTCCTCATGGATTCGCTAATGCCAACAGCCGCCGCCCCGATTCGCCTCGATATTATCCGTCACGGCGAGCCGGTGGGGGGTAAGCGCTATCGCGGCGATAAAATTGATGATCCTTTAAGTCCGCAGGGTTGGGCGCAAATGCAGGCGCGCATGGCTCATTGCGCCGCACTAAAACTTGATCAATGGACCACAATCATCTCCTCGCCACTTAAACGCTGCCGCGAATTTGCCGAACACCTCGCCGCCGAGCGTGGCCTGCCGCTCATCATTGAGCCTCACCTGCGCGAGCGCGGGTTTGGTGTGTGGGAAGGGCTAACATTTGAAGAAGTGCGCACCCGCTTCCCCACAAGCTATCAGCAATACAAAGCCAACCCCGCCGAACACCTACCCGAAGGCGGCGAAGCGATGGCGCACTTCTACCAGCGCATAGCCAAGGCGCTGGCGCATCATGCCAACCAGCAGGCCGAGCGCGGCGGCGCGCTGCTCATTATTGGGCATGCCGTTATGATGCGCGCCGTTCTGGCGTGGGCGCTACAAGCCCCGCTTGCCACCATGGCGCATCTTGATACCGACTATGCCAGCTTGTTGAGCCTGCGTTGGCAAGACGGTCATGCCAAGTTAATCGGGCTAAGTAATGACCACATCGCATAACCCCGCGCACTATTTGAGAGCCCTATGTCGCCTATCACCCTCACCATTTTAGGCTTGCAGCCAGAGCCGGCACACACCGCCAAAAACACCGCGCCGCACCTGTCCTTGCCGCAAGCCGCCTGGCAATGGCCAAAACCCACCCCAAAACAGGCCGCGCCAAAAATTGGCTTTATTGACCATTGGCAAGTGCCCGTGGCCGAACCCACCGCATTAATCGCCAAAGCCCTGCAGCATCGCCGCCCGCGCGCAGCAAAATACCCCGCCGCCGCCACCTGCTTGGATGACCTAGACGCCCTTTTACTTGCCCGCTTTGCGCCCAAAGCCACCCCGCAAGAATCCGCCAAACACGCCTTACTGGCCGATTTGGCCACCGATACCGCCCTTAAAAAAGCCTTAAGCCAAGAGCATGGCCAAGGCAATCAATGGGTCGCCCTAAGCCGCCTAGAACCCGTGCACCTGCAAGCCGGCACCGATCACGCCGTCGTCATGGGCGCGCGGTACCTAAATTTAAGCAAAGATGAACGGCAAACATGGGCTAATGATTTCAACCAATGGCTTAAGCCCGATGGCCTAACCTGGCTTACCGCCGCATCCGGCCGGCATTATTTAGGCTATACCGCCGCCGCTGCCGCAAGCATGGGCGCGCAGGATTTACCCCCCTTAGGCTGCGCGCTGAATCGCAACGCCCAGCCGCTGCTCGCGGGGGATACCCTGCGCGGTATGCGCCGCTGGCTCACCGAAACGCAAATGTGGCTATACGCCCATCCGCTCAACGCGCGCCGCGCCCAGCAAGGCCGCCCCGAACTCAATAGCCTATGGGTATGGGGGCGCAGCCACTATGAGGCAGAAAAATTAACAGGGCTTTTGAGCGGCGAACCACCCATCGCCCCCGCGCCCACCGGCACGCTGCCGCCATTCATATATACCGATTCTGCCGTACTCGCCGGCGCACTCATCGCATCAATGGGCGCGTCAGCGCTGCAATTGGCACGCAACGCAACCCCCCAGTGCGAGGATTTGCCCGCGCGGGTATTAACCGGCGAGCAGCCCCTGCACCTGATTTGGAGTGAACCCGCCTGGTGCTACTTGGAGGGTGATATCGAAGGCTGGCAGCAATCGCTAGATGCGATCGAGCATTTTGTGCAAGCGCTCAGCACCCACAACCAAACCAAGCCCCGCATCAGCCTAGATGATGGATTAAGCCGGCAATGGCACCCCGCCCGCACGGGCATCATGGGTTTATGGTCACGGTTCTGGTGAGCCCCCACCCCAACCCCTCCCCCACAAGGGGGGA
>JAGDVP010000013.1 GCA_023255735.1 Halothiobacillus sp. | reverse complement strand
TCAACGCCAGGCTCCCAATCCTAAACCCCCCGAATCAATAGATCCGGGGGGTTTTATTTTTTTTAGATTAAAATGTAATTTTGGATTACCGAGGGCTTCTAATGTCTATAAATCAAGCGCGCTGGTTGCTTGTATCGTTTATTGTTTTGGCAATTTTGAGTTTTATTTGGGGGCATAATCCCTCACAGTTGCGCATTGATACCGCTTCTGGGGCTGTTCATCCCATTGAGGTGGAAAAGTCCTGCGAGATTAAAGGTCTGGGGTGTTCTGTACCCATTGGGGGATTAGGGACGGTGGTGATTCAGGCGCCATCGATAATTAAACCCTTAGAGAAATTCACGTTCACGGTGGTTCCCAGTGCGGCCTTGTTAAAAAACCTAGGCTCAGTTTCAGTTGATTTTCAGATGGTTGGTATGGATATGGGCATCAACCAGTATCCACTTACGCGCCAAGCAGATGGAGCCTATCAGCAAGTAATTATTTTGCCTGTGTGTACCACCACACGAACCGATTGGCTGGCTTTAGTGACTTTTACCACCACCGAAGGAGTTTATGTTGTTAAGCTGCCTTTCTTTGTTGATCGGCGGTAGTTTTTTTTAAAATATTCTCGTTTCTTTTTCTTTTATGCGTGCCAATGGGGTTATGTTTTTAACGCTTTTGCAAGAGCACGTATACGGCGCCTGTTCCCCCATCGTGTGCAGGTGTTGAGCAGAAAGCGATCACGTCCTCACGTTGTGGTAACCAGTGGTTTATCATGCGTTTTAAAACGGGGATTTGCCCGAGGGATCGGTTGCCTTTGCCATGCACGATTCGCACACAACACCGCACTTCTTGCCTTTGCTTGTTAAAAAATTGGCTAATGTTGTTGCGGGCTTCATCGATGGTCATGCCGTGTAAATCTAGGGTTGAGGCCACACTGAATTGCCCCCGTTTTAGTTTTCGCAGCAAAATTGGTGCATTGCTTGGCTTTAAATAGCTTAATGTTTCACCTTGTTCGATTGGCTCCTTTAATGCGAATCCGTCCGATAACTGATCGTTTAGATAATCACGAAATTGGTTATTTTTTGGCTTTGGGTTGGGTTTTTTTGGGGTGGGCGTATCAATTATGCACTGGACTGCCACGGGTTCTACGTCACCGATGGTTTCTCGGAAAAGCGTGATCTCTTCTTCTTTTAGTGCGGTGTTCGTATTTTTTTTATGGGTGTGATGCATTTAATTGGCTGCTCGTTAAGGATTGATTGCGATTAATTGGATTTGCGCAGTGTAAAGCGAGCGCAGCATGGGTATCCTAGGGTTCATTGATTTAATTAGTGGAAGTTTATGAATATTTTAGTCAGTAATGACGATGGTTATCTAGCGTCGGGCATTCGTGTTTTAGCCGAGCGTTTGAAACGGTTAGGAAACGTTACGATTGTGGCACCCGATCGGGATCGAAGCGGTGCTTCTAATAGCCTCACTTTGAGTCGCCCGCTACGCCCGAGACTGGTGGAGACGGGGATTTGGGCGGTGGATGGCACGCCGACTGATTGCGTTCATTTGGCGATTCAGGGGTTGCTGCCGATTGTGCCTGATATGGTGGTTTCAGGCATTAATCATGGGGCTAATTTGGGCGATGATGTTTTGTATTCGGGTACTGTTGCGGCTGCTACCGAAGGCCGGTCGCTTGGTTTGCCCGCCATTGCCGTATCTAATGCGGCGCACAACCCTATGCATTTGTCAGCGGCAGCTGAGGTGGTGGCAGATTTAGTGTGTCGATTAGTTAATCATCCCTTGCCGGCTTTTACTTTGCTAAATGTTAATGTGCCGGATGTGCCGTTTGAATTATTAAAGCCCATGCGCGCGACACGATTGGGTCGCCGCCATCCTTCATCGGGCATTGTGCGGGATCGTGATCCGCGCGATCGGGAAATTTTTTGGATTGGTGCGGCAGGCTTGGGGGCGGATGCGGGTGAAGGCACTGATTTTGCCGCCATCGCGGCGGGGCATGTTTCGGTTACCCCGGTGCAATTTGATATGACGCGGCATAGCGCCCTTGTGAGTGTCGCGGACTGGTTGGCTGAAACGGTTCGTTGAATTTTGCTATGGATCCTTCTGATTTTCCCCGCCTTAAAAAAATTATTGTGCCGAAGACAGATAGCGTCAGCTCGAAAGCCTCACGCCTATCGCCCGGCGATTCGATGCCTGATTACACGTGGGCTCGAGCTGCCATGGTTGGGCGGTTACGCGCACAGGGCATTACCCATCAGAAAATTTTAGCGGCAATGAGTACGCTGGCGCGGGAATTATTTATTGATGAAGCCTTACGCATGCGGGTCTATGACGATTGCTCTTTGCCCATTGGCCAGGGGCAAACCTTATCTCAGCCCTATATCGTCGCGCGCATGACAGAGGTTTTGTTGAGTGCCAGTCGGCCGGTTCAACGCGTGTTAGAAATTGGCACGGGTTCGGGGTATCAGGCGGCTGTGTTGGCGCAATGTGGCTGTGCTGTTTTTACCATTGAACGCATTGCGTCATTTTTGGCGGTGGCTCGAGAGCGGCACCGGGCATTAGGTTTGTTCAATATACGTTATTTGCATCGCGATGGATTTAACGGCTGGCCATCACAAGCGCTTTTTGACGGGATTATAGTGACGGCTGCACCCAGGAATGTGCCCGTCGACTTGATTGCCCAACTTGCGCCGGGGGGGCGGTTAATTGTGCCGGTTGGGTTGCAAGGTGCGGCTCAACGCCTAAT
Source organism: Halothiobacillus sp. (assembly GCA_023255735.1). Lineage (GTDB taxonomy): Bacteria > Pseudomonadota > Gammaproteobacteria > Halothiobacillales > Halothiobacillaceae > Halothiobacillus. Next base: position 2,222 of record JAGDVP010000013.1, on the reverse strand, counting down.
GCTCCTCACGCGCACGGCCACATCGTATACCAGCCAGCCGCTCGATACGGTGAGTTTTGTTCCTATGCTATCTGGAGAGCAATTTTGACATTATTTGGATCTTTATATGACCGCGTTTTGGCTTGGTCCGCGCACCGACGTGCGCCTGCCGCTTTAGCAGGTTTGAGTTTTGCTGAATCATCATTTTTTCCCATTCCGCCGGATGTGATGCTCATGCCAATGGTGTTGGCGCGCCCCCGCTGCTGGTGGAAATTTGCCACCATTGCGATGGTTTTTTCCGCGCTTGGTGGTTTATTTGGCTACCTTATTGGCTGGTTGGCGATTGATTGGTTAATGCCTTACTTAACGCGATGGGGTTATGGCGCTGCGTTCGAGAATGCCAAAATTTGGTTTAAGCAGTGGGGCTTTTGGGCCATCGTGGTCGCGGGATTCTCGCCCATTCCGTATAAAGCCTTCACTATCACGGCGGGGGCGCTTTTGATGAATCCATTGTTATTTTTTGTAGCCTCACTGGCTGGACGGGGCGGGCGGTTTTATCTTGTCGCGGGTTTGATTGCATGGGCAGGGCCAAAAATTGCCCCCAAACTTCGGCATTATATTGAATGGTTAGGCTGGTTAACGGTGGCGCTTCTGGTCGCCGCCATTGTAATTTGGCAAGTGTTAAAGCACTAAATTAACAATCGATGGTGAGCATCTCTGCTGTGGTTTCAAGCCTTGTTCAAACTTGCCGATTTCTGCAGATCATGCGCTTGGTCGTATGGGTGGCGGCAATCACTATTTTGACGGGATGCGCCAGTGGGTCGAACTTTAATCGCTGGGGAACGGGTGCCTCAACCGAAGCCACAACGCCACGAGAAATACCGGTTAAAGGCGCGAGCCAGCGCGTGCGTGCCGGCGATACCTTGTATTCAATTGCCGTGGCACACGATCTAGATTGGCGCTCGCTTGCACAATGGAATGGCATTACTGATCCCCGCAGCCTGCGGGTTGGGCAATTGCTCAGGCTGAGCAACCCGCACGAGCAAGATAAAGCCCCCACTCGCACATCCACCACCGCTGTTCCGCCAACGCCGAATCCGCCGCCGGGGGGGAGCAGCGTGGCACAACCGGCATCACCTGCCGCGCCGTCGGCAAAAAATGAACCGGCGGCAGCGGGCAATTTAGCCTGGCAATGGCCGGTACAAGGTAAAATTTTGAGCCGATTTATTGATGGCGATAACTTGCAAAAGGGCCTAATTTTAGGTGGCGCAATTGGCGAGCCAGTCCATGCCAGTGCTGCCGGCGATGTAGTGTATGCCGGCGATGGCTTGCCCGGCTACGGTAACCTTCTCATTATTAAACACAACGCGGAATGGCTTACCGCGTACGGTTATAACCAAAGCTTACTGGTCAAAGAGGGACAGATGGTTGCCGCCGGGCAAACGGTGGCGACTATGGGGCGTCGTGATGATAAAGCGTCAGATAAAACAGGTAGCTTGCTTTTTCAAATTCGACGTTACGGTAAACCAGTCGACCCAAGCCCGCTGCTACCTCGACGGTAAACTGGGCAAGAATGCAAGGTTTAGAAGAAACTCATGCTTGACCTGAGATATTGCAATGGTATTTATTAGTTTGAATCTTGGGCTGGATGCTTAACCACAAATTGGGTCCAATTTGGGCGCAGACTTTTTTCTTTAACGTAATCTGTTTCAATCCTCAAGCAAGAATATTTGTCAAATACATAGAGTGTGCCAAGTGCGCGATTTTTTATTAATATAAATCAAGTTGTTATAAATAAATTGACAAGTATTGGTTTCTGGTTAAAATGCACATCCCAAATATAGTCGCGTAGCTCAGTGGTAGAGCATCACCTTGACATGGTGGTGGTCGGTGGTTCGATCCCACTCGCGACTACCAATATAGGGATTTTTACTTCCCAAAGAAACCCAGCAAAACACTGAAACCCGCATTAAACATAGGTTTGCGGGTTTTTTTGTGTCTGTAGCGTTCTAGGTAGTCCCATTGAAGCCTAGTGGTTCTGACGGTAACAGCGACTTACCGCCAAAAATCTACCGTCAAACTTCAGGAGTTACCGTCATGGCTGAATTAACAGTTACCGCTATAAAGGCAGCAAAGCCGTTTAAGCTGACCGATGAAAAGGGCTTTTATCGTAAGCATCCAGCCCCTACGGTAATCCCCCCATTTTTAGCAGTAGCCAAAAGTGGAGTTAAGCGGTCATCGCC
>JAGDVP010000001.1 GCA_023255735.1 Halothiobacillus sp. | reverse complement strand
TTCATGGCTTCATTCTCTCAAGAGTTGAAGCATCCTCATATCCCGGGGCGATTCACGCCACTCAAAACGCCGATTAAAAACTGATACAAAGATCAAGCGCACCTAAAGCATACGCTTATGCCGATAACCTCGGTAGGTGGGACGGCTGGATGCTTACTGAAGACCTTTCATCATGGGGCACCCAAACACACCGCTCGAACTTAAACTTTTCAATACAGCACTTGTTTTCACTCGGCATGGCTATGCCAAACAAGGCACCAAAGGCGGCAAAAAATTAATTTCACGCAGACTCTGTGATAAACCCTGCAATTTCTTGGGTTAAAAACAATTTCAATGCCGTATCCTTGATATACCATATGCTAAATAACTTTTGATTTTCAATATATGAATCATATTCTTGTTAATTTGTGACCAAAAAAAGTCACGTTTTGACACGAAATGTAAAAAATTGTTGGGCTATCTATCGTCCACAAGAAAAACCGATTACCCTATATAAAAGAATTATTTCATGCATGTCGCTTGGTTACTTGTTTGGATTTAGCTTATGCCCCGATGGAACCCAATTTTATTAAGCCTTTTTTTGCTTGGCGCTTTATCGTTCAACATCGCTGATGCGGCAGAGGCGGTTGGGCTGACGCAAGCTCGGCAAGCGGCGGTGGCCTTGGCAAAAAATGGTCAGCCAGCGGCTGGTATTGCGCAGTTACAGCAACTCCATCAAGCGCACCCCGACGACACTTATGTCACGGCTGATTTAATCGTGCTGCTGCGCTTGAATGGCCAAAATGCGCAAATTGTGGCGCTCACGCAAAACCTTAACCCGAACGATGTGCCCGCCTATGCGCTTTTGGATTGGGCGCGGGCATTGCGGGATGAAAAGCAATTTACCCGTGCCCGCGACGTGTTGGCGAATCAACGCCAAGCGTTGGGCTATCCGGCACAAATTTTATATGCCATGGTTACTTTGGAAGGCGGCGATCCCAAAGCGGCGCTGGCCGCCCTGCCCAACCGCGATGCGCGAGGCCTGCAAGCCATTGACTTGGCCAACATGGCGTATGTTTGGCGACGGGCAGGCAACCCGACGATGGGGCTATCTTTATGCGAGCAAGCTCTTAAGTTAATGCCCGACAATCCACAAGCCATGCGTGAACAGGTTTTCGCACTATCTGATTCTGGCGCAACAACGCTGGCCTTGGATAAAGCGCGTGCGCACCCGAGCCTTTTTGCTGCCGATGCGATGAATCGGCTGGTGGCGGATGTCACCACCGTGCATATCCGCGATGCCGTGCAAGAGCGCCGCCGCCTTGATGATTTGTATCGCTACAAAGAGCGCGATGTGCCCTTGGCGGTGACGCTTAAAACCCTGCAAGAAACACTCGCCCTACTCAAAGCCAATGGGGTGGCACTCACTGCTGAGCCCGCATTAATTCAACGCACCCGTTATGATCAAATTTATGTGTTGCGCAAACTCGAGCTCATGCATCAGGCGGTGACTGAGTACGAAGCGTTGCCGCAGCATCCGGCCACTGCCAGCGCGGCAGAATTAGTGAGTATCCCGCCTTATGTGCGCAATGCGGCGGCCGATGCGTACCTGTACACCCGCCAGCCGCACAAGGCGGCATCCCTTTATGAGCAGCTCATTCAAGCAAATCCAAAAATTGACGTTGAGGTGTATATCGCCTTGTATTACGCCTACTTGGATAGCGAGCGCTACACCAAGGCCGAGCAGCTGTTAGAGCAAATTCACCGCGTCACGCCCGCCTGGATTGGCGGCAAAGTTGGCGTGGTACCAAATAGCGAGCGCTTAGATGTCGATCAACTCTGGGCGATGGATGCCGCCTATCGCAATCAGGAAGGGTTGGGTTATGCGCGGTTAAGCTTGTTGGTGGATCGCGCCCCACATAATACCGGCTTGCTCAACGCCAAAGCCACGCTGGAACGTTGGCGCGGTTGGCCGGCGCAATCGCTGCAAACCACGTTGCTCGCTCAAGCCTATGCGCCAATGAGCAAAGACACGCGGATTAACCTGGCCGATAACCACCGTGATTTAGAGCAATTTAATCTATGGGGCCGTGAGATCACCGCGCTCAATCAAGATTTTCCCACCGATACCAGCGTCCAAAAAAGCTTAGCGCAATGGCATGATCGCAGTCGCCCCTCCATCAAATCGGAATACACCACAGGCAAAAGCCGAGGTAACTCCACCTACGCCAATCCGGTGACAGGTAATCGGGATGCCGAGCTGCAAACTCGGCTTAATTCCGCTTGGAATACCGACGGCTGGCGCGCCTTTTTGGATCAGCACTACATTTGGTCAAGTTATAACGAGGGGCCATTAAGCTATAACCGGCTCGGCGCCGGGGTGGAATGGCGCGGCGATCGCAAACAATTTTGGACCATGCTACAAAACGATCAGCTCACCGGCAAACATATCGGTGTGAGCGCGGGCTGGTCGCAATGGCTAAACGATCAATGGCAATACAGCTTAAGCGGCAACACCTACTCACTCGATACGCCGCTGCGTGCGAAAGCGGCGGGCTTATCGGGTAAATCTGTCAATGCCAAAATCAACTGGCAACAAAATGAATCGCGCTCGGCCTATGGTGCTTTGAGCGTGCTTGCGATTAGCGATGGCAATAAACGGGTTGATTTTGCCACCGGCATCACTCAACGCTTATTGGCAAGCCCGCACCACATTACCTCCGGTGGGGTTGATTTGTTTGCTGAACGCAACAGCCAGCCGGGCGGCGCCTATTTCAATCCGGCTCACAGCGAAAGCGCCTCACTGCGGCTTGAGCATCAGTGGATTACGTGGCGCAGTTATGAGCGCTCATTCACGCAATATGTCAAAGCCTCTGCCGGCTATGGCTGGCAAGCGGGCTTTGGTGCCAGCCCGGTGGTGGATTTATTTTATGAACATAAATGGAAATTTTCCCGCACCTGGGATTTGCATTACGGCATAGGCTGGGGCAGCAATGTGTATGACGGCGGGCGTGAACGTCGTGTTTATGGCTTAGTCGGATTTGGAGGAGTGTTTTAATGGAACGTCGGGCTTTTTTACAAACCTTGCTTGCAAGCCTCACGGTATCGCTATCTCCTCGTCTCCTGGCCGATGGCGACAGCCAATCTTCACTCGAACAGCAATCGCTCATTACCGTGCAAATTCCCAAAGGGCAATTTGTGACGCTGTGCCTACACGATGTGCGCGATGACGTGACACCGCACGATAAAGACCCGTACGCCATCAACACTCAGCGGCTTGGCGCCCTGTTTGATTGGATGAAACAAAACAACTGGCAGCCCATTTCATTGCAGCACGTGCTGGATGCGCGCGCGGGCAAAGCCGCCCTCCCCGATAACGCCGTGCTACTTTCTTGGGATGATGGGCTTGCCAGTATTTACAGTAAGGTGTTTCCTCTACTCAAAGCCTATAACTATCCGGCGATGTTCGCGCTTGAAACCGATTGGCTCACCCGGGTGCAACGCGGCGAGAAAGTGGCCTATCAGGGGGAAGGCGCGGCCATCAGCAAAGTGCCTGATCCTGCCAGCGCACTTGCGATTGATATGCACCAAGACAAGCAATCAGGCAATATTGTCGAACCTAGCAAGGTGCTATACAACGGCTCGGAGATGGGTGCCGCAGGCTTTGCCACTTGGGCGCAACTGCGTGAAATGCAAGCCTCAGGCTTAGTTGAATTTGCCTCCCACACCCACGATCAGCACCACGGCATTTTGGCCAATCCCCAAGGCAATGTGGAACCTGCCACCATCACCCGGCAATATCTGCTTGCACTTAAGCGCTATGAAACCGACCGTGAGTTTCACACCCGAATTTTAAATGACCTCAAAACCAGCGCCGATATTATTGAACGCGAAGTAGGCGTGCGCCCACGCGCCATCGTGTGGCCTTATGGCGCCATGAATCGCGAAGTTGAGGCGATTGCCACCGAGGCCGGATTATTTATCTCCTTTGGGTTAGGCGATCGAACCTTAGATAACCTAACCCAGAAAACCCAATCATACGGGCGGCTGCTCGTGATGAATGACCCTTCACCCATTTCCGTTGAAGAGCAAGTGGCGCAATCGATCACCCAGCGCCCCGGCATTGAACGCGCGGTGCAAGTGGATTTAGATTACATCTATGACGCCGACCCCAAGCGCGCCGATGAAAACCTAGGCAAGTTACTCGATCGCATCAAAGCCTTGCGGATTCGCACGGTTTACTTGCAAGCCTTCGCCGACCCCGATGGCACCGGTACGCCCAAAGCCCTCTATTTTCCCAATAGCGTGCTGCCCGTGCGGGCTGATTTATTTAATCGCGTGGCGTGGCAGCTTCGCACCCGCGCCGGGGTGCGGGTATTTGCCTGGTTGCCCATGCTGGCCTACCAGTTACCGGATGCCGCGCTGCAAGCCCGCTTAGCCGTTAAAGTCAAAACCCCTGATGGCAAAATTGTGCCCGCCGAGCGCGATTACCATCGTCTTAGCCCGTTTTTGCCAGAATCACTCGCGATTATCGGGCAAATATACGCCGATTTAGGCAAGAGCTGCACCGGAATTCATGGCCTACTCATTCACGATGATGCCTATTTAGCCGAAGATGAAGATGAAAGCGCATTCAATCCAAAGGCACGCTGGCCTGGCACCCATAGCCCAGTACCGAGCGGCCCTTTAAGCCCACGCCAAAAAACCGATGCGTTAATTGCGTTCGGGCAGGCCTTGGCACAAAAAACACGCTTTTACACCAATGCCAGCAATCCATTTAGTGTTGCCCGCAACCTATATGCCCGCGTGGTGCTTGATCCCTCAAGCGAGGCGCGATTTGCCCAAGCGCTCGGCCCCTTCCTTACCCATTACGACCATATCGCCCTAATGGCCATGCCCTACCTTGATGGCACCGATGAACCCGCCACGCAATGGCTACAACAACTCGCAGACACCGTCGCGCAAACCCCGGGCGCATTACAAAAGGTGGTTTTTGAATTGCAAACCAAAAATTGGCAAAACGACACTTGGATCGAAGGCGACACCCTTAAAAATTGGATGCAGATGCTGATCCGCCAAGGTGCCGTTAATCTTGCTTATTATCCGGATGATTGTTTCACCAACCATCCGCCCTTCAAGCCCACGTTTGAAGGCATAAGCTTGAATGAATACCCGCCCTACTACCCCGTGAAACTTTGATGGGCACGTTCGTGACCGAGCTCGATTTAATTTTCGCCCTAACTGCCACGACCACGCAGGGTTTCCTATTTGGTTACGCCTTTTATTACCCGTTGATTATGGCGTGGATGTGGATGATCGGCGGCATTTGGTATTACCTGCGCTGGGAAAATCGCTACGATTTAGGGCCCGATTTCCCGCCGACTGCTGCCAAACAGCCCCCCGCCAGCATTCTGATTCCCTGTTTTAATGAAGAGCAGAATGTTCGCGACACCGTTCACTATGCCTTAGCAACGGAATACCCCGAATTTGAAGTGATTGCGATAAACGATGGTTCATCCGATGCGACTGCAATTATTTTGGATGAGCTTGCGGCGTTAAACCCGCGTTTGCGGGTCGTACATCTCACCACCAATCAAGGCAAAGCCATGGCATTGCGGGCGGGCGCCATTGCCGCACAGCACGAGTTTCTTATTTGCATTGATGGCGATGCCTTGCTGCACCCCAATGCGGTCGCGTGGATGATGGTGCATTTAGCCTCTGGCAGCCGGGTGGGCGCTGTGACTGGTAACCCGCGCATCCTGAACCGCTCCTCACTCTTGGGCAAACTCCAAGTGGGCGAATTTTCATCCATTATTGGCTTAATGAAGCGCGCTCAAAGGGTGTATGGCCGGTTATTTACCGTATCAGGCGTGATTGTGGGCTATCGGCGCACCGCCTTGCATCGGGTCGGTTACTGGTCCGAGGAGATGATTACCGAAGACATCGACATCTCATGGCGGCTGCAAATGGATCACTGGGATATTCGTTACGAACCCGATGCCCTGTGCTACATCTACATGCCCGAAACCTTCAAAGGGCTATGGAAACAACGCCTGCGTTGGGCTCAAGGCGGCGTTGAGGTTCTGCTCAAACATGGCCGCAATTTACTCATTTGGCGGCGGCGACGCTTTTGGGCCGTGGCTCTGGAGTATTTAGCCTCGGTCGTATGGGCTTACATTATGCTGCTGCTTATTGTGCTGTATGTTTTGGGGCTTTTTTTGCCGCTGGCACCCAACTGGCGGATTGATACCCTGCTCCCGCAATGGAATGGCGTGATGCTGGGCGTCACCGCCATGGCGCAATTTGCGGTTAGCATGTTGATTGATCGGCGCTATGAACCCAAAAAACGTTTTTTCCGCAATTATTTTTGGATTATCTGGTACCCGCTGGCATTTTGGCTGCTGATTATGCTCACCACCATTGTGGCCGTGCCTAAAACCCTGCTCAAAAAACGCGGCCAACGCGCGCGCTGGACTAGCCCAGATCGCGGCATTCGCGATGATGCCGAGGTGAGCGAGGCCAATAAACCATGAGCCGCATCCTCCGCCCGCGCATTCCCGAAATCATTCACCGCCCAGATTTGCTTGATGCGACTAAAAGAGGTGCCTTAGCCGCCATCGCCACCGCCGGCTGGCTCATTTGGCTCTATTTTCTGATGCCGCTCGCCGCCTTAGTGGCCTGGTGGTTTGGTTATCAGCGCATGGATCTATTCGTGCTCAAAGATCCCGCGCGAACGCTGGAAACATTGGCCGTTTTTTCGATCATTATCAGCCTAGGCGGTGCGGCTTTTATTTTATGGGCGGTTTATAACTGGCTTAGGTTTCGACACCACGATCGACGCGGCGCCCCGCCGCGAGCCGATGCCCTTGCCATCGCCCAAGGGTTCGCCATCGAACCCGATGCGGTTCGCTTGGCTCAAAGCGAAAAAATTATTGATTTTTGCTTTGATGACCACGGGCAAATCACCGCAATAAAACCCAAACCCCTGTCCCAACCCATCCCGAAACAGGAAAGCGCCGCACCGGTCGTATCATGGCGCTACCCCCGCCCCCGCAGCGAGCGATCACGGGCAGATAATGATGCCAACCCCGTGCGATTAAGCACGGTTGCGGCAAAAATTAAGCTCAATTAGTGCCAAGGAATCAAGAAAGCAACCTTTACCGCCTCAATCCAGCTGTTATTTCGGCCAGCTGTTATTTTGGTTCTGGCGGCACATAGCCTTCGGGTTGCGTTACCTCGCCACCAAAGAGAAATTTCTCCATTTCCTCCTCTAAGAACTTACGTGCTTTGGGGTCAATGGGCGATAAACGATACTCGTTAATCAACATGGTTTGATGGCCGCGCCAAGCAAGCCAGGCAGACTCAGATACCCCTTCAAAAATCCGTTGCCCCAACGCCCCGGGATAAGGCGGTTTAGCCAACCCCTTCGCCTCACACCCAAGCCGTGCACAAACAACGACGCGCTCTTGGGAAGATGCGCTTGGTTTTACATCACTCATAACAAATTACCACGCTAAAAATCTGGGTGAAAAATACCTTAACAGGCCGCTGAAATACTTATTTCAGCAGCCTGTTAAAGCGGGACATGAATGTCCCGCACGCAAATCAATCATGTAAGTGATTGATTTGCGCATACCAAGTACGGGCGTGTACCGGATTTGGTATAGCTGAAAAACTCAGGGATGAGGTTTTTCAGCAGCCTGTTAAGGCCAACCGGGGTCGTATTATCCGCCCTTACCGGCAGCGTATTCGATCAAAAAACGGGCTATCGGCTGCGGCAAACCAAGGCCGGGCAGTGCATGGGGCAACTCATCATGATAAAACCAGCGGATATCTTGGTTATCTTGCCGATTATCGCCTGTCGCCACACAAACCCGCTCAATCCGCGCACGTAACTGATAATGGGTAAATCGGTGTTCAAACGCGGCCACCTGAAGCGCATCACTTTTGGCAGTGAATGACCATTGCGAGAGCATCGCCTCCCGCGCTGCCACCGAGCCTAAGCTCCTCGAAGGTGCATGCTCATCAAAAGCCTTCGACGGGCACTCCGGCAAACACCATAACCCACCCCAAATACCCGAAGGCGGCCGACGAATCAGCATGAACCGCCCCGCGTCATCTTCAAGCTGTAAAAAAACGGCTTGGCGCGTGGGAATGGGCTTGCGCGCGCGGCGGGCGGGCAAAAGAGCCACTTGATCCGTTACACGAGCCACGCAATCTTGGGATACGGGACAACCCGCGCAATTCGCTTGGCTGCGCGTGCACACAGTCGCACCCAAATCCATAATCGCTTGGGTGTAATCCGCCAACCGCGTGCTGGGCGTATGCCTTTTGGCCACGTAATACAAGGCTTGAATCGTCGCGGCCTGCTCAATCGGTGTTTCAATGCCCGCATGGCGCGCCATGACCCGCTTAACATTGCCATCGAGTATGGTGGCAGGTGCATCAAAGGCTTGCGCCATAATCGCCGCTGCTGTCGAGGCGCCCACGCCGGGCAGCGCGAGCCAATGCGCCAAAGTATCGGGGATGCCTTGCGCGGCCATCACGCGTGCCGCCGCGTGTAAATTGCGAGCACGGGCGTAATAACCCAACCCCGACCACAAAGCCAGCACGTCATCGAGCGGAGCTGCGGCTAAATCATCAAGTTTAGGGAATCGCGCCATAAACCGGTTGAAATAATCAATCACGGTCACCACTTGCGTTTGTTGCAGCATCACCTCAGATACCCATACCCGATAGGCGGTGCGGGGATGCTGCCAAGGTAGATTATGCCGGCCATGCACATCAAACCAAGCCAATAATCGCTCAGAGAAAGCAGGCAAGCCGGGCGCTGCCGCCATCGAGTACGTCTGCATTAAAGCCCCAAGCCTTTGAGTAAGTTTTTTACCGGTTCCGCGCCCGTGCCCAAGCGTTTGTCTAGCTCTTGGTTAATTTTATTTTCCACCTTTTGCTTGGCTTGATCCTTCAACACCGCCTGCATATCGATACCAAATTTGGGCTCGGCAAACGTGCCCGTAATTTTAATTGGCACGGTTAATTGTTTGAGTTTATCCAGCGCCTTACCCTCTTGGCCGGTCGCGGTATTCACGATGATGGCATTGAGTAGATAATTAATAGTTTCGCGCGCCAAATCAACATCACCCGCACCGGTCACCCGCAATAAGGGTGAGGCGGCTTGCAAATCATCGTTATGAACCACCCCGTTGGCAATGAGGGCGCTGGCGGTAATCGTTGAAAAATCAGTCGCTTCCTCTGCAGGAACCGCCGCCGTATCGCCCTGCAAACGCGCTTGCGCCGCGCGCAGCATATAACCCAAATCTATTCCCTTGATTTTGCCATTTCTAAGCGCGAAATTGGTTTTACCATCCAAGCTGGCTTTAAGCTTATTTAAGCTCGCGCCTTGCGCCCGGCCATCAAAATTAATATCGCCAACGCCGGACACCCGCTCCTCACCCAATAACGCAGCTAAAGCCGGTTGCAAGGCAATATTTTTGCTCATAAAACCCAACTGCCAATCGGGTACGGTGCTGCGCACATCAAGAGCCGCATGGGTTTGCACCGCGCCGCCAAAGGCATTGAAATCGGCTTGATTAAGCGCAATTTGCCCGCCCGCCGCATTAAGCCTCAACGCCAACTGTGTTAATTGATATTTTTGATAAATCATTTTCGCCAAATTCAGCCCGATGTCGGCATTCAAGGCACGCAAAGCGGGGATGGGCAAATCAATCGGCACATCGACCGCTGTGCTCGCCTTGGCCTGATGACGCTGGGCACCCGCTGCACCTGCGGATTGCTCCGTGGGTGATATTGATTTTGCGGCGCTTCCCGGTGGCAAATAGGCATTCATATCCCAATCATCGCCGGTTAAACGGGCATAGATTTTTTTGGATTGAATATCGGCTAAGCCCACGCTGCCTTTCAACGCCTTGCCATCTAAATTGAACATCAAATTGTTAAGCAAGGCTTGAACGGGCGTGATATGAATATCCCCCGTGAGCGCACATTGGGTTAACACCGCTTGAGATTGCATAGGCGGCACGTGATAATCCCAAGCACTGGCCAACTCGCGGGGGTTGAACGGCATGAGGGTTAAAGGGCCGTCGATCGTCATGTCTTTGCCCAAGCCCACAATTTTGAGCGCGGTTTTCACGATGAGCGGCTTTGATTCCAACTGCCAATTTGATAAATCAATGCGCGCTTGCGCCATATTACCCGGCGGGATTTTGGCATCAACCCCGCCCGCCCCGCTCAATTTAAGTTCACCGGTATGCGTTGCCAAGCCTTGAATGCTGGCCGCCAAGGTCATGTTTTTTATAGAGTACGCGCCTTGACGCCAGTTGGCACGCATGTCGCCTGCGCTATTGAGCGTGGCATGGGTTAAGCCAAACCCTCGCTCGGCATCCAAGCCTAAGCTCAAAACGGGCATCACCGCGATTTGTTGTGCTAAATCCAAATCAACCTCGGGGCTTTGCAGTATTAACTGCGTTTGCTTGGGTAACGCGGCAGGCGCTCCCGCGCCCGGCACGAGCGTCGCCTCAAACTTAAGCGATTTGGCGGTTAAATGCTGCAATGCGGCATCCATCGTCACCGCGCCCCCCAGGCGCACCACACCCGATAAAGCCCCTAGGCGGGCATCTTGCAAGGCGTAAGAAAAATTCACAGATAAATCAATGGCCTGGCCAAAATTAACCGCGCCACTTTGCACATGGAGCGCGTGCAGAGTCAGCGTTTGCTCGGTGAGCGCATCGCGCCAATCGAGGGTGGCATTGTTAATGGCGATGCCACCGATGGCCAGTGAGCGCAAGGCCGGTGAACTAGGCTGCCCATCGGCCGGTTTTGCCGCCGCCGGGGATGCGTTGGTTTGATGCGCGGTTAAATCGGCCCAATTTGTTACACCGTTGCGATTACGCGCCAAGTGGATGGTTGCGTCATCCAACACCAGCGTGCCAATTTCAAATTTACCCTTGAGCAAAGGCAGCAGTGCAGCTTTCACCTCAACCGTTTGCGCCTGCAGCATGGTTTTCCCATCAAACCCCGACGCATTACCGAAAGATACATCTTTAAGGGTTGCCCCAAGCCACGGAAATAAGGTGACACGGATCGGTCCTGCAAACTCGATACTCCGCCCCGTTTTATCTTGCACTAGGCGGGCAATTTGGTCTTTGTAATCATTCGGGTTAAACGTGGCGACAAAGGCGAATGCCGCAATAAATGCCACCAAAATAAGTGCGACCAGCAACATGAAGCCTCGTTTGAACCAGCGCATGGATGAACCTCGCCGTGTAAGCTATTTAAATAGAATTGAAGGATGACAAAAAAACGCTCAAATTCACACGATTTGTTACCGTGTTTCTTTGCATGAGCCCAACTTTAACAGACAATAGCCATTCTGCATGACGCCATATCATCACGCCAAGATAGAGCCCGCCCCCATGAGCATCACAATCAAGCTTTTTGCCAGCCTGCGCGAACAATTCGGGCAGGACGAGCTCACCCTATCCACCACGCCCCGCACCGTGCAGGCGGCTTGGCAATGCGTAAGCCAGCAATCGCCGCCCGCCAATTTGCTTGCTGCGGTTAATCATGACTACGTGGACTTCGATCACCCCTTGCGCGATGGCGACGAGGTGGCATTTTTCCCGCCTGTGACCGGTGGTTAACCCTTATATATTGAGAAAACCCATGAACTCTGAAATTCAACTCATGCTGGCTCGACGGCAAAGATTCATTCAACGCTGGCCGATCATCGCGCTTCTTGCCGCTTTAATCACGATCGGATTTTACCTCTGGGCTTTTATCAAACAGCCCATTTTAGTCAATCCGTTATATGTGATTAATCTGATTCAAACCAATGGATTAGATAGCGCGACACAATCTTTGCTCGCCATAGTCGCCCCAATTTTGTTTTTAGCCATCGGGGCGTTACTTTTGCTTTTGCTGCTTTTTGTCACCGTTGGGATAATGAACGAAGGACGATTAATTCGGCTCATTGAGAAACAACAAAGTTAATATCATTAAATTTTGCTTAAAAGTTCATTTTTTGTGATGATCCTGTCAAATTAAAGGATTAAAACAAGGGTAATAACTGGCGCACAAAACCGCAGTTCAAGATGAGCCAGATAGGACAGCCAAGTATTTCGATCAATTTCGCGCGCTTGATCACATTCATGGAGAATTTATCGTATGTCACTGATTAAAAAGCCCTTAAAAACCCGCCCTGTATGCAAAGTCACCTTCACCTTACCCATCGAGGCGAGCACGGATGCTAAAAAGGTGATGCTCGTGGGGGATTTCAACGAATGGTCGCAAATTAGCCACCCGCTGAAATGTAAAAGCGATGGACTCTTTAGCATTACCGTCGATTTACCCACCGATCAGCGCTATCAGTTTCGCTATCTCATTGACGGCACACGTTGGCTAAATGATGACGCGGCGGATGGCTACGTACCCACCCCTTTTGGCAATGACAGCAATAGTATTGTGCGAACCTAACCGGTTCGCCCGCGGGTGGCCAATCTTAATTTTTGAGTTTATTTATCTTACGAGAACCCCCACATGGATCAACTAGATTCCCTCAACGCACGCTTTGCGGACTGCCTAGGCCTTGAGTTCATTACAATTGGCGATTTAATTCTCGCCAAAATTGATACCCCGCTTGCCCGCGCTATGGTTGCGGTTCAAGGCGCTCAAATCATTGAATGGCAACCGGCAGATGAAGATGAGCGGGTTGTTTGGCGTGCCGAGGCACCCAGTTTTGAGACTGGAAAATCTGTGCGCGGCGGCATTCCCATTTGCTGGCCTTGGTTTGGCAACCACGCCACCCTCAGCATGGCGCACGGGTTTGTGCGATTTATGGATTGGCAGCTTATGATGGCTGAGTGTTCTGATGAAGGCGTTATGAGCTTGCACTGGCGCATGACAAGCAATGCGCAAACGCTGGCTTTATGGCCCTACCCATTTGAGCTCGACCTCATCATGCAGATTGGCCAAACCTTGCGCGTGCAGTTAGTAACCCATAATACCGGCACCGAATCGTTCAGCATTACTCAAGGCCTGCATACCTATCTTAACGTGGGCGATACCCGCAGCCTGATTATTCGCGGATTGGAAGGTGGGTATTATCTCGACAAACTCAAAGGCTTTGCCCGCACGCAGCAAGATGATGTCATCACCATCAACGGCGCGTTAGATCGCATTTACTATGGCACAAGTCATGCCATTGAAATTGAAGATACCGAATTTAACCGCGTTATTTTGGTCGAGAAAGAGGGTAGTCATTCCACCGTGGTTTGGAACCCCGATGACAACGTGCCGGCGGGCATGCGCCCTGATGAATCTCGGCATATGGTGTGCGTTGAAGCGGTGAATGCCGCCGATGATACGGTGTCTGTAGCCCCTGGCGCCCGCAAAATTTTAGGCACCACATTATCCGTGCGCACCCTAGGTTAGTTAAGCCAAGCGTAAACCGCAGCCCTCAACCTAAGCCAATCGCTGCACCCTGAGATTGGCTTAATTTTTGGTGAAATTTAGCCCAACATCATGCGTTGCAACCGCATAACCACCCGATCCAACTGCTGGGCATGCAGCGGCGCTAAATTCGCAAACTCTACGCCAAAAATCCATTCACCCGGTGAGATAATCCGCTGATTACGAATAATCATGCTGATCGAAATATCAGCCAAGCCATCGATACATAACTTGACCGGTGACAGCATCACCCCCACGTCTAGCCCAATGGCTTGCTCGGGGCGAAGCGCAATGGCGCAGCCGCCTGCCGATAAATCATCGATACGTCCCACCCAGAGCGTGCTGGTGGTGGGTTGAAAAAACTCAACCACACCCACCACATCCGGCGGTAGTCCGACTCGAAAGACATTTCTGCGCTGCAAGCGATCAATTTGCGTGGGATAAGGCACTTCAAAGTAGCGATCATCGCCCTCCACTTTGGCCTTCAGATGATCGACATAAAACCATGAAACCAGTTGATCGACGACTGCTTGCACGCGGATGCGATCAGCAGCGTGCAAGTGTTTTGCATGAATCACATCCGGCTGATCGAGCAAAATTTTCCGGCGATCTGGATCATTGCCCACCATGGCAACCGCCACCTGATAGGACTCATCACCCTCGGGTATTAACCAGAAGTGGCCGCGATCTTCAAAATGCCGCGCCAAAATCTTGTCAATAACTCGCGGGCTGCGGGCGGAAATAACAACATCTGCCTGACTCATGTAATTTGGCTCATGTAATTACCCCTACAGAGCAGGGATAAGGCTAAAAATTTGATTTAAACATAGTTTCAATAAATTTAAGCCCACGCCACAAAGCGGCACAAACGCTTAAATCAAGAGGCAAAGATTATAACCGAGCCACCGCCCCGCGCATGCTCGTGTTTTAAAGCAAATCCCAATCAGGCAACCGTTTTTCAGCCATCTGCAATTTTAAATCGGCAAAAACTGGCAAACCGTCGCGAAACGGGGGAATATCCTCGCCCTGGATCAGGGGCAATAGATACCGTCTGGCAGCGGGGGTAATGCCAAAACCGTCAAAGCGAATAAACGCGGCAGGCACGGGCAGCTCCACATCAGCCACCTCATCTAAAGGCACGCTACCTAGCGCCCAAAGGTACGGTTCATCTGAGGTGCGCGCAATAGTCACCATAAGATCAGTGCGCCCCGACATAGCAAGGCTAACGGCAGAAACACCACAGGCATAAGCCTGCTCTACATCGACTTTCGAGGCAATGTGGCGCGCAGAGCGCTGAAAGTAATCGGATACGGCCCAATGGGTTTTATAGCCGAGCTTGCGCGTGAGCTCGGCTAATTGAGGCGCCATACCGCCCAGCTGCTCGTGGCCAAATGTTGCGCTTTGCTGTGCCTGCGCACAAAAAGATAAGTCTGCACAAAGCAAGCCCTCGGCCACAACCACAATGCACCAGCCGTGGCGGGCAATGCGTTCTTGCAAGGCGCCGATAAAATTCTGCTGGGCAAAAGGTCGCTCGGGAAACATGAGTAACAAAGGCGAATCTTCCTGATTAAACGCCAAACCCGCCGCCGCCGCCAACCAACCAGCATGGCGGCCCATCACTTCCATAATAAACACCTTGGTTGATGTGCCAGACATCGCCGCCAAATCTAACGATACCTCGCGCACACTCGTGGCGATATATTTTGCTGCTGAGCCAAAGCCCGGGCTGGTATCGGTTTGGGGCAAATCATTGTCGATGGTTTTGGGAATCCCAATCACCCGTAAATCGAGGTGATTCAACCGCGCAAATCGCGCTACTTTTGCCGCCGTTAACATCGAGCCGCCGCCGCCGTTGTAAATAAAAGTGCCAATATCATGCGCCGCAAACACATCCAATAACCGCTGATACTGCTCCGGGTGGGTTTGCAGCTCGCCTAAATCCGCCCGGCAAGAACCAAAAGCCCCGCCCGGCGTGTGGCGCAAGGCCGCAATTTGCCCGGGATACTCTGGCGACAAATCAAACAGCTCTTCGCGCAGAATGCCGAGAATGCCATCGCGCGCCGCAAAAACTTGGCCGAAGTGCTCGGGATGCCGACGCACGGTTTCAATCACACCGCAAGCACTGGCATTAATAACGGCCGTAACACCGCCGGACTGAGCATACAAAACATTGTGCGACATAGAACCCTCGAACATAAGAAATGGCTGAACGATTGTGACAAGCAAGACATAAGGCTATTATGCGGCAGGGACATAACCAAATTATTGCTCAACTTTTTGTTTACTTTTTTAGGAGTTCAGGATGCAAATCGGCACCAGCCTCACCCATTGTTTAATCGAGCGTCAACGCGAGCATGAAGGCGCTTCTGGCGAATTTACCTTATTGATGAATGACATCGTCACCGCCTGCAAAGTCATTTCAGGTTATGTGAAAAAGGGCAACCTCATCGGTATTTTGGGTTCAGCCGAAACTGAAAATATTCAGGGTGAAACCCAGAAAAAACTCGATATCATCTCAAACGATGTATTCACCGAGACCCTAATGAACGGCACCCAAGTAGCCGCCCTCGCCTCTGAGGAAATGGATGAGGTGTATCACCTGCCCAAAGGTGCGAAGCGCGGTAAATATTTGTGTGTGTATGACCCGCTGGATGGCTCATCGAACATCGATGTGAATGTCACCGTTGGCACCATTTTCTCCGTTCTGCGCGCCCCGGCGGGCGTTGAAAACCCAACAGAAAATGATTTTCTGCTGCCCGGCACTGAGCAAGTAGCGGCCGGTTACTGCATTTATGGCCCCTCCACCATCATGGTGTTAACGACCGGCCACGGCGTGAATGGGTTCACCTTAGATATGGAAATTGGCGAGTTCAAACTCACCCATCCCAATATCATGATCCCCGAAGACACCAAAGAATTCGCCATCAATATGTCGAACCAACGGTTTTGGGATGCCCCCGTTAAACGTTATATCGATGAGTGCCTGGCGGGCAAAGAAGGCCCGCGCGGTAAAGATTTCAACATGCGTTGGGTCGCCTCAATGGTGGCCGAAGTGCACCGCATTTTGACGCGGGGTGGTGTGTTTTTGTATCCCATCGACAGCAAAATCCGTGCTCAAGGCGGCAAATTGCGCTTAATGTATGAAGCCAACCCCATGGCCATGATTATCGAACAAGCGGGCGGCATGGCCATTACTGGCCCCGAGCGCATTATGGCGATTAAACCCCATAAGCTGCACCAACGCGTGCCGGTGATTTTAGGCTCAAAAAATGAGGTGCAAGTGCTGCACGCTTACCACACCGCTTAATGCCTGCGATTGGCGGCTTTTGCGACCAGCGCGCAAAAGCCCCACGTTTTAGCCCAAAAAAGCCCCGAATCGGGGCTTTTTTTATGAACGGCTAATAGGAGGAATCAGGATAAATCTTAATGTGCCGCTGCAACTTTGGCTCCACCCGGGCAAGCACTCATACTTGAGGGCACCGCACCAGTTAAAAGCAAAAACTCACCAAAAGGCCCCATCACATTGGCTGCCTCCATTTTTGGCCCTTCAAACTGTAATTTACCCGACATCATCGCGCCCATGGCACCACAACCCCATGAGCCTTTACCCATGCACGCCCAATCGGCATCGCTGGCATGCATCAAGTAATCCACATCGCCATTGAGTTTGGGCGTTTTAACGGCTCCTGAATACACACACATGGCTTTACCATCTTTAGGTGCAATATCCATCTCAACTTTTGATGACCCGCCACAACCATCGCGATACATTTGCAAGGCTTTATAGCCTTTGCCACCATTATTCTTGGCCCAATCGCCAAGCTCGGTAGTTAACGTGGTGTTTTGATTCCACTTGGCGCAAATCTGGTTGGCCCATTGTTCATCCATAAAATTGTCGGCGCACGCGGCAGAACTCGCCAACGCGGCCACGCCAAAAGCGACCATCAAGGTTGTGGATTTAAGCTTTGAAGATAAACCGATTAAACACATGCCAAAACTCCTGAGTGTGGTTCTTAAAATTGCTTCAAAGAAACTCAAGGTCGGCATTCATTATAAAGTGCCTGCGGTGCGCATTGAGCTTGCTACCCCCGTTGGCCGATCCTTGGCTTCAGGTGAGATGATGCCTAGGATGCTTGCTTTGCACCAACAGATTTTTTTTAGCCTGAATAAAACCTTATGACAAAACCGGCCGCCGCACGCGAAACCACAGGGCATACATGGCGGGTAAAAAAAGCAGCGTCAAAAAGGTGCCGCCAAAAATTCCGCCAATCAGGGTAAAGGCCAACGGCCCCCAAAACGTGCTCTCAGTTAAGGGGATAAACGCCAACACGGCGGCCAGGGCCGTTAAAATCACCGGGCGGGCGCGGCGGATGGTTGCCTCAATCACAGCGGTGTACCGATCTTGACCATGGCGCTCATTTTCGTGAATTTGCCCGACTAAAATCAGCGTGTTGCGCATCAAAATGCCAGCCAAACCAATTAATCCGAGCAAAGCCACAAAACCAAACGGCTGATGAAACAGCGCGAGGGCAGCAACCGCACCAATCAGCCCGAGCGGGGCGGTCAGCAGCACCATAAAAAGCCCCGGAAATGAACGCATGATGAGCATAATCAGGGTGAGCATTAAAACCACCATCACCGGTGCCACTTTATTGATTGAGGCTTGCGCTTTGGCCGATTCCTCGACCGAGCCGCCGATCTGAATCTCGTAACCCAAGGGGAGTTCGGCACGAATTTTATCGAGTTTTGCCCAAATGGCGGCCGTTACATCGGGTGGCTGCGCGCCCGCCACCTCGGCATCCACATTGATGGACGGCACGCGATTGCGACGCTCAAGCACTGGGTATTCAAAGCGGGGTTCAATCGAGCCCAACTGACCTAACGGCACGGTTTTGCCGTTGGCGAGGTGAATGGGCAAGCTGTTTAACTGCGCTAAATCGCGGGCAGCATCGGGGGTGCCGCGCACCAACAGATTCACGGTACGAATATCCACCCGCAATTGCGTTGCCTGTGTACCCGAAACCCAAGTTTGCACCTGCGCGGCCACATCTTGCGGGGTGATGCTCAAAGCCGCCAGCCTTGGCGCATCAAACGTAAAGCCGAGCACGGGGGTTTTCTCACCCCAAGCCAAATGGGGATTAATGGTGTGGGGATTGGCGGCCATTACGGCGCGCACCTCGTCGCCAATACGCCGAAGCATTTGGATATCCGGCCCCATCACCCGAAATTGCACCGGCCAAATCACCGGCGGGCCATACAGCAACGGATGGGGGCGCACTTGCGCGCCGGGAAACTCGCCCGCCTCAATTTTTTTCTGCAGCAGGGCTTGCAGGGCATCGCGCTCGGCGGCGTTATGCGCCACAGCAATAATTTTGCCAAAGGCGGGGTCGGGTAGCTCTGGGTTTAACGCCAAGAAAAAGCGCGGCGCCCCTTGGCCGATATAAGTGGATAGCGAGGCCAACTCGGGCGCGCCATGGATGCTTGCTGCGACCTCATCCACCACTTTTTGCGTGGCGGCAAGGGATGATCCTTCGGGTAAATTAATATCAACCAATAATTCGGGCCGATCGGAACTCGGGAAAAATTGCTTGGCCACGCCTTTACCCATAACGACAATTGAGGCCACAAACAGCAGCAACGTGATACCCGCCACCCACCAGCGAAAATCAACGCAAAAAGTCACCACCCGCCGCAAGCCGCGATAAATTCGGCTTTGGTACATGCCCTCGCCGCCCGCGGGGTGCGGTAAAACGCTCGGTAAAAAATGCACCCCAAGATACGGCGTAAACACCACCGCCACGAGCCAAGAGGCAATCAGCGAAATGCCTAATATCCAAAAAATATTGCCGGCGTATTCGCCGACATTACTTTGCGCAAAACCAATCGGCACAAAGCCCACCACGGTGATGAGCGTGCCCACCAACATGGGGGCGGCGGTAATGCGCCAAGCGGCAGCGGCGGCATCAACGCGTGAAGCACCTTCTTCGAGCTTCACCAGCATCATTTCGATGGCGATGATTGCATCATCCACCAAAAGCCCGAGCGAGATAATGAGCGCGCCCAAGGTGATGCGATCAAGGTTTTTGCCGGTTATCAGCATCACGGCAA
This sequence comes from Halothiobacillus sp., assembly GCA_023255735.1. Lineage (GTDB taxonomy): Bacteria > Pseudomonadota > Gammaproteobacteria > Halothiobacillales > Halothiobacillaceae > Halothiobacillus. Next base: position 104,022 of record JAGDVP010000001.1, on the reverse strand, counting down.
AGGTAATGGCCAAGGTTAAGGGCACCGCCAGCGCCACCACCAACCCCGCCCGTAAGCCTAAGGCAATAAACCCCACCAGCATCACGACACCCAGCGCCATAAAAAACTTGAGCTGGAATGTGTTGACGGCCAATTTAATGGCATTGGCTTGATCGGTCACCTTGGTTAAGGTCACGCCGAGGGGCATTTGCGCTTGCGCGGTTTGCTCAAATTGAGTTAAGCGCTCACCCAAAACCAAGCCATTGGCATTTTTTGCCATAATCACGCCGACCATCACGGCATTTTGGCCATTGTTTTGAATCAGATAACTCGGCGGATCGGCATAGCCTTGGCGCACGGCGGCCACATCGCCCAAACGAATCACCCGCCCGGCCACCACAAGCGGGGTGTTTTCAAGCCGCGCCACCACCCCGGGCGTGCTGGCCGCATAACCGCCATCAAGTCGAAAATACAGGCGCGGCCCCTGCGTCTCGATGAGCCCGGCTGGAGTGATGCTATTTTGCGCGGCAATCGCCTGACCAATCGCCGCTGGGGTTAGCCCAAAGCTCTGCATTTTTTGTGGGTCTAAATCCACAAACACTTGCTCTGGCTGCTCGCCCAAAATATGCGCCTTAGCCACTCCCGGCACACCGAGCACGGCGGCGCGCAAACGCTCCGCTTCGCGGGCTAAATCACGCGCGGGCAAGTTCGGCGCGGTTAAGGCATACAGCGTGAAATACACATCAGAAAAATCATCATTAAAAAATGGCCCTTGCACGCCGGCTGGCAGATTCGGCGCTTCATCACTTAAGTGTTTTCGCACTTGATAAAACGTCGGCAGCACTTGATCGGGCGGCGTGTCTTCACGCAAATCCACCCGCATTTGCACACTGCCCGCGCGGGCATAGGTTTCCACCCGATCGAAATACGGCACGGCTTGCAGCGCTTTTTCAAGCTTGTCTGCTACTTGATCCTGCATTTGCTGCGCCGTTGCACCCGGCCATTGCGCGGTCACCACCATCACTTTAATGGTAAATGCGGGATCCTCTGCCCGCCCAAGCGACACAAAAGAATAAATACCAACCAAAGCCACCATGATGATGAAATACAAAGTCACGGCATGCTCGCGCACCGCCAGAGCCGACAAGTTAAAGCCAGAAAAGCGATTTTGATTCACGGGCAGCGGTGGCAGTGAAGGGGGCGTGGTGCTCATGAACCCAACCCCGGCTGGATGCGCACCGGCTCGCCATCATGTAGGCGGTTCACCCCAAGAGCCACGACCGGCGTGCCCACGGGAAGATGGGTGAAAATCACCGCCGACTCCTGCCCCAGATTTTGCACTTGCACGGGCGTAAATACCGCCTTACCCTCGCGCACCACAAACACCCCCGCCTGATCGCCCGCGCCGATAATCGCCCCAATCGGCACGGTTTTAGGCACGGTTTGATCGGCAAAAATAAGCGTCACGGTTTGCCCTAAGCCCAATTCGGTTGGCGTGTTGGCTGGCAAATTAAAGCGCACCTGCCATGTTCGGCTGGCGGCATCCACCGCCCCTTCCACCGAAGCGAACGTCACATCAAGCCGCGCGGGCTGGCCAAAAATTTGCGCTTGGGCGGTATGCGGCAAGCCGGCCAAACGATTCTCAGGCACAGCAACCAACACCTGCCGCCCGCCCGCTTGCGCGAGGGTAACCACCGGCTGACCTGCCGCCACCACCGCGCCCCGATCTGCATCGATAGACACCACCACCCCGGCAAACGGCGCTTTGAGTTGGCCATAATTTAAAGCCAATTGCGCCGAATCGAGCTGCGCGCGCGCCGCCGTTTGTGCCGCGCGCGCCGCATTGATATTTGATTTTGCTTGATCAAATTCCTGCTGGCTAGTGAGTTTTTTCGCCATCATGGCTTGAATGCGACCAAAATTTTGCTCCGCAAATTGCGCAGCCGCGGACGCTTGTTGCAGCTGTGCACTACTGGCCGCCACTTTGGCTTGCAAATCGGCCAAATCTAACTTGGCAAGCACCTGTCCTGCCTGAACCTGCGCACCGCGCTCAACCAAGCGTTCAGCAATGCGCCCGCCCACCAAAAAACCCGCCGCGCTTTGTGTTCCCGGCACCACTGTGCCGATTAAATGGGGCTGCGCCAGCGTGCCAGCGGCAATGGGCGCCACCCGCACCACCGGTGGCGGCGTGGGCGTTGCGATTGTCTCTGACTGACAACCGGCCAAGCCAAGCGCCAAAAGCGCCAGCATTCCCCCAAAACCTGCACGCTGACTTAGATTCATTTCGCCCTCAATATCGTGATAATTTGTTGCCCCGCCTGCGCTCGCGCCAAAACGGCATGAAAAAAACCGAGCCAACGACCATACTCATCCCCTTTGATTGCCAAGCAGATGAACATGATGACAACCTTGGTCTGGTTTCGAAATGATTTACGCCTAGAAGACAACCCCGCGCTCACCGCCGCCCTACGCACGGGAGCCATCATACCGGTTTACATCCAAGCGCGCGGCAAGAATGCCCTCTTTGAGGGTGGCGCCAGCCGCTGGTGGCGGCACCACAGCCTTTTGGCCTTAGACAATAACTTGCGCGCGCGCGGCAGTCACCTAATCATTCGCCAAGGCGAGGCGCTCACAGTGCTTCAAACCCTGATCAAAGACACCGGTGCCACGGCGGTTTTTTGGAATCGGCGGATGGCGCCTGCTGCCCGCGCGCAAGATGCCGCCATCAAAGCCACGCTCAAAGCCTCTGGCATTGAAGTGCAGTCATTCAATGGCAATTACCTGCATGAACCTTGGATGATTTTGAACAAGCAAAACAAACCCTTTCAAGTGTTTACGCCTTATTGGAAGGCGGTGATTGCCGCAGGTCTTGATTTACCCACCCAACCCGCACCCGAGCACTTGCCGGCCGTGGATGCCGGGCTTGCGAGCGCGCCCATCGAAACTTTAGGTTTATTGCCCCGCCAGCCGTGGGCGGCCGGCTTTTCCGAATGGCAACCCGGTGAGGCCGGCGCATGGGCGCGCTTCACTGATTTTTCACCCAAAGTTGATGCCTATGCCGAGGCCCGCAATTGGCTGGATGGCAGTGGCGTATCCCAACTTGGCGCGCATCTGCACTTTGGTGAAATCACCCCCCGGCAAATCATCCAAAGCCTGCGTACCACCCACGGCAGCGTGCTAGAACCGCGCGGTGTTGAGCACTTTGTGCGCGAGCTCGGCTGGCGCGAATTTGGCGCCTATCTGGCTTATCATTTTCCCCATACGGTGGATGCGCCGCTTGATGAACGCTTCAACGCCTTTGCTTGGCGCGATACCCAAACCGAGGCCGCCGCCGATTTACGCGCATGGCAAACCGGCCAAACCGGTATTCCCGTGGTGGATGCCGCCATGCGCTGCCTCTGGCAAACCGGCTGGATGCACAACCGCGCCCGCATGATTGTGGCCTCGTTGCTCACCAAAAATTTAGCCATCGACTGGCGTGAAGGCGCAGCGTGGTTTATGGATACCCTGATTGATGCCGACGAACCCAGCAACACCGCCGGCTGGCAGTGGACTGCCGGCACCGGCGCCGATGCCGCGCCCTACTTTCGAATTTTTAACCCGATCTTGCAGGCCGAAAAATTCGATCCCAAAGGAGATTTTATTCGCCGCTGGCTGCCCGAATTGGCCCGCCTGCCCAACCCCGCCCTATTTGCTCCGTGGACGGCCGATGCCGCCACATTGGGGCGTGCGGGCGTGCTGCTTGGGCAAAACTACCCAAGGCCAATTGTCGATTTAAAAATCAGCCGTGAGCAAGCCTTGGCGCGGTTCAGTCAAATCAAAACATTTACCGCCTCATCGCTGCTCGATTAAATTTAGCTGGCCTCTGGCACAATGGCGTGATGAATCAAGCAAACCGCCCCTGTTCTCTTGCATGAATTGGCACCCCGTGCATTTAGCTCGACGCATCAGAGCGTTTGGGCACCGGCTCTATCACACGCTGCACATGAACGCGTGGTTTCCGCATGTGCCACTTGCCCTCGCGGTGGGCTTATCGGGCTTACTGCAAATCAATCAAACCCTGCGATTACTGCGCGATTTTATTGCTCTGCCGCAAGAAACCCTAAGCCAGCTGACAGGCGGATTAAGTTCGCTGGCCATTCGGGGCGTGCCGCACGATGTAATCGGCATCGTGCTGCTGATTATGTCGATGGGGTTGTTGCTGCGCTCGCGGCTCGCGTGGATCATCGCGGTGCTCATGAGCTTGGCGAGCTTGCTTTTGGAGCTCACGCCACTCGCTTCGCAACCCTTGGTTTTAATTGGTTTTCACGCGCTGGTGCTGGTGCTGTTAATCAGCAATCGCGGCCATTTTCAAAGCGCCAGCCTCGCGACCGGCACCTTGTATTCCATCACCGGCATGTTGCTCACGCTGGGGTTTGGCGTGGTGGGCGCGTATGTACTGGGTGAGCAATTTAAACCCGTTATTACCGACTTTCCCACCGCGCTCTACTTTACAGTAGTCACCATGAGCACGGTCGGCTATGGCGATATTCTGCCCACCACCATACAAGCTCGATTATTTACATTGAGCTTAATCATCTTGGGGTTATTGGTTTTTGCCACCTCGCTGACGGCAATTTTAGGCCCGATGATGAACCGGCAAATTTTAAAACTCATTCAACCAAGGAAAAAAAACATGCTGCGAAAAGATCACATCATCGTGGTGGGCTGCAACCCCCTGGCACGCAATACCGCCAAGGCCATTGAAGCGCGCGGGCTCGACGTCACCCTCATTTGGCGCAACCAGCGTCCGGAATGTACCGAGGTGCCCGATGATTTAATTATCGGCGATGCCAGCGATAGCGAGGTATTAAAACAGGCGCAGGTCGATACCGCGCGCGCGATATTGGCGCTCACCGAAGATGATTCGGATAACGCATTTATTATTCTTGCCGCCAAGGACGTGAACGAACACATCAAAACCGTGGTCGCCGTGAGCGATGCCCACAATATGGCGAAAATTAAACGCGTGAAACCCGATGTAGTGCTGGCCTTGCCGCTGATTGGTGCCGAATTACTGGCCAAAGCCCTAAGCGGCGAGGAGATGAAGGTGGATGAACTGTTTGCACAACTCCTACAACTCGATTAACGCCCAAAAACATCAATCAGGCTGAACCACCCCGCTCAAACACTTAAGCCCAAAGACAAGACTTGAGAAACACCAAAGAACAACCTATAGTTCGGTAAATAGCGAGTAGATCGGGTAATTTTCAATACCAATTGCAAATTACACAGGCTCACGACACCACGGCAAAAGCCCATTCAAACCCAACGCAAGGCAGCTTAAGCTTATGACCCCCGCCGAACCATCTCCTCAGGGTGAATTTATTCTGCCGCTGGCTTTGCGGCTCGGCAATGCCGACATCTCCAACCGCCGGATGAAACTCTTGCAAGCCGTGCACCACACAGGCTCAATCAGCGGCGCGGCCAAAGCCATTGGCATGACCTACAAAGCCGCGTGGGATGCCATCGACATTATCAATAATTTGGGCACCGAGCCCGTGGTCGTCACCCAGCATGGCGGCTCGGGCGGCGGCGGTGCCATTTTAACCCGTTATGGTGTGAGCTTAATTGAGTCATTCAGTAAACTCTCGGCACTGCAAGCGCAACTTATGGCGTTATTTGCAGCCCATGACATTAATCAAGTCACCCACGATTTAAGGAGCATTCTCATGAAAACTAGCGCCCGCAATACCTTTTCCGGCACCGTTCAATCCCTCACCCAAGGGGCGGTCAACACTGAAGTGGTGCTGCAAATTCAAGGCAATGACACCCTCACCGCCATGATTACCAACACCAGCGCCGAAAACATGAATCTGGCGGTCGGCAGCAAAGCCTTTGCGCTCATCAAATCCAGTTTTGTGATTGTGAGCAAAGACCCGGTCACCACCTCGGCGCGCAACCAATTGTGCGGCACGGTAGAGCGCGTGACCGATGGGGCAGTCAATGCCGAAATCGTCATCAAACTCGCCGGCGGCAATTTAGTCACCGCGATGATTACCGAAGGCAGCACCAAAGAACTCGGGCTCAATGTGGGCGACAAAGCCTGCGCCCTCATTAAAGCCAGCCACATTATCGTTGGCATTGATAATTAATTTTTGATTGCGCACGCCCGTTTTGGGCGTGTTTTTTTTGCCCATCGATATATATCGAAACAAACATCGGAGATCGTTTATGAACAAAATGTTAAGCCTTGCCTTAGGCACCACCCTCGCCTTCACCGCCGCATTCAGCAGCGCGCAAGCCGACACCATCACGGTCGCCGTGGCCGCTAATTTCACCAAAGCGATTGAACAAATCGGCCAAGAATGGACGAAAGAAACCGGCAACCAAGTCCGGTTCTCATTCGGCCCCACCGGCGGTTTGTATGCGCAAATCAACAATGGCGCCCCATTTGATGCCTTTTTCTCCGCCGACACCAAAACCCCGAAAAAGCTCATGGAAGAGGGCAAAGCCAGCGATTACATGGAATATGCCCAAGGCAAGCTGGCGCTTTACAGCACCACCCTCCCCGTTGCCAAAGAGCATGATGAAATTATTAAAGCCGCCAGCTACAACCATTTAGCCATTGCCAACCCCAAGGGCGCCCCCTATGGCTCAGCCGCCGTTGAAGTGCTAAAAAAAATGGGTGTGTTTGAGAAACTCGATGCCGATAAAAAAATCGTCCAAGGCGAAAGCATTACCGCCACCTTCCAGTTTGTGATGACCGGCAACGCCCAATTAGGCTTTGTGGCGCTCTCACAAATTAAAGATCCCGAAAGCCCAGCCATTGGCAAGGGCGAATACTGGCTCGTACCGCAGGCCGATTACACCCCGATCAACCAAGCGGCCGTGCTGATTAACAACACCCAGCACGCCGCCGCCGCGAAAAGCTTCATCAACTACATGCGCAGCCCCGCTGCGATAAAAATCATCGAAAGCTACGGCTACGAAATTCCGAAATAACCCGGAGTTCATGCCTCGCTCCCAACTTAATCGCGCCCTGCCAACTCAAAGGCACGGGCGTTGTTTTAGCCTCGGCACCCCCTGAATTAACACGAGTTAAACTATGCAGGTTTTCGGTTATCCACTGGATGTTGATCCGATTTTACTCACCCTTGAAGTCGCCGGCATTACTACCCTTGCACTGCTGATTATCGGCACCCCCATCGCGTGGGCTTTATCGCAAATGCGCTCACGCGCCCGAATTTTTTTAGAGGCTCTCGTTGCACTGCCGCTGGTATTGCCGCCCACGGTGCTCGGGTTTTATTTAATTATCGCGCTCAACCCCAATGGCGAGATTGCCCATTTTCTCAAATCGTTAGGCTACGACGGCCAGCTCACTTTTAATAAACTAGGGCTCATTATCGGCTCCGTGATTTATTCCCTGCCCTTCACCGTGCAGCCCATTATGGCGGCGTTTGAAGCCTTGCCAACCCAAATTGTTGATGCGGCACGCACCATGCGCGCCTCATTTTTTGATCGGTTTTTCACGGTCATTGTGCCGCTCGCGCGCCAAGGGTTTTTAGTCGGCTCCGTGCTCACCTTTGCGCACACCGTGGGCGAGTTTGGCGTCGTGCTGATGGTGGGGGGCAATATCGAGGGCCAAACCCGCACGGTTTCTATCGCAATTTTCGATCATGTCGAATCGTTCGAATACGCCGAAGCCCACCTGCTTTCCATCATCATGGTGATTTTCTCACTGCTGGTGCTGATGTTCGTTTATGCGCTGAATCGCAAATTACAAATCAAACAGGCCTAACCCATGTTCAAAGGTAATTTACAACTCAAATTAGGCAACTTCACGCTCAACTCGGGCGAATTTCAATTTGAATCAACCGGCGTCACCGTCCTGTTTGGGCGCTCCGGTTCCGGTAAATCCACCCTGCTGCGCGCCCTATCCGGGCTTGATCGTGCCACGCGCGGCCAATTAATGTTCCACGATGAGCCTTGGCAGATGGGCAAACAAGCCCGCCCCGTCGAGCAACGTGACATCGGTTTTGTGTTTCAAACCGCCGCCCTGCTGCCGGGTAAAACCGTACAGAGCAACCTTGACTACGCCATTAAACGCGTGCCAAAAAGCCGAGCGCAGGGCCCATCGTTTGAAGAAATTAGCCAACGGGTGGGCATTACCCACCTGCTCCCCCGCTCGGTTGATAACCTCTCCGGCGGCGAGCGCCAACGAGTAGCAATTGCGCGTGCCTTGCTCGCCCGCCCGCGTGTGCTGATGATGGACGAACCGCTATCGGCGCTCGACTGGCGCGCCAAAACCGAACTCTTAGCGCTGATCGAATCGGTGATTGCCGATTATCAAATCCCCACGCTCTACATTACCCACGCGCCAATTGAAGTTGAGCGTTTGGCCAATCGCGTGGTGTTTATGGCCGATGGACGCATCACCTCCATCGAAACCTTGGCTGAGGCCACCACCCGTATCGATTCACCCTTGTTTACCGAAGAGGGTCCGGTTTCCGTACTCCACGGCACACTCGGCACTGTCGATCAGGATGGCCTGCTGCCCTTCACCGCCAGCACCACCCCAAATAGCCCACCGGTCTTCACCTTTTGGCTGAACCGAACCGAACACCACACCGCGCCTGCGCAAAACAGCCAAGCCCGCCTGCGCATCCTCGCGCGGGATGTTGCCCTTGCCCGTGAACAGGTTGACGGCATCAGTATGCTGAACCAAATTCCCGCCACCATTCAACGCATTGAGGTCGATGCCGCTGCCAATCGTCAGGCCGTGTTTTTAACACTCCACGATGGCCAGACGCTAATTGCCGAACTCAGTAGTCGTTCGGTTCAAGCCTTGGCCTTAAAACCCGAGCAAGCTGTTTTTGCCTTAGTAAAAACCGCCGCCTTGCTCGACTCTTAACTCAAAGCGGTCACGCGAACAAATTTGTTAAACACTAAAAAGAGCCCGCGTTATGTTTAGAAAAATCCACCCCCAACTCTTCTCGCCCAAACAATTGTGCAAAAAGGCGCTGGTTTTACTTTGCGCCACTGGCGCGCCGGTGCTTCAAGCCGATGACATTGCCACCGATGACGTACGCGAGACGCGCAAACTCACGGCCATTACCATTCAAGGCGACAATACCAATACCACCGGTAACTTTGCCACGCTCGACAACATGTCCTCATTCACCCAAATAGATGGTGCATCGGCACAACTGGCCACAGGTCCCGCTGGCGTTTCGCCTTCCATGGTGATTCAAAACACCCCTTCGGTGAATTTTCAAAGCGCCGATGCGTATGGCTTAACTGAAGTCGGCTTTCACGAAACCCTTAAAATTCGCGGCGTTGGCCAAACAGGACCTGCCTCTTCGCGCAATATCGATGGCATGCCGGTCACCGGCAATCCCGGGGGCAGCAAAGGCATTTTGGATATGGAAAATATCAAGGAAGTCAGCATTTATCGCGGCGCCGCGCCGGTGGATCGCACGCTGGGATTTTCAAACTTGCCAGGGAAAATTAATTTAGAAGTGCAGGCACCGCGTGACAAGATGCAAACTGACTACCGCATCACCACGGGATCCGATTCATTTAATCGGGTTTTTTTAAGGCAAGATAGCGGCAAAATCGGCCAGTTTTCAAGCTTTGTTTCCGCCTCTTATTCCGCGGGCGATCAATGGAAAGGCGCGGGTGATTCACAACGCAAAAACCTCACCGCAGGCTTTAAACTCGATGGTGGGGATGCCTGGCAGGCCGAACTCTATGCCGGCTTTAATCAAGATGCGCGTCATACATACCGCTTTTTTGATTACAAAACCGCAAGCAACCTCGCCAATTACCGTCTAGATTGGGGTACCAACCCCGCCAAGCCTGATTTTTATGGCTATAATCGTCAAGACTTTACCGATCGTTTTGTGTTCGGCACGCTCAAAGCGCGTCTCGCCCCGGCAGTCTCTTTGACCTTCAAGCCCTACTTTTTAAGCGAAACCGGCACGTACTGGTTCAGCTCGCTCAACGCGCAAGATCCAAGCAAAAGCCGAGTGATTGGCTGGCCAATCCAGCATGAGAACCTAGGCGCCATCACCGAATTGGACTGGCAACTTGGCAATACCAGCAGCCTTAAAACCGGGCTCTGGCTGCACAGCCAGCAGCCACCAGGCCCACCGGTTACGCAGCAAAAATACAAAGCAACCCCGCAAGGGCTTGCCTTTGATGGTTGGAGCGTGCTGGCTAAAAATGATCGCCATCGCATCATCTCCCCTTATGCCAGCTGGTTTACCTCGGTCGGTGCCATCGATTTTGAAGCGGGTCTACGCTACGTGGATATGCGATTAGGCGCAATTAATGCCTACAATAATACCGGCGCGGCAGCGCGGCTGAGTGATGCGGATGCAGCGCGCCAAGCCGGCGGAATTAATTCGACATCATCTGCCCCCGCCAAAACCTTGAACGAATGGCTGCCCTTCCTCGGCGCTAACTGGCACATTGACTCGAAAACCAGCCTACAAGCCGATTTTGGCCGCACGTACGGCCTTGATGTTAATCTATTCCCCTACTACTACGCTCAACAGGCCAGTTTTGCCGCAAAAGGCATCCCTTTTGCCTCGTTGTGGGATCGGCTCACCTTTGAAACCGCCGATAATTTAGATGTCAGCCTGCGCCACGTCGAGCAAAACTGGTACAGCGGGGTCACGCTTTTTTATGCCGTGCACCACAATAAACAATCTACGATTTATGATCCGAGTGTCGATGCGCGCTACCCGTGGAATGCCGCCAAAGCCAGTCGCTACGGCATTGAACTGGAAGGCGGCATCGCGGTAACGCCGCAATTGAGCCTCTTTGGCAATTACAGTTACAACCGCTTTCGATACGATGAAAATTTGGCGCTCGCCGCGAACGCCACCATTGCCACTCAAGGCAAACAGGTCGTCGATACGCCGGAGCACATGCTAAAAATCAGTGGCAAATACACCCTTGATCGGCTGACCTTTGGACTCGATGGGCGCTACCTAGGCGCGCGTTTCGGCGATGTGCTAAATCAAGAGCGTGTGAGCGGCGTTACCCTATTGGATGCCCGCGCACAATACAAAATCAACGCCAAAACCACCCTGACCCTTGAAGCTTTGAACCTGCTTAATCGCCACTACATAGGCCCCATTAATGCCGCTGACGATGCCATCAGCAACATTACTGCCGCATTCAATGGCGTCACGGGCAATGGCTCAAGTTATCAATACGGCGCGCCTAGGAGCGTATTTTTAAGCCTCTCTGGACGCATCTAACTTTTTATTTTGAAGGAAATTGCCAATGCCGCCCTTAAAACGCCCTATTCAAGGATTTTTTACTGGTGGTTTAATCGGCGGCTTAGGCGGGCTGATTGGCCTGGGCGGCGCGGAATTTCGCCTCCCCGTGCTCAAAGGGTTGTTTAAGCTCCCAACGCTTGAGGCCGTTATTTTTAACAAAGCCATGAGCTTGGTCGTGGTGGCCACCGCCCTACTCGCCCGCAGCAGCAGCATCGAATGGAGCCTGCTCGCCGCCCAATGGCCGATTGCACTCAATCTGCTGTTAGGCTCGCTGGTGGGTGCTTGGTTTGCCGCGGGGGTGGCCATGCGCATCAAAGCCACCACCCTTGATCGACTGGTATTTTTCCTGCTCATTGGGCTTGCCTTCGTCATGATCGGCGAGCATATATTTAAATTGCATTGGCTCGGCGGGGCGCTGGTGCCCGATGGCCCGCTGCGCTGGGGTATCGGCGTCATAGCAGGGCTCATCATCGGCATCGTCGCCGCCGTGCTTGGCGTGGCGGGCGGCGAATTACTGATTCCCACCATCACGATTTTGTACGGGCTCGACATCAAACTGGCGGGGAGTTTATCGCTCGCCATCTCCCTGCCCACCATGCTGGTCGGCTTTGTGCGCTATTCACAATCCGGCAGCTTTGGCGTGCTGAACCGCGAACGCCCACTATTTTTTGGGATGACGATAGGTTCGCTGATTGGCGCCATCTTGGGTGGGCTCGCCATCGGCTTTATCGCACCCGATTGGTTAATTATGGCACTTGCCCTCATCTTGCTGATTTCAGCCTACAAAACATTTCAGCATAGCCGCGCGCATTAAATTCTGACGATTCGTTAAAACTTTAGTAGCGCGGTAAAGACTTGTTTGAGCGCATCGGGGTAGCCGGTCGCCAAGGCGTAAAAGCTTGCACCATCTATGCGTCGAATCAATGCGTCTTCGGCTTTGCGTGTGCCCGTGGTGTTATTGGCTGGGGTAAAGAGCTTGTCGTAGCGCGCTATGGTTTTTGGGATGATTTCAACGTAATAAGCAGTAAATCCTGCGTATTCTTGGCCTTTTTTACGAACCAGATCGTGGAGCTTGTCATATAAACTGGCTTGGTCGGAGGCTTTGAGTGTGTTGTGCTTGTTTTTCACTTCAGCAATGATGCGGCGTTCGCTGCACACCAAATCGACCACTGATCCGGTGTTTAAATTCTGCCAGCCTTGGATGCCGCCCAATATTTTTTGATGAAAATTGCCGATTTCGTTTTGTAGCGATTTTTCAATCTGACGATTTTGTTCGATCAACGGCCAATCATCAGGTTTTATCTGCAAAAGCTGCATTTGAAATAACGCAGTAAACGGATCAATGACATTACGCCCGCCATCTTTTTCTGCTTTAACTCGCGCGGAAGTCGCCACGGCCTGTAAATCACGCACCGCTTGACACAGCGTTTCGTTGGATAAAAACGGCAGCCAAGGTTCAAGAGATAAAGTCATGTGCTTATTTCCTGCCTGTAGGGGTTAATTTTTAAGTTTATTTGATAATCAAAACAGAATAGTGCCGCAAATTGCCCTATCGAGCGCATCAATTTAGCACTTTGATTTAAGTTAGCTTAAAACAAAGCCCCGAACTCGGGGCTTTTTCAATGCGATGCGATCGGTTGATGCGCAATCGTTAATCCGGGTTAGCGCCTTCTTTTTTATCTTCCAACACTGCGCCGGTTTGTGCATCCACGCCCACTTCATGGGTCACGGTGCCGCTTTCAATATCAAACGAATAACGCAGGCCGCTGCCACCGGCTTCTTTTTCGAGCTCCTCATCGGTGATTTTGCCGGGATAGGCTTTCAGCGCAATGCTGCGCGCCTCATCCATGCCAACTTTCGCCTGTTTGGCAAACGATTCACCTGTGTAGGCTTGGGCGGCGGCCATGCCAGTTAAGGTTAAAGCGACGCCGGCCAGGCTGGCAATTAAATATCGTGATTTCATAAAGATACCCCTCATGTGATTCATAAACATCAACCCTGTGTTGACAGGGGTTCACAATAGCGAGCACGGTATTTACGATTGATGAAGGCAAAATTACCAAGCGGATAGGTTCCTTAACGTTAGCCACGCATCTTATCGCCCCCCCTTTGCGATGCGGCCAAATTGGGTTTGCCATGCCGGTATCTTGTCCGGCATCTGGTTTAGCCCGAAAGGCCGCGCCACCGGTCGATTGAGGCCCGCATTGGGTAACTTATTGAGCCGATTTTGCTTTATTGGCTGAGTCTGACACGCTCAGCAAGCGCCACGCATGGCCGCCTAAAAGCGTTAAAAACACCGGCAAGCCCAGCAATAAATACAAATAATACGTAAAAAATCGCCAAATCAGCAGCGAGATACCAATTAAGCTCAAATTCAAAAAAGGCGAGAGCAAAGCGCTATAGCCTAATTCCACGCCACCGGCGCCACCGGGCAAAAAGCTTAGTTGCCCAAACAGCAAGAGTGCACCCTGCACGGCAAATAAATACGACCACGGCACTGAGGCGCCGATCAGGGTAATCACCACCGCCAAAATGCTGTAGCGCAGAGCCCAATGCCCCGCGCAAAACGAGAACAACAGTAAGAGCTGCCAGCGCGGCAAACCGAGCACCAACCGCACCCCTTGGCGAAATTGCATTAACCAGCGCGCCAAGCGGCGCCGACGTTTTAGGGTGAGTTTGAAGGGTTTAAGCACCGCGCCGAACCATCGAATCAGCGCACGGTGCTGGCGCAAAAGCGACCAAAAAAGGCTGCCCCCCGCGCCAAATAACGCCAAAGTAACCAGAAGCAGCCAAACCGGATCATCAAACCCGCCATGCAACGCCAATGAAATGAGTGCCACGGGGAAGGCCACCACAAAAAACACCCCATCCATAAAGTGATCAATCGCATACATGGCCGCTGCCCGCGCGCTGCGAATCCCTTTTTGCTTTAAGAGCGTGATGTAGGTGAGCGCGCCGCCGGCACCGGCGGGTGATGCCGCCCCGGCAAATTCGGTTGCCATCACCGCCGTATAGCTCCACCCCGCAGGCAAGTGCACGCCCATGCCGAGCGCCAATAGCCGCAAGCGAAAGCTATTAAATAACCAGCCGATCAGCACCATGCCGGTCATCCAAAACCAGCCTTGCCGGGGCACTGCGGGCAGGTAATGCCACAGAGCGCCGCCACCCAAAACGATTGGCACAGCCAGGCTTGCCAGCAGCGCCAATAACAGCATCCCAATTAAGCGCCGCCGATGCCGATTAAGCGCCATCTACACGCCCCATAATGAGCTGCGATTTGATGGCGCAAGGCCGCTGCGCCAGCACCATCGCCAGCGCCTCTTGCCAAAACCGCACCGCCTCAGGCCAATCGGCATCCACCGGGTGCAAGCCTAAACGAATGGGGGTTGCGGCCTGCTCACGCTGCAATAGCTTTGCGAGCAACCGGGCATTATAAATTTTCGATAGTCGCCGGCGCCACGCGGCGCGCACACTCCATACAAGCGAGGTGGCGCGGGTTTGCTCACCGGTGTGCAAATCCATCAAGCCTGTGCGACTGGCGTACCAATCAAAATCCAATTGCGTTAAAGCCTCGATGGTGCCGACACTGGTTAACCACGCGGGCGCGACAAAGCCGCGCGTTTTCCAGCCGCAGGCTGCTAATTCATCCCGCCCTTGCTGCAATAAGTGCTGCGCATCTAGGCGGTTCAGTTGAGCAAATTCACCCTCAAGGGTATAGAGGCGCCGCCGCGCCCAATCGAGCGGGCTTCTCACCGGCAGCCGATCAGTGTGATAAAAGCCGTGCAGCACCACCTCATCGCCCAAGGCTAAGCGGGTATCCAGCCAAGCGCGAAATGCCGTGTGCTCAATTAAGGGCGAATCGCCGTGATAACGCGGCACCACGAGCAAAGTGACCGGCATAGGGCCTTGCGGGGTAATAAAGGGGGCAAGCGCCGCCAAAAGCGCCATGCAGCGTGCCTGCGTGCGGGGCGATACATCATGCAGCACCAAAGCTGCTGGGGCTAAATGCTCAGTTAGCGTCATGAGATTGATTCACTTGGAGAGGGTTTATAGCGGGTTTAAGTGCTAACACGGTTGCCGGTTGAATCTCTCCCCGCAGTCGTAATTGGCGCAAATCGCCCAGCATGTGATGAAACCGAGCCGGCCAGCCGAAGGTGGCCACTACGCGCGCGCGCGCCGCTAAACCTAAGGCTTTGGGATTGCGCGCAAACACCGAATCAATCGCCGCCGCAAATGAAACGGGGTTATTAGGCCAGGCCAAGGCACCCACGGTTTCATCCACCAATTCAGGCACCGCCCCGCTATGGACGCCAATCACCGGCAAACCGGCCGCCATGCCTTCGGCAATCACCAAGCCGAAGGTTTCTTGATCGCCTGCGTGGACCAGCGCATCGGAACTGGCAAGCAAGCCAGCCAAAATGAGGGGATCGGCCACAAAATCCACGACGGTATGGGCAATATCGGCCGGGCGCGGCATATCAGGGCCAATCAGCAACAAATGATAGGGCGCGCCTAAGCGGCGCACGGCGTCAATCAGCACATTTAAGTTTTTCTCGATGGCATTACGCCCGGCATATACCAGCAAGCGCGCCTTTGCAGGAATACCCAAACGCGCACGCAGGGTTTCATCACGCCGCTCGGGGGTAAAAATATCGGTATCAACCCCCAAAGGTTGCGTGCTCACCCGAGCCAAACCCAGCCCGTGCAACCGCTCGGTCATAATTTGGCTCGGCGCAAACACCCAATCCATGTGGCCGTATAAATGTTGGATATACCGCCTAATCGGCGCGCGCGTCCAGCCGCCAAACCGTAACGCAGTCATCCGGGTTAAATCGGAATGAAAAAACCCCACGACCGGCACATCCAGCGAACGCCCCGCCCGAATCGCCGCCCAGGCTAAGCGATACGGATCGCCCGCCTCAATGACATCGGGTTTGAGCTCAATCAGCGCATCAACCCAAGGCTGCGCCCGCAGGGGAAAGCGGTAGCCCTTGCCTATGGGAAGCGCTGGCACCGTGCAAGTTGTTAAAACACCATCATCCGTGCGCGCCTTGTGCGCCCCCGGCACCACCAAGCTATGCTGCAAGCCAGTATATGCCACGCAATACGCCCGCTTGGCCAGAATATAGCGCCGCACGCCGCCCGAAGCCGGCCCCCAAAACATCGTAATATCTGCTAGATGCACGTTGCGCCCATTCTGGTGAAAAATTGGTGTGTCTGCGGCCAACCCAAAGGTCGCACGTTAGCCAAAAACCATGACAAAACCACTGAATATGCGGCGATGTTCGGTCGCGTCAGCTCGCCCGCCGCTGCACCGATTCAACCGATAACAAGCCTTGCAGACGTTTCATCAAGGCGCTGGCGTCCATTGCGCCAGGCATCTCAATCTGCAAGGCAATGTCATTGAGCCCGCTGTTGCGTTCAAGCCGCGAGCGACTCTCTAAAATCCGCGCTTTAAAGGGCACTAATACAGGGCCTAAATCCGACCAAAACCGCGCGACATCCTCAACCAACACATCTAAACGCAGCGTTTGCACCCAAGATGCCTGATCCGATGGCCAATCGACCGCTAAAATCCGCTCGGGAAATTGCTGCGCCAAATGCGCGAGATTTTGGCAATCTTGTTTATGTAAACTCAAGCCCTGCCCCCGCGTGATAAAAGCCCGCACCAAATCGCCGGGGCGCGGATGACAGCAACCGGCGGGTTGCGCCTTCATGCCATCCAGCGATAAGCCCACCCCTGGGATTTGATCTAAAGACACCGGCGCGTGGGCATCGGGCCTTGGCACCACCGGTTTTAACACGGCTCTTGCCGTATGCAACAAGGTAGCCGCATCTAAACGATGCAGGCCTACGGCATCAAACAAGGCATCCATGCTTTTAAAATTTAACGCGGCAATAAGCTTAATTTGTGCGCTGCGATTTAACCCGAGCCGCCGAAACAGCCGATCACACTGCGCCGCCCCCGATGCCCGCGCCGCCGATTGATCCAAATGATGAAACCAATTGCGCACCTTAGCGCGCGCGCTCGAAGACTTAAGAAAACCCGCATTCGCACTTGCCCATTCCCGACTGGGCGCGGGGTTGGTTTGGGTCAGAATTTCCACCCGATCCGCTTGGCTCAAAACCGTTTTAAGCGGCACAATTTGGCCATTAATTTTAGCGCCTTTGCAGCGATGCCCTACCAAGGTATGCACCCGATACGCATAATCGAGCACGGTAGAACCTGGCGGCATCGCAAAAATATCGCCTTCAGGGGTAAACACATACACCATCGCCGCCACAGGCTCGGTGGACTTGCCCGCCGCCAGCGCTTGCCGCAACCGATTTAATTCGGCAGCGAAGGGATCAACCGCACTGCCCGCGCCTTCTTTATAACGCCAATGCGCCGCCACCCCGAGCTCTGCTTGCGCATGCATAGCACGCGTGCGGATTTGCACTTCACAGGCTTTATCTTGATGCGCCAAAACCGCCGTGTGCAGCGATTGATAGCCATTTTCTTTGGGACGGGCGATGTAATCATCGTACTCGCTCTCAATGGGGGCAAACCGATTGTGCACCACACTGAGCGCGGCATAACAATCGGCCACCGTCTCAACCTCTACCCGCAAGGCTCGCACATCAAATAACGCATCGAAGCTGAGCTTTTTGCGCTGCATTTTCCCCCAGATGCTAAAGATATGTTTGGGGCGACCCATCACGCGCGCCTCAATCCCCGCCGCCTGCAAAGCCTGCGCTAAATCAAGGCGCACTTGGGTTAAATACGCTTCACGCTCAATGCGCCGCTCATCTAATAAACTGGCAATCCGTTTGTAGGTGGTGGGCTCTAAATGGCGAAAGGCTAAATCTTCCAGCTCCCACTTAATTTGCCCAAGACCTAAGCGGTGCGCAATCGGCGCATACACATCCAAGGTTTCAGCGGCCAGTTGGCGACGCTTCGCTTCATCTGGCTCAAAAGCCAGCCCCCGCAAGCGCTCTAAACGGTGCACTAATTGAATCAACATCACCCGTACATCACGGATTGATGAAAGCAGCAAACGGCGCAAATTTTCAACCCAATCAGCCGATTGCGCGCGGCGATATTGCTCACCTAACTGCAATAGGCGCTGCATTTGTGCCACTTGCTCGGCCACCACAGCACCAAATTCAGCGCGCAAGGTGGCTTGATCAATCCGCCCTAAAAGCCTGGGATCGGATAAAACACCCGCCATTAAGGTATCCCGATCTGCCCCAATAGCGCAGAGCGCCAACGCTGCCCGAGGCCCGCGGGCGCGGGTAACATCCCCATCCCAAACCAAAGCCGCCCGCTGGCAAGCCGCCGCCATGCTCGCATCATCCGATGTCAACGCCGCCAGCGCCGCACACAACGATTCATTCGACGCATCAAGCGCATGCCGCATAATTCACTCTCAAGCAAACGCGCCGCACGCACAACGCCGCGGGCGCATGACAGAATAATTAAATTGCCATACTACACTGGCACAATGCCCGCGCATTAAAACAGGTTTATGGTTTAATCTTATAACGATCAATTCACCCCCCGTTTACCCAACCCCATTAATACCGCCAGTGATTCAAGCGAGGCCATCAATGTCTACCCCCGAAACATTCGATTTACACGCCGAACATCATCGCGTTAACCGCAATTCGTGGCTACGCGCCTCGGTCATGGGCGCTAACGATGGCATCGTTTCCGTATCAAGCTTAATGCTCGGTTTTATTGCCGGCAACGCCGATAACAGCACCATTATGTTGGCCGGTTTAGCGGGATTAGTCGCGGGCGCCATGTCGATGGCGGCGGGTGAGTATGTATCCGTGCAATCGCAAAAAGATACCGAACAAGCAGACCTTGCCCAAGAAGCGCATGAAATAAAACATAATTTCAACTTTGAGCAACGAGAACTGTCGGCGATTTATGTCGAGCGCGGGTTATCCAAACCCCTAGCCGACCAAGTTGCCGCCGAACTCATGGCACACGATCCGCTGGCCGCCCACGCCCGCGATGAGCTTGGCCTGCATGAAATTACCCGCGCGCGCCCCATGCAAGCGGCCTTTTCATCGGCCGCCGCCTTTTCTGTGGGCGCCGGCATGCCGCTTTTGACCGCCTTGCTGGTTCCCCACGCATGGCTATTTGGCGGTGTGATTGCCATGACGCTACTTGCGCTGATTATTTTAGGCAGCTTGGCGGCATGGACTGGTGGCGCTTCGATTGTGCGTGGCGCCTCGCGCGTGCTGATTTGGGGCGCGGCAGCCATGGCTGCTACCTCAGCGATTGGGCACTTTTTCGGCATCAGCGTCTAATCGCTTGCCAGCGGGTGCGCCTTACCCCGATAATACGCAGCCTTGCGGGTGTAGTTCAATGGTAGAACTTTAGCTTCCCAAGCTAATAGCGTGGGTTCGATTCCCATCACCCGCTCCAATAGCCCCGCCCTTAATTTTCACCTTCCGTAATCTATTTTTTTAAGTAGTTCCTAGAATATTAAAACCCAAGCCTTCATCTATTTTTTGGTTTTAATTCAAATCACTCGCGCAAAAGCCGGTTTCACTTTTGGACGCAATAAATGAACAAGTCACCCACAGGCCACCTCGATAGCCGCCTAATCAGCCAACTGGCAGAGGTGATGATTGATGCCAAAAATCTAGAAAGCTTAGTGCGCCCGTTGTTAGTGCTCCTGCAATCCGTCACGGGGCTTGATTCAACCTTCTTTACCCGAATTGATCTTATTAAAAGCACCCAGACCGTGCTGTATTCGCACAATACCGTTGAGCTTGGAGTTCCTGAACTGCTATCGGTCAGCTGGCAAGACACCCTCTGCCGCCGCGCCTTATCTGAGCATCGATTTTGCACCCAAGATGTGGCAGAAATTTGGGGTGATTCACAAGCGGCGCGCGCGCTGGGTATTCAAACCTACCTCTCTGAACCCATCTTTGTGGCCGATAACACCCTCTTTGGCACCCTCTGCGCGGCTGATACCCATAAAAAAGCCATCGACCCTGAGATAATGACCATCGTCAAATTATTTGGGCAAATTATTGCTCGGCAAATTGAGCGCGAGCAATTAATTAATTTATTAAAAAAACAAAACACCGATTTAACCCACACCGCCCACCACGACCCCTTAACGGGGTTGCTTAATCGGCGCGGGTTAGAGATTGAACTTCATCGCTTGCAACTCACTGCCCGGCGTTTAAACACGCGGGTGCATCTTGCGTTTATCGATTTAGATAATTTCAAAAAAATCAATGATCTGCACGGCCATCGCGCGGGTGATGAGTTTTTACAGCAAGTGGCGCATCGTCTAAAAACAAGCCTTAGAGAAAATGACCTCGTGGCGCGCTATGGCGGCGATGAGTTTGTGGTGGCCGCGATTGCCACCCCCACCTCAACTTTGCAAGATTGCGAACAATTACAACGACGGTTGTTTGATATTACCCAAGGCGATTATCTGTTAAGCAACCTTACACTGCACTACGATGGCGCCAGCATTGGCGTTGCCGGCTGCGAGGCAAACACCCTGGCTGCCCATGAGCTGCTCCATCAAGCCGATACGGCCATGTACCAGGCAAAACTTGCCCGCAAAGTGGAATAAAACCAAGCTTGGGTGAAATCACCCAAGGGGTGTGTATCAGGTCAAACTGATCGGTCTAATTCAGTAAAAAACTGCTTTGGCGATAAAAGTAGCTTTGGAAATCAACCGCCTAAAACACCGCCCTAAGCTTGCTTTTTTCGCCACCCCACATCAAACCCACCCACCAAAGCGGCAACAATACCCCCCATTCAGTTAGGTCGCCCTGCCACCGCGGTGGCATCGTGTAGAATCATAGCGGTGGCGCATCAATAGCAATCAGGGTTTGCTTTGATGCACCCGCCTTGCGCCCCACATTAAACCCCATTCGAGAGCGTTATTTTGTCTCATACGGACTGCATTATTATTGGCTCCGGCATTGCCGGGCTCACCACCGCGCTTAAGGTTCGCGAAGCGGGGTTAAGCGTTACTGTTTTAGAGCGGACTCAGCTCGGCCGCGAGGCCTCGTGGGCGGGCGGCGGCATCCTCTGCCCGCTATATGCTTGGCGTTATCCCGAACCTGTGATGCGATTAGCCGCCGCCGGCATGGCACGCTATCCTGCCTTCATCGAAGAATTGCGCAGCAAGCAAACCACGGATCCTGAGTTTTACACGAGTGGCATGCTGGTTGTCGATCCGATTCAAACCCCGAATGAAGCCGAGCGCATTGCCGCTTGGGCGACGCGCCATCAGTATCCGCACCAGTGGCAAGCCGCCAGCGCCCACTTTGCCCATTTACCGGATCAAAATGCCCTCTGGCTGCCCGACATAAACACCGTGCGCAACCCCCGCTTGCTGCATGCGCTGATTGCGGCGGTGCGCCAAGCCGGGGTTATCCTGCTTGAACAGCAACCCGCTTTAGAACTGCTCGTTCAAAACAACCGCATAACGGGTGTGCGCTGCGATCGTGCCACCTACCCTGCCGGGCAGGTTATTGTCACTGCCGGCGCTTGGTCGGGCGGGCTCGTGCCCGGCTTAAGCCCCGCGCATATTTTCCCGGTACGCGGCCAGATGATTCGCTTTGAACCCGCGCCTGCGCCGGGCTTGCACACCATTCTAATGGATCAAGGCATTTATATGATTCCGCGCCAAGATGGCTCGGTGGTCGTGGGCTCAACCGTGGAGCATGTGGGCTTTGATAAACACACTACCACCGAGGCCATTGCTCATTTACATCGGCGCGCCGTGGCACTGTGGCCGAATCTCGCGCGCAATGCCATCGCCCAGCAATGGGCGGGCTTGCGACCAGGCTCGCAGGATGAACTCCCTTATTTAGGCGCGCACCCTAAGATCGAAGGGCTGTGGGTTGGTGCGGGTTTTTATCGCAATGGGTTGGCGATGGGGCCGATGGTGGCTGAAATTTTAACTCACCTCATCACCGGGCAACCGGCCATCATGGATTTAACTGATTATCGACTTGATCGCCCGACTCAATTTTAAAAGGCAGGCGCTCAAGCTTACAGCGCGTCTTCGTTTTCCTCGCTGGTACGAATGCGCACCGCGCGCTCAACAGGAAACACGAAAATCTTGCCATCGCCGATTTTCCCAGAGTGTGCCGATTTAATAATCGCATCTAACACCGCATCCACTTGGCTGTCGGTCACCACGATTTCAAGCTTAATTTTCGGCAAAAAATCAACGACATACTCAGCACCTCGATAAAGCTCGGTGTGGCCTTTTTGCCGACCAAAGCCCTTAACCTCAGTGGCCGTCATGCCATTAATACCAATCTCCATGAGCGCGCTGCGCACGTCATCGAGGCGAAAGGGTTTGATGATGGCTTCAATTTTCTTCATGCGCATATCCTAATTCAGTAGCTGGGTGAATTCACGGTCTCGGTGCTATTAAGCCATATCCAACGGGTCAACATCAATCGACCAGCGAATCCCCGCCGGTCGGCGGCTGCCCTGCCATGCCGCCAACTGGGCTAAAGCACGATGCAACGTTGGACGATCATTCGCCAATAATAAGAGCTGATAGCGGTATCGTCCCGCCCGCCTGGCCATCGGTGCCGGCACCGGTCCCCAAATAACCAGTTGCTCGTCTGGCATTTGTCCTAACCAATCGGCCATAGCGGCAAGTAATTGGTTTGGCGCATCAATAGAGGCGCCATCGGCACGAATTAAGGCGGCTCTTCGTGCCGGTGGTAAACCAATCTCGGCTCGCTCACGCAGCAAGCCACGGGCAAAATGGCCATACCCTTGGCTAATCAACTGATTTAACCCAGGATGCGCCGGATGATGAGTTTGCACCAACACCACCCCCGCCCGATCGGCGCGCCCCGCCCGCCCTGCCACCTGAATCAACTGCTGGGCAAACCGCTCAGCCCCCCGAAAATCATTCGCAAACAGCGCTTGATCGGCATCCACAATACCCACCAGCGACACATTCGGAAAATCGTGCCCCTTGACCAAAATTTGCGTCCCCACGATCAACCGCGCCGCGCCTGAATGAATGCGCGCTAACCTTCGATCTAATTCCCCCACCCGGCTCAGTGCATCGCGATCCAGCCGCTCAATCCCAAAACCGGGAAACAACGCCGTCAGCACATCCTCAAGCTGCTCGGTACCCAAACCACGCGGGCTTAAAGCCGCCGAGCAACTCGGGCAGTGTGTGGGCACCGCCCGCTCATGGCCACAATGATGGCAACGCAAACGCTGCGCGTGCCGATGCCACGTCACAAACGAATCACAGTGCGGACATTCAGCCACCCAACCGCAGGCATGACACAACAAATTCGGTGCATAGCCCCGCCGATTGAGATAAAGCATTACCTGCCCACCCGCCAGCAAATGCTGTTCAATTGCCGCCAGCAAGGCATCAGACAACCCCCCCTGCATGCGTTGAGTGCGCACATCCAGCGGGTAAATTTTCGGCAACACCGCCCCACCTGCCCGCTCCGGCAAACGCAAACCCTGGTAACGCCCCAACTCAAGGTTGCGGATCGACTCCAAAGACGGCGTTGCCGAACCCAGCACAATCGGAATATTAAGCCTGCGCGCCCGCCAAATCGCCACATCGCGCGCATGATAGCCAAAGCCCTCATTTTGCTTGAGCGAGGCATCGTGCTCCTCATCCACCACGATCAAGCCCAAATCGGCAAACGGTTGAAAAACGGCAGAACGGGTGCCAATCACCACCTGCGCCAAACCTGAGCGCACAGCCAGCCAAGCCTGTAATCGATCGGCATCAGACAACCCCGAATGCAAAACCGCCGGGCGCAAACCCAAACGGCCACTAAAACGGGTCACCCATTGCGGCGTCAGTGCAATCTCAGGCACCAAAACCAACACTTGCCGCCCGGCGGCCAGCACCTCGGTAATCAAATGAAGATACACCTCGGTTTTACCGCTCCCCGTCACCCCATCCAAAAGCCACACCGCAAACTTAGACAAAGTGGCAAAAACCGCCTGCACCGCCGCCGCCTGAGCCGCATTCAATTGCGGCGCCACCCCCAGCGCTGCTTGAATGGCCGGCCACCTGGGCAGCGACGTTAACTCAAATTCTTCAACCAACCCCAGCGCGCTTAATCGACGACGCACACTCACCGGCGCGTCGCTAAGCGCGTGAACCGCCACGCCCTGAGGTTCTGCGGCCAATTGCAGCATCAAATTTTTTTGCCGACAACCGCGAATCGAATCTGCCAACAAAGCGGCATGCCCCGCCGCCGATAACCTAAGCGCCACACAGCGCAACGACGCACCTTGGCGCAGGCTAGGCGGAAAAGCCGCCAACAACGCATCCCCCAAAGGATAATGATAATAATCTGCAGCCCAAGCCATACACGCCAGTAAGTCATCCTCAAGCAGCGGCGCCTCATCACAGAGCGATTCAATCGGTTTAATCACCCAATCCGCCGAGGCTTGCGTGGGCGCCCACAACACCCCCACACGAAATCCCCGCCCCAACGGCACCCGCACCCGCATGCCCGCGCAAACCGCCTGGCCTGCCGGAATACAATAGGTAAATAATTGCCGCAATGGCCCTGGCAAAGCCACCTGCCAATACTGTACGGGCGCCCCATCGGGCGAACAAAAAAGAGATTCAGGCATGAGGCGGTGTAAAAATCCTTAACAAAAAACAACCATTGCGCGCCGCATCATACCGACTGATTCACTAAAGATATCGTCAATGCTTGCGTCTTAAATCAACCGCCTTATAATACAAGGCCTTTTTATTGCACAGCCATTCTCAGCTTTAAACTTATTTTGAGCTTAATCTGAGGGCAAAACTGGCGTTAGCAGCGATTTTCACCCAATTAATTCAATAGGATAGTCATTTTCATGCCATCAGTACGTGTTCGGGACAACGAGCCCTTTGAAGTTGCAGTTCGTCGGTTTAAGCGCTCTTGCGAAAAAGCGGGCATCATCAGCGAGCTGCGCGAGCGTGAGTTTTACGAAAAACCCACCACTGAACGCAAGCGTAAAAACGCCGCTGCCGTCAAACGCAACCAAAAGCGTCTGTCCAAAGAGCAATCACGTCGCGTTCGCTTATTCTAAGCGAACGGCAATGCCAGCGCCCGCTTGTGGGCGCACTTTAGGAATTCCGTCATGAGCGCCGAACCAAGCCAATTAAAAGCCCGCTTAACCGACGACATGAAACAGGCAATGAAATCCGGCGATAAACAACGCCTCGGGGTTATTCGCCTGCTTTTGTCTGCAATCAAGCAAAAGGAAGTCGATGAGCGCGTGGTGCTCACCGATGACGATATTTTCGCCATCTTAGTTAAGCAAACCAAGCAACGGCGCGAATCGATTGCCCAGTTTGAAGCCGCAGGGCGCACCGATTTAGTCACCACGGAACAGTATGAGCTTGGCGTCATTGAAACCTATCTGCCAGAAAAACTCAGCGAGGCGGAAATTCGGCAAATTATTGCAGAAGTCATCGCCGCCATGGGCACGGTAGGCGTGGCGCAAATGGGCGCGGTGATGAACGCCGTGCGTGCTAAAGTGGCGGGGCGCGCCGATCTTGCGGCAGTAAGCCAGTGGGTCAAAGCGGCCATCACGGGTTAACACCCTGTTCGAACAAGCCGCGCCACGCACCAGCAGGTTGGGCGTGCTTAAAAATTTTAAGCCTAGTTACTGCGGCTGAATAAACTATTAAAAGAGTGCTTTGCGCCATAAGCCAAATAGTCGCCCGCAGGCAAAACAGAAAAATAACGTCAACACAATTGACAAAATCATTGGCAGGTATGGGTAATGGGTGATCATTTTCAATTCTTGAATGTGCCACGGCAGGATCCGGTCAAAACCCCGGCGGCTGAACGCGTTCAACAATTTAACGAAATTTATGGCCAATTCACCCCTGAAAAAGCCGGCGACCAAGCGGATCGCTGCCTTGAGTGCGGCAACCCGTACTGCGAATGGAAATGCCCTGTCCATAACTTTATCCCCAATTGGCTCAAACTCGTCGCCGAAGGCAAATTGCTCGAAGCGGCGGAAATGTCGCACAAAACCAATTCCTTGCCCGAAATTTGCGGTCGTGTGTGCCCACAAGATCGGCTCTGCGAGGGCGCCTGCACCTTAAATGATGGCTTTGGTGCGGTCACAATCGGTTCAATTGAAAAATACATTACCGATGAAGCATTCAAATTAGGTTGGCGGCCTGATCTGTCTAAAGTTGTGGCCGCCAACAAACGCGTCGCCATTGTCGGCGCGGGACCAGCGGGTCTTGGTTGCGCGGATATTTTGGCGCGGCATGGCGTTAAAGCCGTGGTATTTGATCGCCACCCCGAAATTGGCGGCTTACTCACCTTTGGCATCCCGCCCTTCAAACTCGAAAAAACCGTGTTGCAAACGCGCCGTGAAATTTTTGAAGGCATGGGTATCGAATTTAGGCTCAATACCACGGTCGGCACCGATATCTCCATGGATACTTTGCTGGCTGAGTATGATGCCGTTTTTCTCGGCATGGGCACTTATACCGCGCTACGCGGCGGCTTTCCCGGTGAAGATATGGGCGGCGTACATGAAGCCCTGCCGTTTCTCATCGGTAACATTAATCAAGTCATGGCCTACCCCGGGCAAGACCCGTTCGTTAGCGTGAAAGGCCATCGCGTGGTGGTGCTCGGTGGCGGTGATACGGCCATGGATTGCACGCGCACTTCTTTGCGCCAAAACGCAGCCCGCGTCACCTGTGTGTATCGCCGTGATGAAGAAAACATGCCCGGCTCGCGACGCGAAGTCGCCAATGCGCGTGAAGAAGGCGCAGAGTTCTTGTTTAACCGCCAACCCATTGAAATTGTGGGTGAAAATGGTCGAGTTACCGGCGTTCGTTTCGTTAACACCCAGCTCGGCGAACCCGATAATCGCGGCCGGCGTATGCCTGAAGTGATTCCCCATTCAGAGCATATTATTGAAGCGGATACCGTGTTGATTGCTTTTGGTTTTCGCCCTTCCCCCGCGCCTTGGCTTAGCGATATTGGCGTTGAAACTGATCAAAGCGGGCGGGTTATTACCAATCAAAGCCAGAACTTACCCGCATTTCAAACCACAAACCCCAAAGTGTTTGCCGGCGGCGATATGGTTCGCGGTTCAGATTTAGTCGTCACCGCCGTTTTTGAAGGACGCAACGCAGGTTTTGGCATTTTAGATTACCTCAACGTCTAATCCCTGCCTCTGCCCGCCCGATCAGCCCGCTGTGCGGGATAAATCTAATTCGAGGAATTTTATTGCATGAGCGAATCCGCCCTTCCAGCCAACCCTTATGGCCTGAAAAACGACCGATTCATTCGTGCATTGCTGCGCGAACCTACTGACTGCACCCCCATCTGGATTATGCGTCAAGCGGGGCGCTACTTACCTGAATACCGCGCTACCCGCGCGCGCGCGGGCAACTTTATGGATTTATGCCGCTCAGCTGAGCTAGCCTGCGAAGTAACGCTGCAGCCGCTCGAACGGTTTGATTTAGACGCCGCCATTTTATTTTCTGATATTCTCACCATCCCGGATGCCATGGGGCTCGGCTTAACTTTCGCGGCGGGTGAGGGTCCTGTGTTTGCCCACCCACTGCGCAGCCGACACGCCATTGAGCAACTGCCCATCCCTGATCCTGAAATTGAGCTTTGTTATGTGATGGATGCCGTCGGCACCATTCGTAAAGCACTGGATGGACGCGTGCCCCTCATTGGATTTTCAGGTAGTCCGTGGACGCTTGCCACCTACATGGTTGAAGGCGGCTCAACCAAAGAATTTGCCCACATCAAAGGCCTCATGTATAGCGATCCGACCAGCGCGCACTTGCTGCTTGATAAACTCAGCACGGCGGTCACCGATTACTTAAATGCCCAAGTTCGACGGGGCGCCCAAGCCCTCATGATTTTTGATACTTGGGGCGGCGTGCTTTCACCGGATAAATACCGCGAATTTTCACTGGCTTACATGCAAAAAATTGTAAGTAGCCTGATTCGCACGCATGAAGGCGCGCGCATTCCCGTGATTTTATTTACCAAAGGGGGCGGCCAATGGGCCGTCGATATGGCCGATACCGGCGCCGATGGCATCGGCCTCGACTGGACTGCCGACCTAGGCCAAATACGCCAGCAAGTAGGGCACCGCATCGCGCTTCAAGGCAACCTAGACCCGAGTGTGCTGTATGCACCCGATGCCGTCATTGAACAAGAAGTTGCCCGTGTGCTGCACGCTTTTGGTGCGGGCACCGGGCACGTCTTTAATCTAGGCCATGGTATTCATCAGCACGTTAACCCCGATAAAGTCGCCACGTTAGTGAACGCAGTTCACAGGTTAAGCCGCCCCTACCATCAGGCTTAAACGCCCCTCTACGACTAAACCCGCTCGGCGCTCTCGGCCAGCAGGGCTTTGAGCTTTGCTAGCGAGGCGCGCGGCACGGGTCCACCCCGGGCAGAGGTTAAAGGCGCTTCTTTAATCGCGGCGCGATCAAACACCACCAAATCAAATGGCACATCAAATGCCACAAAGCTTAAAACTGGCGTGCGCGTCTGCCGGCCACTGCGGTAATGATACCGTCGCTCCGATTCTGCAAAGGGGATATTTTTTTCCATCAAAAAGGTCATCACCGCTTCGGGCGTATCGGCAAATAAGTGCAAGGTGATTTTTGAATCGTGATCTGCCGTACCCGACAGCACCGAACCCACCAAGCGCGGCGAAAACGCAGCCAAAAACACCATGGCTTTCAATGCCTCGCGCCGCAATTGCTGCAACACCTCATTTTGGGCCGGGCGAAATATGATTTGATATTGGCGAATTTCCGTCTCAAGACGAGTGCAATCGACCGCCATAAAGCGCTCATCTAAGCTCAGCCCCAAACGCTCGGCCGCTCGTTTAAGCGCTGAGGCACGATCGAGCGTGCCATCCTCGGCGCACATTCGTGCGGCCGCCCGCAAAACCGATTGATCGGCAGGACCCTGCGAATACGTCATAAAAAGCCCTCTTTTCACACATCAAGCCCGCCCGACCAAGGTGAACCGGGTCATGCTTGTCGCGCCGCGCAACATAACCTCAATGATCAGCGCGCAACAAAGGCGCGTTAAAACAAATCGTTAATCAAATTTTGCGGCACGGCATCTGCCGGTATGGGTGCAGAAAGCGGCGATTCATCCGCTGGCGCCCGCGTGGTATCAAAATACTCCCGCACCCCCCCTGCGCCCCCCGCAGGAATTTTATCGCCCGTTTGCGGATCAATCATCACTTCCACCACCCCTGGCGGCGGGGTATCTGCTTTATCGCTCGGTGAGGGCAGCATCACCTTCATAAAATCGGACCAAATCGGTAAAGCCGCCGTACCACCCACCTCGCGCCGTCCGAGCGGCGTATTGTCATCAAAGCCCACCCAAGCCGTGGCGACCCAACCCGGCCCAAAGCCTGTGAACCAAGCATCGCGCTGTTCGTTCGTTGTGCCGGTTTTACCGCCAATATCATTACGTTTCAAGGCGCGGTAAGCCGCCGCGCCGGTTCCCATCCGCACCACATCGCGCAGCGCGGAACGCATCAAAAATGCATTTTGTGGCGAAATAATCTGCGGCGCCTCACTGGCATCGGGCGAGTTCTGCGCACAATCAGCACAAAGATTAACCGAAGGATGACTATACAACACCGCGTTGTCGCCACCATCCACTTCCGTCACAAGATAAGGCGTCACACGAAAGCCGCCATTCACAAACGTCGAGAATGCGCCCACCAACTCAAGTGGTGTCAAAGTGTAGCTACCCAACGCCATCGAGGCGGTAGCCGCCCAGTTTTTGGTAGGCAAACCAAAGCGCGTGGCATAGTTCAGAACATTTTCAGGCCCCAACGCATCAATTAATCGAATTGAAACCAAATTAACCGAATGCACCAACGCCATCCGCATGCGCATAGGACCGCCAAATTTCTTCTCGTAGTTTTGTGGGCGCCAATCCACCCCTTGCTTCACGCCATTTTTAACCACCACAGGCGAATCGTTAATCAGGGTAGCCCAAGTAAAGCCATGGTCTAACGCGGCAGAATACAAAAACGGCTTAAAACCCGAGCCGGGCTGGCGTTCGGCCTGCGTCACATGGTTAAATTTACTGTCATGGTCAAAATCAAACCCGCCAACCAGCGCGCGAATCGCCCCCGTATCGGGGTTTAAAGCCACAAACGCCCCGCTCACAGCGGGAATTTCAGCCAATCGCCAGTGCGTGTCATCAATGGCTTGTAGTCGAATTAAATCGCCAGCGGCAAGCACATCGCCCATCACCCGAGGCTTGGAGCCGCAGCGATTTTCCGATTCATAACGACAAGCCCAGCTCACCGCATCAAACCCCAGTGTTTGTGTTGAGCCATCGCTCATTAACAGCGTAGCCTCCTTTGAGGCGACCGATAGCACGACCGCAGGCACCAACCCCCCAACCACGGGGGTGGACTGCAATTTTTCGCGCAGGGCATTGGCATCGCCCAGCAAATTAGCCCAATGATTTTCCGCCCCGCGATAACCATGGCGGCGATCATAAGCCAATAAATTATCCCGCAGCGCCAAGCGTGCCACTGCCTGCGCCTTAGGATCAATGGCCGTATGTACACTCAATCCCATTTCATAGGCTTTATCACCGTACTCGGCCACCATTTTCTGGCGCACCATTTCAGCTGCAAACGGCGCGGGCGTTTGAATTAATGCACTCGCAAATAAATGCCCCGGCAAGGTCGCCTGCATGGCCTGATCGTAGGCGGCCTGATCGACTTGCCCCAGCGCCAGCATCCGGCCTAAAACATAGGCGCGACGCGCCAACGCCTTATCGGGATTCGACACTGGATTCACCGATGAAGGCGCCTTGGGTAGTGATGCCAACATAGCCGCCTCGGCCAACGTAATTTGATCCAGCGATTTACCAAAATACACCTGCGCCGCCGCTTTCACGCCATAAGCGCGGTTCCCCAAAAAGATTTTATTGAGGTAAAGCGTCATGATTTGCTGCTTAGTTAAAGCGTGCTCAATCTTGATTGCGAGCAAAATTTCCATCAATTTTCGGCTATACGTTTTCTCGCGACCCAAGAAAAAATTCCGTGCCACCTGCATCGTAATGGTAGAGCCGCCTTGGCCTTTGTGCCCTGTTTTAACCAGCTCATAAACCGCGCGAAACAGGCTTTGAACATCCACACCGCCATGCTCAAAAAACCCATCATCCTCAGCCGAGGTAAAGGCATCCACCACGACTTTCGGTATTTCATCGAAGGTCACCGGGAAGCGCCTTTTTTCGCCAAATTCGGCAATTAAACCGCCATCGGCATCGTAAACACGCATCGGAATTTGATACTGTACTGTCGATAATTCCGCCACATCAGGCAGCTGACTGTTGTATATCTGATACACAACACCCACACCTCCAATAGCAAAAATCGATAAAAAACCAAGCACATACAGAACAAATTTGATAAGTTTCATTTAATTGAAGTAAACCTGAGTTTTATAGCAACACACAGTGTGAGATTACAAGAATATTCGACAAACCTACAGGTTTTGCCCTAGGATGCGTCGGTGGACTTAAAAGTGCGCGTGCAACCATAGCGCACACCCAAAGGGAAGGGAATGACCGTGCCATTATTTACATCAAAAACTCATCGTCTTGGCGTTGACGTCAGCTCAACTGCGGTTAAGGTTCTGATGCTCGAAAAGCATCGCAATGGCTATCGCCCCACGGCATTTGCCATTGAGCCGATACCCGCTGGCGCCGTGCAAGACAAATCCATCACCGACCCCGATGTCGTTGCGGGCGCATTAAGCCGCGCGCTGTCGCGATCGCGGGCGAAAACCAAGCACATCGTTATGGCTGTGCCCACAGGCGCTACCGTTAGCCGTGTGTTGAATATTCAAAATCCAGGCAATCAATTTGAACTGGAAGAACAAGTTCGCATGGAATCGGATCAATACATCCCCTTCCCCATTGATGAAGTGAGCCTTGATTTTGAGCCCTTACAAAACACAGCCGAACCCATCACCAAGAAAAAGAAACAAGGCGAAGACACCTACCTCAGTGTGATTATGGCCGCCACCCGCTCCACGAACGTTGAAGCGCGGGTTGCCGTGGCCGAAGCAGCAGGGCTCACAGTTGACGTAATGGATGTTGAATCATTCGCCGCCCAAAACGCCTACACCGAAATTATTGCGCCCACACTTACCGCCGAAGATCGCGCGCAACCGGTGGCCATGCTAGATAT
The DNA here is from genome assembly GCA_023255735.1 of Halothiobacillus sp. GTDB lineage: Bacteria > Pseudomonadota > Gammaproteobacteria > Halothiobacillales > Halothiobacillaceae > Halothiobacillus. The sequence goes on along the minus strand of JAGDVP010000001.1, from coordinate 71,553 downwards.
TGGCGCCAACACCACCACGATTAATGTATTTAATGGCGAAAACATTATTTACAGCAAAGAGCATCCGTTCGGGGGCAAATTGCTCACCAACGAAATCGCGGCGTATTACGGACTCTCGTTCGACGAAGCAGAAGAAAAGAAACGTAACGACACCCTCCCCGATGATTATCACCGCAAAGTCTTGCAGCCATTTATCGACAACATGGCGATGCAAATTGAGCGGTTCATTCAGTATTTTTACGCAGAAACCAACGCAGGTGCGATCGGGCTAATTTTACTCGGTGGCGGTACCGCAAACACCCCGGGCGCTATTGAACGGATTAACAATGAAACCGGCATTCGGACGCGCACCGCAAATCCGTTTGTCGCCATCGGCCAAGGATCAAGAATTTCAGCAGAGTTATTAGCCAACTATGGCTCATCTATGCTGATTGCGTGTGGCCTCGCACTACGGAGTTTTGACCAATGAGAAGAATTAACCTCCTCCCCTGGCGTGATTTACGTCGCCAAACCCTGCAACGTAATTTTGTTCTGCATCTTGCAGGATCAGTGGTAGCGGCATTAGTTATTGGCGGTGGCATACATCTTTACGAGCAAAATCAAATCGATTTCCAAGATCAGCGCAACCAGTATCTTAATAGCGTGATTAAAGATTTGGATCGAAAAATCCAATCAATCAACGAGCTGAAAAAGAAAAAAGAAGAACTCATCGCACGGATGCAAGTAATCGAAAAGCTACAATCCAGCCGCCCCATCATTGTGCACTTAATGGAAGATTTCGTTAAAACCCTGCCCGATGGCATTCAGCTCACCAACATCAGCATCACGGGCGATAAAACCATCTCATTGCAAGGTTATTCCGATGCCCAAGCCCGTGTGGCTGATTATTTAAGACAACTCAACAGCTCAGGCTTCATTGAAGGCGCCGTGATCGTCGGCTCCGGCATCTTGGCGCAAGAACCGGGGAAAAACGCACCGTCCTCCAACCGGTATGTATTCTCAATCACCGCTACCATAAAAGTCCCAAAAACAGCTGATGCGGCCAAGGAGAATTAAGAGATGGATCTCAACGAACTCAAAAATCTTGATTTTCAAACCATAGGGTTAGCCTCGCTTGGCACCCGCCTTGTGATATTTTTATTTATCATCGTGCTCATTGTGGGCGCTGTGATTTATTTCGATACCCTACCCCAGCGAGATGAGCTCGCCCAAAAGCAGCGTCAAGAAGTCAGCCTGCTTGAAACCATTACCACCAAACAAAAATTGGCGGCCAATCTTCAAGCCTATCAAGATCAACTCAAAGAGATGCAAACGCGCTTTGGCGAATTACTCCGGCAGCTGCCCAATAAAAGCGAAGCGGAAAATCTCATTATTGATGTGGCACAAACCTCACTGAAAAATGGCTTAAAAAACCAGCAAATTCAGCCTGGTGCAGAAATAAAACACACGTTTTATGCTGAAATGCCCTACACGCTCACCCTGCAAGGCACCTATAACCAGCTGGCAAAATTTATCAGTGATACCGCCAACTTGCCCCGCATCGTGACGTTGCATAATCCCTCGATTAAGCCGGAACAAGGAGACAAACAGGACATGAAGTCCCCACCCCTCGTCATGACCATTGTGACCAAAACCTATCGCTACCTTGAGCAAAACGAAGGAGCTGGGCAATGAAACACACGCACGCGCCATTTCAACGCAAGCCCATTTCACGGGCGCGATCAACCAAGTGGTTAATTGGGCTTATCCCCTTAACCCTAGCTTTAGGCGGCTGCGCCAACCACATGGGCGATTTAAAATCCCAAGTGGATCAAATTTTGGCACGGCCCGGCGGAAAAATTGACCCCATCCCCGAGATGAAACCGCTACCAAAATACAGCTACACCGAAACCGACGCGCGTACGCCATTTGAGCCCGCCGTCACCCAAACCGCGAACAAGAGCAACGGCATTGCGCCGGATATGAACCGTCCTAAAGAGCCTTTAGAGATGTATCCACTCGATGCGCTCGCCATGAAAGGCATTATCCAACGCAAAGGCACCACCTTTGCGTTGGTTCGGGATGGAGATGGCGTCATCCATGAAATTCAAGTGGGTAATTACATGGGGCTCAATTACGGCAAAGTCGTCAGCATTACCTCAGATAAAATTACGCTAGAAGAAATCGTGCCCGACGGACAGGGTGGCTGGCGCACGCAATCGGCGATTGTCCAGCAAAACGCGACCAAATGATTTAAGGGGAAAACCAGATGAATAATGTTAGGGATGCTAAAACTCACACTCGCCCACTCACCGAGGCCATTCGGCAATCGCTCGGGGTTTTGTCGATATCACTCCTTGTGCCCGCGATTGCCATTGCCGGCAATCTCGATGCCATCACAACCGAGCGCGCGGCCGATGGCGCCGTTGTGGTGCACTTTAAATTATCGGAACCACTTGCGGGCAACCCAGATAATTTTCAAATTGATAACCCCGCACGGCTGGCGATCGATTTACCCGGCACCGTAAACAAAACCGGCGAGCGCACACAAAAAATTGATTTAGGCCCGGTCAAATCGCTCATGATGGCTGAAGCCGGCGGCAAAACACGGGTCGTGTTTAATTTAAGCCAAACAACACCGTACGGCATTAATGCCCAAGGCAAAGAGCTCACCGTCACCTTCAAACCGGCATCGGCAGCCAACACCACCGCCAGCGGTGTCGCCGTGAGCACCACGGCCGCCAACAACCCCGTTACCGCCATGGATCGCGGGCAAACCATTGATTTTCGCCGGGCGGAAGATGGCTCCGGGCGTTTGCTGATTCAAACCTCAGGCCCCAACACCCCGATGAAAATGCGCCGTGAAGGCAGCAATATCATCATCGACCTGCCCAACACCCGAGTTGAAACCGGCCGGTTTGATGTGAAAGATTTTGCCACTCCGGTCGAAAACGTGGATGTTCGCCCCATGGGCAACGGCAGCCGCATTACCCTACAAACCCGCAATGCGGGTGAGCACCTAGCCTACCAAACCGATAATCGCTTAGTGGTTGAAGTAAAAGCCGTGCCGCAAAACCAAGGCGCGCAAAATGTCGGTGAGAAAAAATTCACCGGCGAGCGGCTAACCCTTAAATTCCAAGACATTCAAATCCGCCCCTTACTGCAATTGATAGCCGACTTTACCGGCAACAACATTGTCGTGAGTGATGATGTCAAAGGCTCGATCAGCTTGCGGCTTGAGAACGTGCCTTGGGATCAAGCACTCGATTTGATTTTGGTGACAAAAGGTTTGTCGATGCGTAAAAATGGCAACGTGATGTATGTGGCACCCACGGCCGACATCGTAGCGCGCGATAAAGCGGAGCTCGAAGCCCGCCAGCAAACCCAACAATTGGCACCCTTGGTTACCGACATCGTTCAAATTAACTATGCCAAAGCCGACGACATCTACAAGCTGCTCGAAGACACCTCAAAAACCCGGCAAGGCGGTGGCGCGGGAACAGAAGGCAAAGCGGCAGCAGACACCGCACAACGCTTCATCTCCGATCGCGGCAATATCACCGTGGATTCCCGCTCAAACAGCCTAATTATTACCGACACCGCCAGCGCACTTGATCGCATCCGTGATTTGGTCAAAAAACTCGATAAACCCGTGCGCCAAGTGCTCATCGAAACCCGCATCGTGATTGCCACCGATAACTTTGCTCGCCAGCTCGGTGTACGTTGGGGGGTGCAGTCAGGCTTTAATCGCGGTAATAGCACGATTGGTTTAGGATCTACAGCCCCTACTCTATCCGCAGGCAGCGCTCTACCAACGTCTGGTGCATCAACTGCAACTTCGACTACTTCCCCAGGAAACTGGATGGTTAATACGCCTATTTCCGGCGCCCCAACAGGTGGCTTAGGTTTAGCCATTTTAGGCTCAAACGTATTGCTGGATTTAGAGCTCTCAGCCCTTCAATCTGAAGGCTCTGGGGAGATTGTTTCTAGCCCGAAAGTTATCACCACCAACGGCCACCCAGCGCTGATTTCTCAGGGTACTGAAATCCCCTACATTGCCACGCAAACCGCCAATGGCGTTGCGAGTAATACCGTGAGCTTCAAAAAGGCCGTGCTATCGACCGAAGTGACACCGCAAATCACGCCCAATAACAACATCATCATGGACATTAATGTCAAAAAGGATGAACCGGATTACACCAAAATACTGCCAGGCACTACCAACCCGCCAATCAACACGCGGGAAGTAAAAACCAAAGTAGAGGTTAAAAATGGTGAAACGGTTGTACTGGGTGGCATTTACCAGTTCCAAAATACGAATACAGTAAATAAGGTCCCATTTTTTGGTGACTTACCTGGACTTGGTAATCTCTTTAAGGACAGAGAAGTCAACAAGCAACGGTTAGAACTCCTTATTTTTGTAACTCCAAAAATCATTGATAGTAATCAATCTTTAGTTCAAAACGATGGAAACTAACTTTTAGTTAGAGATTTTAAAAGCCCCGCCATGCGGGGCTTTTTTATGAATTCAGTTAAAATGCCCTGTTATGAATACACACAACATCATCCTCATCGGCCCCATGGGCTCCGGTAAAAGTACGATTGGTAAAATGCTGGCGCATAGCTTGGATTTACCTCTGCTTGATTCCGATAAAGAAATTGAACAGCGCACCGGTGCGACGATTCCGCTTATTTTCGAGATTGAGGGCGAGGCGGGTTTTCGGGATCGAGAGGTGGCGGTGATTGACGAAATAACGCGGGGCAATGACTGGGTGCTGGCCACAGGCGGCGGGGCAATTTTGCGGGCGGAGAATCGCCGGCTATTTAGTGAGCGAGGGTTTGTGGTGTATTTGCACGCCAGTGTGCACCAGCAGGCCGAGCGCACGGCGCAGGATACGCAGCGCCCCTTGCTGCAAACAAGTGATCGGTTCGGCACCTTGCGCGCCTTAATGCACACACGGGAGCCGTTATACCGTGCAGCGGCAGATTTTATTATTGAAACGGCGGGTAAATCGCCCCGAATGGTGGTGGATTTAATTCGCGCGCAGATAGCCGATGGCGAATAAATCCCCCTCAATCCCCCTTTTTCAAAGGGGGATTGAGGGCTCCCTTTCTTTCAAAGGGGGAAGTCGTGCGGCTCTGAACAACCGCTATCTGTTCAAAGGGGAAGCAGGCGTTTGTGCCGACTCTGGCCTTGGCTGAGTTGGAACAGCCCCCCCCTTTGTAAAAGGGGGGTAAGGGGGGATTTGCGCACCAGACGACAAACCCATTAGCCCCCTTTTGCAGACAAGGGAACAAAAAACTTCATCCAAAGTTCGGGGCAGCAAAACCTAAATCGCTGCCCTTATGACCCGCGTCACGCCGGCCGCATATGCGGGAACAGGAGCACATCGCGGATGGAGGGTGAATCGGTGAGTAGCATCACCAGCCGATCAATCCCAATCCCCTCGCCTGCGGTTGGCGGCAAGCCGTGTTCGAGCGCGCGGATGTAATCGGCATCAAAGTGCATGGCTTCATCATCGCCCGCGTCTTTTTCCGCGACTTGCGCCATAAAGCGCTCGGCTTGGTCTTCGGCATCGTTTAATTCTGAGAAGCCATTGGCCAGCTCGCGCCCGCCGACAAAAAACTCAAAGCGATCGGTCACGAAGGGATTGGCCTCATTGCGGCGCGCCAAGGGAGAAATTTCGGCGGGATATTCGGTGATGAACGTCGGCTGGATGAGTTTGTGCTCGGCGGTTTCTTCAAAAATCATGATCTGAATTTTGCCCAAGCCGAAACTCTCTTTAACGGGGATGCCAAGGCCTTCGGCAATGGCGCGCGCGCGGGTTATGTCGTGCAGCGCCTCGCGCGTGATATGAGGGTTGTGCAGTAAAATGGCGTCCACAACCGACAACCGCGCGAACGGTAGGGCTAAATTAAACTCGGTGCCTTGGTAGGTAATGGTGGTTGAACCGCACACGTGGGCAGCCAATTGGCGCAGCAGGTCTTCGGTCAAATCCATTAAATCGATGTAATCGGCATAGGCCTCGTAAAACTCGATCATCGTAAATTCGGGGTTATGCCGTGTCGAAAGCCCTTCGTTGCGAAAGTTGCGGTTAATCTCATACACCCGCTCAAATCCGCCCACCACGAGCCGCTTTAGATACAGCTCAGGGGCGATACGCAGGTACAAATCCATATCAAGCGCGTTGTGATGCGTGGTGAACGGTTTGGCCGATGCACCGCCCGGAATCACGTGCATCATCGGGGTTTCGACTTCAAGGAAATCTTTATTATTTAAGTAATTGCGAATAAATTGAATGATTTGCGTGCGTTTGCGAAAGGTATCGCGCACGGGTTCATTCATAATTAAATCAACATAGCGCTGGCGATAGCGCTGCTCGGTATCAACTATGCCGTGGTATTTATCAGGCAGCGGGCGCAGGGCTTTGGTGAGCAAGCGCAGGGCATCAATTTTTACCGATAACTCGCCCTTTTGCGTTTTGAACAGCCGCCCTTCACCACCGACAATATCGCCCAAATCCCAAGTTTTGAAATCCTCATAAACCGCTTCGCCAATCGCATCGCGTGCCACATAGAGCTGAATGCGCCCGGTGCTATCTAAAATCGACAAGAAACTCGCCTTGCCCATCAAACGCTTGGCCATCACCCGCCCGGCCACCACCACTCGCAACGGATGTTCATCAAAGTATTCGGCAGGCTTGTCGCTGTAATCGGCTTGCAGCGCGCCCGCACTGGCATCGCGCCGAAAATCGTTGGGGAAGGCATTGCCGTTTTCGCGGATTTTTTTGAGCTTCTCACGGCGCTCGGCAATGAGCTTGTTCTCATCAATGGGGGTCAGGTCTGCGGCGGGGTTCAAAGGGGCATGTTCGGACATGGGTTTTTTCCGGTTATTAATGAGTTAAACGCCGCGCACGCGGCAGCCATAAAGATCATAAGCCGCTTTTCAGGCTCGCCTCGATAAACGGATCTAAATCGCCATCCAGCACGGCTTGGGTGTTGCCGGTTTCATAGTTCGTACGCAAATCTTTGATGCGGGATTGATCGAGCACATAGGAGCGAATTTGGTTGCCCCACGATACATCGGATTTGGTGTCTTCCAGCGCTTGGCTCACCGCGTTGCGCTTTTGCACTTCGAGCTCATACAGCTTAGCTTTGAGCATTTTCATGGCGCGTTCACGGTTTTGAATTTGCGAGCGCTCCGCTTGGCAAGCCACCACCGTACCCGTAGGCAAATGCGTAAAGCGCACGGCGGATTCAGTTCGGTTAACATGCTGCCCGCCTGCGCCAGAGGCACGGTACACATCCACCCGTAAATCGGCGGGGTTCACTTCAATTTCGATATTGTCATCAATTTCTGGCGACACAAATACCGAGGCAAACGAGGTATGGCGGCGGTTATCGGAATCAAACGGCGATTTGCGCACCAGCCGATGCACGCCGATTTCGGTTCGCAACCAACCAAAGGCATATTCGCCTTCAAAGCGGATGGTGGCCGATTTAATACCCGCCACCTCGCCATCGGACATTTCAACCACTTCGGTTTTAAAGCCGCGCCGATCGCCCCAGCGCAAATACATACGCAGCAGAATACTCGCCCAATCTTGCGATTCGGTGCCACCCGCTCCCGATTGAATATCCAAATATGCGTTAGAGGCGTCCATTTCGCCGGCGAACATCCGCCGAAATTCTAAATCGGCGATTTGCTGTTCAAATTCAGCAATATCTTTTTCAATGGCATCCACGGAAGCCTGATCGTCTTCTTCGGCGGCCATTTCGAGCAAATCGGCGTTGTCGCTCAAACCTTGCGCCATATCCGTTAGGGTGTGCACCACACGCTCAAGCGCGGCGCGCTCTTTGCCTAAGGCCTGCGCCCGAGCCGGATCATTCCATACATCCGGCACCTCAAGCTCACGATCAACCTCCTCTAAGCGCTCTTTTTTGACATCAAAGTCAAAGATACCCCCGAAGCGCTGCCGCCCGCGAGATTAACTCTTTGATTCGAAACATTATCGGATTAATTTCAAGCATAACATCGCCACAAGAAACAAAAATTTTAAGGTCGCGTAGTGTAGCGCAAAGCACCCCAAATTCACGCATCAAACCCGCACGATGTTACAAAATTATCCTAGGTTTATTGCGGCTTTTGGCTAGAATAGCCTGATATTTTTCAGCCCATTTGATCCTAGCAGCCCGTCAGGAGTTACTTATGTCGATCGTTCATAACCGCTTTTTTAATGATACCGTGCAATCGCTGCGCTTTGATCATGGCGATGCCGGCGCCACCGTGGGTGTGATGCTGCCGGGCACGCATGTGTTTCAGTTAAAAGCGCCAGAAACCATGACGGTGGTTGCAGGCCAAATGTGGGTTTCGATTAATGATGCACCCGAGTTTACCGCGCCCGCCGGCACCGTGTTTGAAGCGCCCGCCAACGCCAAACTACAAATGCGCTGCACGGTCGATACTGCCTACCTTTGCCAATTTCACCTAGGCTAAACAGCGCCACGCAGCCCGCCGGACTTCCCCTGAGCCCGGCTACACCAAACCCGATTTCGCGTTATCTTTTGTTTTGCTGAGCACCCTTATGCCCCGAGTTTTTCAGCCATTTTTGCGTCTTATTGTCATGTGTGCGCTGGCTTGTTCTCTTGTTATTTTTGCGCCTGCGCTCTATGCCGCCGAAGCCGCCATCCCCACCAGCGTGCTGGATGCGCTCAAAAAACAAAAACTCAATCTAGATGACTTAGGCATTTGGGTGCAGGCGGTTGATAGCAACAAACCCCTGCTCACTCACCTGCCCGATGATTTGTTCAACCCCGCTTCGGTCATGAAACTCGTTACCTCGGTTGTGGCGTTGGATGTGCTCGGCTCAAACTATCAATGGCCGACCCGGGTCTATGCCGATGCCCTGCCTGTCAACGGGGTGATTCGCGGCAATTTATACATTAAAGGCGTGGGCGACCCATGGTTTCGCAGCGAAGATTTGTGGGATTTAATCCGGCAAATTCATGATTTAGGCATTCAGCAAATTACCGGCAAGCTCGTGCTCGATAACAGCTATTTTGATCCGGGACCGGCCGACCCGAGCGAGTTTGATGGCCACCCTGAGCGCGTCTACAACGCCCTACCGCAAGCCCTGCTGCTCGATAATAGAGCCACCCGCGTGCTGATCGCCCCGCCCGATCAAGCCGGCAAAGGGCCCATTGTTAAAGCCTGGCCGCCCAATCAAAACTTAACCGTAAACAACGACATCAAGCTCAACAAAGGCGATTGCAGCGGCAAAAACAACCAGCCTGCTATTGCCGTTTTAAATTCAGATACCAACACCCCTACCTTAAATATTACCGGCACCATCAGTACCGAATGCCAACCCGATCAATATTACTTGGTCGCCGGCAATGCCAACGATGCCTTTTATGCGGCATTCGTGCATCTGTTTGCGCAGCAAGGCGGCAAAATTGATGGCAGCTGGAGCGAAGGCCTCGTACCCAAAAACGCAGTATTTTTAGCGCAGCACAATTCTGAAAATTTAACTCAGTATTTGTATCTGCAAAATAAATGGTCAAACAACCTCATGGCGCGGCAAATTTTCCTGACCATTGGCGCGGAGCTCGAGGGCGCGCCGGGCACCCTGCTTAAATCCAAAATGGCTATCGATGGCTGGCTTAAACGCCAAGGGTTTAACTGGCCGGGCTTTGATATTGAAAACGGCTCAGGGCTCTCGCGCAAAGACCGCATCAGCCCGCGCGAAATGGGGCAGCTTTTGCGCTATGCCTGGGATAGCCCTACCATGCCGGAGCTGATGGCATCCCTCCCCATCGCCGGCATTGATGGCACCATGCGCAAACGCATGAAAGGCGAAGCGGCTCGCGGCATGATTCACCTTAAAACCGGCACTCTGCGCGATGTGCGCGCCGGCGCGGGGTATATTCTCACTGAATCAGGGCGGCGGTATGTGGTGGTGATTTTGCAAAATGAACCCAATGTACAAAACGGCGGCGGCTCGCGCGTGCAAGATGCCATTCTCGATTGGTTGTATACCAACGGTTAAATCCCATAAGCGGACTGATTTTTTCAGCTATTTCGCCGAGAAATTAAAGAGTCATCCCCGTTAATTCCCCAGGTAGGTTTCGTTGCGCTAGATCTCACTTGCTTGATTACCACCAAGCCCCTCATTGCGAGGGCTTGGGTTTTAATGTGCCTCTTGATAAGGAATAGACGAATGGTGCAGGAATATTTCTAAATGGCCATCTTTGGCGCGTTTATAACCAAAGGTAAACTCCACTTTTACTTCTTCATTGGTTTTTGCATCGGTAAAAAAGTAATTACCCAACGCAATTGCATCACCATTTTCAATATCAACATCTGAGTTCTCAAACCGGACTTTGCTCCAAGGCTGAATCGCGAATCCATGATCTTCCTTATCAATACCTGTTACAAAGTAAGACAAGGCACCTTCTTTGGTTTCACGAAATTGATCAGCCGCTGCACGGGTGGGCTTAAATAAAACTTTTCCATCACCATAAGCGTAATAATGGTCGATAAATTTGCTTGCTGCTGCTTTGTAATCGCCACCCGCCGTAAAAATTTTACCGATCTCAACGATGCCATCTCCCCACTCTTTTTGCGCCTGTAGTACATCCTCAACCGTGATTGGTTGAGCATGATGCTTGCCCAGTTTTGCGGTTGACGCCGTGGGCACAGATTCCTGAGTCGTTGCATACACTGCCCCATTTACGCCCAACGCCAATACAAGCCCAAAAGTTGCTACTTTGATCAAAGTACGCTTCATCGTTCACTACTCCAGCAGTTACCAAGAAATCAATCACACTCAGTTTATAGAAAAAAATTTATTCATATAATCTTTTACTTATAGAGATAGATGGTATGTAATAACATATCTATTTGCAAGCCGCGCCGCTGACCACCATCAATTGCAGCGTTTCTTGCCCACGAAAGTAATTCATGCCGAGGCGATAAGCTAAATGCCAGAAACGACCCGGCGGCAGTTGATCGCCAATGCCGAACCAAATGGCGGCAATCGGTTCTGCCGGTACCTGTGCAAACGATGCGGTGGTGTTTTGTGGCTGCCGAGTGAGTAGGCGCAGGCTTAGCCGCCAGTGTTGCCCCTCTTTGAGCGGGATGCGTTCGATCACTTCAAACGCGTTATCGAACAGGGGTTCGGGGCAATCGGTTCCCCAAGGCGTGCTGGCGTGCAGGGTTTGGGCGAACTGTGGCGTGAGCTCAAGCGCACTTAATTCACCATCGGACCAAATTACTGCGGCATCAGGCAGCTGCGAGGCGTATTTCGCCATTTCTTCTGCAAAAAGCGCGCGAAACTTGGGTAGGTTACGGTACTCAAGGCTTAACCCGGCGGCCATCGCGTGTCCGCCAAAAGCCAGCATCAAATCCGGTGCGCGGGTTGCCATGGACACTAGCACATCGCGCAGATGAATCCCCGCAATCGAGCGCCCCGAGGCTTTAAGCCTTGCATCTGGTGGCATAGTTGGCTGCGTGTCCGCCATTACATCTTCAGGGGCGAACACAAATACCGGCCGTTGCCAACGCTCCTTTAAGCGCCCCGCGACAATGCCGATCACCCCTTGATGAAAGGTTACATCAAACAGCACCCAATCAGCCGGATGCGTGGGACGCGGGATATTCAGCTCATTGATAGCCTCTGATTGGCCACTTTTTTGCAGCCGATACAGCATGTCTTGTTCGATTGCGCGCCGATCTTGGTTAATTTCATTCAACATAAGCGCTAAACGCCGCGCCTCGGCGGGGTCATCAGCCAGCAAACACGCCACCCCAATGCGCATGTCTATAAGCCTGCCCGCCGCATTTAAGCGCGGCCCCACCACAAAACCTAAATCTTGGCTGGTAGCATGGCGTGGGTCTTTGCCTGCCACGGCGAACAGGGCAGAAATACCCGGCACGCTGTGCAGCGCGCGAATGCGCTCAAGCCCTTGCGCTACGAGGCGGCGGTTGTTGTCATCGAGCGCCACCACATCGGCCACGGTACCCACCGCGACTAAATCCAGCCATTGGGCAAGATTAGGCCGCGGCCTTTCGCGGGTAAACCAACCCTGCGCAGTGAGCTTTTCCCGCACCGCCGCCAGCACATAAAACGCCACGCCCACGCCGGCCAAGGCTTTGGATGCAAATAGCGAATCGGCTAAATTGGGGTTCACAATCGCACAGGCCGGCGGCAGCGCATCCCCGGGTAAATGATGATCGGTAATCACAACCCGTGCGCCCAAAGCCCGTGCTGCAGCAACCCCGGCAAAGGCGCTAATGCCGTTATCAACCGTTATGATTAAACTAGGCGGCGCATCGGCTTGCGCCAGCCAATCACGCAACACTGCGGGTGATAAGCCGTAACCATGGCGTGCCCGATCGGGCAGGGTATAAGCCACATGCTGCGCACCCATCGCCTGCAAGCCGCGCACACAGAGGGCGGTGGCGGTGGCGCCATCGGCATCAAAATCGCCCACGATTAAAATGTGGGCTTGGGCTTGCAGGGCTTCTGCGATAAGAGCGGCTGCGGCGTCTATGCCCGGCAACTGGGCGGTTGGCAGCAAAAAGTTAAGGCTCGCATCTAATTGCTGCGGCATGGTGATACCTCGGTTGACCAAAATCGCGGCAAGATTTGGGTTAAATGAGGCCATCTCGGCGGGGATGGGCGGCACCGCACGCCGAACAATGCGGGGCGAGGATTTTTTATCAAGCGGCATCAGGGTGGCGTTTATGAGAAGCGTAAATCAATGGACGCCATCGATAAAAAATCACGCTCAAGTTCTAAATCCACCACCGTCAAAGGCCGCGCAGCCAACCAACCTTTGCTGAACCGCAAATGTAGGGTGTTTTCTTGCGCCTTTAAACTGAGTTTGGGCGTTTTGGCTTGGGGTGAGCGATCACGATGCAGCAAGACGGCTAAACGCAAAATAACCGCGAGCTTGATAATTTGGCCACGCAAACGCTCATCAATGAGCTCAAACCGCTGCGGTTTAAATTTGCGCCGATGGGTGTGCACCAGGCTGGCGATAATGGTTTGCGCCGCGCGGGTTAAGCCCGGCATGTCCGCGTAATTAATAATATACGCCCCGTGGTGATGAAAGCCTGAATGGCTCACCGCCAAACCAATTTCATGCAACCGGGCGGCAATATCAAGCCACTCGGCATAACGCGGCGCATCAATGGCATCGGGTTGACAAGAAAGCCCCCAATCGGGTGCCACTTGTGCCAATAGAACTGAGGAGGTTTTGGCAATGCGCGCCGCATGACGGCCATCTACCGTAAATAAGCGCTGCAAACGCTGCACCGTGGCTTGGCGAATGTCATCATGATCGCTGCGATCGAGCCAGTCGAACACCAAGCCCTCACGCAATGCGCCATCACTCACCAGCATTTGTTCGATTTTAAGCGCGGCAAACACCGCCTGCATGGCAATTAATCCGCCCACAAACACGGGTTTACGGTCATCCGATAACCCCTGCAATTTAAGCTTTTCAACCGAGCCTGCCGCTAAAACCGCCGCTAAAATACGCTGCAAACCTGCGGCCGTAATCGTGCCATCACCCCAACCATTGGCTTTGGCGACATTGGCCAATGAGCGCGCTGTGCCGGAACTACCCTGCGCCTGCACCCAGCCTGATTTCAGGTACGCGGCCTTGTAGGGGCTAAGCTCTAATTCGGCGCGGACTTTGGCGTGCTCTAACCGCTCGGCATTAAATATCCCGTCGGCAAAAAAATCCCGCATCAAGGCCACGCAGCCGATCGGTACACTTTCCATTTTGAACGGGCTTAAGTGCTGACCCAAAATCAACTCAGTTGAGCCGCCGCCAATATCGACCACCAAACGGGGGCCTTCAATGGGCGCCTCACTCTGCGCCACGCCCAAAAACACCAAACGGGCTTCCTCACGCCCTGCGATAATTTCAATCGGATGTCCGATGGCCTTCTCGCCGCGTTTAATAAATTGCGTGCCATTTTTAGCGGCACGCAGCGTATTGGTGCCCACAATGCGCACACTACCCCGTGGCATACCCGCCAAGCGCTGGCCAAAGCGGGTAAGGCAGGCGATGCCGCGTTCCATGGCATCTTCGGCCAATTTGCCATCCGGCTGTAACCCCCCGGCGAGCCGCACCATTTCTTTCATGCGGTCGATGATTTGAATTTGGCCGCCATGCACTCGGGCAATCAACATATGAAAACTATTCGAGCCGAGATCAACGGCTGCAACCAAGGTATCGTCTTGCATGAGAGATGTCCGTTACCGATTTTTCTAAGTTTGCCATTATCGCCATTGCTTTGGGGATAAACAATTTTATAAGCCAAATTTACACACATAAGCCCACAAAGCCGCAAGCCGCCGCCCCATTCACTGAATTGTCACGCGCACCTGACATGCTCGCAGCCCTTCTCATTATGAGCCTGGGGATGTGATCTGCCACCGTATGCCTGAGCTTAGCTTGGGTGCCGCCCCGCTTTGGAGATCGTAACCTTATGCAAAAACCCACACAGTCTTATGATTTTATTAATGATTTTTTAACAACCAATCCTGCACCCACGCAAAACCACCCGCCCGCATTTATACTGAACCCGCCCACCGCGATCTCTTTTTTAGAGGCACAAATCAGCGCCTTAGGCGCAACCCAACGAATTGAACAGTTAATTGCCAGCCAATCTATTGCCATGGCATTTCAGCCGTTAATTGATGTAATGAACCTCGAAATTTATGGCTACGAGGCCTTAGCTCGCCCACCGAAAGCCACAGGTTTTGCCCATATTGGTGATTTACTTACGATCGCCACGGCCGCCAATCGTCGATTACAGCTGGAATTTCATTTAGCGATTCAAGCCATTACCCAATTTACCGCGCTTAAACTCAATGGCCGGCTATTTGTCAATTTATCCCCCGAAGCCTTGGGCCACCCTAAGTTTTCAGTAGAAAATTTGCTGGATGCCTTGCGCAACCATGCCCTGCCCTATCAACGGCTTGTGATTGAATTAACCGAGGAGCACACCACTGAGCAGCCGCAGATTTTGCAACGCAATTTAGATCAATTGCGCCTACGCGGGGTTACCTTGGCTCTGGATGATTTCGCCGCCGGTTACAACGGCTTGCTGCATTGGCTAGATCGCCAGCCCGATATTGTCAAAATTGATCGCGCGATGTTAAGCGGCATTGACCAAAACCCAAAAAAATATCGATTTGTTCGCTCAGTGGTTCAGCTCGCCAAAGAATCTGGGGCGCTGGTGGTGGCTGAAGGTATTGAGCTTAGCTCAGAGGCACGGGTGCTGGTTGAACTCGGTGTTGATTTTCTGCAAGGGTATCTGTTCGGCCAACCAAGCGCGAACCCAATTCGGACGCTATCCGATGAGCTATTGGCGCAGCTTAGCTCGAATATAAACGGCGCCCGAACCCAGCAACGCTTGATTCAAACCCTGATTCAGCCAGCGCCCTGCGTGCAAATAACCGAGCGCCTCGATGCGGTCATGGCATTGTTTCTCGCCGATGCCCAATTACGCGCCCTACCGGTTTTAGATGGCAGCCTGCCCGTGGGTATTGCCTGGCGGCACGATTTAATGAACCTATATGCCAGCCCTTACGGCCGCCCCTTAAATGAGCGCCGCTCGATTAGCCGCCTGATGGATCAGCATCCGGTCATTGTGGATGAATCCGAATCGCTCACGCTATTAAGCCGCCGATTAAGCGAGCGCGATCATCGAAACTTTCATGATGTATTTATCATCACTCGGCAACGAGCCTACGCCGGCGTAGGCCAACTAATTGATTTATTGCGCTTATACACCACCGAGCAAGTGCGCCAAGCGCAACACTTAAACCCGTTAAGTGGCTTGCCGGGCAATGTACCCATCAATGAAGCGCTCAGCAGCTGGCTTGAAACCGGCACCGCCTTTACCTTGGTTTATGCCGATCTCGATTATTTCAAGGCGATTAATGATTATTACGGCTATCAACGCGGTGATCGCGTGCTGCTGCTCTTAGCGCAAATTTTGAACGATCATATTCACCCAGCCCACGATTTTTTAGGCCATGTGGGCGGCGATGATTTTGTAATTTTATTTCAATCGCCCGATTGGCGCGGGCAATGCGCGCACATGATCCAAGCGTTCGATCAGAAAATCCCCACCTTGTACGATGAAGTGGATCAAGCGCGCGGCTTTATCGAAACCACCGATCGAGAAGGCCGGCCAAAACAATACCCTTTTTGCAGCCTTACACTCGCCGCATTAACCCGCCCGGCACACTACGCTATTCACAGCCAAACCCTCACCGAACAAATTAGCCTGATTAAGTCGCAGGCAAAAAAACAACCCGGCAGCGTGCTCAAAGCGCAGACGTTATAACCGATTGCAGGCGTGCTAACCGCCCAGCCTGTTTTGCCAAACCCGAGCAATTTGGCCGATGCCCATAAAAAAACCCGCGATAAACGCGGGTTATTTGTGAATTAAACTAAAAGTTATTTAATTTGCTGCTTTAAGCTGCCCGAGGCATAACGCTTATGCATATCGTCCAGATTGATGGGCTTGATTAATGACGCTTTACCGGCGGCACCAAACGCTTCAAAACGGGCTTGGCAAATGCCTTTCATGGCTTTCGTTGCTTCTTTGAAGAATTTACGTGGGTCAAAGTTCGCGGGGTTATCATGCAGGTGTTTGCGAATCGCCCCGGTTGATGCCATGCGTAAATCGGTATCGATATTCACTTTACGCACGCCGTATTTGATGCCTTCAACAATCTCTTCCACCGGTACGCCATAGGTTTGACCCATATCGCCGCCGTAATTGTTGATAATTTCTAACCAATCTTCAGGCACCGAGGACGAACCGTGCATCACCAAATGGGTATTGGGGATGCGCGCGTGAATTTCTTTCACCCGATCAATACGCAGCACTTTACCCGTGGGCTTTTGCGTGAACTTGTACGCGCCATGTGAGGTGCCGATGGCAATAGCCAAAGCATCCACATCGGTGCGTTTAACAAATTCAGCCGCTTCTTCAGGATCCGTCAACAGCATCGAGTGATCAAGCTCACCTTCAGCACCGTGACCATCTTCTTCACCCATTTTGCCGGTTTCAAGTGAACCCAAGCAGCCCAATTCACCTTCAACCGATACGCCAACAAAATGCGACATTTCGGCAACTTTACGGGTCACTTCCACGTTGTACTCAAACGATGAGGGGGTTTTCATATCGGGCATGAGTGAGCCGTCCATCATCACCGAGCTAAAACCCGATTGAATGGCACGGAAGCATACGCCCGGATCAGCGCCGTGATCTTGGTGCATCACCACCGGAATGTGGGGGTACATTTCAACCGCAGCCAGCACGAGATGGCGCAGGAAAGGCTCGCCGGCATAAGAGCGAGCGCCGGCTGAACCTTGCAAAATGACCGGGCTGTTGACCGCATCCGCCGCTTGCATAATTGCGTGAATTTGTTCCATGTTGTTGACATTGAACGCGGGCATGCCATAGGCATGTTCTGCCGCATGATCTAATAATTGACGTAAGGAAATAAGCGCCATTCTGTCTCTCCAGTGAGGTTAAAAATAAAAATCAAGCCCAAAAATCAGTCAAAAAAGCCCAAGCCACACCCACGAAAAAACGCCGCGCTATCGCGGCGAATAAACTTAGTCGGGGTTGATAATTTGCCCAACACGCACAATTTTCATGGCATTGGTGCCGCCCATTTCACCCATTAAATCGCCTTTCGTAATGATGACAATATCACCATCATCCAGACGCTCCATCTTCGTTAAGGCTTCAATCACCATGCGGTTCACTTCGGCATGATCGGTCGATTCATAAGGGAAATGCACCGCTTGAACACCGCGATACAGTGCCACGCGCCGCGCGGCCACCTCATTGCGGGTAAACGCATAGATGGGAATATCGGTTGATACGCGCGACATCCACAGCGGTGTGGCGCCCGATTCCGTTAAAGCCACAATCGCCGTCACATCTAAGTGATTGGCGGTATAAATCGCAGAATACGCAATCGCCTGGTCGATTCGCTCAAATGGAATATCTAAGGGGGGTTGCGTGCGCTTGGCTTCAATTTGATATTCGGCTCGCTGGCAAATACGCGCCATGGTTTCAACCACACGCACGGGATGCTTACCTGCCGCCGTTTCACCCGACAACATAACCGCATCGGTACCATCGAGCACTGCATTAGCCACATCGAATACTTCCGCCCGAGTGGGAATCGGGTTAGTAATCATGGTTTCCATCATTTGGGTGGCGGTAATCACCGGGCGATTCATATCGCGCGCCATACGGATAAAGGCTTTTTGCACAGCAGGAAGCTCGGCATCGCCAATTTCCACACCCAAATCACCCCGGGCAATCATGATGGCATCAGAGGCTTGAATAATATCTTTAATACATTCAATTGCTTCAGCGCGTTCAATTTTAGCCACGATGTGCGCACTGCAGCCCGCTGCTTGCAACAAGCGCCGGGCTTCGTGTATGTCTTCACCTGAGCGGGGAAACGATACCGCGATATAATCCACTCCGATTAACGAGGCGGTTTTTATGTCTTCACGATCTTTGTCCGTAATCGCAGGCGCAGACAAACCGCCGCCTTGACGATTAATGCCTTTATTATTCGAAAGCTCACCACCCACCACCACCGTGGTGTGAATTTTACTGCTTTGAACGGACTCAACGCGCAGCACGATTCGCCCGTCATCCAGCAGCAACACATCGCCACTGCGGGAATCGGTGACCAACGCTTTGTAGGTAATCCCCACCCTGGTTTCATCGCCGCTATCTCGATCTAATTCGGCATCCAACACAAAGGCAGCGCCTTCGGCTAACTCCACTTTACCGGTTTTGAATCGGTCGATCCGAATTTTAGGCCCTTGCAAATCCCCTAAAATGGCGACATACCGGCCTTGCTCCTGAGCCGCCTTGCGTACCATTTCCGCACGTTGTTGATGATCGGCGGCTTTGCCGTGGGAAAAGTTAAGCCGAACAACATCAACGCCCGCGCGCACTAAATCTGAAATAATTTGCGGGGAATCACTAGCAGGACCCAAGGTTGCGACAATTTTGGTGCGGCGAGATGTTGTCAAATAACCCGGAGGATTTAAAACGTGCATAAATTTCCTTTAAGATGCGGCGCGTTGTTCAAGAATGGCCACTGCAGGCAAGGTTTTCCCTTCAAGATACTCAAGGAAAGCACCGCCAGCGGTAGAAATGTAACTGACTTGATCGTAGATATCATATTTTTGAATGGCTGCGATCGTATCGCCCCCACCGGCCAACGTAAAGGCTTTGGTCTGAGCAATTGCTTGAGCGATGGTTTTGGTGCCAGCGCCGAATTGATCATATTCAAAAACGCCCACCGGACCATTCCATACCACGGTGCCCGCGCGCATGATGATGTCGGCTAATTCTTGGGCTGACTTGGGGCCAATATCGAAAATCATTTCGTTGTCGTCAACATCATCAACCGGTTTAATCGTGGCGGGGGTATGCTCATTGCCCGGTAAAAACGGCAGTTCGGTACCGACCACCACATCCACTGCGACCGGAATAGTGGCACCCCGTGCGGTCATTTTTTTCATCAAGGCTTGCGCGGTGGGCACTAAATCCTCCTCGCACAGAGATTTACCCACGTTATGCCCCACGGCCTTAATAAATGTGTTGGCAATGCCGCCGCCCACCACCATTTGATCCACTTTTTCTGCGAGTGCCTCTAAGACGGTGAGTTTGGTTGAAACCTTCGAGCCACCCACAATGGCCACCATGGGGCGAGCGGGGTTGGCTAGGGCTTTATCGAGCGCTTCGAGTTCACCGGCCAGTAAAATACCCGCGCAAGCGACCGGGGCAAATTTGGCAATACCGTGGGTTGAGCCTTCAGCCCGATGCGCCGTGCCAAAGGCATCCATTACAAACACATCGCACAAGGCGGCATATTTTTGCGCGGTGGCGTCTAGGTTTTTCTTCTCACCCACATTAAAGCGCACGTTTTCCAGCAGCACCACCTCGCCATTGGCGACATCAAACCCGCCATCAACCCAATTTTTAATCAAACGAACCGATTTGCCCAATTTCGCACTCATCTCGGTGGCAACCGGTGCCAGCGAGTTTTCCTCGGAATAAACGCCCTCTTCTGGGCGCCCCAGATGCGAGGTCACCATGACTTTAGCGCCTGCATTCATGCAAAATTTGATGGTCGCCATCGAGGCGGTAATCCGCGCATCCGAAGTGACCTTGCCGTCTTTTACAGGCACATTCAAATCGGCTCGAATAAATACCCGCTTGCCCGCTAAATCAAGATCGGTCATACGTAAAAAACTAGGCATGCAATAAGCTCCCTACAAAATTTAAAGTGTCAAAGTTAAATGGTTTGATTTACGGATTCGTAAAGCAAACAATTTAAAATTTGAATATCGACAGGAAATTTAACCCTGTCGATAGATTGCGGTTTTTATCGCGCGCCATTAGCGCGCGCACTTTTCAACCATTAGCCAATCACCTTAAGCATGCGCATTAAGTTGCAGGTGTAGCCATATTCGTTGTCATACCAAGAAACCACTTTAACAAAGGTCGAATCCAGCTGAATACCCGCTTTAGCATCAAAGATGGATGGCTGCGAGATACCCCGAAAATCGGTAGAAACCACCGCTTCGTCGGTATAACCCAACACGCCTTTGAGTGCGCCTTCAGAGGCGGCCTTCATGGTTTTGCAAACCTCGGCGTAGGTGGTTTCTTTGTTCAATTCAACGGTTAAATCAACAACCGACACATCAGACGTCGGTACGCGGAAGGCCATACCTGTTAATTTGCCATTTAATTCAGGCAACACCACGCCAACCGCTTTTGCAGCACCGGTTGACGAGGGAATGATGTTTTCTAAAATACCCCGACCGCCCCGCCAATCTTTAGAGGAGGGACCATCCACTGTTTTTTGCGTTGCAGTTGCCGCGTGAACGGTGGTCATCAAGCCGCGTTTAATGCCGAACGCATCATTGAGTACTTTCGCGATGGGCGCCAAGCAATTGGTTGTGCATGAAGCGGCAGAAACAATCGGTTCACCTGCGTATTTTTCATGGTTTACGCCGTAAACAAACATCGGCGTATCGTCTTTTGACGGCGCCGATTGGATCACCTTTTTGGCGCCGGCATTGATGTGGGCTTGGCAGCTTTCTTTGGTTAAAAAGAAGCCCGTTGATTCAACCACGATATCAACGCCGGCTTCGTTCCATTTAAGATTAGCCGGATCCCGTTCTGCGGTTAAGCGGATGCGCTTGCCGTTGACCACTAAGTAGTTGCCATCAACCGATACATCGCCATCAAACCGGCCATGCACAGAATCATATTTCAACATGTAGGCCAAATAATCGGCTTCCAGTAAATCGTTGATTGCCACAATTTCGATTTCTGGAAAATCTTGGGCTGCGGCACGGAATACCATTCGGCCAATCCGGCCAAATCCGTTGATACCTACTTTAATTGTCATAATAGACCCCTGTTATTTTTTAAGGTTTTAGAAATTTATTGTCGCCTCGCGCCCAATTTAAAGGCGCAAAGCAATTGCCAAAGCGTATGAATGAATCGCGTTCAAATCAGGCTTTGACTATTGGCAAATCACAGAATGGATTGAGCCGTTGCAACGACATGATCCACCGTGAAACCAAATAATTTAAACAAATCACCGGCTGGGGCAGATTCGCCAAAGGTATCAATACCCACGACTTTGCCATCCAGACCCACATATTTACCCCAGAAACCGGTAACGCCAGCTTCAACGGCAACCCGAGCACGAACCGCATTCGGCAGAACCGCTTCACGATAGGCGGCATCTTGGGCATCGAAGAGCTCGGTGCAGGGCATTGAAACAACCCGCACGTTTTTGCCCATAAGTTTATCCGCCGCGCCCATGGCAAGGCTTACCTCAGAACCGGTGGCGATCAAGATAAGATCAGGCGTGCCCGCACAATCACGCAGCACGTAACCGCCGCGCGCAATGTTGGCGATTTGCTCGGGCGTGCGTGCTTGGTGCGCCAAATTTTGACGTGAGAAAATCAAGGTGCTCGGTGAATCACGACGCAGAACGGCGGATTTCCAAGCAACCGCCGATTCCACTGCATCGCAGGGGCGCCAAGTTTGCATGCGGGGGATCATGCGCAGGGTCGCAATTTGCTCAACCGGCTGATGGGTTGGACCATCTTCGCCCAAACCAATGGAATCATGGGTGTACACAAAAATACTACCGATTTTCATCAATGCCGACATACGCAGGGCGTTGCGCGCATATTCAGAGAACATAAGGAAGGTGGCGGCAAACGGCACAAAGCCACCGTGCAGCACCATGCCATTCATGATGGCCGACATACCAAACTCGCGCACACCGTAATGGATGTAATTTGCATCGGATTCTGTGGCGGTAACCGCGCGGCAACCTTTCCATGTAGTGAGATTTGAGGGCGCCAAATCAGCCGAGCCGCCGACCAGTTCGGGCAAAATAGCCGCTAACGCCGTAATGCTATTTTGTGAGGCTTTACGAGAGGCAATGGTTTCGCCTTTTGCGGCAACTTCGTTAATGAAGGCATCCATTTTGGGAATGAAGTCTGCCGGCAAATCTCCCGCCAAACGACGTTTAAGCTCAGCCGCTTCGGCAGGGTACGCTTTGGCGTAGGCGCTCATTGCGTCATTCCAAGCCGACTCGTTTTTGATACCTGCTTCGGTGGCATCCCAACCTGCATAAATTTCAGGGGGAATAACAAATGGCTCGTGGTGCCAACCTAAGTTATCGCGCGTGGCTTTAACCTCAGCTTCACCCAGCGCTGCGCCATGGCAATCGTGGGTGCCGCATAAGTTCGGCGCACCAAAACCAATCACAGTTTTGGCGCAAATGAGGGTGGGTTTATCATTCACCGAGCGCGCTTCGCGAATCGCCGCGTCGAGCGCATCGCTGTCGTGGCCATCCACATTGCGCACCACATGCCAGCCATAGGCTTCAAAACGGGCGGGGGTATCATCGGTAAACCAGCCTTCAACATGGCCATCAATGGAGATACCGTTATCATCATAGAAGGCAATCAGTTTGCCTAAACCCAAGGTGCCCGCCAATGAGCAGGCTTCATGCGAAATGCCTTCCATCATGCAACCATCACCCAAGAAGCAATAGGTGTAGTGATCGACAACGGTATGGCCTGGTTTATTAAATTGACCCGCCAGCATTTTTTCTGCCAACGCAAACCCTACGGCATTGGTAATGCCTTGGCCTAAGGGGCCGGTGGTGGTTTCAACGCCGGGCGTGTAGCCATATTCTGGGTGCCCAGGGGTTTTAGAGTGCAGTTGACGGAAGTTTTTAAGCTCTTCCATTGGTAACTCATAACCGGTGAGATGCAACAACGAGTAGATGAGCATAGAGCCATGGCCGTTAGACAAAACGAACCGATCGCGATTGGGCCAATGGGGGTTTTTGGGGTTATGTTTCAGATAGCCGTTCCACAGCACTTCGGCGATGTCGGCCATTCCCATAGGCGCACCCGGGTGGCCTGAGTTTGCTTTTTGGACGGCGTCCATGCTTAAGGCACGAATCGCATTGGCCAGCTCTCTACGCGTAGACATAAGTCTCTCCAGTCTTAAAGTTCAAAGGTAAGGATGCAAACTGAATTACCACGCCCCATAAAACAAACACGTCCAATTAAAAATGACGGGGGGCGCCCATAGGTAACTAAAACTTTTCGCATTGTTACCGCAAATGCCTCAGTTGGCAACCAAGTGAATCATGAGTTTTTCGAGGGAAATGCCAGCAACGGCGCGTTTAGCGGTATTTACAGCGCTCATAAACCGAGCACGGGCGGCGGCGGCGGCATTTACCTGCGGTTTACAGTGCCGCGGGACGAGGTCAGCCGCCTGATTAATTTCGCCTATGGAACCACGCCAAGTCAGCATTGGACAAAAAGCGCGTTTTACTTTTTGATAACACCCGATTGAAAACCCTTCGCTTGAACGGTCTTCGCGCGGCTTTGCGTTTGGAAACTCAAGGCTTGCAGCCAACCTTCCTATGCCAAGGCGGGGGTTCAATTGGCCTCGGCAGGGCGCTTATCGTAAAAAACTAAAATTCAGCTTAAAGGACATCATCAAAATGCTTAATTATCAACCCATCAGACACCACCGCCGCCGCATGTGGGGCTTACTGATCCAAAGCACTTTGCTTATAATTGGCCTTGTGTTTGGCGTCTCGGCGCAGGCGGGCGCGTTGAAATTTGCGATCCCGCCGTTTTTACCGCAAGCCGAAATTGAGAAATCTTTTGGCCCATTGGTGGCAAAAATCAGCGAGCTTACCGGCACGCCGATTACAATCGAAACCTTCCCTAACTATCTGGCATTCTGGCAGGCCACACGCACCGGATCGCCTTTTGATATTGCGCTTGATGCGGCACCGACGACAGATTTTCGCGTGCAACGCCAGCATTGGCATGTCATCGCAAAACTTAAGGGCACGGTCACGCAATCGCTCGTCACCGGCCCCAACAACGCGGTACTTGACCCCTCTGAATTAATTAACAAAAAAATCGCGGTGCAGCCTTCACCTTCGGTGAGCGCGCTCACCTTGTATCAATTATTCCCCAACCCCGTGCAGCAGCCCATTTTAGTGACCAAAGAATCGAACCGAGAGGCGGCTGATGCCGTGCTCAGTGGCGCGGTTGATGCGGCTATTATTCCCACCCCGATCGCCGCCGGATACCCAAACTTAAATACAGTCACAACGACAGCGCCTTTGCCCTTTTTGGCGGTTAGCGTCAGCCCGGCTGTGTCCCCAGCCACGAAGGAAGCCTTGCAAAACGCGCTGATTAGCTTAAGTCAAACGCCTGCTGGCGAGGCGTTGCTTAAAGCATCTCAATTGCGCGCGTTCACCCCGGCTAATGATCAAGAATACGCGGGCAGTGAAAAATTGCTTGAAGGCACCTTCGGCTATTAAAACCCGATTGCCCCTGTCTCGCACGGGGGTTTTGCTCGCATACCACCCAAAAAACCGGCGCCAAGCCTGCTAAACTCTGCGCCGATTTCAAACTATCCACCCGTTAAGGATTTTGTTCATGAGCACGCACCGCGAGCATACCCACTTATTTACCTCTGAATCGGTTGCCGAAGGCCATCCAGACAAAATTGCCGATCAAATTTCCGATGCCATTTTAGATGCCATTTTGAGCAAAGATCCTCATGCGCGCGTAGCCTGCGAAACCTTGGTAAAAACCGGGTTTGTGGTATTGGCCGGTGAAGTGACCACCTCTGCCTGGGTGGATGTGGACGAGCTCGTGCGCAAAGTGATTGTCGATATTGGTTACAACAGCTCTGAGCTGGGCTTTGATGGCAACACTTGCGGGGTTTTGAACGCCATCGGCAAACAATCCTCTGATATTGCCCAAGGGGTAGATAAGCTTTCCGCCGAAGAGCAAGGCGCGGGCGACCAAGGCCTGATGTTTGGTTATGCCACCAACGAAACCGACGTACTGATGCCTGCGCCCATCACCTATGCGCACAGGCTCGTGCAGCGCCAAGCCATGGTGCGAAAATCCCGCACCTTACCTTGGCTGCGCCCCGATGCGAAATCGCAAATCACCTTTCGCTATCAAAAAGGCAAGCCCGTTGGTATTGATGCCGTGGTGCTTTCAACGCAACACAGCCCCGAGGTGAGCCAGAGCGATTTAATTGAAGCAGTGATGGAGCTCATCATCAAGCCGACCCTGCCCGCGCATTGGTTAGATGCCAACACTCAATACCACATCAATCCCACGGGTAATTTTGTGATTGGCGGGCCGGTGGGCGATTGCGGCTTAACCGGGCGCAAAATTATCGTAGATACCTACGGTGGCATGGCAAGACACGGGGGGGGTGCATTTTCAGGCAAAGACCCCTCTAAAGTGGACAGGTCTGCCGCCTACGCGGGGCGCTACGTTGCCAAAAATATTGTCGCGGCAGGCTTGGCTGATCGCTGCGAAATCCAAGTTTCCTATGCCATTGGCGTAGCTGAACCCACTTCAATTAGCATTGATACCTTCGGCACCGGCAAAATTTCAGATCATAAAATCACTGAACTGGTGCGCACCCATTTTGATTTACGCCCGTATGGGATTGTAAAAATGCTGGATTTAATCCGCCCCATTTATCTTAAAACCGCCGCTTATGGCCATTTTGGCCGCGAAGATGCCGATTTTACCTGGGAAAAAACCGATCGAGCGGCTGCACTCCGCGCTGATGCCGGGCTATAATCGTTTATCAATTACCTGCCGTTTTCTCAAGGAGCGCTGCAACCCCGGCTCGGGGTGAGGCTTGAGAAAACCGGATTTCATTTCAACCGCGCTCAAAAAAACCTGCCCCTTATCGCAGGTTTTTTGTTGGACTGAGGAAAACCCGATGAACAAACCCGCCCTTCCCTTCACTGATTTTAAAGTCGCCGATCTCTCGCTGGCCGAATTTGGTCGCAAAGAGCTTCGTATTGCCGAGCGTGAAATGCCCGCGCTCATGACCATCCGTGCCCAATATCGCGCGGCGCAGCCCCTTAAAGGCGCGCGTATCGTGGGCAGCTTGCACATGACGATTCAAACCGCCGTGCTGATTGAAACTCTGGTTGATCTTGGCGCAAGCGTGCGCTGGTCATCGTGCAATATTTTTTCCACGCAAGATCATGCGGCAGCGGCCATAGCGGCGGCGGGCATCCCGGTTTTTGCTTGGAAAGGTGAAACTGAAGAAGAATATTGGTGGTGCATTGAGCAAACCGTGCGCGGCGCTGATGGCTGGACGCCGAACTTAATTTTGGATGACGGCGGCGATTTAACGGGTGTTATTCACCAAAAACACCCAGAGCTCCTTGCGGGCATTCATGGCGTCTCTGAGGAAACCACCACGGGCGTGCATCGCCTGCTCGACATGCTCAATGCCGGCACGCTGAAAATCCCCGCCATCAACGTCAATGATTCGGTCACCAAATCCAAAAATGATAATAAATACGGCTGCCGTCATTCATTAAATGATGCCATCAAGCGCGCAACCGATCATTTGCTCTCTGGCAAGCAAGCGCTGGTGATAGGTTACGGCGATGTGGGCAAAGGCTCAGCCGCCTCGCTGCGACAAGAGGGCATGATTGTTAAAGTCACTGAAATTGACCCCATCTGCGCCATGCAAGCCTGCATGGATGGTTATGAGGTGGTGTCGCCCTACCTCAATGGCGTGAATACCGGAGATGACCGCGGCGTGGATCACGCGTTACTCGGTAAAATTGATCTTATCGTCACTACCACCGGCAATGTTAATGTCTGCGATGCGCCGATGCTCAAAGCACTCAAAAATGGCGCTGTGGTCAGCAATATCGGCCATTTCGATAACGAAATTGATACCGAATTTATGCGCAAAAATTGGTTCTGGGAAGAAATCAAACCCCAAGTCCACAAGGTTTACCGCGAAACTGCCCCCGGCAGTGAGCCCAACCTCGATACCGACAACTACCTGATTTTGTTATCCGAAGGTCGTTTAGTGAACCTCGGTAACGCCACAGGCCACCCCAGCCGAATCATGGACGGCTCATTTGCGAATCAAGTGCTGGCGCAGCTGCATTTATTTAGAGAAAAATTTGCCGATCAAACAGCCGAACGCCAAGCGGCGTTATTGCGGGTTGAAGTGTTGCCCAAAGCCTTAGATGAAGAAGTAGCACGCTACATGGTGGCCGGGTTTGGCGGAGTGTTAACCCGCATGAGCCCCGCGCAAGCCGAGTATCTCGGCGTATCCGTCGATGGTCCCTATAAGCCCGATAGCTACCGGTACTAATCCGGCCTACCTTCAGAGGCAACAGCATGACAATTCCTTTATCTTGCGAGTTTTTTCCGCCCAAATCGGATGAGGGCGCGGCTAAATTGCGCGCCATCACCACGGAATTAACCACCGCACTTCGGCCTGAGTATTTCTCGGTGACCTTCGGCGCGGGCGGTTCAACCCAAGAGCGCAGTTTTGCTACCGTAACCGCCATTCAATTAGAGTCTGGCGTGCCTGCCGCGCCGCATTTATCGTGCATCGGCTCCACCCGCGCGGGCATTGCGGCCATACTCGATCAATACCAAGCGCTGGGCATTAAACGCATTGTCGCCTTGCGGGGCGATTTACCCTCGGGCATGCGCGATCCGGGCGATTTTCGCTACGCCAGTGAGTTGGTTGCGTTTATTCGGGAACATAGCGGTGACGGGTTTCACATTGAAGTGGCCGCTTATCCTGAGTTTCACCCGCAATCGTTGAATGCTGCGGCTGATTTGCAGCACTTTAAGGAGAAGGTGGATGCAGGCGCGAATGGTGCCATCACCCAATACTTTTATTCAATAGAGGCGTATAGCCGCTTTGTGGATGACTGTGAAAAGCGGCAAATTACGATTCCGATCGTGCCGGGGATTATGCCTATCAGCAACTACACCCAGCTTGCGCGGTTTTCGGATGCCTGTGGTGCCGATTTACCCCGCTGGCTGCGCAAACGGCTCGAAGCGTTTCATGATGACACAGAGAGCCTGCGAGCCTTTGGTCACGATGTGGTGGTTGATCTCACGGCTGAACTGGTGCGGGTTGGTGCGCCTAGCCTGCATTTTTACACCATGAATCAAGCGGCGCCCATTATTGCCCTTTGCCAAGATGCCGGCGTTCTTCCCACCGCCCCGCAAACCCCACCCGCTTAAATCCAACCCGCGGCGGGTTTCAATGGTATTGTCATTTAGGATACGCACACTCAAGATATGGGGAATTTAAGCAATTTTTTAAGGAGTCGTATTCATGGGAACGTTTGCCATTGTTTTACTGATTTTAGCCGCAGCCACCCTATTTGCGGGGATCAAGCAAGTCCCGCAAGGCATGATGTATACCGTCGAGCGGTTCGGTCGCTACACCAAAACCTTAGAGCCGGGCTTAAACATTATCGTGCCGTATATCGAGAGGATTGGTCGAAAAATCAACGTGATGGAGCAAGTGCTCGATGTCGCCTCACAAGAAATTATTACCCGTGACAACGCCATGATTAAAGTCGATGGCGTGGTGTTCTTTCAAGTGCTGGATCCTGCCCGCGCCGCTTATGAAGTGCACATGCTCGATTACGCGATCTTAAATTTGGTTATCACCAATATTCGAAACGTCATGGGCTCCATGGATTTAGATGAAGTGCTGTCACGCCGGGATGAAATCAATGCCCGCCTGCTGAACGTGGTGGATGAAGCCACCTCGCCTTGGGGCACCAAAATCACCCGCATTGAAATTAAAGACATCACGCCGCCTTTTGATTTAATCGAAGCCATGGGTCGGCAAATGAAGGCGGAACGGAATAAGCGCGCCTCCATATTAGAAGCCGAAGGCGAGCGGCAATCGGCTATTTTAACGGCGGAAGGCGAAAAACAATCGCAAATCCTGAAGGCCGAAGGCGCCAAAGAAGCTGCATTCCGCGAGGCCGAAGCCCGTGAGCGCTTGGCTGAAGCCGAAGCCTACGCCACAAAATCAGTGAGTGAAGCCATTGCAGGCGGCAATGTGCAGGCGATTAATTACTTTGTCGCCACCAAATATATTGAGGCCTTTCAATCGGTTGCCACGGCGCCGAATCAAAAAGTTATCATGCTCCCCATTGAAGCCAGCAACATGTTGGGCTCGCTGGAAGGCATTGCTGAACTCGCCAAAGAAGCATTCAAAAAGCCGGCTTAACGTCAACCACTGATTTGGGAATTGTTTATGCGCAAAATGTACTTCACAACTTTAATTTTATCGACTGCACTGGCGTTAACCGCCTGCTCGGGCGGTGCACCCTCCTCCAGCGATATTGAGCAGGCCTTAAAAGCGGGCATGAGCAAGGCGATGGCACAGGCGAGCAGCATGGGCGGCGGCGCACAAATTAGTGCGGCAATGGCCAAGGTTGAAATTAAATCGGTTAAAAACCTAGGCTGCCAAAAGGATGAAGCAGGCTCCGGCTTTAATTGCAATGTTGAAACCGAAGTCAACACCCCTTTTGCCGGTGCACAAAAAAGCACGCGCATGCTCCACCTCGTTAAAGGCAGCGATGGTTGGCAAATCGCGCAATAAGACGGTGATTCACTTCGGCACAGCGGGCAGACCATCATGATTCAATTTGATTATTGGGGCTGGTTTATTGTGGGCTTAATGCTGGCCGTCGTTGAAATTTTTGCGCCATCTAGCTTCTTTTTATGGATGGGCGGCGCCGCGCTCATCGTTGGCGGCACCGTGTTTTTTATGCCCGGTTTGGGCTGGCCTGTTCAGTTAAGTTTGTTTGCTGTGCTCTCCGTGTTGACGGTGCTTTTGGGGCGCCGTGTTTTCCGGCCGCGCAACCAAACCTCAGACCACCCCACACTCAATCGTCGGGGCGAGCAATATATTGGCCGGCAGTTCACACTCGAAGCCCCAATTGTTAATGGCATAGGCTGGGTTCGGGTAGGCGATTCTCGTTGGCGCGTGCTCGGGGAGGATCTCCCCGTCGGCACCATCGTTGAGGTGACCGGCATTGATAGCAGTAATTTCCTTGTCCGACCAACCCAAAAATGAGCCTTAATCAAGCCTGGATTAACCGCGATTTAGCCGTGCTGTGGCACCCCTGCACGCAAATGAAAGACCACGAATCCCTGCCGCCCATCCCCATTGCGCGGGGTGAAGGCGCGTGGCTCATCGATTTTGATGGCCGGCGCTATTTAGATGCCATCGGCTCGTGGTGGGTTAATTTATTCGGCCATGCCAACCCCACAATTAACGCGCGCATCAAAGCCCAGCTCGATACCCTTGAGCACGTTATTTTAGCCGGATTTAGCCATGCGCCCGTAGTTGAGCTGGCAGAACGCTTAAAAGCGATTACCCCGGCGTTGCTCACGCGGGTATTTTTCACCGATAACGGATCATCCGGCATTGAAGCCGCGCTAAAAATGAGTTTTCACTATTGGCGAAACACAGGCTTGCCCAACAAAACCCGTTTTATCGCCATTGAGGGCAGCTATCACGGTGAAACACTGGGGGCGCTGGGCGTCGGCAACATTGCGATTTTTAGTGAAACCTACGCCCCATTAATCAAGCCTGCGCTCATTGCCCCCTCGCCCGACTGCCGCCAAGCCCTGCCCGATGAGCCGTGTGCAATGGTAACCGAGCGCGCCTTGCTCGGCCTGCGCGCCCTGCTTTTGCATCACAGCGATGAAGTCGCCGCCCTCATTATCGAACCCTTAGTGCAATGCGCAGCCGGCATGCGCATGCACGAACCGGCGTATTTAGCTGGGGTGCGGGCACTGTGTGATGAATTTAATATTCATTTAATTGCGGATGAAATTGCCGTCGGTTTTGGTCGAACCGGCACCCTGTTTGCCTGCGAGCAAGCCGACATCACGCCGGATATTTTGTGTTTATCGAAGGGCATTACCGGCGGCTATTTACCCCTGTGCGCGGTGCTCACAACCGAAACGCTGTATCAAGCCTTCTACTGCGAGGCACCCGCCAGCCGGGCGTTTTTACACTCACACAGCTACACCGGCAACCCGCTCGCCTGCGTGGCCGCACTCGCCACGCTCGATTTGTTCGAGCAAAATCAAGTCATTAAACACAACCAGGCTCGGTCAGCCATGATAGAAACCCTGCTTACCCCCCTGCGCCAGCACCCAAACCTTGCGCATGTGCGACGCCGGGGGATGATGATTGCAATGGATTTATGCGCAAAAAATGGGCACCCCTTCCCCCGCAGCGAGCGCCGAGGCCAGCGCGCCTATCGCCATGCGCTGGATGCCGGCGTCCTACTGCGGCCGCTCGGTGACACACTCTATTGGATGCCACCCTATATTTTAAGCGATGCCGAATGGCAAATGCTGGCAACCACTACCCTCAACGCGGTCAACGCCGCAACGCGCGCTTAACCATGTGCGCGCTGAGGGTTTATTTAGCCGGCCAATGGCAAAGTGGCGAGCAGGTGGCCTTACTGCCCGCGCAATTTAATTATTTAAAAAACGTGCTGCGCTTATCCGATGGGGAGCGCATCACCGTATTTAATGGCGCCAACCGCGTGGCCGAGGGCGTGGTTACTTTTGATAAAAAGTCTGGCCAAGTCACGCTAGGGGAACCCTTTGAGCAAAGCGTCGAGTCGCCCCTTGAAACGCACCTCCTCCAAGCTATGGGCAAAGGCGAGAAAATGGATTGGGTTGTGCAAAAAGCTGTCGAGCTGGGGGTTTCTCGCATCACCCCAATCACCACCCAGCGCAGCGTGGTGGAACTCAAAGGCGAGCGCGCCGATAAACGCCACGGCCGGTTTATCGACATCACCATTAGTGCGTGCGAGCAATCTGGGCGCAATTTTATCCCTTTGATCGACCCCATAACCCCCTTCGAGCAGGCGCTTAGCCTAGCCGCCGGCTGCGAGATGAAATGGATTTTGCACCCCAAAATCACCGCGACAAACCCAATGCCCACCGCCCCACCCCGCAGCATAGCCGTCCTCATCGGCCCCGAGGGCGGGTTTACGCAAACCGAAATCGCCACCGCTTGCGCGCAAGGCTTTACCCCCATCACGCTGGGACCACGCGTGCTGCGCACCGAAACCGCCCCGATTGTGGCGCTCACCGCCTTGCAACTCCGTTTTGGTGATTTTACCCCGCGTTAGAAACTTAAACAGAGAATTGCCGTGCAAAACCCCAAGCGCAAAGCTAATAGTTAATAGCTGTAATCACATGAATACATCCATCAATAAAAATAATTGACTTGGTTTACCTGCACAGCGCGGTACCCTTGCCAGCCTTTAACTTTCACTTTAGAAAATCACAATAGACTTGGGCTCACCAGTCGAGGAAACCCCACCATGATTCGTAACTTACTCGCCTTTATTGGTATTTTAGCGATTGCGGCAGGCGCTTATTTTTTTGCCGTTATGCCCGGCATGTTGCAAATTATGCCGGGTATGCTCAGCTCCGGCATGAAGCCGATTGTTGAAGTCATCAACAAAAATCCCCAAGGCTTAATGGCCGCCGCAGCCAATTTAGCCCCCGGTGCTGCCGATGAAACCGCCGTCATGTTGAACCGCTGGATTGCCAGCAAAGGCGAAATTGGCTACACCACAATTTGGGAGAAGCAAGTTCAACCCGGCCTCACACTCGATGATGTCAAAGCGGCATTAGAGTCGGTTGCCACCGAGCGCAACATCAAAGCCGTCGGTGAGCTGCCCTTATCATCTGAGCTCGAAGCGCGCGGCATCAAAACCGGCACCCTGTTTATCGCCTCGTATTGCAACCCGGAAACTGCCCGCAAAATGGTTGATTTTGCTCCTAGCATGGCCGCCTATCTGCCCTGCCGCGTTGCGGTTTTCCAGAAAGCCGATGGCACCCTGTGGATTGCCACCCTCAACATGGACATGATGCTAAAAATGGGTCAAAACATGGGCAGTAACGAAGATTTAATTAAATCGACCAAAGCCGTGCGCGACACCATGTGGGAAATGTTAGAGCGCGGGTCAAAAGGCGAAATTTAATCTGCCCGCCCGAGTTAATTAGCTTAGCAAACTAGCTAGCCGCCCAACCCAAAGCCCTGCCAAGTGCAGGGCTTTTTAATGGGCACGATGGGTTCAAACCCTGGCGATTAATTGCGCCAAACCGCTGGGAAGGCGAACAAACCGCCACAATCCCTATACACAATCGCCGCTGTAAGCCAAAATAGACGCTTATTTTTGCACTCAGAATTAAAGCAGCCATGAACTTACACGAATACCAAGCAAAAGCCCTACTCGCTGGCTTTAATGTGCCAGTCGCGCCCGGGCTTACCATCACGCATCCGGCGCAAGCGGCCGACGATCAACTCCCGCCCACAGTGGGCGGCAAATGGGTCATCAAAGCGCAAATTCATAGTGGCGCGCGCGGCAAAGCGGGTGGGGTGCTTATTGCCCACTCGCCGGATGACGTGCGCGAAAAAGCGGCACAATTGCTGGGCAAAACGCTCGTCACGCATCAAACCGGCCCCGCCGGATTACCCGTGCATCAGTTACTGATTGAACCGGCCAGCGCTATTGCGCGTGAATTGTATTTAGCTCTCACCCTTGATCGCGCCGCACAACGGATTGTGGTGATTGCCTCCCAGCACGGCGGCATGGATATTGAGCAAGTATCTAACGATCACCCTGACGCCATTTTCCGGTTGCACATTAACCCCACCGTGGGCTTGATGGGCTATCAGGCACGGCGTTTAGCCTTTGCCTTAAACCTAACTGATACCGCCTTAAAGCAATTCCCCGCCCTTTTGCGGGGGGCGTACGATGCTTTTATTCGCCACGATGCCGATTTAATAGAAATCAACCCGCTCGCCGTGACTGCCGGCGGAGATTTATTAGCCGTAGACGCCAAAATTACCCTCGATGGCAATGCCGGCTATCGCCAAAAAGCCCTGTTCGCTGCGCGCGATGTCACTCAAGAAGACCCCACTGAAGTCGCCGCGCAAGCCAGCGGCTTAAATTACATCGCACTATCCGGCGAAATCGCCTGCATGGTCAATGGCGCGGGCTTGGCGATGGCCACCATGGATTTAATTCAATCGGCCGGCGGCAGCCCAGCTAATTTTTTGGATGTAGGCGGGGGCACCTCCACCGAAAAGGTGAGCGCGGCCTTTAAGCTGATTCTGGCCAATCCGCGCGTTACCGCCATTTTGGTGAACATCTTCGGCGGCATTGTGCGCTGCGATTTGATTGCCAATGGCATTATTGCCGCCGCCCATGAAGTGGGGCTAACGCTGCCCACGGTCGTGCGCTTAGAGGGCACCAATGCGGCCGAAGGTCGGCGCTTGCTTGCTGAATCGGGCTTAAATTTAATTGCTGAAAACGATTTAGCTGCGGCCGCAGCACGGGTCGTGCAGCTATCTCAAACATCAAAGACCCCACCATCGCAAACTAAAGGAGTGGGCGCATGAGTATCCTAATCAACCAACAAACCCGCGTCATCTGCCAAGGGTTTACCGGCAAACAAGGCACTTTTCATTCCGAGCAGGCCATTGCCTATGGCACCCATTTTGTCGGCGGCGTTACGCCCGGCAAAGGCGGCCAGCGCCATTTAGATCGCCCCGTGTTTGATACCGTGCACGATGCGGTGCGAGAAACCCGTGCCACCGCCAGCATGATTTATGTGCCCGCCGCGTTTGCCGCTGATGCCATTTTAGAGGCCGCCGATGCCGGTATTGAGGTAATTGCGTGCATTACCGAGGGCATTCCGGTGCTCGATATGCTGAACGTAAAAGCCGTGTTGGCCGCCGATTACCCTGATGTGCGGCTCGTAGGCCCCAACTGCCCCGGCCTGATTACCCCCGGTGAATGCAAAATCGGCATTATGCCGGGCGCCATCCACCGCCCCGGCAAAATCGGCATCGTGTCCCGCTCGGGCACCCTAACCTACGAAGCGGTCGCGCAAACAACCGCGGCAGGCTTAGGCCAAAGCACCTGTGTGGGCATCGGCGGTGACCCAATCCATGGCATGGATTTTATCGACTGCCTCGCACTCTTTGCCGACGACCCGCAAACCCATGCAGTGATTATGGTGGGGGAAATTGGGGGCAATGCCGAAGAAGAGGCCGCGCATTTTATTCAAGAACAATTCAATAAACCGGTTGTCGCCTACATTGCCGGTGCCACGGCGCCGAGTGGCAAACGCATGGGGCATGCCGGCGCGGTCATCTCCGGCGGGCGCGGCAGCGCAGAAGATAAGTTCCGCACCCTCGCGGCGGCTGGGGTGCACATCGTGCGCGACCCCACCACGATGGGACGCGCCATGGCGGAACTTTTAGGCGCATCGCACGTATGAACTGCCCTGAGACGCAAGCGGGCTCGATTCGCATTGCACTTGCACAGATTGGCACTCAAGTCGGCAACTGTGTGGCCAATGCCGATCGGGTGATTGAAACACTCCAGCGCGCCAAGCAAGAGCTCAATGCGCGCGTCATCGTGTTTCCCGAACTCACCCTCACCGGCTACCCGCCTGAAGATTTGCTCTTGCGGGCTGATTTTTTAGCCCAATGTAACGCGCAAATTGCCCGTATTGCTGCAGCCGCGCAGGATATCGCCGTCGTGATTGGCGCGCCTCAACGCCGCACACCGCACAGCACGCAATTAATTAACGCGGCGCTGGTGATTGATCGGGGGCAAGTCATTGCACACTATGCCAAGCGCGCCCTGCCTAACTACGGTGTGTTTGATGAAAAACGCTATTTTGTGCCCGGTGATGCCGCCTGCGTCGTCACCATAGACGGCGTCGCGCTCGGCATTACCATTTGTGAGGATATTTGGGAGCATGAACCCATTGCCGATGCCGTGGCAGCAGGCGCTAAAGTGATCTTGAGTTTGAACGCCTCCCCCTATCATCGCCATAAAACCCATGATCGCACCGAGGTCGTAGCGCAGCGCATCCAAGCGTCAGGCTGTCCGATTGTGTACGTGAATTTGGTGGGCGGGCAAGATGAATTGGTATTTGATGGCCGATCTTTTGTGGCAACGGGTGCACATGTGGTCAGCGCGCTCGCCGCATTCAAGGAAGACTTAGGCTGGGTCGATATGGCAGCCGATGGGCAAATTACCGCGCACGGCGCATCCCATCCCTGGCCACAAGGCGAGGCCGAAGTGTATAGCGCGCTGACCACCGGCATCCACGATTATGTGGGCAAAAATGGGTTTAACGGCGTCGTGCTCGGGTTATCGGGTGGGATTGATTCGGCATTGGTGCTAACACTTGCGGTCGATGCGCTGGGTGCCGATAACGTGCTGGCCGTACGCATGCCCTCCCGGTACACCTCACAGATGAGCCTAGATGATGCCGCAACGCAATGCGCCACTTTGGGCGTGCGCTGCGAAACCCTATCGATTGAACCCGTATTCAATACCCTGCGCGAAACCTTAAGCCCGCTATTTGCCGGCTTAGCGGAGGATGCAACCGAAGAAAATCTGCAAGCCCGGGCGCGCGGTGTGCTCTTAATGGCGCTTTCCAACAAATTTGGCCGCATGCTGCTCACAACCGGCAATAAATCTGAAATGGCGGTGGGCTACGCCACCTTGTATGGCGATATGGCGGGGGGCTTTGCGCCGATTAAAGATGTGCCAAAAACATTGGTTTATGCGTTGGCTCGCTGGCGCAATGCAAACCGTACCACCGAGTTTTTGCCCATTCCCACCCGCATCATTGAACGCGAACCCTCGGCCGAACTGCGTGCCGATCAAAAGGATTCAGATGCCCTGCCCGCCTATGACCTCTTAGATGCCATTATTATCGCTTTTGTCGAGGAAGATCAATCCGTTGCGGACATGATTGCATCCGGCCTTGACGAAACCATCGTGCGGCGCATTGTGCGGTTGATTTTAATTAACGAATATAAACGCCGCCAAGCACCGCCCGGCATTCGCATCAGCAGGCGAGCCTTTGGCCGCGACCGCCGCTATCCTATTAGCTCAGGCTTCAAACCCGACTAAATTTAAGCTGCGCTCAAGGTTCATCCCTTTTTCATCCCATTGAGATATAAATTAGGTACTTTCGCTGCCGTTGCACACGAAAAAGATCATAAAAACCAACTCACCCAGATGTTAAGGATTCACCCCATGGATTTACAGGCATTATTAAACCTAGCCAACACCTCTTTTGATCAAAATGGCGATGGTAAAGTCGATCTCAACGACTTGACCGGCGCCATGGGCTCTTTGCTCAATGGCAGCACACATCCCGATGGTGCAATCCAAAACGCCCCCTCATCGTTGCTATCAGGGCTGAATTTATCTGGAATTGTCACGCAATTGCAGCAAGGCGGTTTGAGCAGTGCCGTCGCTTCGTGGTTGGGTGATGGTGCGAACGAGCCGGTATCCGCCGACGCGCTGGCCAACGCACTGGGCAGTGACAAAATTGCCGCCTTCGCTGAACGTTTAGGCTTAAGCCAAGCGCAGGCACTTCAAGGTTTGCAAAACCTGCTGCCGCAAGTGATTGATCAATCATCAAGCGGCGGGCAGTTATTATCCGCTACGCAAGGCCAAGGTGGTTTGGGTGCTTTGGGCGGGCTGCTCGGCGGGCTGGCAAGCAACTTTCTCAAGCGATAAGTCACCCGCTTTTAGTCAAAAAAACCCATGCCACAGGGGGGCGCATCGGCTCAATTGGGCACCCCATAGCCCCGAATTGCCGCAATCCCCTGCGCACCGAGCGCCTGCGCTTCGGCCAAATTCGCCTCACTCACCCCGCCCAAGGCATAGGCGGGCATGGTGGCTGTTCGCACTAAATCGGCAAATTTTGCCCAACCGATACCCAGCGCATCGGGGTGGCTTGGCGTTGGCAGCACGGGGGAAATCAACACGGCATCCACGCCCAACTGGTTGGCTCGATCAATTTCACCTACATTATGCCCAGAGGCACTCACCCAACGGTTCAGGCTTTGCCATGCCAGCACCGCCTCCTTAGGCTCCGTAAACAATCGCGCCCGATTAAGATGCACGCCATCGGCGCCCGAGGCCATCGCGATGGCTAAATCCGCATTCACCCAAACCGGCACCCGCTGCGCCTGAACCACAGCCACCGCGCGCTGCCACTCATGGCGGCTTAAATCCCGCTGCGGTCGCAGGTGCATGACTGCCGCGCCCTTAAAACGCGAATGCAATAAGGTTGCCGTGGCCTGCAAGCTGGTAAGCCAGGCTTCAAACCCCAAGTCGCCCGCTGCACACGGCTGGCTTATGGCGATGCGCGGCGGCAAGCAGAGCGCGGCGACGATCCCACGATTGGCCGCGGGCAACTGTGCCATGAGGGCGCGCGCCTGGGTGCAATCGATTAAGACCGGCATCACCGCTTGGCCTTCACTGCCTTGAATGGGGGTTTGCGATTGGTTCAGCCAAGATTCCACGCGATAAACCCAGAGCCGCAAACGCTTTGGCACGGCAGGCGGCACAGCGGGATAAACCCAAGGAATTTCGATTAATAAGCGGGCTTGGGTGAGGGTTATACCCAGCTCCTCGCGAAGCTCGCGCGCTAAGGCTTGAGGCGGCGTTTCACCCTCAGCCACTTTGCCCCCGGGCAATGCCAGCATACCGGCAAAATCCACCCCACTGGGGCGACGCTCAAACCAATACTGCGAGCCACCGGCGGCATCAAAACCGGCGGGAATAACCGCCAACGCGATCTGAGTTTCACAGGTTTTGGTCACAACTTAAGAGCGGTATTCCGCGTTGATTTTTACATAGTCATAAGAGAAATCGCAGGTCCAAACCTGACCTTGCGCAGTGCCCCGCCCCAAGGTGATGCGCATCGTAATATCATCTTGCTTCATCACGGCCGCAGCATTGGCCTCGATATACTCAGGGTTACGCCCGCCCAGTCGCACAACCTCCACATCCCCGAGCCATAAACCGACTCGGCTCACATCCAAATCAGCAATGCCCGCGTAGCCAATGGCCGCTAAAATTCGCCCCAAATTGGGATCCGATGCGAATAATGCGGTTTTAACTAAGGGGCTATGGGCAATTGCTTTACCAATTTGCACGCACTCGGCGGCATGGCGCCCTTCTTCCACCACAATGGTGACAAATTTGGTCGCCCCCTCGCCATCACGCGCGAGCGCCTGCGCCAAATACACCGCCACGCGCTTAACTGCTGCATATAAGGTTTGGTAGGCCGTACCCTCAATGGCATCAATCAACGGCGCATCAAGGCGGCCATTGGCGAGCAACATAAAGGAATCATTGGTTGAGGTATCACCATCCACAGTCACACGATTAAAGCTCTCATCACTCACCGTGCTTAACAAGGTATGCAATACCGCCTGCGGCACGCGCGCATCGATGCCGATGTAGCCCAGCATGGTTGCCATATTTGGGTGAATCATCCCCGAACCTTTGGCAATACCGGTCACGGTCACGGTTTGACCTTCAATTTGGCAGGTGGTGGACATCCCTTTGGCCACGAGGTCGGTGGTCATAATAGCGCCCGCCGCCCGCAGCCAGTTGTCTTCATGCAAATTGTGCAGCGCGGCCGGAATGCCCGCGATGATCCGCTCCACCGGCAAGGGTTCCATAATCACGCCAGTTGAAAACGGCAACACTTGCTCAAGCGTGCAACCTAACTGCTTGGCCAACTCGGCACAAACCGTGGACGCCCGCGCCAAACCCTCCTCGCCGGTCACCGCATTGGCGTTTCCGGTATTAATAATCAGCGCGCGCGGCGGCAAGCCCGTCTCTGCACTCATCACCAAAAATTGCCGGCAAAGCTGCACCGGCGCGGCGCAAAATTTATTTTGGGTAAACACCCCCGCCACCGTTGCCGTCGAAGGCAGGGTGATAACCAGTAAATCATCCCGATTGGGCTTTCGAACCTCGGCTTGAGCAATGCCCAACGCAATGCCGGGAATGGGCTTTAATGAACCGGGCACAGGGGCATGTAATCCAACGGGCATGGGAAACCTCGACATCAAATAAAATAAAAACGACCCCATTTTGAGGCCGTAATCAGCATAACCACGCAAAAAACTACCGGGGGACTAAAGCCCCCAAGCTGCCAAGCAAATCATCGGATGGCTTGTCGTTAATCGTTAAGTGACCCGATTTAAAGGTAAATTTGGTTTTAAGCAGGCCGTTATCACGAGACACATAACCCGCCTGAATCAGCGCATTGAGCTGCGTATCATCATCGGCTTGCCCCGATTCGCTGAGCATCGCCTTCAGTGCGGCTTGCGGTACAGTAAAATCGCCCTGCATATCGAGCAGATTAAGCAGGCTCATAGGGTTACTCATCACCTCAGTCGCGTGACCGGGTGGCAATGCGACAGAGAAATTCAACACCACATCGCCAGAAGGCATGGTCATGCGGGCCGGTTTAAGTTCAAATTGGGGCCCTCGGTTCAAGAGCGCAGGCATCTCACTCATCAAAGTTAGGGTCATGGCTTGTGTGAGCTGCTTTTGATCCGTCTTCCCTTGTTTTTGCGCCTGCTGAATTTGCATATAAATTTTTTCAATGGCGAGTGCATCCAGTCGGGATAAGCTGAAATGGTAGGCTAAGTTTGTCATATTCCTCGAAGCCGCCGGCATATTCGGGAAATCGGCCTTAGCCACATCAAAACCCGTCGTAACGGCAAAGTCATCACCAGTGCGTTTAGAACTCATGGTAATGCCTAAACCCTGAATCGAGCCCTCTTGCCCTTTTGAAAGGGACGCGACTTTAAGTTCGGCTTGACCATCCCAAGCAATACCATTGGCAGCCATCTGCCCCTCGGCAGTTAAATTAATCCCTTTTAGTACCACAGGAATATCTGAGCCCGTGCGGCTCTCTGGGTCAATAGCTGAAAAGTTATCAATCACCATGCCATAACCGAAATGTCCGTTACGGGCGGTATCAATGGTGACTTTGCCGCCACTAAAATCCAACCCCTCAACGTTCACCGGCGCTATATCGCCCCGGGTATGCGAGCCACCCAAAATATTAAGTGCGGTATTAAACACCACAGGTTCCTTGCCATTAAATAGCTTTTCCACTTCAGGCTTAACATTGGTATCGGGCACCCAAACACTGCGAATGCTGGCATAACGGCCATCCCAACTCGGCACTTGACTAATGTCCTGCTTAAAATGAAGCACCACCTGCTCATCGCCGGTGTTGAAAGTTAAGCTTGAGGTGACCTCGGAGCTTAAATAGCCGCGCTGATAGGAATCCACCGACCACACCCCGCCCGCCCCCATACCTGGCAAGGCTTTCATCCCCGAGAGCTGCCGCTCAATCACCACCCCGGTGATATAAGGCACTGCCGCCAACCCACCGATCACGACCACCGCAATGCCTAAACCCAATTTATTCATAGCCAATCCTTTAATTCCTTGTATTAAGATTTTTATCGCCGTTTTAACGATTAAACCCGCCTCAGACTAATTTGCCGTGACAGTGTTTGTATTTTTTACCCGAACCGCACCAGCATAAATCGTTGCGACCCAGCTTTGGCTCAACCCGAACGGGCGCCTGATCCGCCGGCGCTGGCGCGTCGTGGGCAGACCCATCGACCGAATCATGCCGCAACTGCAATTGGCTTTCGTCAAAATATTGCGCCTCGACCACCTCATCGAGCAGCTCATCGAGTACGGTTTCACCCGTTGCCGGATTGGGCGCTATGGTTAAGCGACTAAGCACTTTAATCACATTCAAATTCAATTCATCGAGCATGCGACTGAACATTTCAAACGCTTCACGCTTGTATTCCTGCGTCGGGTTTTTCTGGGCATAGCCACGCAAACCAATACTTTGGCGCAGATAATCCATAGCCGCGAGGTGCTCTTTCCAGTGGCTATCGAGCACTTGCAATAAAATCCCTTTTTCAAATTGCCGCAGCGAATCGGTACCGACAATGGCCTCTTTAACCGCATAATCTTCTTCCAGCGTCGCTAGAATTTTTTCAAATAAGCTTTCTGCATGCAGTTCCTTATCGCTGGCTAACCAGTCGGCGATGGGCATGTCTTGGCCGAAATCCACAGCCAAGACTTGGGTTAATCCTGCTATATCCCATTGCTCCTCTAATGCCTCGGCCGGAATGTATTTAGTGAACAGCTCAGCTATGACCTCACGGCGCATAGGCGAAATAATGGCCGCGGTATCCGTGGTGGCCATCACGGCACGGCGTTGATCGTAAATCACTTTACGCTGCTCATTGGCGACATTGTCGTAGTCCAACAGGTGTTTACGTTGATCGAAATTATGCCCCTCAACTTTGCGCTGGGCATTTTCAATCGCACGCGTAACCCACGGGTGCTCAATGGCTTCGCC
Source organism: Halothiobacillus sp. (assembly GCA_023255735.1). Taxonomy (GTDB): domain Bacteria; phylum Pseudomonadota; class Gammaproteobacteria; order Halothiobacillales; family Halothiobacillaceae; genus Halothiobacillus. The sequence goes on along the minus strand of JAGDVP010000001.1, from coordinate 28,800 downwards.
CTGCTGCATACCGAGTTTTTTCATGAGGCTACCGACCCGATCAGAGGCGAAAACCCGCATGAGATTATCCTCAAGTGAGAGGAAAAAGCGGGTAGAACCCGGGTCGCCTTGGCGCCCTGAACGACCGCGCAGCTGGTTATCTACCCGCCGCGACTCATGCCGCTCGGTGCCAATCACATGCAGCCCACCGGCGGCTATCGCCGCATCATGGCGCTGTTGCCAAGCCGCTTTCACTTGGGCTTTGGCGCTGTCGCTGGCGTCCAATCCCAGTGCCAGCAACTCCTGCTCTAAATTCCCGCCCAGCATAATGTCGGTACCTCGGCCGGCCATGTTGGTAGCAATGGTCACCGCACCTGGGCGCCCCGCCTCGGCAATAATTTCCGCCTCGCGCTCGTGCTGTTTCGCGTTCAGTACGTTATGAGGAATTTTGGCTTGCGTTAAGGCATGGGAGACAATTTCTGAGGTTTCAATCGAGGCCGTGCCCACGAGGGTAGGCTGATTGCGGCCGCGCGCCGCCAGCACATCCTTAACAATAGCTTCATATTTTTCGGCCGGCGTTAAAAACACCAAATCACCCAAATCGATGCGCTGAACGGCTCGGTTGGTCGGGATTTGCACTACTTCCAAGTTATAGATTTCGGCAAACTCCCGCGCTTCGGTATCGGCTGTGCCGGTCATGCCGGATAATTTTTTATACAACCGAAAGAAGTTTTGAAAGGTAATCGAAGCCAGCGTTTGGTTTTCCGGCTGAATGGGCAAGCCTTCTTTGGCTTCAACCGCTTGATGCAAGCCCTCAGACCAACGACGACCCGCTAGAGTGCGCCCGGTGAATTCATCGACAATAATGACTTCATTATCGCGAACGATGTATTCCACGTTGCGCCGATAAATCGCGTGGGCGCGTAAGGCGGCATTTAAATGGCTGAGCAACATAATATTGTGGGCGTCGTAAAGCGACTCGCCCTCTTGGAGCAGCCCAATTTGAATCAACAGGCTTTCCGCTCGCTCGAACCCTTGCTCGGTTAAAAAAACCTGCTTGTTCTTTTCATCTACCGTGAAATCGCCCCGCTCCTCGTCGGTGAGCGGCGGTTCATCATCTTTAGGCTCTTCACGGGCTTGTTTTTTAAGCTCAGGCATTAGGCCATTAATTTTTTGGTACGCTTCGGATGAATCCGCCGCCGGGCCTGAAATAATCAAGGGCGTGCGCGCTTCGTCGATCAGAATCGAATCCACCTCATCGACAATCGCAAAAACCAATTCCCGCTGCATCACGTTATCTGGATTGAACGCCATGTTATCGCGCAGATAATCGAACCCGAGCTCGTTATTGGTGGCATAGGTCACATCGCAGCGATACGCATCATACTTTGCGCGGGTATCCATATTGGGCACCACAACGCCAATAGAAAGCCCGAGCGCGTTATAAAGCCGCCCCATCCATTCCGCATCACGCCGCGCTAAATAATCATTTACCGTGACTACATGCACGCCTTGGCGGGTGAGTGCATTCAAATAAACGGCCAAAGTTGCCACCAAGGTTTTACCCTCGCCGGTGCGCATCTCAGAAATTTTGCCCATGTGCAACGCCATGCCACCGATCAGCTGTACATCAAAATGGCGCATGCCCAAAACCCGCCGGCTCATCTCACGGCAAACCGCAAATGCTTCTGGCAGCAGCTGATCGAGCGTTTCGCCACTTTGCCAGCGCTGATAAAATTCATCGGTTTTCGCGCGAAGCGCCGCGTCATCCAGTGCCTGCATGGCGGGCTCAAGTGCATTGATTTGCAGGACAGAGCGCCCCATTTGCTTAATTATGCGGTCGTTACGGGTGCCAAAAATCTTTCGGACAAAACTTGCGATCATGAACAAAACTTTCCGTTGAAGTGTATAAATTAAAGGCACGCGAACACGCAATGCTCAAAACGCGAGACTCGAGCCTGCGCCCGAATCACCGAAAAAATAGTATGAAATGGTACGGCAGATGCCGCCCAATTGGTAGGGATGCGCGGGACTTTTCCTGCGAAGCTTGCCCCTGCGCGCAAGTAAATCCCCCCAAACACTCTATCGAAGCCGTAGACTAGCCCAAATTAATGACAAGATGCAGACCGATTCCCCATGAAACCCACCCGTTATAATGCCCTAAAACCGTTTGCCGAACGCGCAGGGCAAATACGCATGTTCGATTACCTGCTACACGAAGTGGCGCCAAAAAATCTCGTCGGCCAGGTATATGTGCTGAATGTCCGTGACGGGGTTTTAGTGCTCGCCGTGCACCACGCGGCGATTGCGACCCAGATTCGTTTTCAAGCGCCTAAATGGCTGGACACACTCAATACAAAAGCTCGGCAAATCCCCGGGCTTCCTTTTATTCAGTCGATTGAAACACAGATTGTGACTGAAGCCACTAAAACCCAAGCACCCAAAATCCATCGGCAGATAGGAGCCAACACGCGTGAATTGCTGCGGGATATGGCCATGCATGAAGAACACGAGCCGCTGGCACGCACATTGCGCAAATTAGCGCAGCAGGGCGCTCCATACGTTGAAAAATCGCCCAATGAACCACCCAAAAAATAAAAAAAACCCGCGCTAAACCAACGCGGGTGGCATGCGGCGATCGGGCGCGCACTGATCGAATTAATCCGCCGCGTGTGCAACCGGCCGCGCGAAGGTCACCGGGGGCAATTCTTCTCGCTCGAAGGTGATGCGCTCAAACGCGTCGGGCTGGGCAAGCAGCGATCTGAGTAACTGGTTGTTCAGATAGTGGCCGGATTTGTGGCCTGTAAACGCGCCAATCACGCTGCAACCAAGCAAATACAAATCCCCAATGGCATCAAGAATTTTGTGTTTCACAAACTCATCGCCATAGCGCAAGCCATCTTCATTCAAAATATGCGAATCACCCACAACGATTGCGTTATCGACACTCCCGCCGAGCGCTAAATTCCGTTGACGCATCATCTCTAAATCGCGCATAAAACCGAAGGTACGCGCACGCGCCACTTCTTTAACGAAGGTGGTTGATGAGAAATCAATTTCCGCCAAGCGCGCGGAGTCTTCCAATGCAGGATGGTTAAAATCAATCGACATTGCCACCCGAAAACCATCGTGCGGATCAAAACGCACCCAGCGATCGCCATCAATCACTTCAACCGCTTTCAATATCCGAATAAATTGCTTGGGCGAGTCTTGCTCCTCGATGCCGGCCGACTGAATTAAGAAAACAAATGGGCTGGCGCTGCCATCCATAATAGGCATTTCAGGCCCATCAATTTCCACATGACAATTATCAATGCCAAGTCCAGCAAGCGCCGACATGAGGTGTTCGACCGTGGAGATTTTGACGCCCTCTTTGATTAAGGTCGTTGAAAGCTGAGTTTCTCCCACACTAAAGGCGTGGCCTGAAATACTCATAGGCTCGGCTAAATCAACCCGATGAAACATAATGCCGGTATCCGGCGCGGCCGGACGAAGGGTTAACTTAACTTGCTCCCCCGTGTGCAAACCAATCCCCGTGGCTCTGATACTGTTTCTTAATGTACGCTGATGGATCAAGGTGATGCCCCATGACAAAATTATGTCGGGATTATCGCACGGACAGGCTCGGACATGAATGCCTGAATTTGTTAATGCCTTAAAAATAAGGTTAATGATTAAAAACAGGGTGTAACAAGACACACTCAGAGCAAAATTCAAGCCAAAAAAAGCCCCCATTCAATCGCCATCGAATGGGGGCGGCATTTATTGCGCGTTTATTTAGACCAGCAAGCGATTGAGCCGCAGCACAAAATCGGCTGAATCAGTTAAATGACCGCCTTCGGCCAAAGTCGCTTGCCCGAGCAACACCCGGGCAATATCTTCAAAGCGCGCCGCATCGGATTCCGCCGCAGCCCGCTGCAACAAGGGGTGCTGCGGGTTAATTTCTAGAATCGGCTTAACCGTGGGTGCCGCCTGGCCGGCTTCTTTAAGCAAGCGCTGCAAGTGCAGGCTCATTTCTTCTTCCGTGGTGACTAAACACGCGGGTGAATCAACCAAACGTTTTGAGACACGCACATCATCCACCAAGGCGGCCAACACACTCTTCAAGCGCTCAACCAAGGCGCTTTGAGTTTCTTTGGCATCTGGGGTGGTGTCTTCTTCGGTGTCATCAACCGACACTTCGGCGCGTGTCACCGATTTTAGTTTTTTGCCAGAAAACTCAGTGAGTTGAGACATGAGCCACTCATCAATCCGATCCGACAGCAACAACACTTCGATGCCTTTTTTGCGGAAAATCTCCAAATGCGGCGATGCCAAAGCTGCGGCATACGAATCGGCAATGATGTAATAAATCTCATCCTGACCTTCAGGCAACCGATCAATCGCATCTTTCAAGCTCACCGATGGCGTATCGTTGCCGGTGTGCGTTGAAGCAAACCGCAACAAGCCCGCAATTTGTTCACGGTTGGCAAAATCTTCACCCACACCCTCTTTTAACACTTGGCCAAAGGTACCCCAGAATTTGGCGTATTTTTCGGGCTCGTTCAAAGCCATTTGCTCTAACATGCCGAGAATACGCTTGACGGAGCCTTGGCGAATAGTGTCAAGCACCCGGTTGGATTGCAGAATTTCGCGCGATACGTTCAAAGGTAAATCGGCTGAATCAATCACCCCGCGCACAAAACGCAAATAGCGCGGCATGAGCTTTTCGGCGTCATCCATAATGAACACGCGCTTCACATACAGTTTAATGCCTTGCTTGGTTTCACGATCCCACAAATCAAATGGCGCGCGCGCGGGGATGTAAAGCAAGGAGGTATACTCTGTTTTACCCTCAACCCGATTATGCGACCAGGCCAATGGCGCCTCCCAATCATGCCCCACGTGCTTATAAAATTCCGTGTATTCTTCATCACTGATAGCAGATTTTGGTCGTACCCACAACGCGGTGGCATCGTTAATGCGCTCCCAAGTGGGCAACTCGGGGGCGGTGGCTTCGTCCTCGTCGGATGTCGGGCTCGCCGCCTTGACCATTTCGATGGGGAAGGTGATGTGATCGGAGTATTTTCGAATCACTGAGCGCAGGCGCCAATCATCGGCAAAATCGACATGATCTTCGCGCAGTTTTAAAACGATGCTTGTACCACGCTCGGTAGATTCAACGGTTTCTAAGGTGTACTCACCTTCACCGCGTGACGTCCAGCGTACCCCGTGCTCTGCGCCCATGCCCGCTCGGCGCGTCGTTAAAACGACCTCTTCTGCGACAATGAAAGCCGAGTAAAATCCCACACCAAATTGGCCAATTTGCGACAAATCTTTGGCTTGATCCTGCCCTAATTTTTGAATGAAGGCTTTGGTGCCTGAACGCGCAATTGTGCCGATATTGTCAATCACTTCATCGCGATTCATACCGATACCGTTATCGCTAATCGTGACTGTTTTGGCCGCCGCATCAAAACTCACCCGGATGCGTAAGGTTTCATCGCCTTCATACAGCGCATCGTCCGATACTGCTTCGAAACGCAATTTATCGCAGGCATCCGACGCGTTGGAAACTAATTCCCGAAGAAAAATTTCAGGATTGGAATACAACGAATGGATCATGAGCTGCAGCAGCTCCTTAACCTCGGTTTGGAACCCTCGAATTTCTGGCTGACTCATAGCGCTTGCGCCTCCCTTGTAAAAATAAAGTCAAAAAAAACCCCATGCGTCTTATGGACACACGGGGCTTTTTCAAGGGTTGCGGTTTAATTGATCGTAAAAATCAGCATCAACCGACTCACAATAATAAAATTAACTCAATTTTTCGCGAATACGTGCTTTCTTGCCGGTTAGGCCACGCAAGAAGTACAGCTTGGCACGACGAACATCACCCCGACGCTTCACTTCGATTGAACCAATCGCGGTGCTATACGTTTGGAACACACGCTCCAAACCTTCACCATTTGAGATTTTGCGCACCGTAAAGGCCGAGTTGATACCCCGATTACGCTTGGCGATAACAACTCCTTCAAAGGCCTGCAGGCGCTCCCGGTCACCCTCTTTTACTTTAACTTGGACAACCACCGTGTCGCCCGGACCGAAGACCGGAATAGCGCGGTTCATTTGCTCAGCTTCGAGCGCTTGAATGATCTTACTCATCACTTAACCTACCTAACTTTTCAATCGTTTCGGCAGCATGCTGCCATTCTGCCGTCAATAATGCCCGGGCTTGATCATCAAGCCCGGGCTCATAAAAAAGATCCGGCCTTGCGCGCGCCGTACCCGATAACCGTTGCTGCCAGCGCCACTCATCAATGGCGCGGTGATTCCCCGATCTCAGCACCATCGGCACATCAGCCCCCTGCCACCGCAGGGGGCGCGTGTAATGGGGGTGATCGAGCAAATCCGTTTCAAAGGAATCTTGCACTACCGATTGTGCATCACCCAACACCCCCGGCAATCGCCGCGCGATGGCATCAATCACCACCATAGCGCCGAGCTCCCCCCCCGATAACACGTAATCACCAATCGACACTTGCTCATCAATCAACGCATCGACAACCCGCTGATCAATGCCTTCATAACGGCCGCACACCAAAATTAAATCCGGCAGTGCCGCCAATGCCTGAACTTTTTGCCGATTCAATCGCGCGCCCTGTGGCGACATTAACACCACGGGCGCATCGGGCGCGGTCGCTTTCGCAGACTCAATCGATTGAGACAAGGTCTCAGCGATCATCAACATGCCAGGCCCGCCACCGAACGGGCGATCATCCACCGTGCGATGGCGATTAGTCGCAAAATCACGCGGCGATACGCAACTGAGCGCCAGAGCGCCTTGCTCAATCGCCACCCGCGGTATACCGCTCATGCCAACCGCCTCAACCAGCTCAGGGAACAGCGTTACAACCACAATGTTCATAACGCACGCAACGAAGCTTGCAACCTAAAATTCCGGATCCCAATCGACGGTAATCACACGATGTGTGAGATCAATCGAAACCAAAACGGCATCCGGGATAAAGGGAATGAGTCGCTCGCGCTTTTCCCCATCGGTACTTTGCACAACCAGTACATCATTTGCGCCCGTTTCAATTAACTCGTGCACCGTACCAAATACTTGACCCGACACATGAACTACTTGGCAACCGATCAAGTCGCGCCAGTAATATTCACCTTCCGCAGCCTTAGGGATGGCCTGTGCCGGCACCCAAATTTGAAACCCAGTAAGCGCCTCAGCTTGAGTCCGGTTATCGACGCCCGACAATTTGGCGACCAGACCATGACTTTGATTAGCAAAAGCACTCACTTTCAGCCAATCGCCGCGCAACGAGTCAGGCGATTTAGCCTCATCTGCCGGGGGTGCAACAAACCATGTTCGATACTGGGTAATGCCTTCAATAGGCCGTGTGTAGGAGGTAATCCAGCACCAGCCTTTAATCCCAAACGCACGCCCAAAGGTTCCGACCACTACCGATTCGGCAGGATTGGGCGGGGTTTTCACAATAACTTAAACCGCAACGGCTTGCTTGCTGCTTTCACGCATCAAGGCGGCAACACGGTCGCTCGGCTGCGCTCCTTGGTTCACCCAGTGCTGCAAACGCTCGGTGTTAATTTGCAAACGCACTTCGGCGCCACGAGCAACCGGATTAAAAAATCCGACGCGCTCAATGTACGCACCGCTATCACGCGCAATACGCTTATCGGTCACAACTAAATGATAGAACGGGCGCTTTTTGGCGCCAGTGCGGGCTAAACGGATTGATACCATGAGTCAATTTATCCTGTGTTTCGGTGCAGATCATTTTACGTTAAGTAAAACCCACCGCGCCTTTCAAAATTCAAGGCGCATGATTTTACTTAAGTTTTCAAAAAAATAAAGTATTGCGTGAAAAAAGACCTAAATTAGTGTGCCGGCTGAGGCAAATCAGGCCGGCCATCGACTTAGCTATGGTACGGGTCACGCAGCACAATCGTCTCATCGCGATCGGGGCCTGTAGAGATAATATCCACAGGAACGCCCACCAAGGACTCGATGCGCTCAATATAACGACGCGCTGCCGGCGGCAAATCTTCGAGTTGGCGAATACCGACGGTAGATCCTTGCCAACCGGCAATTTCTTCATACACGGGCACGCAGCGCGCGTAGGTCTCGGCGCTTAAAGGTGCCGTTTGCAAGGGCTGGCCATCAATTTCATAACCGACGCAAATTTGTATCCGATCAAGGCCATCCAGCACATCAAGTTTGGTCAGGCAGATACCCGAGATACTGTTAATTTCAACTGCCCGGCGTAAAGCCACGGCATCAAACCAACCACACCGCCGCGCACGCCCGGTGGTTGCCCCCACTTCATGCCCCTTAACCGCTAAATGCGTGCCCACTTCATCATCGAGCTCCGTGGGGAACGGCCCGCCGCCCACGCGCGTGGTGTAGGCCTTGGTGATGCCCAGCACATAATCGAGATCCAATGGCCCCACGCCCGTGCCGGTGCTGGCGCCACCGGCGGTGGTGTTGGATGAGGTAACGTACGGGTAGGTGCCATGATCGACATCCAGCAAGGTGCCTTGTGCGCCTTCAAACATGAGGTTTGCGCCTTGCCTGCGCAAGTTCATCAGTCGATTGGGGACATCACCCACCATTGGCGCAAGAATTTCCGCCTGCCCAAGCACTTGATCGAGCACTTGCTGAAAATCGATGGGGGTTGCATGAAAGTAGTTCCGCAAAACGAAATTATGGAAATCCAACACCTCACCCAATTTAGAAGCCAGACGCTCGCGATGAAAAATGTCTTCCAATCGAATCGCGCGGCGCGCTACCTTATCTTCATAAGCAGGCCCGATGCCGCGACCGGTGGTGCCGATCTTGGCGGCACCCCGCGCCAATTCACGCGCCTGATCTAACGCCACATGATAGGACAAGATTAACGGGCAAGCTTCTGAGAGCACTAACCGCTCCCGCGCAGGAACGCCTTGCGCTTCTAATTCGGTCATCTCCTTAATGAGTGCGTCGGGGGAGAGCACAACGCCATTCCCAATCAAACACTGAACGTTTTCTCGAAGCACGCCCGAAGGAATCAGGTGCAATACCGTTTTTTTACCGCCAATCACCAAGGTGTGACCGGCATTATGACCGCCTTGAAACCGCACCACGGCTTGCGCGCGCTCGGTGAGCAGATCAACAATCTTGCCTTTACCTTCATCGCCCCATTGGGAGCCGAGAATTACAACACTTTTACCCATGATTGGTATCACCCATTAACTGCCATAAATTGTCTCTGCCCGCCGCTTGCCGCACTAGCTGTGGCGCCGTTGCCGGTATCGCTTGCGTGGTCATCACCACGCGCTGACCATTGGCACGCAACCGTTCAACGGTTAAAAGCAGCTCGGCGTCGGCATAGTTTGCGGGCGCATAAATTGTGTCGCTAGTTTGTGGTTGCGCTTGATAAAAACGCAGCAACTCGCGCAGATCAGTGGAAAATCCGGTTGCGGGCCTTGCGCGACCAAATGCCTCACCAATTTCGTCATACCGGCCACCGCGGGCAATTTCACGGCCAACGCCTTCGGCGTAGGCGGCAAACACCAAGCCGGTTTGGTAGTGGTAACCATGCAACTCTGATAAATCGATGAGCACCGTGACTTGAGGGAAATTTTGTTCAATCACCGCGGCAATTTTTTGCAAACGATCCAGCGCGTGATGCATCACAGGCGCCATGACGCCAGCCAAGAGCTGATTGGCCTCAGCTAATACCGTGCGCCACGCACCGTTTAAATGACTTAACGCCATCAGGGCATCAAACACCGCCGGCGTGAGCTCACGCCCTGCTAACAGCGCCTTAAGATCGGCATTGGATTTTCTCTGCAGCGCATCACGCACCCCCTCTTCCTCATGAGCTTGAAAGCCGGCTTGCTCAGCGAGCGAACCGAAAACATCCACATGGCCTAAATCGAGCACGACGCGCTCGATCCCCGCGATTTTGAGGGTATTGAGCATTAGGCTGATAATTTCCAAATCGCCTTCAACCGCCGCCACGCCATACAGCTCGGCACCGACTTGCATGGGGGTTCTGCTCCCCCCCAAACCATCTGGCCGCGCGCGCACCACAGTACCGAGGTAGCATAATCGGCGCTCATCGGCGGGCGGCATGCTGTGTGCATCCATTCGGGCAATTTGCGGGGTCATATCCGCGCGCAGACCCAGCTGACGACCCGTTAACCCATCGGTCATCTGCAAGGTATCCAGCGCCAGATCTTCACCTGCGCCCACAAGCAGGGAATCCACAAACTCAACTAAAGGCGGGATCACCAAATCGTAACCGGCCACATGAAATTGGCTCAAAACTGCCGTGCGCAATTGTTCAACCCGACGGGCTTGAATTGGGAGCAACTCATCGATGCCGGCCGGTAACGCCCAACGCGATAGCTTGTGCGACATATATTTTCCTAAATTCCAAACCCGAAATTGCGGGCAAGCTTGGCTAATTAAGCCGGGTTTAAATTGAGCGGCGCTACAACGCCCGCCACAAAAAATCCAAGACGCACCCATTGGCGCGCTTGGATAAAATCATTGCCTCTTAGCGCGCGAAATAAACGAGCGCCGCCCCCACACAAAGCGCCACCAATGCCAAACTGCGCAATGTTTTATCGGGTGTTTGTGCCATCTGCAGCATGGCTTGGCGATAGCCTTTGGGGCTAATAAATGGGAGCATTGCTTCAATAATTAGCACTAACCCCAGCACTTTGAGCCACTGACCATCCATGGCTCAACTCCGCGCCCACAGGGTTTTATGGTTTGCTACTGGCATCGCTCGGTGCGCGGAAATAGCGGAAAAAAGGGCTGTCCGGATTCATCACGAACGTGCTGCCGCCTTGATCAAAGGCCTGCTTGTACGCATCTAAGCTGCGATAAAATTCGAAGAATTTAGGGTCTTGACCATACGCTTGGGCGTACGTAGCCGCCGCGGCGGCATCACCCGCGCCCCGAATCTCGGCCGCTTGTCGATTAGCTTCAGCCAAAATGACATCGCGCTGCCGATCAGCATCAGCCGTGATTTTTTTAGCTTGCTCCTCACCGCGCGAACGAATGGATTGGGCCACGGCAAACCGCTCTTTTTCCATCCGTGCATACACCGATTTGCGCACTTCTTGTGGCAGCTCAATTTGCATGATGCGCACATCGCTAATTTTAATCCCCAAACCTTGCATATCGCGGTTGGTGGTTTCAATCACGTTGCGCATAAACTGATCTCGATCACCCGACACCACTTCATTTACGGTGCGACTCGAAATTTGGCTCTTCATCGCATCCCGCACGATTTGATCCATGCGATTCATCGCAATGCGCTCATCACCCCGGGTCGCTTTATAAAAATCTGCGGCATTTATAATCTGCCATTTGATGTAGTAGTCCACCACCAGATTTTTCTTCTCGCTGGTGAGAAACCGCTCCGGCTGCGAGGTCATGGTTAACACCCGTTTATCAAATAACTTGACCGTGTTAATAAAGGGCAACTTGAAATGCAAGCCGGGATTAAAATCATCTTTTATAATTTCACCCAGACGGAATTCCAGCGCGGTTTGATACTGTTTCACCTGAAAGGTCGCGGTGGTAAGCAGAAAAAAAACTAACGCGATAACTGGCAAAACTACCCGATTAATTAGGTTCATGGGGCCTTCCTCGTGCGTAAATCACTGCGGTTATCGCTCGTTACACTACCGCGCGTGCCGGTTGCATCCGATAAGCTAGGCACGGCGGGCAAAGGCAAAGACAGCGGATCAAGCGGTGCTTTTGTTGCAGGCGTAGATCGCTGATCGCCACCCAAGGGCAAATAAAACACATTGCTCGATTGGCCTGAATCAATCACAACGCTCTTATTTTTTGCCAACACGCCGGCCACCGTATCAAGGTACATGCGCTCGCGGGTTAAATCGGGCGCCATTTGGTAGGATTTTAAAAGCTGGGTGAACTTAGATGCTTCCCCTAAGGCAAGGTTGGTGACTTTAGATTCATAACCTTTAGCTTGCTCATCAATTTGAGCCGCCTCGCCCCGCGCTTGCGGAATGATTTTGTTGGAGTAAGCAGAGGCTTCACTGATGTACCGCTGCTCATCTTCCCGCGCGCGGATTGCATCTTCAAAGGCGGGCTGCACCGCTTCAGGGGGTTGCACATCTTGCAAATTGACCGATTGCACTTTAAGCCCGGTATCGTAGCCGCTTAACATCTCCTGCATGCGATCCCGCACAAGGCTTGCAATTTCGGTGCGGCCATCGGTTAAAACGTTATCCATTTTTTTGGCGCCAATCACCTCACGAATCGCGCTTTGCATCACATCCGATAAGGTGCCATCGGGATCGCGCACGTTAAATAGATATTTAACCGGATCTGAAATAACAAACTGGCTACCAATGCGCACTTCAACAATATTTTCATCATTGGTAAGCGCCGACATTTTGAGCTGTTTATCTCGGAACTCATCGACATTAACCTTGATAACCGAACCCACGGGGTACGGCAAATGCCAATGGGGGCCTGCGGTTGTGGTGTCGGTGTATTTACCAAACTGCAACTCAATGCCGCGCTGACCCGCATCAATGGTGTAAATACCCGAGAGCAACCAAACGCCAACCAATAGCGCGCCCACCACGGCAACGCCTTTAGCACCGCCTGCGCCGCCCATCGCACCGCCAAATTTCTTTTGTAAGCGGTTAATGGCCTCGTCAATATTGGGCGGTTTGCCGCTGCGGCGGGGATTAGACCAAGGATCCTGATCTTTTCCACCACCGGGTTCGTTCCAAGCCATGCGTATTTACTCCGAAGTATTGGGCACTGCCGCTGTGCGTTGTGACAAAACAGATAATCAAATGACGCATAAGTTTAGTGAGGGTGTCATCAAGTCGCAAGTTTATTGGCCAATTTCTTTGGCCGCCCCAAACCCATGCGGGCAGCGTTCGGGCTTTTCACGGAGTAAAGCGCGGCTCTTGCACGCCACCGAACCGTCGTTGGCGATGAATCCATGCGTTAGGGCTTTTGCCTTAACGCCTTGGGATAAATCAGGATATTTGGCGCAATAAAACGAGTTAATAGCATTTTAATTCATCGAGTTAAAAGTGGCACACCTCATGCAATAAGGCCTGTGCATTAGAAAATGCTAAATAACAAAAACTTAGAGGAGCGCGCTATGAATGAAATGCTGGGGCTATACCCGCAATGGTATGTGCCCGGAATTGGAACGGCATGGGTGATGGGGATTATCGGCACAATCCATGTGCTGGCATCACACACCTCCGTGGGGGCGGCATGGCTATTTGCCTTGCTTGCACAAAAATCGGTCAACGAGAACAAGCCAGAAATTATGCTGTATTTAAAAAAATACGGCATGTTTTTGCTGGTGTTTTCATACATCGTCGGCTCCATCACAGGGCCTGGCATTTGGTATTCGGTCACGGTCGCAAGCCCGCGCGGCATCAGTGGCCTGATTCATAATTTTGTGTGGCTGTGGGCCAGTGAATGGGTGTTCTTTTTTGTCGAAGTGTTAGGCGTGTACGCCATGGTGTATCTCATAGGCAAGATTGATAACAAAACCTATCTGAAACTTGCGTGGTCGTTCGCGGTGGCCTCATGGGCAACCATGATTCTGATCGTGCCCATCTTAAGTTTCATGATGTGGCCGGGCAATGATCGCTGGTATTCGACCGGCTCCACCTTCGACGCTGCGTTTAATTTGAATTATTTCGCGCATTTAGGGATTCGTACCGCCTTCATGTTTGCGGTGGCCGGTGCGGTGGGCGGCATTATTGCGGCAACTTTAAAAGATCGTGATACCCGCATCGAAGTTACACGCTTTCTTGCCAAAATGGGGCTGGCGGGCATGGCGCTGATGTTTGTGATGTTTATGTGGTACACCGCCACACTCCCGCCCAACGCGCGCCTGATTATGGAAACGCAGATGATGCCGAAATATGGCAGCACACTTGCCGCCTTGCTCATCGCTACCGTGGTTTATTTTGTATTCAGCGCGTGGAAGCCACTGCGCTTGCCTCAAGGCTTTGCCGTGGCGATGACGCTGGCCATTGGTTTGTTCGGGTTGTGGCCAGAGGAGCGCTCGCGCGAATCCATGCGCAAGCCCTATGTAGCTGGGCAATACATTTACTCCAACCAATTCTTCGCGCGCGATGTGCCGGGCAAGGGTGTGGTTTCAGATATGCCCCTAATTAAAGCCAAAGGGGTACTAGCAACCGATTATTTCGTGCCGGCCGATTTGCGAAAAATTACCCCAGAGAATGAATTGCGCGCCGGCGATTTGCTCACCCATATGATGTGCGCCAACTGCCATAGCTTGGAGCCTAACGGGGCGCTGCGGCCACTGCCGGCGCTTTTTGGCCATTCCAATGAGCCCAAAATGATTCAAGCCTATTTAGATGGTGCGCTTTACCACGGCCTCATTCCGTATATGCCGAAAATGCCGCTGCCTGCCGATGAACGCGCCGCGATTGCTTTGTATATCGCACAGCTCTCGTCCAGTAAACCGCCGGTTGTGGCTGCCAATACCTCAATCTCAACCGAAAAAGGAGCTAACTGATGGATGCCGCAACCACACAAGCCATGCTGCACACGCTACAAGACCCCACGGGCATTCCCTCACACCCGCTGATTTTTCAGGTGTTGATGGTGCTCACTTGGGTGCCGCACATTTTGTTTGTCAATATCAGCTTAGGCGCAGCGCTAATGGGTTTATATGCCTTCACTCGCCGCCATGATCCGCACTGGCAATTACTTTCCGAGGCCACAACCAAAGTCGCCAAAGTCGGTGTGTCGTTATTGGTGGTACTGGGGGTCGCGCCCTTGCTCTTTACCCAAACGATCTATGATCCGCAGTGGTACACCTCAAACCTACTCTCCGCCGCTTGGGTCATTGGCTTTATTTTCACCCTCACCATCGGCTATCTCGCTTGGTTCAGCTTTTATTTGAAAAATCATGGCGATCATGCGCCGGGCTGGATTTTTTGGCTGGGCGCTTTCGGTTTGGCCATGTTCCTGCTTGATGGCTTCATCATGCACATTTTGGCTTATCAAGGCTTGCACCCGGAACAGTGGGTGGCTTGGTACACACCGGGCGGCCAGGTGGATATGTCGGGCGCCCGCATCCACACCTACGAATTACCCCGCTTTGGCTTTTTTATGGCCATGAGCGTGACCGTATTCGGCGCATTTTTAATCGCCTATGGCGATTATTTCAAGGTGCGTGCCGACCGTACGCCCGCGTATTTGGCATTTGCGCGGGGTCTAGGCTCCAAAATTGCGCTCATTGGCGCGGGTCTGCAAATCATTTTGTTTCTGTGGTGGCTTGCGGATTTACCAGTTGATATTCACGCCTGGACTCACCCCATGACTTGGCTGCTGCTGATTTATCTTGCGGTATTAACGGCTGCCTTCTGGTTTACCCGAACCCATCCTGACGGCCAAGGCTATAAGCTTCTCACGTTAAGCGTTGGTATGGCTGGGCTGGTGGCCATTTTCCGGGAAGTGCTGCGCATGGCCTATATGGCGCCATTTAACTACAACGTCCTCGATTACAAAGTGCACTGGGATGTGCCCTCTTTTGCCTTGTTTTTGTTCACTATCGTGGGAGTTGGCGGGCTCATGGGCGGTTTTATCATCACCTTGGTATACAAAGCCGGACGAGTGCAAGGCCCCTACCAAGCCGACAGCACCGTCGCCCGCCTCGGGATGGGCTCGCTGGCCGCCACCATCACGTGGGTTGCCGCCTTTATGGGTGTTGGCATTTGGATTTGGCTGCGTAACAACGGCTAACTCACCCCACAGCCCAACTCGGCGCGCAGCTGGGTTCGGGCGATACATACATCGTCATTAAATTTACAAGGAACATTTAAAATGAAAAAACTCATCCTCACCTGCACCCTGTGTCTGCTCCCCCTCATCAACGCCGCTGCCGCCGATTTGGCCGCTGGAGAGAAAAAAGCCGCCGTTTGCCTCGCCTGCCACGGTAAAGAAGGCCATTCGGTGATTAAAACCTACCCGAACCTTGCCGGTCAGCACGCCGAATACCTGATTGATGCCCTTAAAGGCTACCGTGATGGCGCACGCACAAATCCCATCATGGTACCGATGGCCAAAGCCTTAAGCGATGAAGATATGCAGAATGTCGCAGCCTATTTTGCTCAGTTCAAATAACCGCTGAGCGCCCGTGCAGGCGCTTTTACCCTAACGGCGCGTCGCCGCAAAACTTAGCCTCGCCACCGCGGGGCTTTTATTTGCCCGCAAATAAGAGTGTTATAATATAACATTGCTCAAATGCAGGATTTCACCGCCAGGGGGTTGCCGATGTCTGCTGTCTTTCTCGAATTAGAAAAGCTGTCACTCGGTGCGCGCCGGCCATTAATGGATGTGCTGGATGGCGTGGCGTGGAATACATCCGGCTTAATTACGGCCATTGCGCAGCAATACGATTCGCGCGAGGTACTCATGCTGGCGTGGATGAACCGTGCCGCGCTGCAAGAAACCCTAATCACTCGCCGCGTATGCTATTGGTCGCGCACACGCCAAGCGTTGTGGCGCAAAGGCGAAACTTCGGGGCATCAGCAAACCTTGATCGAAGCGCGTCTTGATTGCGATGGCGATGCGGTATTGCTTCTTGTTGATCAAATTGGTCCTGCTTGTCATACCGGCCGCCCCAACTGCTTTTATAACGCGGTGCGCGATGAGTTTATTGAGGTGATTGCATCGCCACCGGCAATCACACCCGCGCACGGTGCCACCGCATGAAACGCTTGCTAATGGGCGGCGTGCGTGCCTACCAGCTCATTCTAAGCCCGGTTATGGGCTCATCTTGTCGTTTTTATCCCAGCTGTTCGCAATATGCCCTTGAGGCGCTACAGGCACACGGCGCCCTGCGCGGGAGCTGGCTCGCGGCACGCCGAATATTGCGCTGCCACCCCTGGCATCCCGGCGGGTTTGACCCCGTTCCCCCACCGCCGCCCACACGGCATCCCAACCTAAACACTTCATCGCTTTCTTTGGAGAAAAAATCCATGCAACCCAACCGCTTACCCGTCACGGTACTCTCTGGCTTTTTAGGCGCCGGCAAAACCACGCTCCTCAATCATATTTTGCATAATCGGGAAGGCCAGCGGGTGGCCGTGATTGTGAACGATATGAGCGAGGTCAATGTCGATGCCAATTTAATTCGCGAAGGCGGTGCTGCGCTATCCCGCACCGAGGAAAAACTCGTAGAAATGAGCAATGGCTGCATTTGCTGCACCTTGCGCGAGGACTTACTAACAGAAGTTTCGAAACTCGCCCATGAGGGGCGATTTGATCACCTGGTGATTGAATCAACCGGAATTTCCGAACCGCTACCCGTGGCTGAAACCTTCACGTTTGAAGATGAAACCGGCATTTCCTTGTCGCAGATTGCACGTTTGGACACGATGGTGACCGTAGTCGATGCGTTTAATTTTTTGCGCGATTATAGCTCGCAAGACTTTTTACAAGATCGCGGCGAATCGCTGGGCGAGGATGATGCACGAAGTGTGGTCGATCTGCTGATTGAGCAAATCGAATTTTGTGATGTGTTGGTCATCAACAAGGCAGACATGGTTAGCGCAGAAGATCTGCAGCGCCTTGAAGGAATACTGCGTGCACTGAATCCACGGGCGCGCATTGAGCGGGCACAATTTGGCCAAGTGCCGCTTGATCGGGTTTTGGGTACGGGGCTGTTTGATTTTGAGCAGGCGGCGCAAGCGCCCGGCTGGTTGCAAGAGCTGCGCGGCTCGCATGTGCCCGAAACCGAGGAATACGGCATCACAAGCTTTGTGTACCGTGCGGATCGGCCTTTTCACCCGCAGCGCTTTTGGGCTTTGGTACAAGAACCTTGGCCCGGGGTGGTGCGCTCTAAGGGGTTGTATTGGTTGGCCAGCCGCTTTAATGAGGCGGGTTCCTGGAGTCAAGCGGGGGCGGCTGCGCGCTATGGCAAGGCTGGCCTTTGGTG
Organism: Halothiobacillus sp.; assembly: GCA_023255735.1. Lineage (GTDB taxonomy): Bacteria > Pseudomonadota > Gammaproteobacteria > Halothiobacillales > Halothiobacillaceae > Halothiobacillus. The sequence continues at coordinate 10,834 of JAGDVP010000001.1, read as the reverse complement.
GAGCGCGGTCGATCAAAGCAAATGGCCAGACGATGAAGATTTCCGCGTACATCTTGCAAAACATTGGCACCCTGAATATGGCGACCGACGGCAAGAACTGGTGCTAATTGGCATGGAAATGGATGAGACAGCGCTGCGGGCGAGGCTTGATGCCTGTTTGCTCAATGATGCCGAAATGCAACTGGGCTCCAGCGCTTGGCGAACGTTCAGCGACCCGTTCCCAAGCTAACCCCCAAGGATGGGTCGTTCACGCGTTCATGAGAACCTGTTTTCGATTGTGATCAACCGATGCGCTGCCGGCGCGATCGCTCACAGGTTGTCAGCTCAGATGCACACCCGGCTGCAATTTTGGGTAATGCTTAAGCCATTGCGACCATCGGGCGGGCGTGAGCTCAAGCTCAATCAACCAGCCCGGCTCGCCCGCGCCGTCATCTTGCCATGTTTCAGCGCGCATCGAGCCTTCATCAATCAGCCGCGCGCGCACGCCGCCCAGCGTCATCGGCACAAAAACCTTCACATGAACGCGGGTCGGGCTTAACCGCGCCGATAAGGCGCTGCAGAGTTCGGCCATCCCGGCGCCGGTATGCGCAGAAACCCAGACGCGTTCAATCTCACCCGCCTCGTTGGTATCCACTTGCGGCGCGCGGCCTTCGATTTGGTCAATTTTATTCATCACCGTGAGCCGTGGCAGGCTATCGGCACCAATTTCTTTGAGCACCACCTCGACATCGGCCATTTGCCGATCGCGCTCATCACTTGCGGCATCCACCACGTGAATAAGCAAATCGGCCTCCAGCGTTTCCTCTAAGGTGGAGCGAAAGGCGGTGACCAGTTCGGTGGGTAAGTGGCGAATAAAGCCGACGGTATCGGCCAGCACTAAGGGTTGGCTGGGGTTAAGCTCCATGCGCCGCAAGGTGGTATCCAATGTTGCAAATAGCTGATCAGCGGCGAAGGTATCGGCAGCGGTGAGCGCATTAAACAGGGTTGATTTTCCGGCATTGGTGTAACCCACCAAGGATACCAGGGGCACCTCGGAGCGCTGACGGCTCTTGCGGCCTTCATGGCGCTGGCGGCGCACCTTGGCGATGCGCTCTTGGAGCTGTTTGATGCGATCGTGAATCAGGCGGCGATCCAGCTCAAGCTGAGTTTCGCCAGGCCCGCGCAAGCCAATGGCACCGCCCCGCTGGCTATCGAGATGCGTCCAACCGCGCACCAGACGGGTTGATAAATGCTTGAGCTGAGCGAGTTCAACTTGCAATTTCCCCTCGTGCGAGCGTGCGCGCTGCGAGAAGATGTCCAGAATAAGGCCGGTGCGATCGAGTACGCGGCATTCCAGCAATTTTTCGAGGTTGCGCTCTTGCGAGGGCGAGAGCTGGGCGTTCACCACCACTAAATCGGCCTCGGTGCGCTGCACCAGTTCGGCTAATTCTGCCGCCTTGCCTTTGCCGATGAATAAGCGCGGATCGGGCGCTTCTCGGCTGGCTAGGCACACATCGAGAATGGTGGCGCCGGCGGAATCAACTAAATCCCGAAACTCGTCTAAATCTTCTGCCCGGCTGGCCTGACGGGAAACCACATGCAGCAATACGGCACGCTCGCCGCCTTCGTGGCGTTCAAAAAATTGCATTAAAGGCCTTCTTCTCCCGATTGTTCAATTTTTGCGAAGCCATCGTCGTCAAAATCAAATTGAATTTCACGCGTGGGCACGATGGTGCTGATGGCATGTTTATAGACGAGTTGGCTCACATTATTTTTAAGCAACACGACAAAATTATCGAAAGAATCGATTTGGCCTTGCAATTTAATGCCATTGCGAAGGTAAATGGAGACGGGCACATGTTCGCGTCGCAGGGCGTTTAAATAGGGTTCTTGAAGTGATTGGGCTTTTGCCATGATTATTTTCCTAGCTATGGTTAACCGCTTCCGTTGCGGGGTTTGTTTTAAAATCCACGGGGAATTAGCGTATCACGGCGCAGGGGCAAATGACGTTAGGAAATCGTAACCGGCGCCGGATTCATGCAAATCGCTGCGGGCTTCAGAGTGCCCGCTTGCCGCTTGGTTCCGCTGATTGGATGATTTTCGCCATCTTGGCCAGAAGATTCGCGCGTTGTTCGGTGGGGAAAAATTGGGTGGTTGTTTGGCTGCGCATCCAGGTGATTTGGCGCTTGGCCAATTGCCGTGTGGCGGTAATCGCCAATTCGCGCATGGTGGCGGCATCGGTTTGTCCATCGAGATAATCCCACACTTGCCGGTATCCCACGGCGCGAATGGCAGGCAGCGCGGGGTGCAAATCACCACGCTGGTGCAAGGCGGCCACTTCGTCAATTAAGCCGTCCGCCAGCATTTGATCAAACCGCTCCGCCATTGCGGTGCGCGCATGCGCCCGTGAGGAAGGCCACAACCCAAAGCGGTGCACGGCTAAGCCATCTAAGGGCGAGGTGGGCGGGTTGTCTTGTTGCCACTGGCTTAATGAGCGCCCCGTGGCTCGATAAACCTCCAGCGCACGGCCAATGCGCTGTGGATCATTTGGGTGGACGCGGGCGGCCACGATAGGATCAATTTTTTGCAATTGAGCATGTAACGCGGGCCAGCCAAGCCGCTGCGCTTCACTCATGACCGCTTCGCGCAGCGCTGGGTCACTCGTCGGCAAGGCAGATAACCCATTGAGCAGGGCTTGAAAATACATCATGGTGCCGCCAACCAGCAACGGCACGCAGCCCTCGGCTTGTGCGCCCGCAATGGCCGCGAGCGCATCATCGCAAAACGCCCGCACGCTGTAGGGTTCCGCCGGATCACAAATATCCACCAAGGCATGCGGAAATTGCGCCAATAGTGCCGCGCTCGGCTTGGCGGTGCCAATATTCATGCCGCGATAGATCATCACCGAGTCAACACTAATAATGCGCACGGGATAATGTGCCGCTAACTCAAGCGCGATGGCCGTTTTGCCGGAGGCTGTCGGCCCCAATAAGGCCAGAATGGGTTGTGCAGGATTTAACTGCGCCATCATTATTGCCCCCGCATAAACAGCCGATCAAGATCGGTCATCGAGAACTGCCGCCAGGTGGGGCGGCCATGATTGCATTGATCGGCGCGCTCGGTGCGCTCCATATCGCGCAAGAGCGCATCCATCTCCGGGCGGGTGAGGATGCGATTAGCCCGCACCGAGCCATGACAAGCCATGCGCGACAACACGGCATGGATGGGCTCGGCGTGCAAGGGTTGCGGCTCATCCCACGCGATGGGCGCTTCAATGAGGGCAGCAAACAAGGTGCGCGCCAGGGCTTCGGCATCAGCATGGCGCAATAACGCGGCCAAAGCGGTGATTCTAATGCGGGTGGGCGCAACGCGCTCCAGCACCACGCCCAAACGGGCAAAGGCGTCTTTTTGCTCAGCGTATTGATCGGCCTCGCGCTCCGAAACACTAAAACTCACCGGCAACAACAAGGGTTGTAGCGTCATTTGTTTGGCTGCAAACGCGGTTTTCAGGCGTTCATACATAATGCGCTCGGCGGCGGCATGGGCATCGACAATCACAAGCCCCTGCGCGTTTTGCGCCAAAATATACACACCATGCAAATGCGCGACGGCATAACCCAGCGGGGGCACTTCCGCCGCATCACCCTCTGCCACGCCAAACGGGCTTGCCACGCCGCCCTGCGCTGGTGTGCCATAGGCCAGCGGGCTCGAACATAAGGCAGGCAGAGGCGCTGCCACGGGCGCGCGGCTGGTGGCGAGTAAATTCAGATACCCTTGGTTTTGCTCAATAGGCGCGGCGCGCGGCGACGAGTATGAGCGGGCATCGGTAGCTAAATTTAAGCCGCTTGGGGTAGGCTCGCCCCTCCACTCAACCCGTGGCTCGCTGTCGAATTGCCCCGCCCCGCCTGCGGCATCAACCCCTTGCGCCAGTGCCCGATGAATCTCGCGAAATAAGAAATCTTGTACCGCGCGCGCATCGCGAAAGCGCACCTCGGCTTTGGTTGGGTGAACATTCACATCCACCGCGCGCGGATCAAGTGTTAGCGCCAACACATAAGCCGGCTGGCGGGCGTGATGCAATACATCTGAGTAGGCACGGCGAATGGCAAAGCCAATCAAGCGATCGCGCACAATGCGGCCATTGCAGAAAAATAGTTGCTGATCGGTTGATGCCCGCGCATAGGCAGGGTCGGCAATCCAGCCGCTTAAACTTAAACCAGACGCCGCCGAATCAATCCGGCGCGCTCGGTTAAGAAACTCATCACCCAAGAGCGCGGCAATGCGCACAGGCAATTGCTCTGCGGCCTGCGCCATGGCAACCAGCGGCAAATCAAACACCAAGCGGGCCTGGTGGGTTAGCGAAAACCCTTTGCACGGATGCGCCAAGGCAAATCGGCGCATGAGCAAATCAATTTGCAAGAACTCGGTGCGATCAGTGCGCAAAAATTTACGCCGGGCGGGGGTGTTATAAAAAAGCTCAGCCACCTCAACGGTAGTGCCTTGGGGATGAGCGGCGGGTTTGGGCTCTAACGCCTCATTAGGCGCAAGGCACCAGCCATGCGGTGCATCGGCTTGTCGCGAGGTGATACGCACTTTCGCAATGGAAGAAATACTGGCCAAAGCCTCACCGCGAAAACCCATGCTCGCCACCGCTTCTAAATCATCCAATGAGCGGATTTTGCTGGTGGCATGCGCGGCAAACGCCAGCGGCAAATCATCACAACTTAACCCAATCCCATCATCGCGAACGCGAATAAGCCGGGTGCCCGCCTCTTCAATGAAGACGTCAATACGCTGCGCACCGGCATCAATGGCATTTTCAACTAATTCTTTAACCACGCTCGCAGGCCGCTCTACCACCTCGCCCGCAGCAATTTGGTTCACAAGAGCAGAGGGCAGGCGCGCAATCACTGACATGACGTTCCAAGAAAATAAGGCGAAGCCCGTATTTTCACCGCCTAGGCCAATAAAAACAAATGCGCGCCAGCCATGGACGCGGAAAAGCCCGAAAAGCGCGCCATAAAAAAACGCGCGACAAAACTGCCGCGCGCCTAATTTCATGCGATTGGCGCATTACAGCATCGCGTAGTGTGTACCCTCCGGTGCGCGCGCCGCGTAGTAGGTATTGATCCCCGCCAAAATTGAGCGTGCAATTTCATTTTGATATTTAACTGTACGCAGCCGCGCTTCTTCTTCCGGATTACTAATAAACGCGCTTTCCACCAAAATCGAGGGGATATCGGGCGATTTAAGCACCACAAACCCAGCTTGTTGCACGCGCTTTGAATGCAAGTCGGTCACATCACCAATTTGCCCGAGCACGCGGTGGGCAAAATCCAAGCTATTTTCCAACGTTTTAGTTTGAGATAAATCCAGCAACACAGAAGCCACATCTTGATCGTGATCGGAAATGGAAGCGCCCCCCACAAAATCCGCCTCGTTCTCGCGATTGGCCATCCAGCGCGCCGCCTCAGACGTGGCACCATGCTGACTTAAGCAAAACACCGACGCCCCGCGCGCCGAAGTTACCCGAAACGCATCCGAATGCACCGAAATAAACAAATCGGCTTTCGCATTGCGGGCAATCGCGGTGCGGCCACGCAAATGAATAAACTTATCTGAATCACGGGTCATCACCGGCCGCAAGCCTGGGGCAGCGGCCACCATATCCCGCAAACGCCGGCCAATATCAAGCACGATGTGTTTTTCTTTCGTGCCGCGATAACCCACCGCGCCCGGATCTTTACCGCCATGGCCGGGATCAATCGCGACCACCAATTCACGAAAGGTGCGGCCAGTTTGAATTTTGGGTTTGCTTTCAGGATCCGAAGGCTCTCTGGCCACCAAGGTGGCCGCCTTATCGTGCGGCAAATCAACAACCAAACGATACCCCAAGCCATCGCTGGGCGGCAAAAGCACGAGGCGCGGTTTAATCATGGCTTTTAAATCAAACACTAACCGCAAGTTTGTGCCATCTTGCACACCCACCCGCAAACCCTTAACCACCGAGCTTGCCGCCGCAGGTGGGATCGATAAATGCTGAGTTTGCGTGCCGGTTAAATCCACCACAAAACGCGGCGGGTTCTCAATACCAAAGCTTTTGAAATCAACCGGCCCATTTAAATTAAACACATAGCGGGTGTAATCCGGCGCGGATGACGTTTGCACGGCATTGACAAAACGCGCGGCCCATACATTTTCAGGCGCAATTAAACCGAAAACCGCTGAGCTGCCGCCTAAGACGGCGCCCATAAATTTGCGCCGATCCCAAGGGCTCGAGGAATTATCAAACATGACTTAACCCCCATTGATTCAATCCATACCATTCGCCTGAACGAATTCCTGCGAATTTCTTAAGCGCATTTTGTAACGCAAAGGATTTTTTCTCAAGCTTTCTAATTAGATAGCGCACTAACCTAAAGCCAAAACTAGACAAAAATTCAAAACTAACCCACAGCACATCGATAACAAAAACTCAATAAACCACTACATATTGGGCTTTTTCACAAAGACAACACCCACGCGCCAAGCGGGAATTTTTAAGTAAACTCCCCCCAAGCGGCCCACCCCACCGCCTAAACTCGTCTGCGGGCGCGGGCAATGCCGAGCGCCCAGAGCTAACACCAGAGCTAAACCCACCCGCCCAGGTTTTAGCGCAAAAAAAAACGCCCCGAAACTCGGGGCGTTTAATCGAAACAATCTCAAAGACTAGCGCACCATCACGCTAAGGGATGGCGCGACGAGCATTTACATCATGCCGCCCATGCCGCCCATGTCACCGCCGCCGCCTTGCGCGGGGGCTTCTGCTTTAGGCAACTCAGCAATCATGCACTCGGTCGTAATCATCAAACCCGCCACCGATGCCGCATTTTGCAAGGCAGAACGCGTCACTTTAGTTGGGTCAAGAATACCCATTTCAATCATGTCACCGAAGGTGCCATTGCTGGCATCGTAACCAAAGTTACCGGTGCCAGAGCGCACTTGGTTCACAATGACTGAAGGCTCTTCGCCGCAGTTGAACACGATTTGGCGCAAAGGCTCTTCCATCGCACGCAGAGCAATGGTAATGCCGATGTTTTGATCGGTATTTGCGCCGGTCATGCCGCGGATAGCTTCAAGGGCGCGAATCAAGGCCACCCCGCCGCCGGGTACTACGCCTTCTTCAACGGCAGCACGGGTGGCGTGCAGGGCATCGTCAACCCGGTCTTTCTTCTCTTTCATTTCCACTTCGGTGGCCGCACCCACTTTAATCACCGCAACACCGCCTGCTAATTTAGCAATCCGCTCTTGCAGTTTTTCTTTGTCGTAGTCGGATGTGGTGGTTTCCATCTGGGTGCGGATTTGCGTCACGCGGCCATCGATGTCGGCTTTAGCGCCCATGCCACCAATAATGGTGGTGTTTTCTTTGCTGACGGTGATGCGCTTGGCACGACCCATATCTTCCAGCGTGATTTTTTCCAAGCTCAAGCCAACTTCATCAGAAATCACGGTACCGCCGGTTAAAATCGCAATATCTTGCAACATGGCTTTACGCCGATCGCCAAAGCCCGGCGCTTTAACCGCAGCGACTTTAACAATGCCGCGCATCACGTTGATAACCAAAGTTGCCAGCGCTTCGCCTTCAATATCTTCGGCGATAATCAACAACGGCTTGCCTGCTTTAGCCGCGCCTTCAAGCGCAGGCAGTAATTCACGGATATTGCTGATTTTTTTATCATGCAGCAGTACGAAGGGGTCTTCGAGTTCTGCAGACATATTCTTTTGGTTGTTCACGAAATACGGCGATAAGTATCCGCGATCAAACTGCATGCCTTCAACCACATCCAGCTCGTTCTCAAAGCCCGAACCTTCTTCAACGGTAATCACGCCATCTTTACCGACTTTCGCCATCGCCTCAGCAATGATGTTGCCGATGCTGTGATCTGAGTTGGCAGAAATGGTCGCAACTTGAGCGATTTCTTTGTTGTCCGAGCAAGGCTTAGAAATTTTCTTAAGCTCTTCAACAGCGGCAACCACGGCTTTATCGATGCCGCGTTTCAAATCCATCGGGTTCATGCCCGCTGCGACGGCTTTCACGCCTTCACGCACAATCGCCGCCGCCAGAACGGTGGCAGTCGTGGTGCCATCGCCCGCGATATCGGCGGTTTGTGAGGTGACTTCTTTCACCATCTGCGCGCCCATGTTCTCAAATTTATCTTCAAGCTCAATTTCGCGGGCAACGGTCACGCCATCTTTTGTAACATGTGGTGAACCAAAACTTTTTTCAATCACCACATTCCGGCCTTTAGGCCCTAAGGTGACTTTAACGGCATCGGCCAATACATTTACGCCACGCAACATGCGATCACGCGCTGAACTTGAAAAACGAACTTCTTTAGCAGCCATCTGAATTTTCTCCTGAATAAATTAGTAAAGTTAAGGGGATTAGCCTTCGATAACGGCCAAAAGGTCGTCTTCGCCCATCATTATTAACAGCTCTTCTTCACCATCCACTTTAACTTTGGTGCCGGCGTATTGGTTAAACAATACTTTGTCGCCCACTTTCACACCCATCGGGCGTATTTCGCCTTTTTCATTGCTTTTGCCAGGGCCTGCAGCAACGACTTCACCTCGGTTGGGTTTTTCTGCGGCAGAATCGGGTAACACGATACCAAATGCGGTTTTGCGCTCTTCTTCGACACGCTTAACTAAGACACGGTCGTGCAGGGGACGGATTTTCATTAAGATCACTCCAAAGTTGTTGCAGTTAAAAATTTGCGCATCTGTTTAAGCAACCCATGCGCGCCAGATTACGAACCTCATTCATGGGGGTAGCCGTTTTTTTTTCAAGAGCTAAAAAACCGATAAAATTGCACCGCGATTCATAAAAACTTCACGATATACTTCAAACTTCAGCATCTAGCCCCCTCACCCAAGGAATTGCCATGCCCGCCATGACCGCTTTTGAAAAAATCCACGTACCGCAAGGCGAGCGCATCATCGCTCATCCCGATGGCTCGCTTATCGTGCCCGATCACCCGATCATCCCGTTCATTGAGGGCGATGGCATTGGGGTAGACATCACCCCCGTCATGCGCAAAGTCGTGGATGCAGCCGTCGCCAAGGCCTACGACGGCACCAAAAAAATCGCCTGGATGGAAATTTACGCCGGCGAAAAAGCCGCCACCGTATATGAAACAGATAAAAGCGGCTTGCCGGCCGAAACAATGACCGCCGTGCGAGATTTTGTGGTTTCCATCAAAGGCCCACTCACCACCCCCGTGGGCGGCGGCATTCGCTCACTCAATGTCGCGCTGCGCCAACAGCTCGATTTATACGTATGCCTGCGCCCCGTGCGTTATTTCAAAGGCACCCCAAGCCCCCTCAAACACCCTGAAAAAACCGAAATGGTGATCTTCCGCGAAAACTCCGAAGACATCTACGCCGGCATTGAATGGGCAGCCGGCACCCCCGAAGTCAAAAAAGTGATCGACTTTTTACAAAACGACATGGGCGTGACCAAAATTCGCTTCCCAGAAAGTTCCGGCATCGGCATCAAACCCGTCTCGCGCGAGGGCACCGAACGCCTCGTGCGCAAAGCGATGGAATACGTCATCGACAACGACAGGAGCTCGCTTACCCTCGTGCACAAAGGCAACATCATGAAGTTCACCGAAGGTGGCTTCAAACAATGGGGCTACGACTTGGTGAAAAAAGAATTCGGCGCGGTCGAAATCGGCGGCGGCTGGCACCAATGCACCAATCCCAAAACCGGCCGCGAAATCATCATCAAAGACGGCATTGCCGATGCCTTCTTGCAACAAATTTTGCTCAAACCCGAAGACTATGACGTGGTGGCCACCTTAAACCTCAACGGCGACTACATCTCGGATGCCTTGGCTGCCCAAGTGGGCGGCATCGGCATCGCCCCAGGTGCGAACTTGTCCGACACCGTCGCCATGTTTGAAGCCACTCACGGCACCGCCCCCGACATTGCCGGCAAAAACTTAGCCAATCCCGCCTCCATCATCCTATCGGCCGAAATGATGCTGCGACACATGGGCTGGATAAAAGCCGCCGATCTCATCATCAAAGGCGTTGAAGGCGCGATTCTCGGCAAAAAAGTCACCGGCGATTTTGCCCGCCTCATGGATGACGCCACCCAAATCGGTAGCGATGCCTTCGGCGACGAAATGATCAAACACATGGGCTAAAACCCTACCCCACACTCAAACCCAAAGCCCGCGCATTGCGGGCTTTTTTCATCTAAGCTTGCCAAATAACTCAATAAGGAAATCGCTCGTGGATCTACAACCCGAAGTGCAAGTACAGTGCCCCTATTGTTGGGAAACCATCGACCTGTTGCTCGACGCCAGCGCAGGGGCACAAGATTATGTCGAAGACTGCTCAGTATGCTGCCGCCCGATCATCGTCCATGTCTCGTTCCCACTTGATGAACCCGACGTTTGGGTCGAACCCGAAATGGATTAGCCCACTAACCGCCACAATTTAGCCCGCCCCCGCACTGTGATAGCATACGGCTTAAGTCTACGTAGCTCAGCTGGATAGAGCGAGCCCCTCCTAAGGGCTAGGTCGGGGGTTCAATTCCCTCCGTGGACACCAACTCATGCGTTCAAGCCTTTTGGACGGCGCTTAAATATCAAGCACTTAAAAGCCTAAAACCGCGCCACAACGCAATTTTAGGCTTTTTTCTTTGCCCCAGAGCATGTCAATGTAGTTGTCGCCTCAACTATTCGTTCAAGCTACTTTTTGGGTGCTATTAGCCTCCTTGATATTTGGGGTATTGGGGTTTAGGTGAACGGTAATCCCCCCGAAAACTAGCGGTATTCAGAAGTGGAATTTTCTCGTAATCTAA
>JAGDVP010000004.1 GCA_023255735.1 Halothiobacillus sp. | reverse complement strand
TCAACGCCAGGCTCCCAATCCTAAACCCCCCGAATCAATAGATCCGGGGGGTTTTTCTTTAAGCAAGTGTCGAAAAGGTAATTTATATTGATTCCAAAACCTGGTACCTGATAAATTGGTTATGTCTTCGATTCTGAAGACGGTTGAGTTTATTTAACAGAAAAAGGGAGTGACTCATGAATGCGGTGATTAGAGCGTTTGTTCTCGGCGTGATTTTGATGCTGGGCATGTCTTCGGCTTATGCGGTGGACAAGCTTGATTTGAATTCGGCAACTGCTGAGCAGTTGCAATCGGTCAAAGGGATTGGTCCTAAGCTCGCTCAAGCTATTGAAGAGTACCGTAAAACCCATCATGGGTTTAAATCGGTGGAGGAGCTTAAAGAGGTTAAAGGAATTGGCGAAAAAAACTATATAACGTTTAAAGAGCACTTTGTTGTTGAGGCTGCTAAATCGGCCACACCAACTAAAAAATAACGGGTTTGAGCCTGCCTTTTGGCAGGTTTTAGGAGAGCGCTGTGCCTGAAGCAGATGTTTTGATTACGGTTAATGGCGAGATGAAGGCTATTCCTGAAAATTGTACAGTCTCCGATCTTTTGGATCTTCTGACCCTCAAGCACCAGCGAATAGCCGTTGAGCTAAATGGTGAAATTTTATCTCGTGCTCAATTTCCCAATCAAATTCTTAAAGTGAGTGATCGCCTCGAGGTTGTTCAGGCAATCGGTGGCGGATGAATTCCTCGATTAATTTGCGGCCTTAATCGCCGCAAACCAAGGTGTAGTGTATTATTATTCGTCCTAGTGCACGGTGCATTGATAGGCGTCAGATTGTTTTCTGGCTTTAAAGCCTAGCCTTGGCATAACTTTTTTTTAGTTTTAGCTGATTTGTGAGGCTCTACAATGTCGATGGATGATCGCGACGGTTTTATCTGGTATGACGGTGAAATGGTTGAGTGGCGCGCCGCGCAAACCCATGTGTTAACGCATAGTTTGCATTATGGTATGGGCTGCTTTGAGGGGGTTCGTGCTTATAAGACTGATCGTGGTACGGCGATTTTTCGTTTGGAAGATCATACTCGACGCCTTACCAATTCCGCCAAGATTCTCGGCATGTCTATGCCTTATACGGAAAGTGTTATTAATGAAGCACACCGCGCTGTGATTCGTGCAAATAACCTTGATAGTGCTTATATGCGCCCATTGGTGTTTTTTGGCTCTGAGGGCATGGGGCTACGGGCGGATAATTTAAAAGTTCATGTCGCGGTCGCCGCTTGGGAGTGGGGCTCCTACCTGGGTGCTGAAAATATGCAAAATGGCATTCGGATTAAAACCTCCAGTTATTCCCGGCACCATGTCAACGTAACGATGTGTAAGGCTAAGGCCACGGGCGCCTATATGAATTCTATGATGGCATTGCGCGAGGCCACAATTGATGGTTATGACGAAGCAATGCTACTCGACACCCAAGGGTTTGTCGCTGAAGGGTCGGGTGAGAATATTTTCTTAGTGCGTGATGGTATTTTATATACGCCGGATCTTACGGCGGCGCTCGATGGAATTACCCGCCGAACGATTATTACGCTGGCAGAACGTTTTGGTTATCAGGTAATTGAAAAACGCATTACCCGGGATGAAGTTTACATCGCTGATGAGGCTTTTTTTACCGGAACGGCGGCTGAAGTTACCCCGATCCGCGAGGTTGATAACCGTCCGATTGGGCGAGGCACCCGCGGCCCTATTACTGAGCGTTTGCAATCCGCTTATTTTGACTTAGTTCATGGTCGCTTTGATGCAGAATTTAATCCGTGGCTTGATTTTGCAGGTGTGCGTGCATGAATCCGAATACGGCCGCTAACCCACAACACTTTAAAACTGCTAATACAGTTAAAGAAGTTGTGGTGACGCAAAAAGATTTGCCCGTGTATTGCCCGCAAGCGGATGAATTGCTCTGGAATGCGCATCCTCGGGTTTACATTCATTTGGAAAATTCGGGTGACGTGGCGCGGTGTATTTATTGCAGTACGCTTTACCGCCTCGTGGATTAAATTGCGTTAATGCAATGCTGAATTTAATGGCAAACAACCCCACATTGATCGCTGTTATTGCCGTGGTAGTGGTGATTGCAGTTGTTTTACATGCGGGTTTTTATTTTTTTATTCGTCGCATTATGCGCTCACCATCCGCTCAATCTTCAGATGAGTGAGGTGTTTTTGTGCATTTAAGCCGCCCTATAATTTCATGGGCGGCTTTTTTGTGCCCAAAAACGGCTGCGAATGAGTTCAGCAATGTTTGGGGTGTCGTTAACTGGCAGGTAATGCCAGCTATCCAACTGCCCATTAAACGGCCTAGTTACACCCTCTTTGCGCAACATTTGATGAAAATCGTTCAATCGTCCTGAATATCCATCAAAGTCGATTGTGTAAATAGGTTTGCCGGTGGATGCTGCCTCGGAAATCATTGAAACCGAATCGCCCGTGACAATTAAGTAATCCGCCATGCCGAGAATAGCGTGGTAGGGATTCTCCCCCTCGTTATTCCATAGCCAATGGGCTGTGTTGGCAAGCTCGGATTGCATGGCGGCTATATTCGCGGCTCCCGTGCGCCGCGAGGCAGTAATCCATAAGTGGGCATTTTGGTTTTCTGCAGCTTTGCACAGTGTTGCGATAAGTGCTCGACTTTTTTCGGGGGTTAAGGTGGCGGTGGCATTGCTGCCGCCAATGAGTACGCCGATGATGGATTGATGCGTTTTTATGTTTTTTAATTCTGGATGCAGGGTGTGTTGGACGTTAACGGCGTCGGCTATTTTTTGCGGCGATACATGATGCAGCGCGCCGCGTGTAGGAAACACATTTTTACCCTTTAATCCATCATGGCGTGGCGGTGCAATAATGTCGACCATGTGCAGGGGGATTTGCGGATTTTGAATATGCACCGTGAAGGTTTGGCCTTTGCTGGCGCGCTTGACGCCGAGTGCGACGGCGGCGCCTAAGCGCCCACACGAAATAATTAAATCAGGCCATGGCGCGCACAGCGGGGTTGAATCTGCGGTGAGTTTGGTTTGTGCTTGGGGAATCAAATGACCGGGGAGCCACCGCCAAGGTTTGCGCAAATTAACCAGTTTTAGTTCAAATGGCCAACCGATATGTTCGGCTAGGCCGATCACTTGGTTGCGCAGCCCAACGGCATCATGGGTGAGCAACCAGACGCGGGGCTGCTTCGGCATACTGCTCATTGAGCCAAAATGGGCTCATTAGGGAACGCGAGTTCATGCCGATTGCGCCATTCTTGGGTTACAAAATTAATAATGAGCGTGCGGCGGATGCCATTGATTTTACGCGGTTCAAAGCCGTGCCAAGTGTTGTTGGAGGGCACGAAAATCATCGCGGTATTGAACGTGGCAGGTACGCGCTGGGCGGGGGCCGTTTTATCGAGGTAGATATCGGTACCCCAATCTTCATGCCCTTCGTCTTCGGCGAGATAGGCGAGCATGGTGAATTTTTTCACGCCTAAGTCGGTGTGGGGTTCTAGCCAAAACCCTTGAGTGTCAAGGGCATACTCAATGCGTAAATTGGTGTTGGTTAAATCCACCGCGCAGCGCGATTGAATGATCGAGATCACCTCATCCGACTGTAGCGCGTGGGCGATGGCCGAGCAGGTCGGGAATTGTGCGATGGCATCATGATCAAAAAATCGCCGCGATTCGTTATGCGTTTCACGCCGCCCGCCGGTGTCATCGATGACCGGCGGGGTAAAGGGAAGCTGCGCAATGGCGCGAGCCGTGTCAATCGGGAACACGGCCGACAAACGCCAGTGTCGGTAAGGCGCTTCCCGTTGCTCGGCTTGGGTAAAGCTGTTGATTAATTGAGTTTTAACTTGTTCAAGTTGAGATAAATCAGACATAAGAGCGCCTTATTCATTAATGAGCGTATGGATATGGCTGCTATGATAGCCGCATTTACCCCAATTCAATGAATTCGCAACCTCGCCATTACTTATGAATCCGCATAATCCCCCGGCTTTTAAATCAATCAGCGTGATGCAGCTCTTGCCCGCGCTCGATGGGGGTGGCGTTGAGCGTGGCACAATTGAAATTGCCGCAGCGCTCATTAAGGCGGGGCATCGGGCGATTGTGGTGTCGGGCGGCGGGCGCATGGTAGCAGAGCTAGAAGCAACCGGCGCCTTGCACATTACCTTGCCCATTGGTAAAAAATCCCTCAGGAGCCTTCAATATATTTCTGTTTTGCGGCACTTGATGGTGACGCATCAGGTAGATATTTTGCATTTGCGCTCGCGTCTGCCTGCGTGGCTCGGTTATTTGGCGTGGAAGAAACTGGATCCGGCGTTGAGGCCGCGCTTAGTGACCACCGTGCATGGGCCGTATACGCCCAATTTTTATAGCGCGGTGATGGTTAAAGGAGAGCGGGTGATTGCCGTCTCCGACATGATCGTGGCGTACATTCGCCAGCATTATCCCGCTGTCCCTGCGGCGCGAATTACCCGAATTTATCGTGGCGTGGATCCCGTGCGCTACGCGCCGGATTATCAGCCCGATGCCGATTGGCTTGCGGCATGGCGCGTGGCGCATCCAGCGTTAGCTGGCAAGTGGGTTATCACCTTGCCGGGTCGAATTACGCGCTGGAAAGGGCAGCTGGATTTGCTGGCGATTGTGCAGCGGCTGGTCGCGCGCAATCTACCCGTTCACGCACTGATTGTCGGCGGCGCGCATCCCAAAAAGCAGCATTTCTTGCGGGAAATTGAAGCGAGAATTGCTGAGATGGATTTGGCCTCCGCCATTACCTTGACCGGTCAGCGATCAGATTTGAAAAATATTATGGCGGTGAGTGATGTAGTGCTTTCGCTGTCTACCGATGCCGAAGCCTTTGGTCGCGTCAGCCTTGAGGCCTTAAGTTTAGGCAAACCCGTGCTGGGGTACGCGCATGGCGGGGTGGGCGAGCAATTAGCGGCAATGTATCCGGCGGGCGCCATCCCCTTGAGGGATGTGGATGCCGCCGTTGAAGCACTCGCTGCTTGGTATCGCGAGGGCGCCCCCCCCGTGTCGGCCGAGCGCCCATTCTCTTTGGCGAGCATGCAGGCACAAACATTAGCCGTTTACGAGCAACTTATGCAGAGACCCCGATATGAATGAGGTACGCCCTCGCGTACTGCATGTGATCAGCTCGATAGGCATTGGCGGCGCCGAGCGGCATGTGCTTGATCTTTGCATGATTCAGCAAGCGCAAAATTTGCGCGTGTGTGTGGCATTGCCACAACGCGGCGCGCTGAGTGATATGCTCACCCAAGCGGGTATTGCATGGGTCGTTTTTGGGCGGGGTGGTCGCTTAAACCCGTTCACCTTGGTACGGTTATGGCGCGTTATCGGTGCATATCGTCCGAATGTGATTCATGCCCATATGCCGCGTTCAATCAGCATGGTATCTCGAGTGCGAGGCGCCATCCCATTGATCGCCACCGCACACAACTTGGTTAAAAATCCGCGGCCTTTTGCACGTTGCGATGGGGTTATCTGTGTCTCACAACAAGTGCATGATTCGTTAACCGCCTTGGGTTTTAGAGCTGATCGCGCGGTGGTGGTGCATAATGCAATAAAATCAAGCGTGCTCGCGCCGGATGCGCGCGCAGCGACCCGTCAAGCGCTGGGTTGGCAGCATGAATTGATCGTGCTTTGCGTCGCTCGGCTAGTGCCCGCCAAGGGGCAAAGCTATGCGATTCGCGCCATGCCAAATCTATTGGCACAAGAGCCGAATTTAAGGCTGGTGCTGGTAGGGGCGGGTCCAGATGAGCTTAAGCTTAAACAGGAGGCGCAAGCTTTGGGTGTGGATAAGCAGGTGGCGTTGATCGGCGAGCGTCGTGATGTGCCTTATTTGCTCAACGCGGCTGATATCTATCTTCAGCCGAGCATCAAAGAAGGCTTTTGTATCGCATTTTTGGAGGCGATGCGTGCTGGCCTACCCTGCATTGGCACGCGCACGGGCGCGATTCCTGAGATGCTGGAAAATCCGAGTTTGGGTGTTTTAATTGACCCGGCTGACAGCAGGGCCATCGAATCTGCCGTGCGCCACGTGTTAAGCGCACCCGATCAAGCGGCCGAAATGGCTGAGCAGGCCAGCGCATTTGCAGCCGAGCAATTTAGCCAAGAGCGGCAGGGGCGAGATACTTATGCCGCCTATGCCCGCGTGATACCATTCGCCTTAACCCACTGGAGAGACGCGTGATGAGCACTTCACATTTAGTTGACATGACCGCCTTTGATGTCGCGCCCGTTGTGCGTGCCCCCTTTGTGCATTTTGTGGTTAATCATTTTATTCCCGCCCCCGTCATGGCAGACATCAATCGAGATTTTCCCGATGTGCCCAAACGGGGCAGCTTCCCCATGAGCGAGCTTAAAAGCGGCGCCACATTTGCAGCGCTGGTCGCTTATCTGGAAAGCCCCGCCGTAGCGAAGAAATTCTCGGAAAAATTGGGCGTGGATTTAGTCGGTAAACCCACCACGATCACCATTCGGGGTTTTAGTGGCGAACAGGATGGTCGCGTGCATATTGATTCGCGCTCAAAGCTTGTGACCGTATTACTTTATTTGAACAACGATTGGAACCCCGCTGACGGGGGTTTGCGGTTATTAAATTCAGATAATTTAGAAGACAGCTTTGATGAAGTGATTCCAGCGGCAGGCACCTTGCTCGCGTTTGTAAACACCGAAAATGCGTGGCATGGCCACAAACCCTTTGTCGGCCAGCGCCGCAGCATTCAGCTTAACTGGGTGGTTTCAGAGGCAGCCGTGCGGCGCAGCCAATGGCGTCACGCCCTATCGGCTAAAATCAAACGTTGGTTTGGTGGCGCGCCCAAAGCAGATGCCTATTGAGCCTAATGATGGTGATTTTTTGGGCGGCAGGCTTGGTCACCGTTTTGCTGCTACTGGGCTTATTGGCGCGCTACAACTTGTGGCGCCTACCTGTTTCATGGCGCGCGCCGCGTATTTTAATGTATCACCGGATTGCCGATGACGGCTTATCTCAAAACAAAGGCGAGGGCATCCGAACAACGCCAGAACAGTTCGCTTGGCAAATGGGTTGGCTTGCGCGACGCGGGGTGCGGTTTGTGACCATATCGCAGTTAATGGCAGCAACAAACTGCACCAAGTTAGTCGCGATTACGTTTGACGATGGTTATGCCGATAACTTCACCACTGCCTGGCCAACACTCAAAAAATTCAACGCAACGGCCACGATTTACCTTGCCCCCCACATGCCGAATATTGAGCGCTTAACCCCCGTAATGATTCAAGAAATGAGTGCTGCCGGCATTGAATTTGGTGCGCACACCATGAGCCACGTGCACCTGCCCTCAACCAATGATGTGATTGCCATGCAAGAAATAACTGAATCAAAACAATCGGTTGAGCGGTTGACGGGGCGGCCCTGCTCAAGTTTTGCCTATCCATACGGCAAGTTTTTGGATCGGCACGTAGCCATGGTAAAGGCGGCGGGATTTGCCTCGGCAGTGACGACTAAAAAACGAGTTTTACCCTGCACGCGATTTGATGCGTGGCGGCTCCCGAGGTTGTCGATGGTGGGGCAAATGAATCGATTCGAGTTTTGGCTCACCATCACCCGGGGGCGCTATCGCGTATGAGTTCGTCCATCCCGATCAGTGTCTTTATAATCACCAAAAATTGTGGCCAATGGCTCGATGCCGTGCTGGCAGCGGTGGCTGATTTTGCTGAAATTGTGGTGGTAGATTCTGGCTCGACGGATAACACCCTTCAAATCGCGCAAAAATATGATGCCAAAATAGTGCACCAAGATTTTTTGGGCTATGGCCAGCAAAAGCAAGTAGCGCTCGATTTATGCACCCAGCCCTGGGTGCTGAATTTAGATGGTGATGAAGTGCTAGATGCCGCGCTGCGCGCCGCTATAATCGCTTTGGTGCAAGCGGATGACCCTGCTGTTACAGGTGGTTTGGTGCGGTTCCGTGATTGGTTTATTGGCGTGCCGGCGCGAAAAAGCACGCGAGCGATTGAGCGCGTGCGCCTGTTTCGGCGTGAGCAGGGGCGATTTGCGGCCGAGCAAATCGTGCACGAATCGGTGCGCCTGAACCCGGGCGGGCGGATCGTGAAGCTGCCCGGCTGGGTTGAGCATTACGGCGTGGAGTCGGTTAGCTTGCGCGTAACTAAAATTAACCAATATTCGACCCTGCGCGCCGAATTAGATGCCAATCGGGGCAAAAAGCCATCGGCATTGAAATTGTTTACGATTTTCCCGTTGCGCTTTTTAAAAAACTACCTGCTCCGGCGGGCATTTTTAGATGGCCGGCGTGGGCTCATACAAGCCATGGCCAGCGCTTATTATTCATTTTTAATTGAAGCTAAAAAATTTGAAGCCGCTGAATTAGCCAAATTAGATGTTTATCCATGCAAAACTTTTTACGATCCTAAGGATTAATTATGTCCACACCTCAGTTGGTTCGTGCGAACCAAGATAGGCCATTTCTTCAGATGAATTGGATTAATCGGCTCTTAATTATGGGCATATTTTTATTGCCAATCATGGTGCTAATTCGCCGTGTTCCCGCTGAGCTTTCCGTTGGTTTAACCGTTCTTATTGCGTTATTTGTCGCATTTCGTCATCGTGATTTTTCCTGGATGCTAAAAGATTGGGTATTGGCTTCAGGTGGGGTATCACTTGTTCTGCTCTTTTTATCGCCTTTTTCTGTAAACCCAGCGTATTCCGCATTAAGCGCAATTTTGGCATTTAGATGGCCGATATATGCAGCTGCATTGGTTTGGCTGTTTTTCTCCATGCCCAGAAGTTTAAAATTATTTGAGCGAGTTATGCTCTTTGTCATTGGTTTTATTGTGGTTGATACCTTTATCCAATATATTTTTGGTGTTGATTTGTTCGGTGGTACATCACCTAATCCCACGAGATTAACCGGGCCATTTGGTGCGCACATGCTGGTTGGTTCTTTCATTGATCGGGTGTGGTTTATTGGTTTGGCCGTTGTTTGGTTTGCATTAATTAAGCGTAATCAGGTATGGGCGCTAATTGCTATCGCCGCACTATCCGCGGTTGGTGCTTTATTTATGTTTTTAACCGGCGAGCGAGCGGCATTATTAACCTACTTGCTCGGGGCGGGTGTTGTGGTGATTGGCGTTTTGATATATGTGCCCCGTTGGCGATTGCAACTCATGGGCTTAATCATGTTGGCTATGCTATTGATTGTCGGTGTAGCCGTAACGCAGAAAGAAATGGTGGGCAGAAGTATTGATTCCACCATTTCAACGATTCATCATCTCGACCAGAATGTCTATGGCCTCAATTTCATGACGGCATGGGCTGAGTTTAAAGCAAATCCTTGGACTGGTGTTGGAGCAAGGCAGTTTAAAGAATACTGTGATTCAACCATGCCGACTTATAGTGAAAAATATACTTCGATGGGTTATCAGGGTGCCGTTCTACATCCGCACAACTTTTATACCGGCATGCTGGCAGAAGGTGGAATTCTCGCTTTTAGTGTGTTTGTTGTTATGGTTTTCTTTCTATTTAAGCAGGTGATTCGCGGCTCATTTATTATTGGTGCACCGATGCACGCTTATTTCGGTAGCGCATTGCTTTTAACTACCTTTTGGCCTGCACAAAGCACGATGGAATATTTTAATGGTTGGACTGCCGCTGTTATTTGGACAGGAATTGCCTGGGCTATTGCTCGCTCCCGTGTATCCGCACTATCCAATTAGATAATGGGGCCGTGTGTTCTACCATTTAAATAATCGATGAGGATGCAGATGCGCCCACCTAAAATTGCGGTTTTACTCCCTTGTTTTAACGAGGCTATTGCCATCGACCGCGTGGTGCGGGATTTTGCAGTGGCTTTGCCGCAAGCGTTTATCTATGTTTATGACAATAATTCAACCGATAATACAGCGACAATTGCCACGCAAGCTGGCGCCATCGTTCGGAGTGAAATGCAAGCCGGAAAAGGGCATGTGGTGCGGCGAATGTTTCGTGATATTGATGCGGACTACTATGTCATGGCAGATGGTGATGGTACTTATGATGCGGCTCTTGCGCCTGTTTTGTTGAAAAAGGCCATGAGCGGTCCATACGATTTAGTCAATTGTATTCGGCAAGAAACAGAGCAAACGGCTTACCGCGATGGGCATCGCTGGGGCAACCGGCTGCTGACAGGGGTTGTGCGCGCTATTTTTGGCAACCGTGTTCAAGATATGCTGTCGGGGTATAAAGTATTTTCACGTCGATTTGTTAAATCGTTCCCCGCGCTCTCCACAGGGTTTGATATTGAAACAGAATTGACTGTGCATGCGCTCGAAATAGCCATGCCAGTAGCCCATGAGGTGGGTGCTTATCGCGGGCGTCCTGAAGGATCGGAGAGCAAACTGCGCACATACCGTGATGGGTGGCGGATTTTGATGTTAATTCTCAAACTGATTCGGCACGAGCGACCGTTTTTGTTTTTTGGATTTATTTCAATGTTATTAGCTCTTCTTGCTTTTTCGATTTCAACACCCTTGTTTATTACTTATATGCAGACCGGTTTAGTGCCCAGAATGCCGACTGCGGTACTGGCCACTGGCATTATGCTTTTTTCCGCCCTGAATTTTGTGACAGGGATTATTTTGGATACGGTAACTCGCGGGCGACGAGAATTAAGAATGCTGACCTATTTGCAATACCCAGCTCCGCCGAGTGAATGAAAATTCTGGTTTTTTCACTTAGCGCAAGAGAATTTTATGATTTTGATTGATCGATTGTATACTTTTATTATTTCTATTTTTAGCACAAAGCGATCAGCTCTTTTAATGATGGCTGTTGTTCCTTTATTTTTTGGGTTGTTATCAGTTTTTTATGGCCAGCCCAGTGGTTGGGATTTTTTTAATTATCATGTTTACAATGGTTATGCCTTCGTGCACGGCCGGCTTGATTTGGATCTTGCGCCCGCTGGTTTTCAGTCTTATTTTAACCCACTGCTTGATTCCGCCTATTATTTGATGTCGGTTAATCTTCCTCCTAAGCTAGTTGGATTTATTATGGGGTTTGTCCCCGCTTTGGTATTTATTCCCCTTTGGCTATCTATTCGATTAGTTCTATCGAATTGCAAGTTGACTTCATTCGATTTTTTTGCATTGACCACAGTGCTGGCATTATGTGGATTGTTTTCAGCTAGTTTTATAGGTCGAAATGGTAGTGTTGATGGTGATGCGATAACAACAATTTTTCAAATATCGTCTTTGTACGTGGTTCTTCGTTATGTTGTTAATGTTAGAATCTGGTCGTTGTCTCTTTTGGCCGCGCTGCTGATTGCGGGTTTTTTTTCAGGGCTTGGTTCCGGTTTGAAGTTGACTGGCGTGACGGCTAGTTTGGCCTTATGCCTTGGATTGTTATTTATTAAAAACCCATTAATTTTTCGTTTTCGCCTAGCTTTCGTTTTTGGTTTAGGGGTTTTATTCGGATTGTCGGCAACTGGAGGGTGGTGGTTTATTCAAATGTATCAGCATTTTGGTAATCCGCTTTTTCCGCAGTTTAGCTCATTTTTTCCTAATGCTTTAACCCCACCTCTGACGGTTATAGATAAAAGATTTCTCCCCAGTGGGTTTTTAGATTTAATATTTCGGCCTTTTTATTTTTTATTTAATCCTGGCAATTTTGACGGTATTTATTGGCCTCAAATTATTTGGCCTATTTTATATTTGACTGGTGTGTTTTTTCTTGTTAAGAAGTTTCTTTTTCTTAAGGGGGATGCTGCCCCATTATTGAGTGGGTATTCGGTTTTTGTTATTTCTTATACTTTGCTTGGATTTGTTTTTTGGTTGTTTTTGTTTGGTATTTATCGCTATCAGCTATATTTTTATTTGACAGCGCCCATGGTTATTTTTGTTTTTTTGAAGTATGTTTTCGGGGAGGCAAAAGGAGCTAAAGCAATGCTGATTATTTGCTTGGTTTCTTTTGTGATGGCCTTGGTTTTTGGTGTTGCTTCTTATAAAGCAGAGCCGTGGTCGGATAGATTTATACAGCCAAGCCCTGCGGATGCATTCACGGTGCCTAATGACTCGACCGTGCTTTTAGATGGGCAGCCTTTAGCGTGGATTGCTCCATTTTTTCCGCCCACTGCTGCCCTAGTAGGAATTGGTGGGACTTTCCCTTTTTCAGCGGGTTACCTTGCACGCGTTAAAACGTTGATAGAGCGAAACGAGCACACGTTTGTCGTGTTTGAATTGCCACAAAATTATCGAGAAATTAGCCTGGCCCGCATTAATCAAAGTTTAACGGCCATTGGGTTAAATCGGCAGGTTGGTTTCTGTGATGTGCTTGAATGGACTGTTTCGCATACTCGAATTCATGCAGCTTACCAAAACCTTGGTGCAACAGATGAAGGGCCTCTCTGTAAGCTAACGGTATTGCCCGCAGATAGGCAAAAGCATTTAACCGATGTGATAGCGACTAATCAGCGTGCGCGCTCAAATTTGCTTGCGTATGGTTATGATTTGGATCAAGCGAGCTGTTCGGTGCGAAACGCCTATGTTGGACAACGACTATTTTCTTTTGAGTTGTGTGAGCTTCGCTAAGGATATTTTTAAGTAATGTTGCTTGGATGTTCCTTTATAAGATCTTTATACCGCCGGTGCCCCCATAAATAAGCGCTGGGTTCGTTACGGATTTCGGCCTCTAGCGCTGAGACGAGTTGGGCTGTGTCAGCGGTATCGTCGCCGCTGGGTAGGTGCTCAAACGGTGCTTGAATTATGATCTGGTAGCGCCCGCCTTCTCGGCGCACATAAAACGGTAGAACGATGGCGCCACTTAAGCGCGCTAATGCGGGAATGGCCGTGCTGGTGGCGCATTTGATACCAAAAAATGGCAGGTAGGCGCTTTGTTTGCCGTGGTAACTTTGGTCGGCGGCCGTCCAGAGGATGCCGCCTGCTTTAAGTGTACGAATCATGCCGCGTGTGTTTTCTCGGTCGATTAGGCGCACCACGTGTTTGCGTCGGCCTCGGTTGATGAGCTCGTCAATGACGGGGTTGTCATTGGGGCGGTAGACTGCATGAATCGGCCAATGTTGCGCGGCGAGATAAACCGCGAAATCCCCGGGTGTAAAATGTCCTGCGTTTAAAATTATGCCTTGCCCCCGGGCGAGGGCAGTTTCGATATGCTCGGCGCCGATGATGCGGTGTTCTGGTGGCAGGGTTGTATTGCCATACCAACCCCAAAATGATTCGGCCGCATCTTCACCTAAACGCTCAAAGTGCTGCCGGATGACGGCCTCTCGCCATGCGTTGTTTTTCTCCGGGAAGGCGAGGCTTAAGTTTTGCGTCATAATCTGGCGACGCTTTTTAATGAGCTTGCCGGCTTGCCGGCCAACGAATCGCCCCAGTTTTAGCCGGACAGCTTGTGGCAGCTTGGCAATGAGCCATAAAGGGCTTGTCGCCAATGCCAGTGTGGTTTTTTGGATAAAATTAAGTGGTTTGTCCATTGAATGATTTTAACAGGCAGCGGTGTGGCTGCGCGTGCTGAGTCTCCCTGAGCGTGCATTTTTGTGGGTTTAATCGGAGTTTTGCGAATGACCCGTTGGTTATACGGCCTGTTGCTCGTTATTTTGTGCCCTTGGTTGCTTGTGGACTCCCTGCGCCGGTATGTTCGCGTACCCAAAACTGCGCGCGTAGCGTTTGCGCAATTTGGCCGCTTGCCGACAGGTTTGCCGGTGGGTGGGGTTTGGTTGCATGCGGTGTCTTTGGGTGAGGTGCGGGCTGCTGCTGCGTTGATTGCCGCGATTCGCTTGCGCTGGCCAGGTTTGCCTTTGGTGGTGAGCACTATGACGGAAACCGGTGCGAATGCCGTGCGTGCTTTGGGTGTGCCGCATTTTTATGCGCCGTTCGACTATGCTTTTGCGCAGCGGGCGGTGCTGAGTGGGCTGCAACCGCGCTTGATTATCGTGATGGAAACCGAGCTGTGGCCTAATTGGGTGCGGGTGGCTGCAGAGCGAGCGGTGCCGATGGTGCTGGTGAATGCGCGGTTGTCGGATCGCTCGTTCGCGCGCTATCAGCGCTGGGGCGGTTCGTTATTGCGCGAGACGCTGGGGGGGCTTGCGGCGATTTGCGCCCAGTCTGCACTCGACCGGGGGCGATTTTCTACCTTGGCTGCGGGCTTGCTTTTGGATGTGCGTGATTGCGGCAATATTAAATTTGACGGGGTGGCGCCCATTGTGTTGCCGTGGGCTGGCGGCGCGCGGCCCATTTGGCTGGCAGCCAGTACGCATGAGGGCGAAGAACGCCAGGTTTTAGCGGCGCACCGGGCGTTGCTGCAGCACAACCCTAACGCGCTGTTGGTTTTGGCACCGCGCCACCCGGAGCGCTCGGTGCGCATTGCGGCGCAAATTGCGGCCTGTGGCTTGAAGGCTGAGCGCGCAAGCCATCTTCCCTCTGATGCGCCTGCGCCCGTTCAAGCCGATACGCAAGTGGTTTTGCTCGATCAAACCGGGCAATTGATGCGCTATTTTGCCGGCATCGCGGTGGTGTTTATGGGGGGCTCTTTGGTAGCAACCGGCGGGCATAACCCAATTGAGCCGGCCTTATTTAATCGGGCGGTCATCAGTGGGCGCGCGGTGCATAATTTTCGTGAAGTTTATGCCGTGTTGGCTGCCAAAGATGCCGTTAGGTGGGTTGATAATGAGCGCCAGTTAGCCCAAGCGGTGCAAATGGCTTGGGCGGATCCGGCGCACTGGCAGGCAATGGGGCATCGTGCCCATGCGGTGGTAATGACCAATCGCGGCGCAACCGAGCGGGTGTTGCAACTGATGGATGAGCTTTTAACGAGATAATTGAGCGCAATCGAATGACGCAAAAAAACCATGTGGATGACGCCGCACAAGCCCCTGTTGTTCAAGCGCAGGGGCTCATTAAGCAATTTGGCGATTTTCGCGCCGTGGATGGTATTAGCTTTGTTATTCAACCGGGGCAGTGTTTTGGCTTTTTGGGCCCGAATGGGGCGGGGAAAACCACCACGCTCAAAATGCTGATGGGGTTGTCTGATTTTGATGCGGGCAATTTGAGGGTTTTAGACCAACCGTTGCCCGATGCGGCGCGGGCGATTCGGGCGCGGGTGGGGTTGGTGCCGCAAGCGGATAATTTAGACCCTGATTTTACGGTGCGTGAAAACCTCTTCATGTATGCGCGGTTTTTTGGCTTAAAACGAGCCGCAGTGGGCAAGCGGGTGGATGAACTGCTGGCCTTCTCTGAGCTAACCCACAAAGCCGATGCGAAGGTTGAAACGCTAAGTGGTGGCATGAAGCGTCGCTTAACGATTGCGCGCGCGCTCATCAACAACCCAGATATTGTGGTGCTTGATGAGCCCACCACGGGGCTTGATCCGCAAGTGCGGCACATGATTTGGGCGCGGTTGGCCGAGTTGCGCGCGCGCGGTGTCACGCTCATTCTCACCACGCATTACATGGAGGAGGCTGAGCGATTGTGCGATGAGCTGGTGGTGATGGACTTAGGCAAAATTTTAGAGCAAGGGTCGCCTGAGCAATTAGTGAGTCGATTGGACGCCAGTGACGTGATTGAGCTGCGTGGCTCGGTGAGCGAGGGGCTGTTTGCGACCCTGCGCTCCATGAGCCAGCACGCAGAGCGCTACGGCACGGCGGTGTATGTTTACACCCATGCACCGGCCGCTATTTTGGACTTTTTGGGCGAGGACACCGGGCTTACCGTGATTCATCGGCGCGCGGGGCTTGAAGATGTTTTTTTACGTTTAACCGGCCGAGGGCTGCGGGAATGAGGCGTTCAATTTGGGCATTGCCCCGCCTACGGTTGATCGCGATGGCCTTGATTGCCCGAAATTTTTTGGTTTGGCGCAAATTGATGGGGCCGGCCATTGCGCTCAATTTTGGCGAGCCTTTGATTTATCTATTGGGTTTAGGCTTGGGTTTGGGGCATTTGGTGGGTACCGTGGGGGGCTTGCCTTATCTCACTTTTTTGGCTTCAGGCGTGGTGGCCTCATCGGCGATGACGACCGTGAGCTTTGAGGGCATGTATTCCGTATTCACCCGCATGGTGCCGCAAAAAACCTATGACGCCATGATGGCGACTCCGATGGATGTGGATGACATTATCTTGGGTGAGGTGATTTGGGCCGCCTTAAAAGGCCTGATTAGCGCAGCGGCCATTTTGCTCGTGGCGGCTTTTTTGGGCGCGGTTCCCGGTGGTTTTGCGGCGTTATGGGCTTTGCCCGTGGTTTTTTTGATGGGGTTGGCCTTTGCAGGGCCGGCCATTATTATGAGCGCCGTGGCGGGGAGTTACGATTTTTTCAACTACTACTTTGTGCTGGTTGTGACCCCGATGTTTATGTTATCGGGCGTTTTTTTTCCGCTGGATAGCTTTCCGCCCGCCTTGCAAGTGGGGGTGCAGTTTTTACCCTTAACGCACGCCGTGGAGGTTATTCGCCCGTTGATCGTGGGGCAGCCGGTGGCGCAATTGGGGCTGCACCTTTGGGTTTTAGCGGGTTTTGCAGGGTTGAGTTTTTACGGTGCTGTGGCGATGGTGCGACGCCGTTTGTGGGTTTAGTTTTGTTTGCAAAAAGGCAAAGCCTTGCATGCCTAGGGTGCGGGGCGGCTTTTTGCGCCAGAGGCTTGAAGTGCCCGCCCCGTGGGTTATTTGTTGCAAATTTGCAAACGATTGGTAATGTTTTTATTATGCTGTTGATATTTAATCGTTTATTTATTTGGGTGGATGCTGGTTTTTAGTAATTGTCCGGCGTATTATCTATTCGCTTCTGTAATTATTATTTTTTAAGGGTATCGATATGAGCACGAATGTCATGAAATGGGTTATGGGTGTGTGTGTTGCAGGTGCCGTGGTTGCCTCCACTGCGGTTATGGCCGCAGAGCCTGCGCCAGCGCCTATGGATCATGCTGCCAAGCATCACGTGGTTAAGCACCACCCGATGAAAGTTGTCAAAAAACACACAACTAAAAAGCACTCAGCTAAAAAACACCACGCGAAAAAAATGGCACCTGCGGCCAAATAATTCGCCCAGCGCGCTAATGTGAAGTGTAAAAGCCCGGTCATACCGGGCTTTTTTGTTCGGGGGTGTTTTAGGCTGTATAGCCGCAGTCCACCTTGATGCGGGCGCCATCCAAAGCCGGGCACGCCAGCAGGTAATCTAAGGTTTGGGCAATAACCGCAGCGCCCGGCTCAAAAGGCAGTAAATTTTGGGCAAGCCTGTGCTCGCGAGCGCTGGCGGTATCGTGCGGATGAAACAGAATCAAACCCGGCGCAATGGTGTTGACGCGGGTGTGGGGTTTGAGTTTTTTGGCAAGCGAGCGCGCAGCGCTTTCCGCCGCCGCCTTGGAGGCAAAATAGTGTGCGTGCTCAGAGCCACCGCTTAAGCATTGCGCATCGGTTATAAACACCACAAGCCTGCCGGCCTGCCCCTGACGTGATTCGGCGGGTAGCGCCTGCTGTAGCCTCAAGGTGAGGGCGATGGGCGCGGTCACGTGCACGGTGTACAGCGCGGAAATTTTGTCCGCATCTTGCGCGCATTGGGCATCATCAAACCACACCGAGGCGTTATGCACGAGGGCATCTAGGGTAGATGTGTGCTCGGCAATGCCCGCGGCGAGCCGTTCAACCTCGGCGGCTTGGGTTAAATCGCAAGGCAAAGCAATAAGCCCTTGGGCTTCCAGCGCGGCCACGTCGCTGGTATGCCTGAGGTACGTGCCAATCACGCGATCGCCCTGCGCTAAATAGTGGGCGGCTAAATGCTGGCCAATCCGCCGCCCAATGCCGGTAATCAGCAGGGTTCGGGGCGGGTTCATTTGCGCCCCTGGCCGATGAGTTGCAAAAACTCATTGCGCGCTTGGCCGTTGTCTTTAAATGCGCCGAGCATCATCGAGGTAATGGTTTCGGAGTTCACTTTTTCAACCCCGCGCATGGCCATGCACATGTGCACTGCCCGCACTTGTACGGCTACGCCACGGGCGCCGGTGGATTTTTGCACTGTATCGGCAATTTGCTGGGTCATATTTTCCTGAATTTGCAGGCGGCGGGCATACAAATCGACGATGCGCGCCAGCTTAGATAAGCCGATGACCTTGCCATTGGGGATATAGCCGATATCGACATGGCCGATAATGGGCAGCATGTGGTGCTCGCACAGGCTGTAAAACTCGATATTGCGCACCACTACCAGCTCATCGTTTTGTGAGGCAAATAAGGCGTTGCCGATCACCTCATCGAGAGGTTTTTTCAGGCCTTGGGTTAAAAAAATTAGCGCCTTGGCGACGCGCTGCGGGGTTTTTTGCAGGCCTTCGCGTTCGGTATCCTCACCCAGCGCGCCTAAAATGGTGTGAATGGCACCGGCAATTGTGGCGACGCGCGCGTCGTCTTGGGCGCTGGGTTCGGGGAAGTCATCTTCATTCGGGACAGTCATGATGGGTTTCAAGCTCTTTTTATCGGTGGCATATTCACTTTAGCAGCTGATGCGACTTTTTATGCACGGTGTTGTGCGGGATTTATGCCTTGGCGCGGCGGGCTGGGTCGGCCGCCTTATCTGGGCACAGAGATTTGCTGCAAAATAGCGTTGCTGTTTTGCGCACAAGCCGCGCGCGCCATCTTTAACTTAATTCAAGTCAATTCAGCGGAGTTCTTTGCTCGTTGCAACCAAGGCGCGATAAACTAGCGGGCTATCTTAAACCTTGTTGTTATTTGAACCTCTGGATCTTGAATTGAAAGCCCAAATTGAACAAAAACTGCGTGCCGCCCTTGCTCAACTCCAAGCGCAAGGGGTTCTTGATGCAAGCGTTGCCATCGTGCCGACACTTTCGGTAACCAAAGACCCAAGCCATGGCGATTTTGCCACCAATATCGCCTTGCAAATCGCCAAACCCATGGGCGTGGCGCCGCGCGTGGCGGCCGAGCATTTGCTGGCCGCGCTCACCGATCGCAGGGGTATTCGTGAGATTCAAATAGCAGGTCCCGGGTTTTTGAATTTTTTTGTCGAGCCGCTGGCCGCCTTTGCGCTCATTGACGACATACTAGCCGCCGGCGCCGCCTTCGGCAAAAGCCAAGTTGGTGCGGGCAAAAAGGTGCAGGTTGAATTTGTTTCAGCCAACCCCACAGGCCCCTTGCATGTGGGGCATGGGCGCGGCGCGGCGTATGGTGCCGTGGTGGCCGATTTGCTGGCGGCGGTCGGGTTTGAGGTGCATCGCGAATATTATGTCAACGATGCCGGCCGGCAAATGCACATTTTAACGACGAGCATTTGGCTGCGCTATTTGGAGGCATGTGGCGCCGTGCTTACCTTTCCCGCCAATGGGTATAAGTCAGAAGGTTATATTTTCGAGATTGCTCAAAGCCTAAAAGCGGCGCAGGGCGATACCCTCGTGGTGCCAATCGCCGCCGTGTTTGCCGATTTGCCGGCCGACGATCCCGATGGGGGCGATAAAGACGACTATATTGATGCGCTGATTGAGCGGGCAAAAAGTTTGCTCGGTGCCACGCGTTATAAAACCGTGTTTGATGCGGGTTTGAAGGCGATTTTGGCGGATATTAAAGACGATTTGCACGAATTTGGTGTGGATTACGAATTTTGGTATTCCGAGCAGTCGCTCGAGGATCGCGGCTTAATTAATCGGGCGATTGAACGCCTGCAAGCCGCCGGCTTTGTGTATGAGCAAAACGGTGCGCTGTGGTTTAAATCCACCGAATTTGGCGATGATAAAGACCGTGTCGTGCGGCGTGATAACGGCCAAAGCACCTATTTCGCCTCGGATATCGCCTATCACATGGAAAAATTTGAGCGCGGGTTTGATCGCGTGATCGACATTTGGGGTGCCGATCATCACGGCTATGTGCCGCGCGTGAAAGCCGCGCTCACCGCGTTGGGGTTTGATGCCGCAAAGCTGGATGTCTCCTTGGTGCAATTTGCTATTTTGTATCGCGGCGGCGAGCGGGTACAAATGTCCACCCGTTCAGGCAGCTTTGTGACCTTGCGCGAATTGCGCGAAGAAGTGGGCAATGAAGCCGCGCGGTTTTTCTATGTGATGCGGCAAGCAGCGCAGCATTTAGACTTTGATTTGGATTTAGCCAAATCCCAATCCAATGACAACCCCCTGTATTACATCCAATATGCCCACGCGCGGGTATGCAGTGTGAATCGCCAGTTACCCCTGCGTGGGTTTAGCCATGATGTCGCCCGTGGCCGCAGTGCGTACGCACGCTTAACGGAGCCGCACGAGCAGGCGCTATTCAAACGCTTAAGCCAATTTAGCGATACCGTTCACCGTGCGGCGTTGAGCTTGGAGCCGCATCAATTGGTGCATTATTTGCGCGATTTAGCGCAAGAATTTCACGCCTACTACAATGCCCACGCCTTTTTGCTGGCCGATGATGCGCCGCTGCGGGATGCGCGGCTTAACTTAATTGCGGCCACCCGCCAAGTGCTCGCCAATGGGTTAGGCTTGCTCGGCATGAGCGCGCCGGAAGAAATGTAAGGCCGTAGCCGCAGCAAGGTGCAACTTAAGTGACACCCAAGGACAATCTCACCCCAATGGAAACACGTTCTCATGGCGCAAACTAAACGCACGCCGGCTAATCGCCGGCGCACGAGCGAGCCTAATGCGGCGAGCAAATGGATCGTGCTTTTACTGATTGTTGCGGGGGCCTTGTTGGCCTACGTGGCATCGCAGCTCTGGAAAAAAGATGCCGCCACAGGCGAGCATTCAGCCCAGCAAGATGCGCGCTCAGTTAAAAAGCCCGAAACTAAGGCGCCTCAAAAGCCGGATTTTGAATTTTACACCCTGCTGCCGCAGCAAAATAACGGCCCTGTGATTCCTGCGCCAGCTCCGCCCGCACCGGTTACCAAACCGGCGCCGGCGGAAAAGCCACCCGTGCCACCGGCCACCTCGGTGCCGAGCGCGGTCAGTGATGCCGCGTCTAAACCGCCTGAGCGCAGCTTCTGGATTCAAGCCGGCTCATTTGCCACCGAGGCGGAGGCGAATCGGCGCAAGGCGGAAATTGCCATGCAAGGGTTTGTATCCGATGTCCGAACGGCAACGGTCAACGGTAAGCAGTATTACCGGATTCAAATTGGTCCTGTGGCAGAAAGCCAGCTCGCGGGCGTGAGAAAACGCTTAGCCGAGGCGCGAATCGATACCCTACCGCCGAAAACCACGCCATAAAGCCCGCAAGATATTGCAGCCGGAGACGCGGTTTGGGCTTAATTTTTGCCGCTAATTCGAGTACATTGATCGGGATTTTTAATTTTTTAGCAGGTGCCCCTTATGTCTGATTTCATCATTGCCCCCAGTATTTTGTCTGCCAACTTTGCCGCTTTGGGTGACGAGGTGGATAAAGTCATCGCCTCGGGTGCCGACTGGGTGCATTTTGATGTGATGGATAACCACTATGTGCCGAATTTAACCATTGGGCCATTGGTCTGCGAAGCGCTGCGTAAACATGGGGTTACCGCGCCCATTGATGTGCACTTGATGGTAAAACCCGTCGATCGCATCATCCCCGATTTTGCGAAAGCGGGCGCCACCTACATCACGTTTCACCCTGAAGCCTCCGAGCATGTCGATCGCAGCTTGCAGCTCATCCGTGATTGCGGCTGTAAATCGGGTCTTGTATTCAACCCCGCCACCCCACTCGATATTCTCGAATATGCGATTGAAAAAGTAGACATGATTTTGCTGATGTCGGTGAACCCCGGTTTTGGCGGCCAAAAATTTATTCCGTATGTGTTGGATAAAGCCCGTCAAGCCCGCAAAATCATCGAGGCTTCTGGCCGTACCGATATTCGCCTTGAGATTGATGGCGGCGTAACCCCGGCCAATATTCGTGAAATTGCCGAAGCGGGCGTGGATACTTTTGTTTCAGGCTCGGCTTTATTTGGCAAAGCCAACCCTCAAGATGCGAATCGCTACGACAGCGTGCTGGCGGAATTTCGCGCCGAGCTTGCTAAAGTGCATAGCAAATCGGCGGGCAAAAATGATGCGAAATCTAAGGCTAAGGCAAAGAAATAATGGCGCAATTTAAACCGAAAATGGTGCTATTTGATTTAGATGGCACCTTGATTGATTCCGTCCCCGATTTATTAGTGGCTGTGAATCAATTGATGGATGAGCTTGGTATGCCGCATCGGGCTGAGGCCAATGTGCGCAACTGGGTGGGCAACGGCATTGAGCGGTTAGTCGAGCGTGCCTTAACCGATGATGTTCATGGCGTGCCCGATGCCGCCCTGTTCGAAAAAGCCATGCCGATTTTTAAACGGTTTTATGCCTCAAGTAATGGCAAGCATTCGTGCGTATTCCCCGGGGTGTTTGAAGGCATTGCTTATGTGAAATCGCTGGGGCTGCGGGTCGGTTGCGTCACCAATAAAGCGGCCGCGTTTACTCTGCCGTTGCTCAAAGACATGGGGTTGCTCGATCAATTTGAAACCGTGATCGCGGGCGATACCTTGCCCATGAAAAAACCCGATCCCGCGCCGTTAATTTACGCGGCGGGCTGGTTTCATATTCATCCCTCTGAGGCCTTGATGATTGGCGATTCCCTCTCGGATGTAAAAGCCGCCCGCGCCGCAGGCTTTTCGATTATCTGCATGAGCTATGGCTACAATCATGGCGAAGATATTCGCAATTACCACCCCGATGCGGTGATTGATTCGATGGCCGAATTTCAGGCACTGATTGGAAATTAAAATGCTGCGTTGCCCAAGGTGCATCCCAAGCTGCCTTTTGGGGCGCATAAGCGCCGTTCGATGGCGGTTTTAAACAGCCTTTAAGGGCTTAAAACCCCGGATTAACCGTTTGATCCGTTCGCATGCGGGTACCGCCCGCGCATTGAATAACGCAGGAATTTGTTATGGAATTTATCCCCACCGCCCTTAAGCTCCAAACCCTCGCCCGCGAGGGGTATAACCGCGTGCCACTAACCCGCGCGCTATCGGGTGATTACGATACGCCACTCTCGGTGTATCGCAAACTGGCCGATGCACCGAATAGCTACTTGTTTGAATCGGTGATGGGCGGCGAACGCTGGGGGCGCTATTCCATTATCGGGCTTGCCGCGCGCACCGTGCTGCGGGTGTATGGGCACACAATCGAAGTGCGATGCGACAATAACCTAATCGAAACCACCGAGGCCGCCGATCCGCTGGCTTGGGTCGAAGCCTTCAAAGCGCGCTATCGCGTGTTCGAACCCGCCGGTATGCCCCGTTTTCATGGCGGCTTGGTTGGTTATTTCGCCTTTGAAACGGTTCGATATATTGAGCCCAAGCTCGGCCAACGCCCCGCCAAGCCTGATCCGTTGGGTACGCCCGATATTTTGTTGATGGTCTCAGAGCAAGTCGTTGTGGTTGATAATTTATCGAGCCAGCTTTTGCTGGTCACCCTGATCGACCCCGCCGCACCCGATGCATTGGCCGCAGGCGCGGCGCATCTGGACGCGCTCACCGAACGCTTGCGCAGTGAGCGGGTGCGTTATGCGCCCATTGCCCGCCCGCGCACGATTGATGAGAATGATTTTAAAGCCAGCTTCACCCGAGAAGGTTATGAGGCGGCGGTGCTGAAAATCCGCGACTACATCAAAGCTGGGGACGTGATGCAAGTGGTGCCCAGCCAACGCATGACCATTGCCTTCGATGCGCCGCCGATTGATCTTTATCGCGCCCTGCGCAGCCTGAACCCCTCGCCGTACATGTATTTTATTGATTGCGGTGACCACCAAGTGATCGGCTCCAGCCCCGAAATTCTCGTGCGCTTAGAGGATGGTGAAATCACCGTGCGGCCGATTGCGGGCACCCGCCCACGCGGCAAAACCCATGCTGAAGACCTGACCCTTGAGCAAGATTTATTAAGCGACCCGAAAGAAATCGCCGAGCACGTCATGCTGATTGATTTGGGGCGCAGCGACACGGGGCGCGTGGCGGAAGTGGGCAGCGTGAAATTAGAGGAGCGCATGATTATTGAGCGCTATTCGCACGTCATGCACATCGTCTCGCAAGTGACCGGCCAGCTTAAAGCCGGCTTGAATGCCATGGACGTGCTCAAAGCTACCTTTCCCGCAGGCACCGTGAGCGGCGCGCCAAAAATCCGTGCGCTGGAAATTATCGACGAACTTGAACCGGTTAAACGCGGCGTCTATGCCGGTGCGGTGGGCTACTGGGCTTGGAATGGCAACATGGATACCGCGATTGCGATTCGCACCGGCGTGTTAAAGGACGGCGAGCTGCATATTCAAGCCGGCGGCGGCATCGTCGCCGACTCCATCCCCGCCAACGAGTGGGAAGAAACCCTAAACAAACGCCGCGCCCTGTTCCGCGCCGCCGCCGTGGCACAGGCGGGCGTGGATGGCGGCCAGGTGCATCGTTAAGGAACCTCTGAACAAATCAACTAAACGAGTCCAACTCAGGATTCAGGCATCATTTTTCGATACCCATTTTGAAAAACTTGGACTATACCCCTTAATTCCCGAAGGCTTCACCGCCGCAACAAGCGCGCACGATGAAGAGGAGGAGGGCCACACCAGCCCAATGGGTGGCTGCGGTGGCGGGGCTGTGGCCACGCTCACCCGCATTAATTTCGCGTCCCTGCATGGGATTTCGCCACCGCCAAACGGAAACCTTTGTCTTGCGCTGCACTCTCCCTTAACGATAAGAGCTGCTATGCAGAGAAGCAAACCTAATTAACGCTTTACTGATGAGATCGAAGTAGCCCAATTAGAAGTGAGCACGTTTACAATAAACATGAGCGAGCTCGAAATTAAGCAAGATCGGACAGACGACTCATTGTGTCATAAAAAATTCATAAAGTTAGCTGCACCCAAAATAAACCGCTCCGCGTACATTTAAAGAAGCCCGAGCGCTTCTTTAAACTCAAACTACTGCGGAGCACTTAAGATCATGAACCGAACAAAACCCCGGAGCCTAAGGCACCCCTCATCCACCAAGCCCATGAGCACTAAACTAAGTCGCGTTTCATACGCCATTTTTGTTTCAATGATTGTGTCGGGTACCGCATTGCTTGCAGGCTGCAATAGCAGCAGCAACAATATTGCCACGACACCACCCACCCCTGTAAACCCGCAAATTACCCTCGGTGAAAATACCTTTCGGTACGAAACCTTTGGCAACCAAGGCTTTTGGACCCAAGCCATGCAGCTCCCGCAGGGCTTGGCTGCGGCGGGCGTAACCCCATTAACCGCGCTTGCCTTGGGGTTGAATGTAAATGCCGCCGCACTAAGTCCCGATACAGCCAAAGCTTTATTGGATGCTTTAGCTAAAATTAAGGCGGGTGCTGATCCTAAAACGACCGTACTGAACGATCCCAATGTCACCCTTGCCTTAATTAACCAAGGCGCGGTGATTGGTGTGGTGCCCTTTGATGCAAATGGCAACCGCAAGCCCTTGGGCAGCGATGCTAACTTCAACCCCAGTGACACACTCAATTTATCCCGAGGGGATTCGGTTGGGGTTTCCTGCGCGATTTGTCACGCCCGTACCGATAACTCCATCGTGCCATCGGGATTTGCCAAATTACCAGGTTCCGTTGGGCTTGAGGTCGATGGACCTGCCGACAACGGGCTAGATTTTGGCAATATTGTGGCGGCAGCAGGAAACCCGCGGGCGTATTTGCCCATGTATCAACTCGCTTTCCAAGCCTTGGGCGGTGCCACGGTAGCAAACCAAGCTGGCTTTTCGGGCATTAAAAATGACACTAACGCCGAAGTGCGTACCTATCTTACCGGCAGCAATGCGCAAGGCATGCGTTATTACCCGGTGGGTGGCTTTGATGCGTTCCCAGATGGCATTAACAATGTGGCAGAAATCCCGCCGTTTTATCGAACCGACCTTGCTGCACCGTGGGGACATTCTGGGTTTGATACCGATTTGAACGATTTCAATAACATCGTCTATGTGCTCGGCCTTGATCCCACCATTCTTGCCACCGCGCCGGGCAAGCAGATTCTCGAAGGTTTGGCCGGTGGCGTGGGTGATGAAATTTATAACCGATATGTCGCCGCATTAACGGATAGCGGATTGGCGGGTAAGTATCCGTATGTTAAATCTGAGGCCACAGGCAAAGGTTTTTTGGGCTATCAGGTTGATCAAGCCAAGTTGGATGCGCTTACCGCTTACACCAACCAGCTGCAATCCCCGCGAGCGCCTACCAATTTAGATGCCAGCATGGTGTCTCGCGGTGAGCAGGTGTTTAACCAAAACTGTACGACCTGCCATACGGCGAGTGCCTCTGCGCCCGTATCAGCCGATGTGGTGCCCTTCGCTCAGCTTTACCCCGCCTTTCAACCCACCGTTTTAGCAAAACGTGGTGCGCCTTTAAGCGACATTATCATCAGCACCGACACCGGCGCAGATGTCAGCTATTACAACGAGTTGTCTGTGTTTAATGCCAGCGTGCGTGCCGCGAATGTGGGTTTTGCCATTCCACTCCTAGCCGGCTTGGATGGCCAAACTAAATTTTTGCATGATTTATCCATCACCGGCACGTCAACTACAAATGCTTTAAGCAACCTGTTAAACCCTGCCCGCGGCATGAGTGCGCAACATCCTTTTTATATTACGGACGCTAATGATCGCTTGGCGGTGACAGAATATTTAAGGAGCAGAGAAACCAAATAAATCTCATGTTGTAGTCGTTTAGTGATTTAGCGAATTAATCGCCTAACCCAGCTTAAGTCAATAAAAAGCCGAACAACCACGTGTTCGGCTTTTATTATTAGGGCGCGCGCATCGCAACTCAATCGGAAGTTTTGCAGTGTATAGAATGGGTATTTTATGCCGTTATTATCGTTATAACGGCAAATTAAAAGCATGTATTACTTTAATTTCAACCAGTTAAACGTCACTGTAATTTCATGCCACTGTCACGGCGAATAAATTTTGTCACCGCATCCTCGCGCACTTATTCATACAGTTAGGATTGCGCGATCATGAAACTTAACAACATTTTGATGGCAGGTTGCATCCTGCTGTCAGTCATAACAAATTTTGCTTTGGCAGCCACGCCCGTGTTCATTAATGAAATTCACTACGACAATTCCGGCACCGATGTGGGTGAAGCGGTTGAAATTGCAGGCCCTGCGGGCACCGATTTAACCGGTTGGTCGCTGGTTCTCTACAACGGCGGCGATGGTAAAAGTTATAAAACCTATCCGTTAAGCGGGGCGCTTGCCGATAGCGGCGCGGGCTTTGGTTTTTTTGCGGTGAATACACCTGGCATTCAAAATGGCGCGCCCGATGGCATGGCCTTGGTGAATGCCACCAATCAAGTGGTGCAGTTTTTAAGTTATGAAGGGGCTTTAGCGGCGGTGGATGGCCCGGCTGTGGGTATGACCAGTGTGGATATTGGCGTTACCGAAGGGACGAATGCCACAGGCACCTCGCTTCAGCTCAAAGGGGCTGGCGCCAACTATGAAGATTTTGTTTGGGCG
Source organism: Halothiobacillus sp. (assembly GCA_023255735.1). Lineage (GTDB taxonomy): Bacteria > Pseudomonadota > Gammaproteobacteria > Halothiobacillales > Halothiobacillaceae > Halothiobacillus. The sequence continues at coordinate 1,853 of JAGDVP010000004.1, read as the reverse complement.
GAGCCCCTTGCTGATACGTTTGGCTTGGTTAATCGCAATCAAATCTTTAGCGCTGCATCTTCGCCCACACCGGTGCCAACGCCACCCCCCGCTTCAAGCTGCGGCCAATCGGCAACCTTAATTAGCGCGATTCAAGGCGTAACTGATACCAGCCCATTAATCAACCAAACGGTCACCGTTGAGGCGGTGGTAACGGCGGCATTTCAAGGGAGCGATCAGCTCAAAGGCTTTTTTATTGAAGAAGAAGCCGCCGATCAGGACGCTGATCCCCTCACATCAGAAGGCGTTTTTGTATTCGATACAACCAATACGGTCGCCGTCGGCGACAAAGTGCGCTTTGGCGCTACGGTTGTTGAATTCAATGGGTTGACGGAGCTTAAAACCCTCACGGGCTTTGAGAAGTGCGCCACCGGCGAGACATTGCCGGTGCCGGTGATTGTGCAGCTACCCGTTGCCAGCCTCACCGCGTTGGAAGCAGTCGAAGGCATGCGGATGCAATTCACCCAGCCGTTGTTTGTGGCCGATAACTACAATTTGGCACGCTACGGCCAGTTTTATGTATCTGCCAGCCCGCGTTTATTTGTGCCGACCAATGTAATGGCGCCGGGTGCGGATGCCATCGCCTTGGCTGCGCAAAATAAACTCAATCGATTGATGATTGATGATGGCAGCAGCGTGCAAAACCCCGCATACATTCGCTATCCCGATCCAGGTTTAACCGCCGATAACACCCTTCGGGTAGGCACCGAGGTAGGGCGCATTACCGGCGTGATTGATTTTGCTTTTGGTGAGTATCGCCTGCAACCGACCGATAAGCCGCTGGCCTACGCGCAAACGAATCCCCGCACACTGCAACCGGCTGCCATCGCCAATGCCGGCTTAACCGTGGGCAGTTTTAATGTACTTAATTACTTTAATGGCGATGGTCACGGCGGTGGCTTCCCGACGGCACGCGGTGCAAATACGGTGGCAGAGTTCCAGCGCCAATCGGATAAAATCGCTAATGCGATCAATATCATGAAAACCGATGTGATGGGTTTAATGGAAATTGAAAACGATGGCTTTGGTGCCGATAGCGCCATCTCGACATTGGTGGTGCAAATCAATAACCGCGATGCCTTGAATAAATACGCGTATATCGACCCTAAACTGGCCAAAATCGGCACGGATGAAATCACGGTGGGCTTAATTTATCGCCAAGATAACGTAACACCTGTGGGTGCAACGGCGATTTTAAGCAGTGCAAACTCCCCGTTGGACACGAGCGGCAAGCCCTTGTTCGATGATAATAAAAATCGCCCCATGCTCACGCAAACCTTCAAAGATAACGCGACCGGCGCGCTCTTTACTGTTGCCGTGAATCATTTGAAATCCAAAGGTAGCGCCTGCGATGCTGTGGGTGACCCGGATACAGGCGATGGTCAAGGCAATTGCAATATCACCCGAACCAATGCAGCGAAGGCATTAACGCAATGGCTAGCGGGTAACCCCACGGGCGTGAAAACCCCTAACCTTTTGATTATTGGCGATTTGAATGCCTACGCAAAAGAAGATCCGATCAGCGTCATCAAAAACGCTGGCTACGTGGATGAAGTGGCGCGTTTTGATGCGCCGATCGATCGCTATTCGTATGTGTATGCGGCAGAATCGGGCTATCTTGACCATGCGCTGGCCTCTAATGCGCTATCGGGGCAAATTGTGGGCGCTACGCATTGGCACATCAATGCCGACGAGCCACGCGCGTTGGATTACAACGAGGAGTTCAAAACCGCCGCGCAAGTGCAGACGTTGTACAGCTCCGAGCCGTATCGCGCCTCGGATCATGATCCCGTCGTGGTCGGCTTGGCCTTGAC